>CAZZZP010000182.1:0-2057 GCA_964658635.1 Lichenicola sp. | reverse complement strand
GTCAGCACCGCTCCGCCGACGATCGACATCACGAGCATCGATCCCGCAATCTTCGTATTTGCCCCAAGCCCCTTAAGCCCCAGCGCAAAGATCGTCGGAAACATCACCGACATGCAAAGGCTCGTCCCGAAGACACACCAAAGGCCTGCCCAGCCAGGGTGCAGAATCGCCACCAGCAGCAGCACTATGTTGACCAGCGCATAGCCGCCCATCAGCCGCGACGCCGCGACAAACTGCATCAGGTACGCCGAAACGAAGCGCCCCACACCAAACGCCGCAAGCGTCCCGATCAGGAAGTAGCCCGCCACCTTCTCCGGCTGGTGCGTATAGTCCTGCACATACTGGATAAAGTAGCTCCACGTCCCGACCTGCGCTCCGACATAAAGAAACTGCGTGAGCACCGCAAATACGAAATGCCGCTGCCTGAACAGATCGCAAATCCGGCCATGATCGTCCGCATCGCCCTCATGCTCGCTCTGGATCACCGGAAAGGTAGTCCGCCAGATACCCGCTGCCAGCACCAGCGCCGCCAGCCCAAGCACCACGTACGGCGCGACCACCCGCAGCGTCTCCGCCTTCAGGTAAGCCCCATACGTTCCATCGGCCATCCGCGCCGCGACCTGCGACTTCGACAGCTCCACGCCCGACAAAATAAAGACCGTTCCTACTCCAGCGCCGGTGATCGCACCGATCGGGTTGAACGCCTGCGAGAAATTCAGCCGCCGCTCCGAGCTCTCCGGCGCACCGATCTGCGCGATGAACGGATTCGACGCCGTCTCTAAAAACGCAAGCCCACTCGCCATCACAAAAAGCGCAAAGAGAAAAAACCAATACTGCCCAACCACCGCAGCCGGCCAGAAGAGAAACGTCCCCGCTGCAAACAGCAGCAGCCCGGTCAGGATCCCAGCCTTGTAACCCGCACGCCGCATCAGCAGCGCCGCCGGCATCGCCAGCAGGAAGTACCCCATGTAGAACGCAGACTGCACCAGCCCGCCCTCAAAGCGAGTCAGCGCAAACGACTTCATAAACTGCCGAATCAGAATGTCATTGAGGTTGTTCGGAATCGCCCACAGAAAGAACAGCGACGTCACCAGAAAAAAAGGAGCCAGGTTGCCAACCGGAAGTAATGGCTTGCGTTCCTTATCCTGCGCTGCGCCCGCGTCCCGTCCTGTTGCAATTAACATCGTCCAACCCCTCAAAGCACTGCCTAATTCACCTGCACCATTATCTTCGTAAATCGTCCGGGCGCATCGCTCCACTCCTTCAGCAGCCGCGCAGCATCCTCCATCGGCACGATGGCACTCACCGCATCCTCGACCGGAAAGCGCCCCGCCTCAAGCATCCGGATCACCTCGCGGAAGTCCTCCGGCAATGCATTTCTACTCCCCATTATGTCGAGCTCCTTTTGCACAAAAAGCCGCGTCTCGTAGGCCACCGGCTCCTTCGCATACCCGATATAGACGACTCGCCCCGTGAACGCGACCTCCTCCACCGCCGCACGAAAGGTCTGCGGCAGACCGATCGCCTCGATCATCACATGCGGCCCCTGCCCCCCGGTAATCTCGTCGAGCCGCGTATGCAGGTCCTCGCGCCCGGTGTTGATGACGTGCTTCGCCCCGGCACGCCGCGCCGTCTCGAGCTTCACATCATCCATGTCGATCGCAATCGTCTCCGCACCGCGAAAGGCCGACGCCGCAATGGCTCCCAGCCCAACACCGCCGCAGCCAAAGACCGCAACCGTGTCCTCGACCTTCACACGCCCCCGCGCCGCCGCATGAAAGCCAACCGTCAACGGCTCCACCAGGCAAAGCTCCTTCAGCGACAGCTTGGCCGCGTAGAGCTTCTCGCGCGGAACGCTGATGTACTCCGTCATCGCACCGTCGCGCTGCACGCCCATCGTCTCGTTCCGCTGGCACGCATTCACACGTCCCTGCTGACACGCCGGGCAGATCCCGCAACTCGTATACGGCGAAATCGTCACCAGCGTCCCCGGCTCCAGATCGCCGCCACCCTCGACCACCTCCGCCGCGACCTCGTGCCCAAGCACACGCGGAAAG
>CAZZZP010000181.1:0-2179 GCA_964658635.1 Lichenicola sp. | reverse complement strand
CCGCATCCGGTGTCCTCTCCGCCTGCTCCTCGAACAACTGATGCACGCACCGGTCCTGCGCATACTCCACATGCGTCTCGTTCCACCCGTATAGAACCTGATCCCGCTCCGCTCCGCTCATCAGCGGCAGCTGGTTGACCGCCTGCGTTTGGTCCTCCACCATGGCCACCAGCAGGTTCCGGAAGTAGCCCAGGTACCGCTCGATCGTTGAAGCCTCGAACAACGATGTCGCATATTCGATTCCGCCACCGATCCGGTTGCCCGTTTTCTGCAACGCAAGGGTCAGATCGAACTTGGACTTCCTGTGTGACGATGAGGACAGAGACTGCAACTGCACACCAGGAAACACGACTCCGCCTTCAGATGCGTTATCCCAGGCGAACATAACCTGGAACAGAGGGCTGTGCGCCAGACTGCGCACAGGCCGCATGATCTCTACAACCTGTTCGAAAGGGATATCCTGATGCTCCTGCGCGGCAATCGTCTGAGCCTTTACTCTTTCCAGCAGTTCGATCACGCTGGGAGAGCCAGACAGGTCTACGCGTAAAGCCAGCGTGTTGACGAAGAAGCCGATCAGCCCTTCGGTCTGCCTGTGTCCCCGGTTCGCCGTCGGCGTACCAATAACCACCTCTTGCTGACCAGAGAGTCTGGTCAGAAGTACACCCCATGCCGCCAGCAGAGTCATGAACAGTGTGGTGCCGTGCCGACGGCTCAGTTCCTTCAGTCCGGTCGTTAGATCTTCATCCAGCAGCAGGTTCGCAAAGGCTCCGGCATAGTCCTGCTCTTGCGGTCGGGCATGATCCGACGGCAGTTCCAGCAACCCTGGCGCACCTGCAAGCACGTTCTTCCAATAATCGCCCTGCTGCTGCAGAATCTCGCCTTCAATCCACTTCCGTTGCCAGACTGCATAGTCCGCATACTGAATCTCCAACTCAGGCAAAGGATCTTCTTCGCCATGCGAAAAAGCCCGGTACAGCTGGCCCAATTCCTTAACAAGCACACCCATCGACCACTCGTCGGAGACGATGTGGTGCATCGTCAGCAACAACGCATACTCCGCTTCGGCAAGACGAACAAGCCTGCCACGGATAAGAGGTCCGGTCTCGAGGTCAAATGACGTCCCCGCTTCCTGCGCAATCAATCTATCGAGCTCACCTACCGCATCGCCATGCTGTCGAAGGTCATGCTCAATCAATAAGAAGCGAACCTGCTCAGAAGGTGCAATCCGTTGCACCGGCTCATCGTCGACTACACTGAACGTAGTCCGCAACGCTTCGTGGCGAGACAGTATACGATCAAGAGCTTGACGTAAAGCCCCCTCGTTCAGATCACCACTCAGCCGTAAGCCAACCGGAATGTGATAGGCATCGCTTGCCCCATCCATCTGCGCCAAAAACCACAACCGCTGCTGGGCAAACGAGAGCGGCAGTTCCCTTCGCCCGGATCTAACAATAGCTGGCAGTTCGGAATATGTTGCGCGCTCCGTGCAGCGGGCAAGATCCGAGAGCACCGGGAAGGCAAACAGGTCGCGGATCGCAACCTCGATGTTGAATGTCTGCCGCAATCGGCTAATGACGCGCACGGCCAGCAAAGAGTGTCCGCCAAGCTCGAAGAAGTTATCGTTGCGACCGATGCGCTCAAGCCCGAGGACCTCGGCCCAGACGGCGGCCAGTGTAGTCTCAACCTCTCCCTGAGGGGGCTCATAGCCGCGCGCAGCATAGGCGTCGGTGCCGGGCTCAGGCAAAGCCCCACGATCCAGCTTACCGTTCGCGGTCAGAGGCAACGACTCCAGCCGAACGTAAGCGGCAGGCACCATGTACTCCGGAAGTACAGACAACAGATACGAGCGCAGTTGCTCGACGTCCAGCGTCTGCTCCACACCGCTGGCCGTGTAATAGGCCACCAGACGCTTGTCCCCGGGTGTATCCTCCCGCGCAACCACGATGGCCTCCCGGATCCCGGGCTGCTCCATCAGACGTGCTTCGATCTCGCCCAACTCGATACGGAAGCCGCGAATCTTAACCTGAAAGTCGTTGCGGCCCAGAAACTCGATGTTACCGTCCGGAAGCCACCGCCCCAGATCTCCCGTGCGGTACATCCGTGCGCCCGCTACGAATGGGTCGGCAATAAACCGCTCAGCCGTCAACTCCGGGCGGTTTAGATACCCCCGCGCCACCCC
>CAZZZP010000180.1:0-2416 GCA_964658635.1 Lichenicola sp. | reverse complement strand
GATGGACCGAAGTCTCCCTGTTTCTGAAGGAAATAGTGGAACAGCAGCCAGAGACCACCAGAAAGCCAGACCCCGACACCGATGACGTAAATCCACCAGCGGCGTTCAAATCCAAAGCTTCCTTGTCGGCGTGCGCGCTTCATCGTGTGGCGGACTCCTGGACGGATTGAAGGACCTGCCAGCCAGCTTCGGAGTCGTGCATGTAGGCGGTTGCGCCGAGCTGGTGCAGCAGCCGGTCAGCCTCCATGCCCTTTACCATGACAACTTTGGTGAGCGCATCGGCGAGCATGCATTGTTGGCTCACAACGGAGACAAAGCGGTCTGTACGTGCAGGGCGTCGCAGAACGCCATCGACATGTGGCCCAACCTGACGTCCCGAGACATAGCGTTGCTGAAGTGCACCGCAGCTTGAGGCGAGACTTGCATTCTCTAGTTCAATGACGGGTGCACCCTCGGGAGTCGGATCGACTGCCAATGCGATCCATTCAGCGTCCGGTCCGCTCACGCGGATGTCGCCGCCGGCGTTGACCACCGTGCCTTCTGCGCCATGTGCCTGCAGGCATTCTGTTGCCTTATCCACCGCGAACCCCTTGGCAATCCCGCCCAGGTCAACACATACAGGGCGACGAAGGCGGATCGAAGCTCCCCCAAGCAGTTCGATGTCTGCCCAGACGCTGTCATTGCGGGGCGCCCGAGCTACGTCGCTGGGTAGTAAAGACCATTCAACCAGTTGAGCCCCAACAGTGATGTCAAAGCAGCCCGCCGTCAGCGCTGAAAGTTGCTGCGCACGCTCCAAGACAGCGTATGTGTACGGATGCACCTGGATGGCTTCGCCGGATTCCGAGACGTTCAGCCGGCCGACGTCGCTTGCTTTATCGTGAAAGCTCATGAGTCGATGTACCTGCGCCACCTCTTGGAAGGCGGCATCAAGAGCAGCGTCACTTTCGCCTCGACACAAGCCGGTGACTCTCATGCTGACCATAGTTCCGAGCCAGGGCTGCGCACGCTCAACCGGCGGATTGCTTAAGGACGACATCATAGGTGACCAGGAGGCGCTCCACGCCGTCGGTGACGTGTTTGCACGACAGCGTTGCGCCTGAAACATTGCGGATGTTCTTGTCGAGTTGGAGTTTGGTGGAAGAGGTCTTGCCGGTGAACTGCTTGCGCCACTCGGGATTGCGCACTTGGTCACCGTAGGCTTCGCGGTATTCCAGCACTTCGATTCCCTTTACCGCTCCATTTTGATCAAGAGCCAAGGCAATAGGGATGAAGTCATGCTTGCCTACGACTTCGTCCACGATGAACCAACCGCCGGTTGAGGCGCGCCATACCTTGAGTTGTTTGCTGCGAACGTCTACACCGGACGTGCGTGCGATAAGTTTTGCTTGCTCGTCGGTGAGGGTACGTGCATCAGGCTGCAGGGTGGCTCCGGGGAAAAGGATGGCTTGAGCTTGCTGCACGGACAAATAGACCGTGGCATAGGCGGGGCCACCCGCAAGCACGATCCCCGCCAAGGGGAGAAACATGAGTTTTGCTTTCATAGCGTAAAGAAGAGCTCCATTGCAAGTTAGAAGGTTCGACCGAAAACGAGTCGAAGGCCGTCCCAGGTTGTATGTTCGTTTCCGTAGAGTCGGCCATGGTAGATCTGTGCCCGCTGATCATCGGTAAAGCCGACGGCGGCAAGCTGACGCATTGCCGTGAAACTACCAAACCAATGTGGGCCAGCGTACGCGACGGTTGGCCCAACGAAGAAGGCCGTGTGCTGCTGGTTGTGCGCCGCGAAGCCCCAACCGCCATACTCATTGTGGTTGCGGAACTGAAGCCCAGCCGATATGTTTCGTCGGAAGCGGTACGAGCCGCCGAGATCAAACTCCAGATAGGTAGCGCGGGATTTCTCGAAGCTTGGTGGAGCGTTGGAGGCGACTGCGCCCAAGTTCGTGCCCTGTTCGGAGTCGATCTCTTCCCAGACATTTTGGGTCAGAACCACGCGATCGTCTTTGAAGTCTTCCTGAAGGATTTGCCGAAGTTCCAGCCCATTCTCGCGCGGCCCAAGCGAGGGCTCCGCATAAAGCGCGACGCCCAACTTGTGTTTGTAAGGGCTGCGAACGCGCCACAGCAACTCGCTGGACACGCCATCGCTATGCCAGTTGGACAGAGGCTTCGTTGGGTCAACATCCGGGTTGATGTCCAGCCCTTCCGTGAGATGGTCGACACTGTTATAAGCAGCATTCACGTACGAGTAGTTCTCATACAGGGCAATCTGAAGGTTGTCGGTGATGCCGAATTCTTCTTCCGTACGCAGTTCAAGCCCGTGGTAATGCCCATGTGCCTGCCCCTCTCGGTCCGTGATCCACTGTTCAAGCTCGAACTTGTGCTTAGGTACAGTGTCGGTCGTGTAGAGGTAGCCGACAGCCTG
>CAZZZP010000179.1:0-2983 GCA_964658635.1 Lichenicola sp. | reverse complement strand
TTGTAGAAAGCGACGGCCTTCTCGAGGTCGTCTGTCATGTGTTCATACCAGACGAACGCACACTTTGGCTGATCAGTCATAAAAGCCTCCATTGGCTCCGCCTTTGGACCCAGGTCAGAGGTATTGTGCTTTTGCTTTGGCCCACAAAGTATTCCTAGACGTCATAGCCTGTCCAGCGAAGCTTACAGTGGTAAGATCGGCCAGTCAGGGCTGACTTCTTCGACTGCCTGTTGCACCAGTAGCTGGTAGAGGGCTAGTACTCTAGCTCGATGCGCTCGTCAGTCCCGTGTAGGCCGGTGTTTTCTGCGAAGGTGCGGGGGACCCGAATGCCGTAGGCGTTGACTCCCTTCGCGCGGAGAAAGGCGGAGTCGGTGGCGCCTGTACTCATCACCGGGATCGTGGTGGCTCCGGGAACGCGCTTGTGCTGAGCGGCTTCGAGAGCGGAGAAAATCGCGTGCCGTACGAGCACAGGGCCAGGCTGGCAATCAAGAGCTTTGAACCGGACTGCATCGTTGGGCGCTCTCTGCGTAGGGGTTACTTGCTGGCCGCTACACTCATCACGTTGAGATCGGACAGGCCTTGCAGCCAGCGTGCTGGCTCCTTGTCGGCCGTGTTGACGAGCTCTATGGTTCCGCCCTGTGAGTTTGGCAGATCGCCTTTCATGACGGCGACGATGACCTGCCCGCTGCTGAAGGTGGGCTCGACTTCGGCGACCGAGTAGACGACGAAGTAGTGGTCGGTGCCTGTGGCGACGAGGCTGGAGTGAAGCATGAGAGCGTGGGTCTCGCGCGAGGCCTGCAGGCCGGCGCGGGCCAGGACATCCGAAACGAGCGGACCGGTGTAGTTCTCGTCCATCCTGGTGTGGCCGTTATGGACGTGGACTGTGACCTGCGGGAGGTTGAGCAGGTCCTGCACGGTGAGCGTGGTGACGCGCCCTTCGAAGCTCACTTTGATGGATTTGGAGGCGGGGACGGGTGCCTTCTCCATCTTCATGGAATCGTCGTGTTTTGGCTCGTCCTGAGCCATGACGGTGAAAGGAGCGAGCACGAGTGTAAGCAGGGCGAGGCGACATAGCTTCATGCGCTCAGCCTAAACCACCCAGCTTGTGGCGTACAGGGTTGCGCTAATTTGCGGGACGCTCAAGCACGACGGCGTAAAAGCCATCGCATGGATTGACGCCAGGCAAGGTGCGCAGAGCACCATCGCGGACCAGGGATGCAGGATCGGTCAGGGTGGGAAGCGCGACGATCAGACCGTCGATGGGAACGTGCAGGAAGCCTTCAGCTACGGCAGCGAGGACAGCTTCGTTCTCCTCCGGTTCGAGCGAGCAGGTGGAGTAGACGAGCCGGCCGCCGGGTGCGAGACGCTTGAGGGCTGCCGAGAGGATTTCGCGCTGGCGTGTGGCCTGGCGGGCGAACTCCTCCTCTTTAAGGCGCAGGCGAATTTCGGGATTGCGTCCGAGGGTACCGGTTCCACTGCAAGGGACGTCGCACAGGATGAGGTCGAAGAGGCCGGCGCTGTCGGGGAGTTTGGCAGCATCGAGGACGGCAGTCTGCACGTTGGCGGCGTAGGGATAACGGCGCAGACGTCCTTTCATCGCGGACATGCGTTTGGCGCTCACGTCGGTCGCAAGTACTTCGGCTCCTGCCAGGCGGCGTGCCAGCATGAGAGTTTTGCCGCCGGGTGCGGCGCAGCAATCCCAGACCTTCGCGGGCCGGCCTTCGGGGTGTGGGGCGGACGCCGCAGCGATTTCGGCTACGAGCCGGGAGCCGTCGTCGATCTCGGGCAGGTCGCTGGTCTCACCTGCGGCGAAGAGGCCTCCGCGGCCGGGCTCTTCCTGGTCTGCCTCGCAGACCTTCAGTGCGGCGGCACGGCCGTAGTCGCGCACCCAGCGCTCGACGAGCCAAAGCGGATGGCCGAGACGCTCCGCGAAGGCGGCGGTCGACTCGAAGATGCGCTCTTTCGGCTTCTGTGCGGCGGCGATCTTTCGCAGGATTGCGTTGACCATGCCGGTTGCGTGCGGGTTGCCGGCGGCGCGGCAGAGTTCAACGGTTTCGCTGAGAGCTGCGTGCGGCGGGATGCGATCCATGTGGATGAGCTGAAAAGCCCCGATGCGCAGCACGAGCGAGACAGGCTCGGCGATGCGCTGTTCGGGCCTGTCGAGGAGGCTGCGGACGCGTGCGTCGAGCGCGATCTGCCAGCGGAGTACGCCCATGACGAGCGCCGTTGCGAGATGCTTGTCGGCTTCGGAGAGTTCCTCCATGCGAGGTCCGCGCAAGAGGTCGTCGGAGTGACCTTTGCCGGCTTCGACGAGGGTGAGGATTTCGAAGGCGACGCGACGGGCGGGCGTTACCTTGGCCTGCGCCTCGGCCTGCTCCATGGTGGGACCGGCACTGACGGGACGCGCCTTGATGAACTTTTTGGGCACGCGACCACCGGCGGCGAGGACTTTCGCTACCGGATCATGCGGCGGAGTGGCCGGCCGGGTGGGCTGGTTGCGACGTCCGGTGTTCTGTCCCTTGCCCTTCAACTGTCCACCCGCTCCCCGGTCTTGACCTGAAAACCTCTCAGAAACTCTTCCGCTGTCATGCGTTTTTTGCCTTCCATCTGTACTTCGAGCAGTTCGAGTGCGGAGTCGCGGCAACCGATCATCAGCCGGTGATTCTCAACGTGGAAGGAAGCTGTTTCGCATTTTCCTTCTGCGACGCACATGCGGTGGACGATGAGCTTTTTGCCGCGCAGCATGGTCCATGCGCCGGGCCAGGGTTGAAAACCACGCCAGCGATTCAGCAACTCGGTTGCAGGCCGGGCGAAGTCCATGCGGCCGTCGTCCCGGGTGAGGATCGGGGCGAGTGTCGCCGAGCTGTGATCCTGTTCGACGGGCTGGATGGAACCGTCTTCGAGGCCTGCCAGGGTGCGCACCATCAAAGGGGCGCCCACTGCCGCGAGGCTTTCGAAGAGGCCGAGTGCGTTCTCTTCCGGG
>CAZZZP010000178.1:0-2991 GCA_964658635.1 Lichenicola sp. | reverse complement strand
GCCGACGCCGGCCTTTTCAGGGCCGCGCTCTACCACTGAGCTATCTGGCCTTGGCATTACACTTGTGAGCCGCGCAGCACCCGGAGGCACCTCGCTCCAGACCGCCAAGAAGGGTCCGCGCGCACAATCGTCTGACGCTCCAGCAGGTCCGCAAAGGGATTGTCGCAGGGATCGTAGAAAAGAATTCCGCCGCCAACCCCTCGTCCGGTCAGCCGCTCAAACGCATCATCAGTATAGCAACGCACGGCCGTTTCGGACAAACGAAGTCTTACCTATACCGGCAAATCTCCGGCTACCATGGCTCATGCTCCCGAAGCTCATTGCGCTCCTTTTGCTCGCCACACCGGTGTCGCTCCCGGCCCAGACCAGGCCCCACAACCCGCGCGCAGCCGCCACCAGCCCCGCCGAACGCCGTGCAGCAGCCGCCTTCAATACCGCGCGCCGGCACGGCCCGCTCGACCTCCAGGACTTTCTCGAGCGCATGCCCAAAGGCGCCGATCTCCACATGCATCTCTCCGGCGCCATCTACGCCGAAACCTTCCTCCAGGACGCCGCCCAGGACCATCTCTGCGTCGACCCCATCCGGCTCGCCTTCATCAAGCCCGCAGATCCAAAAAACCCCGCCTGCGCAACCGGCAGCCTCCCCGCCACGTCGGTCTTCGCCGATCAGAAGCTCTACGACGCGCTCGTCGACTCCTTCTCCATGCGCAGCTTTGTCCCGACCCCCGGCGTCAGCGGCCACGACCAGTTCTTCGCCACATTCGAGCGCTTCGGAGGCACCAGCAAGGACCACCAGGGCGAATGGCTCGACGAAGTCGCCACCCGCGCCGCCGCGCAGAACGAACAGTACCTCGAAGTCATGATGACGCCCACCTTCACCCGCGCTCGCGCGATCGGCCTCGCCGCCGGCTGGCCCACCCCCATCAGGCCCGCCACGACGGCCCAGCCGGAGTCCGCCGACGACATCTCCGGCACCACCCCGCACGAGCTCGCCGCCCTGCGCGACAAGCTCTTCGCCGCCGGCCTGCGCGACGAGGTCGCCCGCGACACGGAAGAGATCGACAGCGCCCTCGCCGAACGCAGACGCCTCGAGCACTGCGACACCCCGCAGGCCCTTCCCGCCTGCACCGTCGAGATCAGGATCATCTATCAGATCCTCCGCGCCAACCTCCCCCAGCAGGTCTTCGCCCAGACCCTGCTCGGTTTCGAAGTCGTATCCGGCGACCCCAGCTTCGTCGGCCTCAACTTCGTCCAGCCGGAGGACGCCTACCTCGCCATGTCCGAGTACAGCCGGCAGATGCACATGCTCGACTATCTCCACGCAACCTACCCGAAGGTCCACCTCTCGCTCCACGCCGGCGAACTCGCGCCCAGCCTCGTCCCACCCGCCGGCCTCGCCTTCCACATCCGCGAGGCCGTCGAACTCGGACACGCCGAGCGCATCGGCCACGGCGCCGACGTCCTTTACGAGCGCAACCCGCAGGCACTCCTCCACGAGCTCGCACAAAAGCACGTCATGGTCGAGATCAACCTCACCTCCAACGACGGCATCCTCGGCGTCACCGCCCCCAATCATCCGCTGCCCAGCTATCGCGAGGCCCATGTCCCCGTCTCCCTCAACACCGACGACGAGGGCGTCTCACGCATCGACCTCACCCACGAGTACACCCGCGCCGCACTCGAGTTCGGCCTCGACTACCTCGACCTCAAGCAGATGGCCCGCACCGGCCTCGAGCACACCTTCCTCCCCGGCGAAAGCCTCTGGGCAAACCCCGATAACTTCGCTCGACCGGTAGCCGCCTGCGCCCATCAGCCCCTCGGCTCCGAGCCCGCAACCGCGTGCGCCGCCTTCCTCAAGACCAGCCCGCATGCCCTCCAGCAATGGGAGCTCGAACATCGCTTCCGCACCTTCGAAGGGGCGCAGTAGCCCCACCCACGCAGCCGGAACCCGTGCGCAAGTAAACTCTTCAGGAGCCACCCCATGAAAAAAGCTCTCGCCTTCATCGCCCAGTTCATCCTCTTCTTCCTCGTCCTCTTCGCCGGCACCCTGCTCGATCCCTTCCACCTCCGCTGGTTCATCTCGCACCCGACCCTCACCTCCACCCGCTTCTTCGTGCCCGACGGCGTCCTCCTCATGACGCTCCTCTTGGTCGTTCTCCTCGCGCTCGAAGCCGCCACGAAGCGCATCCGAACCGCCGGCTCCATCACCGGTGCGGCCTACGCGGTAGCGCTCGTCCTCGGTCTCGCAATCAAAATAGGATGGGCCACCCATGACCTCTTCTGAAGTCTTCCTCCAACTTCTCACCGCCGCCCAGAAGGAGCTTGACGCGGGCCTGACCGAGGCTAACCCAGAAGCCCTCCCCACCGGCGCCACTGCCGTCCTCGCCGCCGCCGCCAGGCGCATGCAGGATAACTTCCCCTACGCCCACCCGCTCTACGCCGGCCAGATGCTCAAGCCGCCCCACGTCGTCGCCCGCGCTGCCTACGCCATGGCCATGGCCGTCAACCCCAACAACCACGCACTCGACGGCGGCCGCGCCAGCTCGAAGATGGAGATCGAAGCCGTCGCCGCCATCGCCGCCATGTTCGGCCTGCCCCAGCACCTCGGCCACCTCTCAAGCGGCGGAACCTTCGCCAACCTCGAGGCCCTCTGGGTCGCCGGCCAGCTCCACCCGGGACAGGGAATCGCAGCCTCCGCGCAGGCGCACTACACCCACTCCCGCATCTCCGGCGTCCTCGGCCTGCCCTTCCATTCGGTAGCCGTCGACAAACGCAACTGCATGGACCTCACCGCCCTCGAAGACCTGCTCCATACCGGCTCCATCGGCACCGTCGTCGTCACCCTGGGCACCACCGCCACCGGCGCCGTCGACCCGCTCGACCAGGTCATCGCCCTGCAGCAGCGCTACAGATTTCGCATCCACGTGGACGCCGCCTACGGCGGCTACTTCACCCTCGCCGCCAATCTGGAGCCCGCCGCACGCGCCGCCT
>CAZZZP010000177.1:0-3127 GCA_964658635.1 Lichenicola sp. | reverse complement strand
CCTGCCCGATCCTGGTCAATGACGTCATTTAGAACAACCCCCCTGGCTACCGGATGCGATAGAGCCTGCTTATGATAACGATCACATTTCCATACACTTTGCATCCTCAGCGAGAACACAATTGTTTGAATTTGGTTAGCGGAGAGGAGTATTCGATGACGGAGGGTCGATCGTCAAGCAAAAAAAATCACGCGTGATATGCATATCATTGACGCGGGCCAGGGATTCCACAGAGAAGCCGAGAACGATACCAGAGAACTGCGCAGAAAGACAAGACGGGGCTGCAACTGTGCCGCCAGGATTGCGCGCAACCTCTTCCAGGTCAGCAAGATAACTTCTTAAAATCGTTCATGGAGGTCAGGATGGCAGAGCCGGACATGCGTCCCGCGACGCGGTTGAATCGTAGCCATTGAAGTCCCGCTTGCGCTTGAGGCTGCGGTCCTCCCACAAACGTTGTAGCTCGTGTTTCGATCAGGGCAAACACAGGGTGCCGATCATGAAGCGCCATTACCCTTGCTGGCGACACGGGCGCACTCGAGTTCTCCTACTTCCAGTGGTACGAGGCAAGAAGTTTGCCGTCGGTTCCAACCAGAAGCAGCGCTGCCCTGCCCGCTTCGAGTCGTCCTGTGGTGAGCTTCGCGCTGCGAGGATACTCGAAGGAGATCTGCTCAGTTGCTGTCTGCGACGTAAGCACGTAAAGCGTGGCGTGCTGGTATGCAGTCGGACAAATGAGGATGCCCGAGCTGGCATGCACCTTCGTGATCGCGGGTGCGACGTGGGCTTGCGCCATGGCATACCTGTATACCTCGCCGAGGCCTGCGGCATTGTCTCCGAGTTCAAGAGGAAGGCTCGCGAAGGGTATCTTGCCCTGCCCGTAGGCGCCCGCGAAGTCTCGCTCCCAAAGCGCAGCATTGCGTGGACCGGATAAATCCCAGCCGTCTTCCGCGGTTGTGAAATAGTATGTTCCAACGGGCAGAAAAGGATAGCCATCCAGGGTGAGCGACGCCGAGTTGGCGGAGAGTGCGGGGCCCTGGTTCAATGGGTCGAGAGATGAAACCCAGAAGCCGTTGCGTGCGTCTCGAGCGTCTCGCCTGCGTTTCCCCACGTGACGCTTACCTGGAAAAAGCCTGGCTCGGAGACAGGTGCAAGGAACACGGCGCGTCGTTCAGGAGACCCCGAAGTGACTGACAGTTCAGACTGCTCGATGACATGTCCTTCGTGCGAGACACTAAGCCTAATCACACGTTCTTCGGTCACGGGAACGCCCGGTCGGAGATGCACCGAGAGCTTTGCAAATCGCCGATCGATCGACTTCCGTTCATCCAGTATCTGTCTTACACTGCCAGTCCAAGAGGTTTCAAGCAGTGACGCGAACTTGCGGTTCGGCATCGCTTGTTCTCCTTTTTCCAGAAGAAGGTTGGGGTCGAGGTGGCTTTGCGCGTTGAATATTGATTTTTTGAGACCATAAGGGGAACGTGCATCACAAGATTCAGTCGCTCAATTCACATTCGATCTAGGCGGACGTGGCGCGGCGTAGGGACGACCTACTCGCTGCGATATCGCAATCAATTGCTGTCATGCCATCGAGCCCCGGTTGCGTTCCATGGTCATTTCGGGCAAGGCGCCGGTGATAGAGTCTGGCGTGCACCTGCCCGTTTAAATAACACTTTGACATCTAACCATTTGTCGCGCATTCTTCCGTTGACGCTTTCAATATCCATCCTCGACCGGCCGCCAGGAGGGATAATCCAGGTGTGCAGGCCTGTCATCAGGCCCTTCGGAGTGATGATCCTAGGGTCCATCTTCGGGAGCAAGACGCTCAAAGCAGGCTCGAATGTTTCGGCACACTGTCGGGTCGGCAATCTCCTGGATCAAGAGCGAAGCTGACGTGTCCGGCGAAAGACCTTCAGAAGACCAGTTGGAAACTTCTGATGCCGCAGCTACTCATCGATACTCGAATTGACCTCATAGCGCCACTGACCCCACGTTGCGATCTCAATTGCGCACGGACTGTTCGATGCTCTTGTCTCAACTCTTCTGACCTTGTGTCTGATCGACAAACTGGTTCGATGCTGTTCCGTCTTGTCTTGCAGCAGACTCCGCTAACAGCGTGCTTCCTTTGAGCTGCTAAAACTGCCATAGGGCAGGCTTAAGGCTCTCAAGCAGATAGAGGGGATGCGTTGGAATCCCATATTTCGAGAGCTTCAGTACGTGGGGGATGACAGCAGCTTTTACCATAAGAAGCCGTGCCACATGCTGCCCACGCGGCGCTAAGGTGCGGTGACCCGGCTGCCCGTATGCAAAGACGACCATCTCCGATGCCTTCGCCATGGCGACAAGATGCTTGTCATTGTCAGGGCCAATCGGGTCAGCAATCAGACGTAAATGCTTCTTATCCGTAGTACGGTACGCGAAGGTGTTGCCAACATGGATGCCACCGTATCCCCAGGCTCGCGCGAACCTGCCGCACTTCGCGACGGTGGGGTCATCGACCTTGAGGTCCGCAGTGCTTGGGTTCATCATCACGAACAGCGCATGCGGTCTGTTTGCATTCCACGTACGCGAAAGCCGGTAACGGTAGCAATCGCCGGGTCCGCCAAACAGGGCCTTTGTTTTCACATCAGGCGGCAACACGATGCGAACCCTGCCGCCCGGGTCATGCTTCTTTGGCATAAATAGATCGTCGCACATGCTCAAGGGTCGCCAGTAAAGGACCACTGAGCAGACCATCGGCCTGAACGCGCTTGACGGGCATCAGCCGAGTCCACTCCTGTGCAGCCAACCACTCTGCCACACGGCGGGGGTAAGCCTTAGACGCAAGCCCACCACAGCGTTCCTTCCGTCTTGATCGCGATGGAGCAAACCTCCAACAAAGCCGCGCTGTCTGAGTATCCATCTTCATGCGTTCCGCCGCGATGGTCCAACGGCCTTCGCAACAATCAGATTTGGACCATGGAGCCTAGAACCCTTCGCCCGTCCCAACGAACGTGTGCGTTGTCAGTTTCATAGCGGGTCACATGATCGCTTCACCGTTAGCTTCGTCCATCTTCCAGAGCAGTTTGGGGAGTTCCTTGGTGTCGACGTAGCCGCGATTCACGGTCTGAGCTTCCGCTTACACCAACTCGCG
>CAZZZP010000176.1:0-3158 GCA_964658635.1 Lichenicola sp. | reverse complement strand
TCGTTCAGGCTGGTCGCTCTTGAAAGTTCCATGCCCAGCTCCTTTGCTGTCTCGGTGAACGCAATATCGATGTCGTAGAGTATCTCAACATGGTCGCAGAGAAATCCCACCGGCTGCATCACCACGGCCTTCGCTCCCTCAGCAGCTAATGCCTTGAGCGTATCCTCCACCGTTGGGCCTATCCACGGAGCGCCGGCAATCCCCTGGCTCTGAAACGCGAAGTACCAATCCTCCTCGGTCAACCCGAGAGGCCGGAGCGCCTCGGCGATGGCAACAGCCGTCTGCTTGCACTCAACCGGGTACGGGTCAGGCGTCTGTACCGCGCCATAGTTTTGAATGCCATCGGCAGGCACAGGCGCGCCAGGTCTCGCAGACGGGCTCGACGATGTGCTCACCGTCCCCGACATGATGGTTCGACAGGGAACAGAATGCGCACTAAAGAGAATAGGTACCCGTGTGCCAGTCTTGGCGCAGGCCTCTGCCCAGACAGGCCACAACTCCAGGGCAAAAGCCTTGGCAAGCAGCGGACTCTCACTCCAGCCAGCGACAAACTCCATCTCCATGCCTTGACTCGCAGAGGCCGCCGCCCGCCGATAAAGGCCAACGCTGGTGCGCGAGTTCTGCGGAGCAAGGCAGATTGCCTTGAATCTCTTCACGCCATCGGCGCGCATCTGGTCGAGCACGTCCTTGATATACGGGTGCCAGTTGCGCATACCCACATAAACCGGAAGGTCCAGCGCTTCGCCCAGCATGCGGCCCTGTTTCAGAGTCCACTTCGTCAGTGGAGGACCCTCCGGCAGAGGTTCGTCACGCAGGCCGATTTCACCATAACGATGCTGAAGCTCCTCTACGACTTCCTGCGGCAGAGGACGGCCCCCAGTCACATTTTTCAGGTACTCGAACATCTCGCTGAGCACGTCTGGCGTTCCGTGCGCCAGAAGCAGAATCGCATCGCATCCTTCGACCTGGTTGCTCATCGCGCGCTTATCTCCTTGACCCATTCGACTACACGTAACACGTTTTCGACGGGAGTTCCTGGAACTATTCCATGGCCCAGGTTGAAGATGTGACCGTTTCGACCACGAGCCTGCCGGAGAACTTCGGAAACACGAGCTTTCAGCACCGCTTCTGGTGCAAACAAGGAGATCGGATCCAGATTCCCCTGAACAGCGCAACCCGGCCCCACGGACTTCCAGCCTTCGTCAAGCGGCGTCCGCCAGTCCAGTCCCATCACGTCCGCGCCCGTCTCACGCATTGTCGACAGCAGCGAAGCCGTATCCACCCCGAAGTAGATCACCGGCACGCCCATCGCCTGCACCGCCCGTACCAGTCGCGTCGTTGGCTCCAGGCAGAACTCCCGATAGTCCAGCACCGAAAGAGCACCCGCCCAGCTATCGAAGATCTGGATGACGTCCGCCCCGGCCTCAACCTGCTGCTGCGCATAGACGATCAGCACGTCGACCAGCTTTTCCATCAGCAGCGGCCAGGCCCTGCTCTCCGCTCCACCCGGAACGCCCGAGGCGTACATCATCTTTTTCGACTCAATATAGTTGCGCGATGAGCCGCCTTCAATCATGTAGCTTGCCAGCGTAAAGGGAGCACCGCAAAATCCTATGATTCCAAGCTGGTCCCCGTCGGCTCGCGGTCCGGCGAAGTGCTTTGCGACGCGCTCGATCGACTGCGCAACGTAGATCAGTTCGTCGGCGCGGTCGGTTCGCAGCGCCTCGACCTGCGCAGTCGTGCGGACCGGCGTATGAACCTGGGGGCCTTCGCCCGCCACAAACTCGAAATCCACACCCATCGGTGTAAAGGGAAGCAGCAGGTCGGCAAAGATAATCGCAGCATCCACGCCAAGGCGTTCGGCGGCAGTGATGGTGACCTCCGCAGCTACATCCGGCGTGCGGCAGATCTCGAGCAG
This sequence comes from Lichenicola sp., assembly GCA_964658635.1. Lineage (GTDB taxonomy): Bacteria > Acidobacteriota > Terriglobia > Terriglobales > Acidobacteriaceae > Edaphobacter. The sequence continues at coordinate 1,240 of CAZZZP010000176.1, read as the reverse complement.
CGTATGGTGTTTCCGGACGGCCATGTATTCGGGCATATACCGGCCGGCCTGGCGCAGGAACCAGACAGGGGTTCGATCCACGGGCTGGCGCAGGCATGCGCGTACAAAACGGCTGCCGTTCCCCGCCGCAATGGTCCCGCCGCCTGAAACTGAAGAATGTTCGGTCAAATGAGGCTTCATCACAGCTTTGAGCCTAGCACCTGAACAGGCGCTTCAGGTGCTGGGCCCCGGAGCGCGTGGGTCCACTTGCGTCGGCTCGAAAGCCCCGGCCACGGCATGCTGTCCAAAGCACTTTTCTTGCCTACTGCTCAAGCCGAAAGCTGAACTCCTCAATCACGGGGTTGACAAGCACCTCACGCGCAATCCGCTCCACCTCGGCGCGAGCCGCATCCTCGCCGGCAAACGAGTCGTCCAGTGTCAGCAGGAAGTACTTTCCCTGCCGCACATCGGCCACTCCCTGGTACTTCATACGCTTCAGCGCGTCCGCGACCGTCTGCCCCTGGGCATCCAGCACCGAACGCTTCAATGTGACATAAACATGGGCTTTCATCGAGTTCGATTATAGACTTGAGGGGTTCGCTCCGAGTTGGTCCGCGGCGGCATGTCCCAGGGGCCCCATGCCCACGGGCAGCCAGGCTCATCCGAGCGCACAACTTTTACCGCGAGAGAAGATAAACACCAACCATGCCGAACTATCTTGAGTTGCCCGTAGGACCGAAAAGCCCCGAGATCATCAATGTCGTCATCGAGATCCCCGCCGAGGGCGTGAATAAATACGAGTACGACAAAGAACTCGACGTCTTCCGTCTGGACCGTAACCTCTATTCGCCGGTCCACTATCCAGGAGACTACGGCTTCATCCCCTCCACACTAGGCGATGATGGTGACCCGCTCGATGTGCTCGTGCTCGTCGATAACCCCTCATTCCCGGGCTGCGTCATGGAAGTCCGTCCCATCGGCCTCCTCGAGATGATGGACCAGGGTCTGGGCGACGAGAAGGTCCTCTGCGTCGGCATGGGCAATCCGCGCTACAAGGACGTCTGGAATTTCTCGGAGATCTATCCCCACATGCTGCGCGAGATCACCCACTTCTTCGCCATCTACAAGGATCTCGAAGGTAAGCGCGTCGAAATCAAAGGCTGGCGTGATGCCGCTTACGCACGCAATAAGGTGCAGGACGCTCAACAGCGCTTCATCGACAACAAGACCAATCCTGAACCGAAGCCCGTTCCCCAGAAGT
>CAZZZP010000175.1:0-3232 GCA_964658635.1 Lichenicola sp. | reverse complement strand
TGGGCCGATCCCGTAGCGTTCAGGACCTCCCCGTTTGAGCGGATTTGCGCCTGCAGGTCGGTCAGCCCCTTGATTCCGGCGTCCGGCGGAATGACGCCGCTGGTCTCGAGCTCCACGTGCTTCAGATCCACCTGTGCCACCAGCGGCGTGGTCGCGGTCGTGTCGAAGTTGATCGGACCGACATTGCCACTGGCCGCGAAGCTGCCTCCCCCGGGAAGTTGTGCTCTGGCCGAAAATGGTGAAGGAGTCGTCGCTCCAAAGGCTCTTAGAGTAGCGTCCAGCTGCTGATAAATGGCCGGCTTGGCGGCCTGTCCAGGAGTCGACACGGTGAGCGTGCCATTCTTGATTTCCGCCTTGTCGACGGATAAGGTACGGAGCATCGAGGCACCCTCTCGCCTCGATGCCGCAGGCGTCGGCTCCTGTTGGGCGCTCGAACGCACGATCGCAAGGTTCGGCGAACCGATTAACAGACTCGTCACATGCATCGCCTGTCCGCTCCACACGGCATCGAGTGTCATTTCTCCGAGCGTGCCGGTGAGACCGTCCGAGGCGTCGGCAAATCCCGCCGCAACTAAGTCGATATGTTGCAACTGAAGATGGCCGGCAAATGGCGTCAGGGAGGTGTCTTGTGGGTTGATCGGGCCGGCCGTGCCATTGATCTTCACCGAACCATCACCTGGGAGGTGTGCTGTCGCTTTGAAGGGGAAGGGCTTTGAGAAACCGAAGTCATCCACGTTCAGGCTCAACTGATCGTAGACCCGCGATGGGGTGGAGGGTTTGCCCGGCGCCGAGAGCACGCTGACCGTCAGCCGCCCGTCGTCCACCTCCACGTGCCCAACCGAAAGATTCGGAAAGGTTGAACTCGTATCCGAGCCGCCCGCGGGTTTTGCCGCATCGCCGCCCACGCCGACCGAAGAATAGTTCCACACGCCATTCGGTGCGCGAATTACCTGGATCCGCGGAGACGACAGGATGAAGCCTCGGATATGAATCTGGCGATGCAACAACAATGGAAGGACTTCTACCTTAATCTTGATGTTTGCCGCCTGAATAAAGGGCTGCGTGCTGAAATGAGGGTCGTCAGCCAAAGTGGCATCCTCCGCGTCGAGCGATCCTGTCAGCAGCGAGATCGACAACTTGCCGACCGTGACTTTCCGGTTGAGGGTGTGGCTCAGCGTATCTTCGATCCGTGTCCGAAAGGAGTCTGTCCCGAGAAATGGCGGGATCGCCGCCAGCGCGACAATCAAGACAACGATGAAAACCACTACACCAAGACCCGCGGACTTCTTAGTAATAGTCATACCGTGTACGCTCCTCAGACTCCACTCGTCTTAGACGTGGTTATAAGTTGTGATGCGAAGGCGCCCGACAGAAGCCACGTTGTCTTCGCAGTTTGTCGCGAACAGCACGCTCATCCTGGGACTATCATGCGCCTTGATCGCATATGTCCCGTCGCGCTCCCACAGCTTCACGTTCTCCTTACGCTGGCAGCGCCCTCGAAGCGAGGCTGCGGTTTTACGCGGCTTTGGACGCAGGCATCGTTTGCTGGTCAGGATATATCTCGTTGAGGAAGTCTACTTGTCCAGTCATGGACTGTACCTGGTCGTATGTAAACTTACGCCGATGCTGTTAGCCCTGCCCGATTTCCATTCAGGCAAGTACCGATTCACTTGATCGCCGACACAGAGATGAGTCACGCAGCAACAGAGCTAGGGCCAGTACGATCGACGTAAACAGTTACTGCAGAACCGTGGGTTTGTCATGTCGCCTCGTGACCGGCACAGAAGCGAGCCGGGAAGCGAAGGTGTAAGATCTGAAAAGCGCGCAGATACTCTCCACTTTGCGAGATGGCTATGAAACGTCGTACCTTTATTCACCAGGCTGCCACGGCGGCGGCTCTTGCGGGCTCCTCTTCCTTTCACGCATTCGCAGATGCAGCTACGCCTGCTCATCGAATCGCTCGACGGGCGCTCGGAAAGACCGGTGAGCGGCTTTCGATCATCGGATTCGGCGGGATCCTTGTCATGAACGAGGACATACGATCTGCGACCAACATCGTGGCTGAGGCAGTGGATCGTGGCGTCAACTATTTCGACGTCGCACCGAGCTATGGCGATGCGCAGGAGCGGCTAGGGCCAGCGCTTGCACCGTACCGCAAAGATTGCTTTCTTGCCTGCAAAACAGATGGACGCAAGAGAGACGATTCGCGCGCCGACCTGGAGCAGTCGCTCCGTCTTTTGAAGACGGATCATGTGGATCTATATCAGTTCCACGCGTTGACGAAGATGGCTGACCTGGACACAGTACTCGCACCGGGCGGAGCCATGGAGACGATGGAGGCTGCCAGGAAGGAAGGCAAGATTCGATATATCGGGTTTTCTGTCCACTCTGCGGAGACTGCTCTCGCTGCCATGGATCGATACCCTTTCGATACGGTTCTGTTTCCTGTGAACTGGGTGCTTTTCACCCAGGCCGGTTTCGGTCCACAGATCCTGCAGAAGGCCCAGGAAAAGAGAGTCGGAGTCCTCGCTCTGAAGGGTATGGCAAAGACGGTGTGGGGTGCCGATCAGAAGAAGGATCACCCGCAGCCGAAATGCTGGTACCAGCCGGCTTCCTACCCCCAGGAGGCCTCGCTCGGTTTGCGTTGGACCCTCGGTCATCCTGTGACGGCTGCTCTTCCTCCCGGGGACGAGAAATACTTCCGGCTGGCCATGGATGTCGCGCAGAATTACTCGCCACTCGACCACGGAGAAGAGCAGGCGCTTCTTGGCCGAGCCCATGGAGTCGAGCCCCTCTTCCATCTCGGAAACGATGTCTAGAGCAGATTAGCTGTTGCTGTGGAGTGGAGGGATCGTGCAGAGCCGTTTTCCTTGGAAGAAAACGGCGTCGATATCTGAACCTCCCTGTACACCCACAGCTAATCTGCTCTAGTCGCCTTTAGCGAAGGAGCGTCAAATCTGGTTGCTGAAGCGCACGGATAGTGCGGCCACCCCGGTGACATTGATCACCAGTCAGAAATGGAGCTGAAGCTCTTGTCTGATTCATGGCATGAGCCAAGTCTGCTTTGCGCACCATATCGAAACAAGCATGACGCAGCGGTCCTGAATGGCTTGGATACCGCCGGCTTCTCATTTTGACTTAGGTTCTGGTGGTGCAGCTGACGGCATCATCGTGGCTCGATTCCTCCCATTCTCCTTACTGGCGTAAAGTGCCCGATCAGCCTGCTGCATGA
>CAZZZP010000174.1:0-3233 GCA_964658635.1 Lichenicola sp. | reverse complement strand
CCGGGGAACCGGCCCAGCGAGATGATCGTGAACTGCGCCGCGCGCTGAATCAGCGTGGGCGAGGCCTTGGTAGGCGAACCCTTGTCGATTCGCTGCTGAATGATTCCGACGGTGCTGCGGTAGCTAAGCAGCAGGTGCTCGACGATCTGCTGGATGCTCCACTTGCCGGGCGCGGAGACAGGCCGCATCTGCGTCTGCGCGGCGTCGAGGCCGGAGAGTGCCTCGGTCAGATCCGCTTCAAGCTGTGTGTATGGGGGAGCCATGCGGGCAAGCCTACGCTCTTCGCGGCCGCAATCACAACCAGCGCTGAACCTTACTTACTGGCCGAGGTGCCGGGTTCGAGGAGTTCCAGTGCGTGCCGTGCCACTTTCGACTTCTCACCATCCGGAGCGGCGGCAAGGTACGCATGATATTCGGCGATGGCCTCGGGCTTCTTATTGAGCTTTTCCGCTGCGACTGCCACCGCGATGTGGGCATTCTCGTCGTCCGGGTAAAGCCTGAGGGCGTCCTGCGCGCGACTGTACGCTGCAACGTAGCTGCCGGTCGACATGTAGTACTTCGAGACTTCCAGGTCCTCGAGCTCGCGGTGGTTTACATCCTCCGGCGCGACAATCTTTCGTCGCGCAAAGCGCGTCGAGCCGGTGCTGCCCTCGTCCTTCAGCTTGGTCTTGGTGTCCGTGGCGGGATCGGGTGCGGAATCGGCGGGAGGCCCATCGCTCGGGTCAGCCGGGCTGGAAGAACTGGATGAGCTTGAGCTGTCCGGAGCCTCCCCCGGAAAGGGAAACTGCTTACCCGCGGGTGTCTGCGGGGCTGCAGCCGGTGCCGACGGCGGCTGAGCCCCAGGTGCGGCCGGCGCGTCCGGATTCTGGCCCGGCGCACTCGAAGTCTCTCCCGGAAAGGGAAACTTGTCTGCGGTCGCGGGAATGCTGGGTGCCTTCGCCGGCTGGGTATCGCAGGGCTCGGTCCTGGTCGGGATGCACGGCCCGGTCGTCAGGTTCGGTGGCGGCGGAGTGTACGCCTGGGCATGAGCAGCGGCCGAGGCCGCAAGGAGTGCGCTTGCAAGGCCGATCCGCATCAGGATAGCCGGGTTTGTTATAGTCGCCACTAGGTTTCTCTGGTTGTTTAGACGCCAAAGCATGCGTTCAGGCTTTCCGGACCGGGGAGCGGGATGCAGATTTGACGCCTGACCAGCCGAATTATTTGGAGCTCCCGTTTGCGCCACCCTCTTATTGTAAAGTCCTCCGACATCCACGCTGCCGGCTGCTACACCCTGAAGGCGATCCGCGAAGGCCAGCGCATCTGCGAGTACGACGGACCGCGCATGGAGAAGAAGGAGGCCGACAAACGCTACGCCGACCGGCACGTCACCTACCTGTTCGGCTATGGCGAGGCCGACATGGTGATCGACGGCTTCGGCACGGCCATGTTCATGAACCATTGCTGCGAACCCAACTGCGAGACCCAGGAAGAAGACGAGCGCATCTTCGTCGTCGCGCTGCGCGACATCGCGGCCGGCGAGGAGCTGGTCTACGAGTACAACCTGTGGGATTCGGATGAAGCGACCCAGGATTGCTTCTGCGGCAAGCCGAACTGCCGCGGAACCATGTTTTCGCCCGGCGAGGTGGAGCGGCGCGAGAAGCTTGCGGCGAAGGCGTTACGGAAAAGCCGGGCGTAAGCGAAGCTGTGGGGAACGGCGTCCTCTCCGCTTCCGGTGAAGCGATAGAATAACCCTTGGCGCTTATGGGTTATCAGGTTTTAGCACGCAAATACCGGCCGCAGCGGTTCGCCGACGTGGCCGGGCAGGATCACGTGACCGTCACGCTGATGAACGCGCTGACGCAGAACCGCATCGCGCACGGCTATATCTTCTCCGGCCACCGCGGGATCGGCAAAACCACGATCGCCCGCATCCTGGCCTGCGCGCTCAACTGCCGCAACGTCATCGGCTCGCCCGAGCGGCCGACGGCCGAGCCTTGTGAAATCTGCGACTCCTGCCGCGAGATCCGCGCCGGGAATGCGGTCGACGTGATCGAGATCGACGCCGCCACCAACCGGGGTATCGACGAGATTCGCGAGTTACGCGACGCGGCACGGTATGCACCCTCGCGTGACAGATACAAGATCTACCTGCTGGACGAGGCGCACCAGATCACCGATGCCGCCTTCAACGCGCTGCTGAAGACGCTTGAGGAGCCCCCCGAGCACATCGTCTTCATGATGGCGACCACCCAGCCCGAGGATATTCCGCAGACCGTCCGTTCGCGCTGCCAGCACTTCAGCTTCCACGCGGTCAAGCTGGCCGACATTTTGAGTGAGCTGCGCGGTATTGCCGAGCACGAGGGCGTCGACGCCGACGAGTCCGCGCTGGCGCTGCTGGCCGAGGCAGGCGACGGCTCCATGCGCGACGCGCTCAGCATTATGGACCAGGCGATTGCGTCCGCCCCGCTTGAGGACGGCAAGGCGCGACTGGATGCCGGGCAGATCCGCGAGCTGATGGGGACGGTGCCGAACGCCACCTTCGAGCGCATTCTGGAGGCGGTAAACGAGAACAACTCGGCCGAAGTGATCACGGTGGCGAACGACCTGCTGGACGCCGGCAACTCGCCCGCGCAGCTTGCCCGCCAGGCGGTACGCTATCTGCGCAGTTGCGTGATCGCGAAGATCGCAGGGCTGACCGCCGAGGGCTCCGAGCAGACCGAGTTGCTGCAGATCTCGGCCGAGGAGCAGCGTCGTGCGGCTCGTACCGCGGCGCTATTCAGCGAAGAAGAGCTGACGCGGTTTTTGCAGACCATGCTCCGCACCTTTGACGAGATGGGCTACCGGCAGGAGCAGCGTTTTCACTTCGAGCTTGGCCTGCTGAAGCTCGTCCACCTGCGGCGGCTGCTGCCGGTCGAAGAGGTTCTCAGCTCGTTGGCGCGGCCTGGATCCGCAGTCCCGGCTGCCCGCCCTGTGGCTTCCGCCGCTCCGCGTCCCGCACCCGGCCCGGTCAGCGTGCCGCGCCCTGCGGCTTCGTCACTGCCGGCAAGCCATCCTCCGGCGGCTGCGAAGCCGGCCTTCTCGCCGTTCGAGCAGGACAAGAATCGCAAGAAATACGACAACGTACCGAGTGGTTCAACCTCGGGCGGAATGAGCATGGGAGCCAATGCGCTCGCGTCGGCGCCCGCCCAGGCTCCGGCGGCGCAGGCTGCGGCTCCGCCCGGACCGGTGGCGGCTCCGCCTCTTCCGGTCTCGGC
>CAZZZP010000173.1:0-3281 GCA_964658635.1 Lichenicola sp. | reverse complement strand
GTTAAAAGGCAATCGCACCGCTGCTCCGCTTTTCAGTAGCGATGATATCTAAAGCAGATTAGCTGTTGCTGTGGAGTGGAGGGATCGTGCAGAGCCGTTTTCCTTGGAAGAAAACGGCGTCGATATCTGAACCTCCCTGTACACCCACAGCTAATCTGCTCTAAAGCTCACCCACCGAGGTCTGCACCGGAATAGTCAGGATGAAAGAACAGTCAAAACGGCGGACCTGAAACCTGATGTTGCAAATGGCCCTCTAAGGCCGAACTTTTTATCAGGACAGGAACGCGGCGTATCTCATCATGGCCAGAGGACCTTCTCCACAAAAAGGCCGGATACATTGACGCAGACTTTCTCATCCCCAACTTTTCCCTTGCAGTCAGACGGCGGACCATACATTGCAACTTGTCTCCGAAGCCGGAAGGCCGACGGTTTCTGCGCCCTCCTCGTTGACGCAGCTTGCCGTGATCACGGCTCGCCGCTGTTCGAGCTTCTTTGCCGAGGCTGCGGTACTGGTGCTGGTGTTCGGCATACTCGACTTCTTCATTCTGAAGGGGCGGATCGAGCTGGCCTGGATTGCCGGTGCGCTGGCGATCTCGCTTGGGCTGCTGGCGGCATCGATTGCGATGGATTTCGGTGCGCATCGCTGGATCAAGGCACATCCCTAGCGTTCCTGCGGAAGAGATTCCGGGGAATTCTGAATAGCCTTCGAGCAGGGTAAGCTGGGCGGTATGGGGTATCCCCTTTTCGTCTATGGAACGCTGCGTCCGGACCGCGCTCCCGCGGATCTGGCGGGGACGCTTGGGCTGCTGCGGCCTGTGGGCACGGCTGTGCTGCGCGGCAGGCTGCATGATCTGGGCGCGTATCCGGGCGTCACGCTGCCGGGTGATGAGGAGATTCAGGGGCAGCTGTTTGCACTTCCCGAAGATGAGTCGGCAGTGTGGCCGGCGCTCGACGCGTATGAGGACTTTTGGCTGGAGAATCCGGCGGGGAGCCTGTTTGTGCGCGCCGCTCAGCAGGTCTCGTTGGCGGATGGCACAAGTGTGATGGCGTGGGTGTATCTGTATAACCGTTAGTGCTCGAGCACGATGGGGTGCTGTTCGACGTACCAGCAAGGGTTGCCGCCGCCGTGGGGTGCGAGCGAGACGGAGCAGCTTACGGGGCCGGAGCCGTTGGGGTACATATCCTGCTTGCCGCCCTTGAGGTCGGCGACCTGGAACCAGGTGACCTGGACGGTGCGCATGCCGGCTCCTCGGAGGTTGCGCACGCCCCAGACGCCCCAGTCGAGGAGGTAGATAACTGCTGCCATGAGCAGGAGTGACAGGCCGGCTCGCCCCAGAATCTTCTTCACTCGATCCTCCGATCCAGGCCAAAGGGTAACGCGCGGGCACCCTATCGGATATCCTGAATGCACTTTACCTTTTTTGCCCGGGAGTTGCGCCATGATCAAGCGAACGCTTGCCTTTCTGTTTCTCATTACGGTTGCCATCTACGGGCAGGCGGGCAAGTCTGCTCCCGCGCCCGACACGGTCCTGTTCGTCAACGGGGAGCAGCTTACGGGTACGGTCGAGAAGGTGGATGCGAAGAGTGTCACGTTCAAGTCACTGATGGCGGGTGAGGTGACGATCGACTGGGCGAATATCAAGGAACTGCACTCCTCCGCGACGTTTGCGCTGTTGAAGCCGGGGCTGAAGCTGAACCGGCGGAACACGCTGGCGGATGTGCCGGAGGGCGCGGTGTCGGCGGAGAACAAGGAGCTGACCCTGAAGTCACCGACGACCGAGACGACGGTGCCGGTGGCGCAGATCGACCGGCTGGTGCCGACGGCGGACTTCACGAAGGCGCTGCAGCCGATGCGTTTTACGCAGGGCTGGGCGGGGACGGCCGGCGCGGGAGTTTCTCTGGTGCGTGCGACGCAGAACTCGACCAGCTATAACGGGACGATCGCGCTGACGCGCGGAGTTCCGCAGGCTGACTGGCTGCCGTCACGTTCGCGGACTTCGATTGATTTTTCGCAGGCTTACGGCACGACGTCCCAGGCGAATACGGCCACGGTGAAGACGAACATCTTCCATGCCGATGCAGAGCAGGATGAGTACGTCAGCCCGAAGCTTTTCCTTTTGGTGAATACGACCTTTGATCACAACTTTTCTGAAGGGCTGGAGCTGCAGCAGGCCTATGGCGCCGGGCTGGGCGTCAACGTTATCAAGACGACAAAGCAGCAACTCGATGCAAAGGGGAGTTTGCAGTATGAGAAGCAGGCGTTCTTCGCGCCCACGGTGAGCAACAACCTGATTGCGGCGATCTTCTCCGAGACGTATCTGCGCAACTTGCCGTACAAGATCATCTTCAATGAATTTGGCAGTGTGACACCGGCGTTCAATAATACGAATGCTTACTCGGCGCATGTGAACGCCGCGCTGGGCTTCCCTGTGTTCAAGGGATTCGGGTTTACGATCACTGGTATCGACGATTACCTGAACGACGCGCCCGTGGGCTCGAAGCGCAACTCGACGCAGTTCACGACCAACCTCACTTACACTATCAAGCCGCGGTAGAAGCTTCGGGGCGAAAGCAGCGCATGGGTCTATTCAAGAAGAAGCTGAAGCAGGAGCACAAGGTGATGCTGCAGGCCGAACGGGCCGGTGGGGCGCTTCTGCCGGAGTATCACCGCGCTACGCCGGAGTGTCCGCATCCTGAGCGCTGGCACATGTACGACTCGATGACAGCCGAGGCGGAGGTGCTCGAATTCTTGCGCGCACTGGTGACGACATTGAAGCCGGAACTGATCGTTGAGACGGGGTCGTTTCTGGGCGTCTCCACTCTCTGGATGGCGGAGGGGATGCGCTCGAACGGCTTCGGCAAGATCATCTCGTGCGAGTTCGATCCGGTCGTGTTTGCCAAGGCGCAGGAGAAGATTGCGGCTTCGGGGCTGGCAGAGTTTATCGAGCTGCGCAACGAGTCTTCGCTCGAGATGCAGGTGCCGGGGACGATCGATATCCTGTTTTCCGATTCGGATATGCCGATTCGCTCGGCCGAGGTGAAGCGTTTTCTACCGCAGATACGGCCGACCGGGCTGATCCTGATGCATGATGCGAGCTCGCACTTGAAGACTGTGCGGGATGCGGCGTTTGCGCTCGAGGCGGAGGGGCTGGTGTCGTGTATTTTTTTTCCGACGCCGCGCGGACTGGTGCTGGCGCAGAAGCGGCAAGGCAGAGTCTGAAGCAGAGTACGCCCTACGCGGGCGGCGGCCACTTGGTGACTCACAACGGCTTCGCGTGGTC
>CAZZZP010000172.1:0-3510 GCA_964658635.1 Lichenicola sp. | reverse complement strand
TGTTTGTCTCAGGCGAATCATGGCATCGTCAACATATTGTCCACGAAGGAGCCCCGACCAGGGGCGATAATCTGGATTTGAACGTTTGGAAGATGCTTTCGCGGGCCGACCTGGGCCTCGTTGGGCGGTATTTTCCTTGGGCGGCGCGGCCATCACCTCCCGCAGTCCTCGGAACTGGCTAGCCGTCTGTTTTCTACCTGTTAGCGACATATGCAAGGCACTCCTTCCCAACATCCACGTAAGCGCTTCCCACCCACGCTCCGCGCGGGGGTCTTTGACTTCTGACACGATTAGTACCGAGCCGGAGGCTTTAACAAACGCCTTCAGGCGGGGATACCGGTCCCAAATAAAAGCACCTTCAGCTCGTGAAGCAATTCTGAAAGCTCTGCGCTTTCCGGCTCATTTGGAGGCGGCATGCTTGTAATCAGCACCTTGTAGTGTGTGACTCGAAGACGCTGGAACGCTTGGATGGTCTGCTTCAGGCCGTCCGTGTCAAGAGGCCGGGGCGTTGTAGGAACCAGCATAAGTACTAAACGAGAGACCGAGTTCTGCTCATCCTTCCAGCGCAAACTACTCATTCAATGGAAGGACGGGATGAGACTGTTGCCGAACAAATGCCAACCAGTCTGTAGAAACTTGCGCATTTGGAAGCCATGATGTCACTTGCGCTTTATTTCTTATGTGGGCGGCAGACACTACTTGTGCATTTGTTGCGTTGAAGGTCTTTGTGCCGAACTCATCGGTGACGTCAGCGGGTACAATCGCGAAGATTCCCAAGCGTGCGTGGACCTGATCCGCGTCACGTAATCCCAGGCTAGGACGCGCGGGCTTTCTTTCTTGTAGGACTGCAGACAGCCAGTCGAGAATGAGTTCCCTGGCATTCGCAGTGCAGCAATGAGGTGAGTGGTTTTGCAATACAAATGTCCAAGGCGCACCTCGCTGCCGGTATTTGGCGAGATAACCATACGGTCGCCGGGTGCCTGTTCGGTCGTCACCTCCGTTCGCGACGATCAACTCCGGCACTTGCCACGCAACGTGTTCCAGCTCAACAGTGTTGATCCCTTGTGGTTCATAGTGACCTGGGGATGTTAGGATCGCGGCGAAAGTTCTGGACGAGAACTCCTGAACAAGGCGTGCACTGAGCGGACCTGCTCCGGAAAACCCAAGGAAGATGAAGTTTGTACGCACTAACTCAGGGTGGCCTGTCTGCTGCGCGAATTGGTCGAGCGCCCTTAAAAGCGCGGGACCTAAGCCTTCCGCGGGGTTCATGTTCATGTCTCCCCGATCACTCTCCAACCTGCCCGGACAATGACTTTGCAAGAGGAGTGCAACATTGAAGCGCCGAGCAAATCCGAGTACGTCCGGATCTGACGCGAGATCGTGTACATCACGTCCACGATCAAAGACTACCCAGACTATGGAGACAGTTCCTGTGGTTTGCGACAGATCCAGAGTGTAGTGGCAAGGCTCAGCGATGTCTTCCGTTGATAGGGGTTGCACGACCGTCTGAAACAACGAAGAGGGCGAGGTTGCTTGAGCGATAGCATTACTCGCCATGGACATAATCATCAAGGTGAGGGCAAAAGGTAAAAATAGGCAATGTTTGCTCAAGCAGTCTCCTCAGGATCTTGGTCTATCAGTAAAGACATGCCATACCCCATCGTGAGCACCGAAGCCAATGAAGTCATGGCCGGGTCCATCTGAGGATACCCGTTATCCTCCACGCGAGAGACTATGACCGCTGGCTCGACCGTGAAGAGGCGGCACGGTTGCCGCTCGATCTCCTGCGCCAGTTCGAATCCGATGACATGGAGATGTTTGAAGCGAATCCAAAGGTAGGGAATGTGCGGAACAACGGGCCGGAGTCGATGAGAGCCACAGCAGTTGCGGCGGAAGATGGCAACTTGCCTCTCTGATTGTCATCTCGCTTGTGCCGAGACTTTTATAAAGGTATACACATGCAGTTATATATTTACGGATCATGGTCTATCCGCCGGCATTCCAGGTGCAGAAGTCTTCCACGGGCACCAAAGAAATCAGTCGCGTCCCCACCTCTGATGGGCTATTTCGAAGACCAGAATGAGTGCGTGAATGCCCATTAGTAGGTACGCTCCGTGCAGGTTTTTACCCACGACAATGTCTATTGTAGAGGGCAAATACCATGTTAGGCTGATTCTGTCATGATCGAGCCTCAAACCCCGCCTACCGGCTATCTTGCGCTACTGGAGGAGATCAGCAGCCGCATCTCGACCTCCCGGGTGCGTGCGGCCCTCGGCGTCTCCCGAGAGCTGGTCCTGCTCTACTGGTCCATTGGGCACGAGATCCTGCTCCGGCAAGACCGGGAGGGCTGGGGAGCAAAGGTGATCGATCGCCTGGGACGAGACCTGCAGGCTCGCTTCCCGGGGGTAGAGGGGTTCAGCCCTCGGAATCTGAAGTACATGCGGAGCCTGGCCGAGGCCTGGCCGGACGCTCAAATAGTGCCACAGCGTGTGGCACTTTTACCCTGGGGTCATCTGCGGCTTCTGCTCGACCGTGTGAAAGAGCCGGAAGCTCGGCAGTGGTATCTTCAGGCTGCGCTCGAACATGGCTGGAGCCGCGATGTCCTGGCCCACATGATCAACGGCTCGCGGATGGAGCGCCAGGGCAAGTCGCTGACGAACTTCCAGGCTGTTCTGCCGCCGGCTGACTCGGATATGGCGGAGCAGGTTCTCCATGATCCCTACAACTTCGATTTCCTAACCCTGACCGACCCGGTGCGAGAGCGTGCGCTCGAACGCGGTCTTCTGATCCATCTGCGTGATCTGTTGCTGGAGTTGGGGCGCGGCTTTGCCTTCATTGGCAGTCAGGTGCCGCTTATCGTCAGCGATCAGACCTTCTATGTTGACCTGCTTTTCTACCACGTTGGCCTGCACTGCTACTTCGTGGTCGAGCTCAAGACTGGAGAGTTCAAGCCGGAATATGCCGGTAAGCTGAACTTCTATTTGTCCGCCGTCGATCGAATGATGAAGACGGACAGGGATGATCCGACCATCGGCCTTCTGCTCTGCGAGACCAGGAGCGAAGCGATCGTTGAGCTTTCCTTCATGGATGTTCAGAAGCCGATCGGTGTTTCTAACCTATACCGTCACGCGCGAGCTACCAAAAGCCCTCGAGGAGGACATTCCGTCGATCGAAGACTTCAAGGTCGTGGTCGAAAAGCTTCGCAGAGAACTCGATGCTGCCCGGAGTGCAGAGATGAAAGAGACTGAGGAGGGGAATTGAGTACCACGGCTCTGATCACCTCCAGGGTGGCCGTAGACGCTCCTGTTCCCGTGGACCCTGCGTTGCTCCATCTAAAACAGACGGTGCTCGATTCGCTGCAAGCCGCGAACTCAAAGCGGAACTACGGAAAGGCACTCGACCACCTCTTCACCTTCGCTGCCAGCAGACCATTGACGCGGGATCTTCTGCTGGCCTGGCGGGCGTCGATGGAGGAGCAATCTTTTCAAACAGTGAACATCAGACTTTCAG
>CAZZZP010000171.1:0-3861 GCA_964658635.1 Lichenicola sp. | reverse complement strand
CCAAAACGCCAGAAGTCGTCACACTGTGCATCAACCCTCTCAGGAAATCTAGATCAGCACGCCTTCGGTCGTCTCGGTCGCATGCCGCCGCACGCTCAGGCCAAGCGTACTCAGAAAGAAGCTCATCAGGATCAGCTCGCTCCCCAGAGCAAGCGCCGTCGCCGCCGGAATCACCACACGCGAGGTCCGGTTCAGATCCAGGGGACCGAAGCCCGTCGCCCTCCACGCCAACACGCTATAGATCGTGAGCCCCAGCCCGCCCAGAAAAAGCAGCAACCCCGCAATCAACCCGCTCTCCAGCGTCAGCACACGGAAGATCGCCTTATACCGCGCAGTCACCGGATACAGGTTCTCCTGCATCGCGTAAATCCGCGACAGCACCGCGAACAGCACGGACTGAAAGCCGATCAGAACCGAAAACGCGCAGTAAACCAGCGTGTCCACGTCGAGCTGATGGCTCATGAACGCAACCGGTCCCCTCACCAGCAGCGCGCCCAGCACAACCGAAACCACAATCAGCAAAAGCCCCGGATACAGAAAGATCCAGTTCGGACTGAACAACAGCATGAACCGCAAATGCCGCCAGCCATCCCGGTACGGACGCAGGTGCGGCGGACGCGAACGCCCATCCTTGGACAGCGTCGTAGGCACCTCCGCCAGGCGCATCTTCATCTGCGTCGCCTTGATCACCATCTCGGACGCAAACTCCATCCCCGTCGTCCGCAGGTCCATCCGGATAAACGCATCCTTAGAAAACCCGCGAATCCCGCAGTGAAAGTCGCCAAGCGGAGAAGGAAAGAGCATCAACCCAATGCGGGACAGGACCGGATTGCCGATGTAGCGATTCTTCCAGGGCATCGCGCCCGGCTTGATCTCGCCCGTGAACCGATTCCCCATCACCAGGTCGGATCCCTCGCGCAGCCGGTTCACAAACTGGCTGAGATCGGAGAAATCGTAGCTGTCATCCGAGTCGCCCATCACAATGTACTTCCCGCGCGCAGCCATGCACGCCGCATAGAGCGCCGCACCGTAGCCGCGTACCGGTACATTGATCACCCGCGCACCAAGGTCGTCGGCGATCTTTTGAGATCCGTCCGTCGAGCCGTTGTCCCCAATCACGATCTCGCCCGAAATGCCGGAACGCTCAAGAAAGCTCTTCGCCTTCACAATGCATGCGGCAAGCGTCTCCGCTTCATTCAGACACGGCATGACCACGGTTAATTCAATCTCTGGTGACATCCGTTTACTCGAGCCTTCGCCTACCGTGAACTCCGCTCACCGGAGCAACGATCTCCAGCAGAATCTGCCGGAGCCTACTCGCGATTTGCGTTCGGGTACCTAACCAATATGACATAAAGCCCACGCCCGACCAACCAGACCGGCTCGTCCAGGCCTATGCCGTCGTCTTGATCCGATTCTTCCAGTGCGACACCACGAACCAGATCACACCCGCAACCAGCACCACTTCCACGCCCAGGTGAAACCGCTGAAACACCGCCTTGAACCGCGGATCCGTGTCGAACTTCGCGCCCAGCTTCATCCCGATATACGCCAGCGCATAGCACCACGGCCAGGAACCAATAAACGTGTAAACATGAAACCGCACCTGGTTCATCTTCGCAATACCCGCCGGTAACGCAATAAACGTGCGCACAATCGGCAGCAGCCGCCCAACCAGCACCGTGATCGACCCATACTTGTTAAAGAACCGCTCTGCCAGGTCCAGATCGTGCCCGCTCAGCAGCACGTACCGGCCAAACCGCTCCACCATCGGCCGGCCGCCCTTCGCGCCGACCCAGTACGCCGGGATCGACCCCAGATTAGCTCCAATCGACCCGATCGTCGCCAGCAGGATCAACTGCCACTGCCCATGCGCCAGCGCATACCCCGCCACCGGCATAATCACCTCCGACGGCAAAGGAACGCACGCCGACTGGATCGCCATCAGGATCAGCACACCGGAATATCCGGTCGAGGTGATAAAGCCTACAAGCAGCGCAAGAATTTTCTCAGACATTCGTTTTGGGGCTCACCTGGTTTGGGGTAATCGTAACGCGAGTATATCGGACCCGTAAGAACACCCTGCCTTTGCTAGCATGAGAACTTGAGGTCCGCAGCAGATATGGCAGAACAGATCCCGCCCCAGCACGAAGTCCCCACCCCGGAAGCACCCGACACTCCGGCCGCTTCCGTCGCCGCGCCCAAACCCGCAACTGTCCCGGCCTACGGCACCCCGCCTTCGCAGGCCCACGGCACCCCCGCCCGGAGGCAGATCGTCTGCTTCTCCTTCTATAAGGTCATGCCCGAGTGGCGCCGGCTCCCCGCCGAAGAAAAAGCCGCCCACAAGGCCGCCTTCGCCGACGTCCTCGCACGCTGGAACAAGCCCGGCGAGTTCCTCTCCCTCACCTATTCCACTATAGGCACACGCGGGGATACAGACATGTGCGTCTGGTCCATCGGCTACGCCGTAGACGAGCTCAACAAGATGCGCTCCGAGCTCATGGCTACCCCGCTCGGCGGATATCTCGTCTCGCCCCACAACTTCCTCGCCATGACCAAGCGCTCGCAGTACCAGATCGACCGCCCCGATGAATCCGAAGGCGAAGGCCGCGGCGCCATTCGTCCCGGCGGACAGAAGTACATCTTCATCTATCCCTTCTGGAAGACCCGCCCCTGGTACCTGCTCTCCGCCGCCGAGCGCAAGCGCCTCATGGACGAGCACATCCGCATCGGCCTCATGTACCCGCGCGTCAAGCTCAACACCACCTACTCCTTCGGCATCGACGACCAGGAGTTTGTCGTAGCCTTCGAGACCAACTTCCCCGAGGACTTCCTCGACCTCGTCCAGCAGCTTCGCGAGACCGAGATCTCGCTCTACACCCTTCAGGACACGCCCATCTTCTCCTGCGTCCGCCTGCCGCCAGACGAGATGCTCAACCGTCTCGGATAGACATCAAGCTAAATGCCAACACCCCACGAAGTGGCGCCCGCCCGGCGTGAGGGCGCCCTTCGCAACATCCCGCGAGGCCCTCACGTGAAAGCTACTTCGACCACCGGCGCGGTCGTCCGCAAATCCGCCAAAGCCCCAGCTCCCGCCAAGTCCCGCGCCATCGCAGCCTCCGAACCCACTGCACCAAAGAAGAAGCCCGGCAAAACCAAAAAGCCACTAGCCCCCGAACGCATAGCCGCCATCCTCGACGCGCTCTACAAAACCTACCCGGACGTCGTCTGCGCGCTCAACCACACCAGCGCCTGGGAGCTCACCGTAGCCACCATCCTCTCCGCCCAGTGCACCGACGCCCGCGTTAATCTGGTCACACCCGCGCTCTTCAAGACCTTCCCCACCCCGAAAGCCATGGCCGCCGCCTCCCTGCCCGAGATCGAAGAGCTCATCCGCACCACCGGCTTCTTCCATAACAAGGCCAAATCCATCCAGGGAGCGGCGAAGACCGTCGTCGAGAACTTCGGCAACAAGGTTCCGCAAACTATGGAAGAGCTGCTCCAACTCCCCGGCGTCGCACGCAAGACGGCCAACGTCGTCCTCGGCAGCTTCTATCAGATCGCCGTCGGCGTGGTCGTCGACACCCACGTCCTGCGCCTCTCACGCCGGCTCGAGCTGACCAGGAACACCACGCCCGAGAAGATCGAACAGGACCTGATGAAGATCATCCCGCAGGACCACTGGATCCAGTTCTCGCACGAGCTCATCCATCACGGCCGGCAGGTCTGCATCGCGCGCACCCCCAAATGCGCCGACTGCTCCCTCGAAACCCTCTGCAACTCCGCCGACAAAGTGTGGTCCAGCCACTAGAGCAGATTAGCTGTGGGTGTACAGGGAGGTTCAGATATCGACGCCGTTTT
>CAZZZP010000170.1:0-3880 GCA_964658635.1 Lichenicola sp. | reverse complement strand
CTTGTTGGCGCGCAGGAGAGAGACGGAACCGACAGGGTTGGCGCGCTTCCAGGAAAAAGGGCTGCGGTGCTCCTTGCTAAGCGACTCCGGCAGGACGAAGAGGCCGTACATGCCGATGACCAGACTGAGACCGCCGGCGACCCAGAACGGGAGCCGCGGGCTGATGCTGCCGAGGACACCGCCGAGCGCTGGACCGAGGACGAAACCCATGCCGAAGGCGGCTCCGAGCATGCCGAAGGCGGCGGCGCGCTTCTCGTGCGGCGTGACGTCGGACATGTAGGCCATGGCGGTAGGTACGCTGGAGGCGGTGAGTCCGGAGATGATGCGGCCGACGAAGAGCCAACTGAGCGCAGGTGCGACGGCCATGAGGAGGTAGTCGAAGCCCAGGCCAAAGTTCGACAGGAGCACGACGGGGCGGCGGCCGAAGCGGTCTGAGAGAGAGCCCAGGACGGGAGAGAAGAGGAACTGGATGGCGGCGAAGGTGGTTCCGAAGAGACCGAGCATACGTGCCGCGCTTGAGACATCTCCGTGGAGGAAGCCCGCGATGAGCCTTGGAAGCACAGGCGCGATCATTCCGAGGGCGAGCATATCGAGCGTTACAGTGAGGAAGATAAAGGTGGCGGCCGCGCGCCGGCCTTTCGGGGCCTGTGGAGGGAGGGACGCGTCGATCTGGCCGGCTGGCTCGACCAGTTCCGGCTCTGCCGCCAGCGGGAGGCCCTCTGTTTCCAGGTTGTCCATCTTCCCGCCAGTCTACAGTTCACGCAGGCTGTCCTGGCCGATATCTTTCGGAAAAGGGCGTGCAATCGCTGCCGGCGGTCACCTTCGCAGCGGCTTCCCCTGTAGGATTTCGGTATGAACATGCCGGTGGTGACAGCACCTCGCGAGACGCGTTCCTCAGGGACAGCGCCAGCCCAAGCGGAACGCCAGGGGCGCGCTAAGCGGGTTGCGGCTCTACTGTCGGTACTGGCTGCAGCTGCGATCACGATGCTGAAGCTGATCACGGGGCTGTTGACGGGTTCGCTCGGCATGCTTTCAGAGTCGGCGCATTCGGGCATCGACCTGGTGGCGGCGGCGATTACGCTCTATTCAGTTCGCGCCGCCGACCGGCCTGCGGATGAGCAGCACAATTACGGGCACGGGAAGATCGAATCCCTTTCGGCGTTCGTCGAGACGGGGCTGATGCTTGCGTCTTCGCTGTGGATCATTTCCGAAGCGGTACGGCGAATTCTGTTCCACAAGCACCTGGTTCTGCCACTGTCGATCTGGCCTTTTCTGGTGCTGGGACTATCGATCTTGGTGGATTACACGCGTTCGCGCAGTCTGCGCAAGATTGCTGCCGAGACTCATTCGGAGGCGCTGGCTGCGGATGCGGTGCACTTCGGGACGGATATATGGTCCTCACTAGCGGTGCTGATCGGGCTGGGCACCACGGCACTGGGCGAGCGCCTGCAAATGCCGGGACTGGAGCTCGCCGATTCGTTTGCGGCGCTGGTGGTATCGGGCATCATCCTTTCGGTCTCGTGGAAGCTGGCGAGGCATACGATCGACACGCTGCTGGACGCGACGCCGGCACAGGACGGGCAGACGGCTGCGGCGATCCGTCGCAAGCTGATCCATGATCTGGGACTGATCGACGGCGTGCTGTCAGTGAACCGGCTTCGGACACGGCGGTCGGGATCGGGATACTTTGCCGACCTGACGCTGGCTATGCCGAGGAATCTGACTTTCCAGCGGTCAGAGCAGATTACGATGGCAGCGACGGATGCGATCCAGCGTGTGCTGCCGTCGGCCGATGTGGTGGTGCACTCGGTGCCCACGGCGACGCTGGCGGAGTCAGTTCATGACAGGGTTCGGGCCGTAGCGGCGCGCGCAAATCTTTCGATTCATGACGTATCGGTTCAGCAATATGACGGATCGCTGCACCTGGAGCTGCACCTTGAGGTGGATGAGACGCTGACGCTGCAGGCAGCGCACGATATTGTTACGCGGCTGGAGGCTAATATTCGTGCCGAGGTGCCGGGGATTGCCTCGATTCTGACGCATATTGAGTCTGAGCCGGCGACGATTGAATACCCGGCTGCGCTGGAGCGTGATCGCCAGCTTGAACATAAGCTGCGGAAGGTCGCTTCGGGTTTTCCCGAGATCAAGGATATTCACGATATCCAGGTCACGCGCCACCATGACCGGACGCAGGTGAACTGCCACTGCACGCTGCCGGACGAGCTTTCTATGGCGCGGGTTCACCAGGTGATTACGGCGCTTGAGAATGCTTTCAAGCTGGCGGCCCCCGAGGTCTCACGACTTTTGATCCACCCCGAGCCGGCGACCGACAACCGCCGATAGCCTGACGAAGTAAACTGATGCTGAGCCATCGATGAACTTTCGCGAAAAAATTCAGCGTCTGCTTCACCTCATCAAGACGATCACACTGCGCACACTGGGCGGTCTCGCCCTGCTTTTTGTATTTGTGCTGTCCGCCTTCGCTGCGATGCGGATTGCGATCCATGGCCGTGAGGTGACGGTACCTCATCTTGAGAATCTGTCCGATGCGGAGGCGGAAGCTGCGGCGGACAAGCTTGGTCTGCACCTCTCAGTGGAGAATCGGTTCTATGCGCCGACCGTTGCGGCGAATCACGTGCTTTCGCAGTCTCCGGTCGCCGGGTCGAGCGTACGTCGCGGCTGGCAGATCCGGGTGACCGAGTCGCTTGGGACGCAGCAGGTTTCGGTGCCTGACGTGATCGGCCAGGAGCAACACGCCGCCGAACTGATGCTGAAGCGGCTGCAGTTGGAGGTGGGAACGACGGCGCACATCCCTGGCCCGGGGCCGGTGGGGACGATTCTGGCGCAGTCGCCGCCGCCAAACACATCCGGGCTGGACGGGCCACGGGTTGGAGTGCTGGTGGCGGACACTAACGATGCGCCTGCGAATGCTGGCTGGGTGATGCCGTCGATTGTCGGGCTTACGGTGGGCGCGGCAAACAACCGGCTTTCCTCGGCGGGGCTGCACGTCTCGGTTCAGGCCCCGTCTGCGGAAGAGGTCGTAGACGCTCCGGCGACACCGTTCGGAATGCCGTCAGACGCTGCAATCCCGCCGACGCTCAGTCACGGGCCAAGCTTCTCGGCGAGCTCGGTCATTGCGAGTCAGAGCCCGCAGCCCGGGCGACGCGTGACTCGCGCTGACGGTATACACGTCACGGTCGCCCAGTAAGGCTCGGAACTAGACGGCTGAAGTGAGTGAGAAGCGTGCGCCCTGGGAGTCGACTGAGTTCACGATCCAGCCTCCGCCTGGCACCTGGGCCGGTCCGTAGCGGATGGTTCCGCCGTTTGCGATGACTCGATCCGCAGCCGCCTTGATACTTTCCACGACGAAGTAGAATCCCCACTCGGGGCTGGCGCCGGCGGCCATCAGTTCAGGTGGCGTGTTCATCATGCCTCCGCCAAATTTTCCAATGCTAAAGGTCTGATAGGAGCCCATGAGACCCATGTCGACAAGTACATCCTTCTGCCAGCCGTAGTGCGCGCTGTAGAAGTTCCAGGCCTGCTCCCAGTCATCCGTGTAGAGTTCGTGCCAGCCGACACTACCCTGCTCGGGCGGGACCAGAGGTGAGGGCGTGCTGTCGGTTTGGTTGGGTTGAAAGAGGAGGTACTCGGCGCCTTGCGGGTCGGCAACGACGGAGAAGCGACCGACTCCGGGTATGTCCTGAGGAGGACGGAATTGCTGGCCGCCATCAGCCACGACGGCTGCTGTTTCCGCGTCAACATCGGGCGATTTGATGTGGCCGACCCATTTGGCGGGTTTGTTTAGACCCATGGCCGACCACGAGGACATACCGCCAACGTCTCTGCCGGTGCGGCCGAAGATCATGTAGCGCATGTTGGG
>CAZZZP010000169.1:0-3954 GCA_964658635.1 Lichenicola sp. | reverse complement strand
CGCGAAGGACGCTAAGGAGGTGCCGCAAAGGACGCTAAGGAGATGCGGGGGGTGGGGGCTTTGGGCGGCGCTTGCGGGTGAGGATGGGGACCGGGCGTTCTACGTCGGGGCGGCCTTCGTGGAGCATCTTCATTTTGATGGCTGCGGCGGCGGCTGGGGCTTCTTCGCGCTGGGTGTCCGCCATGGGGGTGGGGTCACCGAGGGCGCAGCGTGCGGCTCCGCGGAGGATGCGGCGGATGGGCCAGGATTGATCTGGATTGGGGAAAAATATCTCGCCTTTGCGCTGCTTTTCCGGGCGGTAGAACCAGCGGCGGAGGAGCGAGAGGTGGTCGGCGAGGGTGGCGGAGTCGGCGGCGGGGTGGGTTCGAGCTTCGAGTGCGGCGATGGCGTGCTGGGCGCGGAGTTCGGGGGATTCGGCGGGGGTAGCGGCGTCGCCTTCGAGGGGGACGGCCTGGAGCATGAGCGGCTGGGCGAAGAGGCTGGAGCCGACGGAGGTCTGCTCCTTGACGGCGCGGACGCCGAGGGTGGAGAGGGGCTCGGGGCCGGTGATGCAGCCGCCTTCGAGGAGAAAGAGTGCGGCTTGCTGGGTGTCGGGGTCGTCCAGATGTTCGGCGGCTCGCTGGACGATCATGGCGCGAAGTTGCGGGATGGGACGGACGAGCTCTGAGGCCTGGGCGGCGACGGCTTTGACTTTTTCGTACTGGAGGTGAAGGGCGGCGGCCTGTTCGAACTCCATTTCAGCTGAGGCGCGGTCGCGCGCAATGGCTATGTCTGCCAGCATACTTTGGCCTTGTGTAATAAAGAAGGCTTCGACGGCGCGGGCCTCGGCGGCATACTGCTCGGCGGTGCAGGAGGTGTTGCAGGGGGCCATGCACTTTTTCATCTCGCCGTAGGCGCAGCCGGGGTGCTCGGGATGGACCTGGAGGTCTTCGTAGCAGCGGCGGAGTTTGAAGAGATCGAGGACGGCGTCGCAGTAGCGTTCGGCGGCGGCGCGGGACTGGAAGGGGCCGTAGGTCTGGGCGAGGCCGCGCTTCGAGAGCCGGTTGGTGGAGTAGACGCGGGGGTGTTCGTGATCGAGGGTGAGGCGGAGGAAGTAGGGGGTGAAGAGGCGGAGGCGTTTGCGGGCCTGCTCGGGGCCGAAGGCGGCGGAGGTGGCGTCGTAGAGGAGCAGGAGAGAGGCAAACTCGGAGCCGGTGACGGTGTACTCGATGGTGCGGACGCGGTCGCGGAGGTTGAGGCGTTTGGACTGTGAGTCTGGCGGGGCGACGAGGCGGGTGATGCGGCGGCGGAGGTCGGCGGCGCGGGTGAGGTAGGGCTCGGAGTTGGCGGGCTCGCCGCGGAGGGCGAAGACGCCGGGGAGGGTGGGGATCTGGCGGAGGATGTCTTCACTGGCTTCGGGCGAGAAGGAGAGAGTGTGCTCGAAGTGAAAGGGGGCGGCCACAGGGGTTATTTTAGCGGGCTACCTGGGTGGTGCGGGTGGCGGGGGAAAGGACAAGGCAAAGAATGGAACGCGAAGGACGCTAAGAAGAACCCGCAAAGGGCGCAAAGGAGCCTTAGTGCGTGAAGTTGCGGGCTTCTTTGGGTTGCGGGATTTTTTCTTTTTTGGTTAGGTGCCGGCTATGGTCATGCCTTCGATGCGGAGGGTGGGGGCGGCGGAGGCGGAGCGGAAGTTGAGGTCGTTGGCGATGGCGGAGATGTTGCGGTACATCTCCTTTAGATTGCTAGCGATGGTGATTTCCTCGACGGGGAAGGTGAGTTCGCCGTTCTCGATCCAGAGGCCGGCGGCGCCCTGGGAGTAGTCTCCGGTGACGAGATTGACGCCAAAACCCATCGTTTCCGTGACGTAAAGGCCCTGTTTTACGTTCGAAATCAGCGTTTCCGGAGTGTCTTTTCCAGGTTCGAGGAAGAAGTTGTGGGCTCCTATGCCCGGATTGCCGGCGAGGCCGCGGGAGGCGTTGCCGGTCGATTTGAGGCCGAGCTTGCGCGCGGTGTAGGTGTTGGTGACGTAGCTTTTGAGGATTCCTTTTTCGACGAGGACGGTGCGGCGGGTGGGGAGGCCTTCGCCGTCGAAGGCCGCGGTGCCGAAGCCGCCGGTGCTGGGTCCGTTCTCGTGCGGGAAGACGAGGGTACCGTCGTCGATGACGGTGATGTTGTCGCCGGCGACGCGCTCGCCGAGCATGCCGTCGAAGATGGAGGCGTGACGGTAGATGGCGTCGCCGTTGGCGGCCTCGAAGATATTGCCGATGATGGAGCGGGCGATTTCGGGAGAGAAGATGACGGGGACGCGCTGGGTCTTGACGGGGCGTGCGCCCATGCGGCGGAGGGTGCGCTGGGCGGCCTTGATGCCGATGGCTTCGGGGGATTCGAGCAGAGAGGTGGTACGGGCGGAGGAGTACCAGTAGTTGCGCTGCATGCGGCCGCGCTCGTCGATGGCGATGGGGGCGGCGGAGAAGCCGCAGTAGGAGCTGCGCTTGACGCCTGTGAAGCCGCGCGAGTTGACGAGGATCTTGTGCGAGGTGGCGGTGTCGAAGTCGCCTCCGCCGGAGTTCTGGATGCGGGTGTCGTAGGCCATGGCGGCGGCCTCACAGCGGCGTGCGATCTCGATGCGCTCGGCGGGGGGTTGCTGGGTGACGTCTTCAAAGTAGAGGCCGAGGTCGCCCTGAAGCTGGCCGAACTCGGAGGCGTCGGGGAGGCCGATGAAGGGGTCTTCGGAGGTGATCTTCGCAAGGGCGATGGCTCCTTCGACGAGGCGGTCGAGGCCATCGGGCGTGAGGTCGGAGGAGCTTGTGCTGGCGGTGCGGAGGCCGTTGAAGACGCGGAGGCCGATGGCGCGGGAGCCGGATTCCTTGAGCGTCTCGACCTGACCGAGGCGGACGAGCGCGGAGAACTCTTCTCCTTCGTGGGCGACGCATTCGGCGTCGGTGGCGCCGAGTTTGAGGGCGCGGTGGAGGACGGATTCGGCGAGGGTGCGGAGGTCGGTGGCTAGTTCTGTGGGCATGTCTTGACTTTGATCATACGGGGTGCCGCTCGGGGTTTGGACTTGTGGTGAGTCGCTATCGAGGACAAGCACAGAAGCGAGGGCGGTGCGCCAAGAACGCCAAGGAGGGGCCGCGAAGGACGCGAAAGGGGCCTTTCCTGGTTGCGGTTTGTGCCCACCAAGAGGAGGCCGGATCTACATGCTGGTTGCGACCAGGCTGAAATGGCCTGGGCTTCGGGAAGGTTGACTGTGATCCACTCTGCGAATCCGTCTTCCGGCACCTCGGCGAGGCGAGTTGTCGAGGCACGGACTGGCTGTCCGTCGAGAATGAGACCTTCGACGTGGAACTCGAGAGCTTCCCGAAGATTCTGGCGCATCTCGTCGAGCGACTGGCCGGTACTGGCGCAGCCCGGTACAGAGAGCTAGCGGACGATGGCGGAGGACATGCGGGGGGTGCGGCCGTCGGTGGCTTTGAGGAAGCCGATGCCGGCGAGGCAGTGCTCGGAGTCGGATTTGAGTTTGTGCTCGAGGTGCGGGGGCGGGGCGTTCTTGACGTAGCGGCGGAAGAGCTTGACGGCTCCGCCGCAGTCCTTGCAGCGGAACTCGGTGTCTTCGTCGACGAGGGCTTCGGCGATGTCCTTGATCTTCCAGAAGGGCTCATAGCCCCCGGTGGCGCGGACACGACGACGCTTGACTTCACAGGAGAGAAAACGTTCGCGTTCGGGGGTTGCCATGGTTTGACCTCTGAGGGTGGTGCGGTTGTGTTGCGTTTGAGGTTCCTGGCTGGTGCGAGTCAAGAGGGGGAAGCAGCACCTCCCCCGTTGGCGAAGGAGCTAAAGCAGGTTTATGCGACGGGTCGGGTAGAGGGGCGGGCTTCGCGGCCGTCGGTGGCTTTTTTGAAGTGCAGACCGCTGGCGCAGTATTCGGAGTCGATCTTCTCTTTGTGTTCGGCGTGCGCGGTGGGCTGGCCGGCCTTG
>CAZZZP010000168.1:0-4042 GCA_964658635.1 Lichenicola sp. | reverse complement strand
TGGTGCTGGGGCTGGAGCTGGAGCCGGGGTGGGGCCGGCTGGCGGGAAGGATGCGAAGCCGCAGCCGAAGCCTTACTTCATCAGCTACGAGGTTGCGGATGCGGAGAATGTGTCCATGTCGGCTGCGTTTGGCGCGCTGGTGGGGGACACGACGAATCGGCAGCGGACGGCGGATGTGCAGGTTCGGCTGGGCTCGGGTGCGCAGGACAATACGCATGGCGCGCATCGCAACAGCGCGTTGACGACGATGCCGCTGCCGCTGGGCGACGACCGGACGGCGCTGGCGAGGAGCCTTTGGTTTGCGACCAACCGGGGTTACGGCAAGGCTCTGGACAGCCTGCTGCAGGTGAAGACGGAGCAGCAGGTGAGGGCGAAGGAAGAGGATTCTTCGAACGATTTCTCGCAGGAGAAGTCGGTTGAGGCCTCGGTGGCAGTCGATCCTAAGTTTTCGCCCGCGGCTCCGCTGATGAAGGACAAGACGGAGTGGGAGGGGCGGCTGCGGGAGCTTTCGGGGCTGTTCAAGCAGTATCCGGATATCTTCTATAACAATGTTTCGCTGCAGGCTTCGAATGAGACGGACTACTTCGTCTCGAGCGAAGGGACGCGGGTGAGTACGCCGAACCACGTGGCGCGGCTGGTGGTTGTAGGCCGGACGCGGGCTGCGGATGGAATGGATCTGTACCGGGTGGAGACGTTTGAATCGGACCAACTGGGCCGGCTGCCGGACCAGAAGACGCTGGTGGCGAAGACGCTGGCGATGGCGAAGAATCTTGAGGACCTGCGGGTGGCGCCGGTGACGGAGCCGTTCGACGGGCCGGCGATCCTGAGCGGGCGGGCGACTGCAGTGTTCTTCCACGAGGTGCTGGGGCATCGCCTTGAAGGGCAGCGGCAACGCGGCGATGATGAAGGCCAGACGTTCACGAAGCTGCTCAACAAGCCGATTATGCCGGCGTTTATGAGTGTTTCGGACGACCCGACGGTGAAGGATTTTGGCGGGGTGGCGCTGAGCGGGCACTATCTTTATGACGACGAGGGGCAGCCTGCGCGGCGGGTGGACCTGGTGGAGGATGGCGTGCTCAAGACGTTTTTGATGTCGCGGCTGCCGATTGCGAGCGTGGCGCAGAGCAACGGGCATGGACGTTCGGAGTCCGGGCACATGCCGACGGGGCGGCAGGGGAACCTGATTGTGACTTCGTCGAAGAGCGTGCCCGACGCGGAGCTGCGCGAGATGCTGAAGGCGGAGGCGAAGAAGCAGGGCAAGGCTTATGGGCTCTACTTCGAGGATATTTCTTCGGGCTTTGCGGTGACGAGCCGGCGGAGTCCGCAGGCGTTTTCGGTGGTGCCGCTGGTGGTGTACCGGGTGTTTGTGGATGGGAGACCGGATGAGCTGGTGCGTGGGGTGTCGATCGTGGGGACTCCGCAGACGGCGCTGAAGGATATTGTGGCGACCGGGGACAAGCAGGATGTCTTCAACGGGATCTGCGGCGCGGAGAGCGGGAGTATCCCGGTGAGCGCGGTGGCGCCGGCGATGCTGCTTTCAAAGATCGAGACGCAGCGGCAGGCGCAGGGGACGACGCGGCCGCCGATCGTGCCTCCTCCGACGAAGATGGCGCGTGTGGAAGGTGCGAAATGATGGCCGGAAGACTTGTCCTGCCGGATGGGCCCCTTCGGGCTGTTTTGGGCTTCGCGCGGGCCTCGCGTTGGTCGGTGTTTGGATTTGTGCTGGCTTGCGGGGGCGTGAGCTTTGGGCAAAATGTGTTCTCTGCGGAGGCGGTGAAGGCTGCGGCGAGTGATCCGATGCTGCAGGCGATGCAGGAGGAGCTCGACCGCGAGCGCGAACTGCTGCTGCTGCCGGGGATGGAGAAGCCTTACTTCATCGAATACAGGCTGGATGACTACATCACGTACGAGGCGGCGGCGAGCTACGGGGCGCTGACGCGGGAGGACCGGAACCATCAGAGGGTGGTGCGGGTGGTGGTGCGAATTGGCGATTATGCGACGGACCAGAGCTCGAGCCGGGGCGATGGGTCGGTGCAGCTTGCGCCCGAGGATAACGATCCGGCGGCGCTGAAGTACGCGCTTTGGACGACGACGGACGAGGCTTACAAGACGGCGCTGCGGCAGTATGCGGCCAAGCAGGCGGCGTTGAAGCGATTCGAGAAGGCTCCTACGGAGAATGACTTCGCGGTGGTGAAGGCGGAGGTAAGACTCGAGCCGTTGAAAAAGCTGGAGCTTGACGAGGCGGAGTGGAAGCGGCGGATCGTGGATGCGAGTGGGGCGTTTCTGCATGCGCCGGAGCTCAAGGCGAATGCGGCGCATGTGCAGTACAGCAGCTCGAATGTGCGGGGGATCGTGCTGAACCGGTTCCTGGCGAACAGCGAGGGGACGGTGCTGCGGTACGGGACGGCCGGGTATAACGCGAGCATGAGCGTGGGTGGGCAGGCCGATGACGGGATGCGGCTGAGCCGGGATAACGGCACGACAGCGGCGAGGGCTGGCGAGCTGGAGAGCGCGGAGGCGTTTCACCAGCGCGCGGTGCGGAATGTGAAGGCGCTTGAAGATCTGCGGAATGCTCCGGTGGCCGATGCGGAGGATTATCACGGGCCTGTGCTGTTTTCGGGGGATGCGGCGACGGACATGCTGAACAAGCTGTTTATTCCGAATGTGGAGGCGGAGCGTCCGGATATGGGGACGACGGCGCGGACTACGGGAGCTTACCAGTCAAGCTTCCGTTCGCGTGTGCTGCCGGAGTTTATGGATGCGGTGGCTGATCCTACGCTGAAGAGCTTCAAGGGTCGGGAGCTGCTGGGGAGCTACGACATCGACGACGAGGGCGTGCCGGCGCATGCGGTGGAGGTCGTGGAGAAGGGCAAGCTGGTGAGCTACCTGGTGGGGCGGACGCCGATCCGGGATTTTCCGAGCTCGAATGGGCATGGACGCGCGGCTGCAGGGCAGGCGGCGCATGCGCATGCGAGCGTGATGGTCTTCAAGGCGGAGAACGGGGTGACGCCGGCGGCGCTGCAGGAGAGGCTGATCGGGCTTGCGAAGGAGCAGCAGAGAGATGTGTACGAGGCGGAGACGCTGGGCGGGGAGCTTGCTCCGCGGATGCTGTACCGGGTGCATCCGGATGGGACGAGGCAGCTGGTGCGCGGGGCGATGTTCGACGAGCTGGATAACCGCAGCCTGCGCAGCGAGATTGTGGCCGCGGGGGATGACGCTTATGTGCAGATGGAGCTGGGAGCGTACCCGCAGACGATCATCGGGCCGAGTCTGCTGTTTGGGGATATCGAGGTGAAGCGGGCGACGGAGGAGCAGCAGAAGCTGCCTTATTATGCTCCGCCGGGGAATTAGAGCAGATTAGCTGTTGCTGTGGAGTGGAGGGATCGTGCAGAGCCGTTTTCCTTGGAAGAAAACGGCGTCGATATCTGAACCTCCCTGTACACCCACAGCTAATCTGCTCTAGTTGAGGCGGACGAGGTAGGGTGCGGCGTCGGGGATGCTGATGGAGTCGGCGATGTGGGTGGCGGTGGAACGGTCGGTGCGGAGTGGGTTGATGCGGACCCAGAAGCCGGTGGGGCCGGCGAACTCGATGACCTTGGCGACCGAGGCGTAGCGGTTGAGGAGGTCGTTTTTCATCTGGATGGCGTCGTCGGCGGTGAGGAAGGTGCCGATCTGGACGCACCAGCGGCCCTCGGGGTCGGCGGTGGGGGGGACGTACTCGTCGATTTTGACCTGGGCGACGCCTACGCGGTAGACGCTGATGGCCTTGGCGGCGGCGAGCGAGAGATCGATGGTGCGGCCGGGGATAAAGGGGCCGCGGTCGGTGACCCTGGCGACGACAGACTCGCCGGTGGCGAGATTGGTGACGCGGACGATTGTGCCCAGGGGCAATGTGCGGTGGGCGACAGTGAGGGCGTTCTGATCGAAGATGCTGCCGTCGGCGGCCTGATGATTGTGGTAGGGCGGGCCGTACCAGCTGGCGAGGCCGACCTCGGTGGAGGTGGGGTGCGCGGGGAGGTGCTCTTCGTTTGCCGGGGGGACG
>CAZZZP010000167.1:0-4145 GCA_964658635.1 Lichenicola sp. | reverse complement strand
ACCAAGTGGACACCAAACTGGACACCAAAACGATCACTGCCGCGACAAAATCTATCTTACCAGAACATGAGGCAATTTGGTGTCCACAGGGCCATGTCACTGGAAGAAATCTGACGGAGAAGCGCCCCGTCTCGCCGCCCCTTCAGAGCGTCATGCGGAGACGGCGCGCACGTTCCTTGAACGCCCTTTCGCCACCTTCAAGGATCGTACAGACCTGCTCTCGGATGGCGGGATCTTCTAAGCCGCCACTCTGATACTCGATGATCGGAAGCTCTCCGGCATGGTGACTGCCACTATGAGCGACGATCACTTGATCCACGTCCGTATTCACTACCAGGTTGGCATTGTGTGTGACGATGATGATCTGGCGGCGGGTGCGTGCCTCCCGGAAGCGATCAACGAGGTCGGTAACCACGGATCGCGGATCGAGGTTTTCTTCTGGCTGGTCGATGATGAGCGGGCGCGCGTCGTCTGCGTCTACGGTGAGATATAGGAGGAGGAGGACAATGCCACGAGTTCCGGGCGAAAGCTGCTCGATACCGACGCCGTCGTAGCGCAGGTCGTAGGAAACCGAGATATGATCTGCGCTATAGAGCCATTGAGCTACCCGCTGGCCCCACTGGAGGAATTTCTCCCTCTCGGACTTCTCCATCGGGGCATGCTCAGCGAGTTTTTCGTCAAACGCCTCACGGAACGCAGCCAGAACGTTAGCCGCTTCCTCAGCTGTACCCTCTCGCCACGGCTTGAGCAGCCTCTTTTCGGCCTCCGACAGCAACGTTCCCTTGCCCTTGAACACGCCCGATTTGCGTAAATCAAGGAGGGCTTCCCCGTCAGCGGCCCACTTTGCTGCGTCAACGGAACGGCGCACGTAGAAAGACAGTTTGCCGAGTGAGCCCGATTCCGCCTCCAATCTTTCGGCAAGCGGCTGATACAAGGACTGAAGCTCGGTCTGCTCGGCAATGATCGCACCGAGCAACAAGTTGTAAGCACTCGTACGTTGAGACTGGAGTTCCTTGATCTTGCTGTCGGCAGCCTTCGCTCGTTCAATCTGTTGATCGAGCTTCCTAAGCTCCGTTTCTTCACGAGAGATGCGTTCACTGAGGTCTGTGAGCTTTCGTGCATTCGCAGCGTCCACCCCTACCAGCGTGTTGAGCCTTTTCATCTCGCGCTCAAGAATGCGTAGCTCTACATCAGCGAGCAAGATCTTCGCCGGGAGATGAGTTTTCGAGACATCTTCAGGGACCGCACTCGCCATGATGGTCAGCGGCTCGGGCGCTCCTTCTTCCTTGGCGATCGACTGCTTTGCTTCTTTCAGCTTTTGTGCCAGCAACGCGTCGGTTTCTCCCACAAACGTGAGGCCGAACCGTTTCCATTCATCGCTGTTCAACCCGGCGTCCGCATACTGATCCTTCAACTCGGCTAGCAATCCTGGGATCGTCCGCGCGCGATATTCTCCAACCTCAGCGGTCAAGCCACGAATCGCTTGTTCTCGCTGCTTGAGGTCGCCAACCTGTTCTCGTTTAGTCTCAACGGCTGATCGAACCTGATTTAGGGCTGCGGCGTCGGCGGCCTTTCCCTTGTTGAGCAGTGCGTCGCGTTCTTTCTTGTTCTTCTCGATGCTGCTGTTCTTTTCGGTGCGCTGCTGCTGCATTTTCAACAATCCAGCTTTGCGTGTACGCTCCCCCGCGATTTCGTCAGCAATGCGGGACAACTCATCGTCGGATCTATCTCGTTCTACCCGCGCCGAGGACAATTTCGTCTCAAGCAGGTCTCGGAACGGACTGGTGCCCATTCGGTCGGACACACCATGAGCGTTGAAGATCACACGTTCGATCTCAGCCAGCAGCGAATCGTCGAGCCCTTCCGCAGAGCAGAGCTGATCGACAAACTGCTGTGACAGGTACTGCACCTGTGGCTCGTTGAATTCCTCTTCGAACTCGACATGCGCCAGCTCTGCCGAACTGGTATCTCCGTTCTCCCAGACGAGCTCGGCACTCGCCGATTGGAGATGTTCTTTTGCCCGCCGCAGGAAGGACCGGTCGTTCAAGTGTGGCGACGCAGCATAGCCACCGGCAGCGATTAGGTCAGCGAGCGCAGTCTTACCCGACCCCCGAGCACCAATGATCGCTACCAGACCCGGATTGAGTGGAACGCTACCCTGCGGGAGCCACGCTGCGTTTGAGACTGTGATCTTGGAGATTACGTTTCCAGCCAAAGCTCCGGACGGTGGCAATTCCCCTACGATGGCGCGATTCTCTGGCTCAATACAAGCCTGCCGGAGAGACTCGAAGGTGGGGTCGCCCTTAATCCATGTGTAACGGTTCAGCGCAGGTGCGCCTACCTTCGCTTGCGCATGAGCATCCGAACCGTGCATGCACGGCTTCACTCCACCGAGTCGGGCCTCTAAATCCTCGCGCGGTAGCGCACCCCGTCCAGCCAGAACTCGCGTTGTTTCTCCTGCGAGGCGAAGATGATTCGGGCAAATCGTTCTATCTCCTCCCGGGTTGCCTTAAAGGAGTCGTCTGCGGCCAACCCCGCGGTCCCGTCGTTGCTGCTCCCGGAAACCGCGATTAGGCAGTTGTGCTGTACCCACGTATCTTCGGCCCACCGCTCCTGAAGCTCTCCGAAAGAGACCTTAAACTGGTTGGCTCCTATCTCCAGCGCTTTGTGATCCTCTGTGACACTGGCGTCGAATGCCTTGCCGAGTCGAATTAGGCCCGCCCGCGTGCATTCGTATGGTCGCCCGAGATATGAGAACGTTAGACGCGAAAGAAAACGCTCAATCTCTCCGATATGCTGTGGATCTTCAGGGGAAAACAGCAGGTGGAGGTTGATTCCAATCTTCTTTTCCGTCTGGATGTCGAGTCTTAATTCAATATTCGGGAAGACGATACCTACAGACGGCAGACGCCCCGCGTCCTTGAACCCAAGCATCTTCCTGTAGTCGTCGAGGTTCCAATAGTCGGTGATGCCCAACGCACAGATAGGCGGGTCAGCGTGCTCGATGCGAGAGAGGAACTCTTCCCACGGATCGGGACCTGTGAACTGATTCGCCATGATCGTTCCAGGGGCATGAATGTGGGGGTCCCACCGGCGCCAGCTTGAGCCTGGCGACACAATCGGCTTTTCGTTTGGCTTCATCACTCGATGCCTCAGAGGACCGGCTACAGAGTCCCATCACTGCTTTGCGACACTCTTCAGTCATACAACCTGGTCGCTTGGCGTGTCGACTCCCGTCAAAGAGTTCTACAACACTTTCGCAGTCGGCAAAGAGAAGCCTGAAAGCTGCTCGACCTGCCTCAGGAAGACTGAAGGCTTCATCTCCAACGAACTGCAAATGTCGAAAATGCTACGAAGTGACGGGTTGGTCTTGCCCAACTCGATCAGGCTGATAAAGGCCCGCTCGTAGCCAGACTTCGCAGCAAGTGCCTCCTGACTCATCTTCAATCGCAACCGATGCTTCCGCAGCAATTGTCCGAATGCTGCGGCCGGATCGAGTTTCGGAATGTTCTTTGGAGATGACGCCACATCTCACTGTGGCATCGCAAGTATATTACGCGCCGCTTATAATACTTGCGGAGGCTCTGGCACGACCCTGCTCCATGAAGACGGAGCGTGACATAGCGAAGTACGATTGGCTATCCTAGCGTTTAGCCAACGGAAGAGTATGTCGAGGGGATTGTGTCGATGCATATCAAGATGGTCATCTTTCCGAGTGAAGACGGTTTTAATGTCCTCGTATGGGGAAAGTGGGCGGAGGGGTCAATGCGTGTTCGTCACTTTGACAACCGAACGACGATGATTGCTCTGCTGGAGACTCTTGGGATGATTTCTGCGCAAGAGGCGAAGGACCTGGAGGAGTTTGGCTTCACCGACTCCTGCCCCCTTTATTCGGGCGAGATCGATGAAGAGATACTTGCCGCACATGGCTTTCAAAGCCGGCACAGCTAAGTATTCTTGGTGTCCCGTTCATCTTGGAACGCTTGGCATTTTTCCACAAAGATGCGCCCCTCATCCGTAACCACCACTTCTTTTCCACTCAGCCGGAACATCTTCATACACAAAAGGTTTTCCAATGCGGCAATTTGCCGCTCTAGGAGCTTGTTGAAATACGATCCTGTATTCGGTTGGTTTAAGACTTTGTT
>CAZZZP010000166.1:0-4194 GCA_964658635.1 Lichenicola sp. | reverse complement strand
CCGCTGCTTCGACCCCCACAGAGAGGCTTTGTTGGCCACGTCTTCTACATCGCTACTTCCGGTAGCATACCGAGGTCCCGGTTGGTTGAGCATAAAGTAGGCGGCAAGTCCCAAACCCACGCCAGCGATGATCCAAGGTAGTGTTTTCATGTCACTTTCGCCCGAGGCGTTGCTTCCCTGGAGTTCATCCCGAGCATGCCAACAAAACTAAACGTCTCACTCGCGCAGTGAAGCTACTCAAGATGGAGCCCAACAAGCTTTTCATAGAGTAGTCGCCGATGTATTCCTAAGCGCCTTGCAGCTTCGGCTTTATTGCCGGCTGCTTCTGTCATGGCCTTCTTGATCAGGTGCCGTTCCCATTGCGCAACAGACTCGTGAAATGGAAGTTTGAGCAATTCTTCGAGACTCTCGAACGCTGGTCCTGCGCCTGACAGCTCGGCTGTGACTTGTTCCGCGGTGATTGCACGACCACCAGCGACGACCGAGCAGCGATCCATCAAATGCTCCAACTCGCGGACGTTCCCTGGGAAATCATATCGACTCAGTAAAGCTGCCGCGTCTCCGGCAAGCTCTGAACGAATCATCCGGTTTCGCTCGGCGAAGCGCCCAAGGAAGTACTCAGCCAATGGCAGTACGTCGATTTGACGTTCGCGCAGCGGAGGCAGTCGAATGATAAAGGAATTGAGCCGATAGAAGAGGTCGGAGCGAAAACGCCTCGTCTTTACCTCCTCTTCAAGTGTTCTGTTCGTTGCGGCGATGATGCGGACATCGGCGTGAATCGACGTCGTGCTTCCGACACGCTCGAATGTTTGCTCCTGCAGCACTCGAAGCAGCTTCGGCTGGAGGGCCAGCGGCATCTCTCCGATCTCATCCAGGAAGATCGATCCTCCGTCAGCTGCTTCAAACTTGCCTTTTTTGGGACCGACGGCACTGGTAAAGGCGCCGCGCTCGTGCCCGAACAACTCCGATTCGAGCAGGTCCGGTGGCAGTGCCGCGCAGTTGACTATGACAAACGGCCGCACTTTGCGCCCGCTGTTCTCATGAATCGCGCGGGCCACGACCTCTTTGCCAGTGCCTGACTCGCCCAGCAGCAGCACGCCCACGTCGGTGCTTGCCACCTTTCCGATGCTTTTGAAGACTTCGATCCAAGCTGGCGAGCTTCCAATCAACCTGGGTGCTCCGCCTTCATCCGCTTTGTGACCTTTAGCAAGCACCTCGTCGCGGAATCTCTGATCTCGGAGCTTGTCGACCTCTCGCTGAAGCTCCATATGCCGCAAAGCCCTGGCAACAGTGGCCAGCGCCTGATCCATATCCAGCGGTTTGGTGATAAAGTCGTAGGCGCCCAGCTGCATCGCCTGCATGGCAGTGGGACCTGTGCCATGCGCCGTCATGATAATCACGGGTGTCGTGGTCAGCCTTCCTTCTGCACTCAGTGCTTTCAGGAACTGCTCGCCACCGACCTCTGGCATCTTCCAATCGCAAAGGACGAGGTCTGGTTCTGCCTGTTCAAGCAAAGACAAGGCCTCTCGTCCATTCGTGGCAACAAGTGTTTGATACCCCGAGTCAATAAACAGCTCAGTCAGGGTTTTCCGGAAGTTCGCATCGTCGTCGATGATCAGAAGTTCAGGCATGTTCCTTCTCAATCTTTGGGTCGCCCTCAAGCGGTAAGCTCGGCTCGGACACGATGGGCAGACGAATCGAAGCGATGGCGCCACCGCTCTCGCGGTTTGCCAGCAGGAGTTCGCCGCCATGAGCCTGGACGATCTCAAACGAGATAGAGAGACCAAGGCCTGTCCCAATCTCCTTCGTTGTGAAAAATGGGTCAAGTGCGTGTGCAAGGGCCGTGGGGGTAAAGCCGGCACCCGTATCCTCTATCTTTATTACTGCGAATCGCCCCTCAACCGACGTCGAGACCGTAACCATCTTCTCCGACTCCAGCTTGCCAGTGACGGAATGAACTGCGTTTTCGACGAGGTTGTCTAGCACTTGCAGGAGACGGTTTGCATCGCATAAGACGACTGTGCCGTTCCCCCCTGGGCAGCAATGAACGGTAACTCCAAGTTCACTCGCTTTTTCTGCCCAATTGACTGCTGTGCGCTGGCATAGGGAGTTCAGGTCGACCAATTGACGATCGATTTCGAGCGGTCTTGAGAAGTAAAGGAGGCGGCTGATTGTCCGGTCAAGCCGGTCGATCTCCTCCAGAATTACGGGAGCGTTCCGCACAGAGGCGGTTGTATCTCCAGACCGCTGCCACATCTGCGTGCGAAGCCGAATCGTTCCAAGCGGGTTGCGAAGTTCGTGAGCGATGCCCGCAGCAAACTGACCTAGCGCTGAAAGCCGCTCCTTGTGCCGCATCTGAGCCTCAAGCGAACGCTCATTGTCGATCTTCTCTTTCAGCGCCAATGCCAGGGAGTCGATGCCTTGGAGGACGTGGTCGAACTCTTGGAGCGGAGGCCGATCTGTTCTCTGCGGAGCCGTGGCCGGGAGGCCTCTTTCCAAAGAGCCCAGTCGCTGAAGAACCATGTTGACTCCACTTCGGATCTCCGTTGTTACGAATACCGCAAGTACCGCGGTCATCAACGCAGCGATACCGAAGGCGAGACTTCCATACAGAAGTTCGCGGCTCCGGCCGCCTTCGATTCCTGGGATGCGCTGCATGAGCCACACAGCCCCTGTTATCTCATCCTTGTTGCTGGAGACTCCAACTCCAATTGATTGCTCATGAACTGGTAACGCCACAAACAAGATGGCATCATGCGGCCCTTCGAAGCGGGAGGTCTTGATCGCATTTTCCGCGACGGCCGCTTGTACAAGGTTCTCGATGGTAGGCCGCTCGCGCTCGGGCATACCCTTCTCCGCACCTGGCCCCTCGTGCGTCGGGAACGCATACCCGACCAGAGCGCCCGCGTTGGAAGCATAAAAGCCGCCCTCAATGCCGCCCTCGTGCTGGAGCGTGTCCGCCGTGATCTGCTTGAGAAGATCACGGCCGGGGTGGGGCGGCCCGTTGCGTTTAGGGCGTGGGGGCGGAGGACTGGCTGCGCCGGGAGGCGGTCCTGGAGGGGGTGGAGGAGGCCCAGGCTCTATCAGTTGCAGGGAGTTATTCGGCGTTCGATGATCGGCGTAATTCCGGACAAGGTTGGAGGCAACACTCACCAGATGGTGCTCGGTCAGGGAGAGCGTTTCCGCATGGCGGCTGCGAAGAAACGTGAAAAGGCTGACCGCGGCGGCCGCCAGGAAGAAGAAGGTCAGAATGACCAGTAGCAAGATGCGTGAGCGAAGGCTTCTCCAAAAGATCTTAGGCATTCGGCTCCTCTCTGCTCATCATCTCGCGAGCACCTGCACTTATCTTATGCAACTTGCACGCCATGGATCGCCTTGCTCAAACAGTAGCCCTTTCAAGGAATCTGGTAAGGAGTACGGAAAAAGTCGAGGCGATCTGTACGCATTTCGCACACCGGCATGAGCGGAATCCGGTCATATGCCAACTCACCAAAGGCAGCAATGGAGTCGAATACTGATGTTTTTAGCGGAATTAGTTACTTCAACGAATGGCACAACAGTTGCCTTAGTACGGGCAGAGGTTATGCCGATGAATTTTTCATCTTCCCTACGACTCACCGCTTTTGGGCTGGCTTTTAGCTCCATGACCCTCGCACAGAGTCCGGCTCCAGCACCACTGCCGCCAACTCCTACTCCGGGAAACGCTCCTATGGCAAATCAGGTCGCGTCCCAACTCCCTTCCGTCACGCAGTCTTCGCGAGTCCGTGCCTTCAATATAGGACCGGGCGGCGAGGTGCGCAGCGTGTATCTCCAAAACGGCAGCGTTGTCGATCTCTCACCGGCGCTTGGCGGCCAACTTGGTCCAGCTTTGCGCAAAGGAGACAAAATAACCGTTACCGGGGCGAAATCCGAATTCAATGGTCAATCCATACTGGAAGCCGCGACAGTCCGGCTGAGCGATCAAACCTTCTCGGCGAACAACCCTGCTTTGGGGCCAATTGGTCAGGGTGAAGCTCCCCCGCGCCCTGGTCGACCGCAGGGGCCTCCGCCTCCCCCCGAACCGCGGGCTAAGAGAGGGGCCGCACTGTGCGGCGCCAGACCCGGTAGACCTGCGCCACCGGCAGATCAGGATGGTCCTCCGCTTCCGCCCCCTGGCTTCGCCCCGGGTCCTCCCCCACCGCCACCCAGTGGAAT
>CAZZZP010000165.1:0-4223 GCA_964658635.1 Lichenicola sp. | reverse complement strand
GGCTCGGCGTGGAAGACCTGCTCGCAGATGGAGAGATCGCGGGTGCGGTAGGCCTCGATGGAGCGGGTGATGGCCTGTTCGGCCATGCCGGCCATGACGAGGAGGCGCTCCTTGAGCTCGTCGAGGCGCTGCTGGAACTTGATGCGGGGCGCCATCAGCCGAACCTCCCGGTGATGTAGTCCTCGGTGCGTTTGTCTTTGGGGTTGGTGAAGATCTTGTGGGTGGAGTCGAACTCGACCATCTTGCCGTTGAGGAAGAAGCCGGTGTTTTCGGCGACGCGGGCGGCCTGCTGCATGTTGTGGGTGACGATGACGATGGTGTACTGGGTCTTGAGCTGGAAGATGAGGTCCTCGATCTTCGAGGTGGAGACGGGGTCGAGTGCGGAGGCGGGCTCGTCCATGAGGAGGACTTCGGGGTCGACGGCGATGGCGCGGGCGATGCACATGCGCTGCTGCTGCCCGCCGGAGAGGCTGGCTCCGGACTTCTTTTTGAGGTCGTCCTTGACCTCGTCCCAGAGGGCCGCGGCCTTCAGGGAGCGCTCGCAGGTTTCGTCGAGGACCTTGCGGTTGCGGAAGCCGTTGAGCTTGAGTCCGCTGACGACGTTGTCGTAGATGGACATGGTGGGGAAGGGGTTGGGGCGCTGGAAGACCATGCCGACGCGGCGGCGGATTTCGACGGGCGAGACGTCTTTGTAGATGTCGAGGTCGCCCATCCTGACGGTGCCGGTGGCGCGCGCGATGGGGTTGGTCTCGTGCATGCGGTTGAGGCAGCGAACGAAGGTGGATTTACCGCAACCGGAGGGACCGATGAGGGCGGTGGCGTGGTTTGCCGGGATGTGCAGGTTGATGTCCTGCAGGGTGTGCGTGGACCCGTACCACGCGTTCAGATGCTCTACGAGAATCCCTACTCCCACTAGCTTCCTCCCTTGAGTGCACCGCGGTTGGCGAACACGCGGACAAGCGTAACCGAAATCATGATGAGAACGATGAGGACGAGCGAACCGGCCCATGCGAGGCGGTGCCACTCGTCGTAGGGCGAGACGGCATAGACGTAGATCTGGAGCGGAAGCGCGGCCATGGGCTCGTTGAGCTTGAGGCTCCAGTACTGATTGCCGAAGGCGGTGAAGAGCAGAGGTGCGGTCTCACCGGCGACGCGTGCGAAGGCGAGCATGCATCCGGTGATGATGCCGGGCGAAGCGGTGCGGAGCGAGACGGAGAGGGTGGTGCGCCACTTGGGGACGCCGAGGCCGAGAGCGGCTTCGCGGATGGAGTGCGGCACGGTGGCGAGCATCTCTTCGGTAGTGCGGGTGATGGTGGGGACCATCATGATGGCGAGGGCGACGCCGCCGGCGAAGGCGGAGAAGTGCTTCTGCTCCATGACGACGAGCGAGTAGACGGCGATGCCCATGACGATGGAGGGGACGCCGTTGAGGACGTCGGCGGTGAAGCGGACGGCGTTGCCCAGGAAGGTGCCGCGGCCGTACTCGGCGAGGTAGACGCCGGCGGCGATGCCGACGGGGATGCCCATGAGGCTTGAGAGGGTGAGGATGATCCCTGAGCCGACGATGGAGTTGGCCATGCCGCCGCCGGACTCGCCTACGGGTGCGGGGATTTTGGTGAAGAAGGCGAAGTTGAGCGAGCTTGCGCCCTTGTAGACGAGGTAGAAGAGGATGGCGAGCAAGGGAGCGACTACCAGAACGGTGGCGAGAATGGCGGCGCCCGAGACGAGATAGTTCATCCCGTTGCGCCAGGCGTTGTTCCAGCGCATGGTTTTGGTGCTGAAGTCCATGGGCGGACGTGAGGCCGGGGTGTTTACGAATGTGCTCATGTCAGGCCACCCTTGCCGGCGCGCCGCGGGTTACGGCCCAGACCAGGAGGCGGGCGATTGCGTTGACGACGATGGTGACGAGGAAGAGGGCGAGACCAATCTCGATGAGAGCGCTGAGGTAGAGGTCGCCGGAGGCCTCGGCGAACTCGTTGGCGATGACGCTGGCGAGGGTGTAGCCGGGGGCGAAGAGGGACTTCGAGATGGTGGGGGTATTGCCGATGACCATGGTGACGGCCATGGTTTCGCCGAGGGCGCGGCCGAGGCCGAGGATGACGGCGCCGACGATGCCGATGCGCGCATTGCGCAGGACACCGGTGCGGATCATCTCCCAGCGGGTGGCGCCGAGGGCGAGCATGGCTTCGCGCTGATTGTCCGGGACTGCGAGCATGATGTCGCGTGTGATGGAGGAGATGATGGGCAGGATCATGATGGCGAGGATGATGCTGGCGGAGAGAACGCCTACGCCGAAGTTTGCGCCGGTGAAGAGGTGCGTCCAACCGAGGTACTTGACCAGGAAGGGTCCGAGCGAGTCGCGCATGATGGGGACGAGGACGAAGACGGCCCAGAGCCCGTAGACGACGCTGGGGATGGCGGCGAGAAGTTCGGTGAGGAAGGAGATGGGAGCGCGGAGGGCGCGCGGGCAGAGCTCGGTGAGGAAGATGGCGACGCCGAGGGCGAGCGGGACTGCCATCAGGAGAGCGAGCATGGAGGTGAGCAGGGTGCCGTAGATGAAGGGGAAGGCGCCGAAGAGGCCGCTGACGGGATCCCACTCGGAGCTCGAGAAAAATTTGAGGCCAAACTGGGCGAGGGTCAGCTTCGAGCGCAGCACCAGGATGGACGCGATGAAGATGACGATGGCGAAGATGCTGCATGCGCAGACCAGCATGACGGCCGAGAAGGTATTGTCTGCGAGGCGGCCGCTTCCGCGTGCGCTCAGGAAGGAGCGGATGGGAGACGG
This sequence comes from Lichenicola sp., assembly GCA_964658635.1. Classification (GTDB taxonomy): domain Bacteria; phylum Acidobacteriota; class Terriglobia; order Terriglobales; family Acidobacteriaceae; genus Edaphobacter. The sequence continues at coordinate 1,438 of CAZZZP010000165.1, read as the reverse complement.
AGCCTGGTCCGGTGCGGGTCCGGCTTGAGGAGCAGCGGCCGTGACAAAGCTGGCAGGGATGTGCTGCCTGGGAAGCTCGTTCGAGGGGTTTACAGCATCGTTTGCAGTCATGTGCAGGAAGGCTCTCCGCTGTTTGTCGGTAAGGATCAGCGCCGGTGGACCGGACGATTGTCCCTGAGAACAGCCGAGCAGCAACAGCATTCAGGGGAGCCGCACGGCCGTTTTCAGCGTCCGTGCGGTTTGATGCTACTTCAGATTAGCAATTGTCTGGCGGACGCGATCGGAGACTGCTTTTGGAAGCGGCGCGTAGGTGAGGCCTGCAGCCTCGGACTCGCCGTGGTCGAGCATCCAGTTGAGGAAGCCCTGGAGCGCCTTCCCCTTGGCGGCGTCCTTGGCGGGGCTGGGGATGAGGAGCCAGGTGAAGCTGGAGATGGGGTAGGACTCGGCACCAGGGGCATCGGTAATGGAGACGCGGTAGTCTGCGGGCATGTTTTTGGCGTCGGCTGCGGCCGCGGCGGTCACTCCGGCTGTCGAAGCCTTGACATACTTGCCGTCATGGTTGCGAACGACGCCGAACTGCATCTTGTTCTGCTCGGCGTAGATGAGCTCGACATATCCGACAGTGTAGGGGGCCTGGCGGACCATGGCGGCTACGCCTTCGTTGCCTTTGCCACCGACGCCGACGGGCCAGCCGATGGCGGTTCCTGTGCCAACCTTGGACTTCCACTCAGGGCTGACCTTTGAAAGCCAGTCGGTGAAGATATAGGTAGTGCCGCTGCCGTCGGTGCGGTGGACGACGAGGATGGGCTTGTCGGGGAGCGAGACGCCGGGATTTTCCTTCTGGATGTAGGGGTCATTCCAGTTGGTGATCTTGCCGAGATAGATGCCGGCGAGTGCATCCTGCGAAAACTTGATCTCGGCGTTGACTCCGGGCAGGTTGTAGACGGGAACGACTGCACCGAGGACGGTCGGGATGTGCACGACCTTGATCTTTGAAGCGGCGAGCTGGGCATCGGTCATGGGGCCGTCGGTCGCGCCGAAATCGACTGTTCCTTCCGATACCTGACGGATTCCGCCGCCTGAACCGATGGGCTGGTAGTTGATCTTGACATCGGGGTGCTGCTGGCTATATTCCGAGAACCACTTGGAGTAGATGGGGTTCGGGAAGGTTGCGCCTGCGCCGTTGATGTTCTGTGCGTTCGCGGCACCAAGGACCGGAAGGCTGGCAAGGATGCCTGCTGCAATCAGCTTGAAGTTCAAAGTTCCCCCTAATTTTTCTGGTGCTCGGAAAACGCACACAACTGAGTGTGTCGTTTGAGTGTTACGGCAACGTTACACACGGCTGAAAAACATAAGAATGTGTTGTTTGCGGCGTACTGGATGGACCTAGAGCAGATTAGCTGTGGGTGTACAGGGAGGTTCAGATATCGACGCCGTT
>CAZZZP010000164.1:0-4661 GCA_964658635.1 Lichenicola sp. | reverse complement strand
GCCGGCGTGCCACCAGGCAAGCACACACTCAGCAGCACAGGGGCAGCGCATTAGAACGGATCGAACCCTTCATCACCGAACCGCTTCTTGATAGTTCCTTAGGTCTCACACAACGTCCATGCAATGGACTTACACGGATCAATTCGGCGGATTCGCCACCGTGCCCGCAGGCGGCGCTCCGGCAGGCTGCTTCATTTCCGGGGCGGCCTCTTTATTGTCGTCTACATCATCCACATTTGGGTCGTCCGGCTTGGAAGGCTTGGTCGTCCCTCCACCATCAGCCGCGTCCGGCGTCACATCCAGCACCTTCTTCGGCGCGTTCTCGCTCGGAAACTGCTCGTCATCCTTGCCGTCAATCGCCGCCTGCATAAAGTCCATCCAGATCGGCAGCGCAGCCCTCGCACCCGTCTCCTTCTTGCCCAGCGACTCACGCGAATCGAAACCTACCCACACACCGGCCGTCACCGAAGGCGAAAAACCCACAAACCACGCGTCCGTAAAGTCGTTCGTCGTACCCGTCTTTCCGCCAAAGGGATGGTGTAGATTCGACACCGTCGCCGCCGTTCCATAGGTCGTCACCGCCTTCAACATCGTCATCATCTGCCGCGCCGTCTCGACCGAAATCACTTCGTCCACACGCGGAGCGTGCGCGTCGAGCGGAACCCCATCGGTCTGCGCAACCCGCCGAATATAATGCGGTTCAATCCGGATCCCGTCATTCGGAAACACCGTAAATCCACCCACCTGCTCGGCCAGTGTGATATCAGCCGCGCCAATCGCAATCGGCAGAAACGCCGGAAGAGGGCTCGTAATCCCGAACCGGCGCGCCGTCTCGATCACCGTCTTGATCCCGACCTTGTCCGCCAGCTTCAACGCCGGGATATTACGCGAATCCGCAAACGCCTGCGTCAGCGTCATCGCACCCTTCCAGTCCGGCTCATAATTGTGCGGTGTATACCAGCCGCTCGCAGTATGAAAGCTGGTCGGCGCGTCCACCACGATGTCGGATGGCTTCATCCCGCTTTCGATCGCCGCCGTGTAAACGTAGGGCTTGAACGACGAACCCACCTGGCGCTGCGCCTGCGTCGCCCGGTTGAACTGGCTGAGCGCGAAATCCCGGCCGCCCACCATCGCCAGCACCTCACCATTCGCATTGTCGACCGCCATCAACGACGCCTGCACACCGGAATCCTGCTCGAGCGTCGCATGCAGTCCTCCCGTTGAAGAAGCCGAGACCACATGCACGTACACCAGATCTCCCAGCTTCAGGAACCCCGGCCCAACATTCTGGGTCCACGCCCAGTCAGCCGGGTTCATCTCGGCCGTCTGCGCACCCAGCTTCACCACCACGTGCGTCTTCGCGACCTCAACCACCATCCCGTGGAGGTAGTCGCCTTCATTCACCGCACGCGTCCAGTCCGGGTGGCGATACACTTCGATATCGAGCCCTGCCTCGGCGACATTCTGCAAATGCCCCTTCCACCCGCGGCGCCGCTCGTACTTCGCCGTTCCCGCCAGCACAGCCTTGTTCGCCACCTCCTGCAGGTCGAGATCAAGCGTCGTATATACCTTCAGCCCCGCACCATGCACCTCGTCGACGCCATATTCCTTCTCCAGTTGACGCCGCACTTCCTCCACAAAATACGGAGCAATGCTATTAGGAGGTACTTCGATCCGCAGCCCCAGCGGCTCGGCCATCGCCGCCTCGGCTCGGATCCGGCTGATCTTGCCGTCGTGCAGCATCTCGCTCAGCACCAGGTTCCGCCGGCGCAGCGCGCGCTCCGGACTCCGCAACGGCGAGTAATACTCCGGCCCCTTGGGAAGCGCGGCCAGCAGCGCCGCCTCGCTCAGAGTCAGATCCTTCACATGCTTCGAGAAATAAAACTCGCTCCCCGCCTCAAACCCGTAACGCCCATGTCCCAGGTAGATCTGGTTCGCGTACAGCGTAAAGATCTGTTGCTTGGTAAACCGCCGCTCGATCTGCACCGTCAGAAAAATCTCTTCAAGCTTCCGCAGGTACGTCTTCTGCGCCGAGAGAAACAGGTTGCGCGAGAGCTGCATCGTCAACGTCGACGCACCCTGGGCACGGCCATGCGTATGGATGTCCAGGTACGCCGCAGACGCCGCACGGAAAAGGTTCACCCCCCAGTTGCGCTCGAAGCTCTTGTCCTCGATCGAGATAATTGCGTCGTGCAGCACCGGGGGCAGGTCACTGTAAGGCACCACCACCCGGCGCTCCAGCGCAAACGAACCGATCTCGCGTCCATGCACATCCAGCAACTCAGTCGTCGTATTAGGACGGTACTTGGCAAGCTCGTCCATCTGCGGCAGGTCAATGGCAAACACCACCACCAGGCCGCTCATCACCCCAAGCACGGCAGAAAGCACAAGCAGCAGCCGGAATACCCTCCAGCTTGCGGTCTTTCTGCTTGGATAGTCTTTTCCATCCAACAAAAAAGTGCGCCAATACCGATGCAGCCGCTCACGCCCGCTCTCAGGAGCAACCGCCTCCATACTCCCCGGCACCTGCTCCTCGTGGCTGTAGAGACTCTTCACGGCAGTCCCAAGATACCACTCGACCCCCTGTGGGCAGACGGACAAAGGGCCCGGAGCGAATGCCCCAGGCCCGAAGTAAAGCTCGTCCCAGATCGGGAGCGCTTAGGCAGTTTTGCCCTTCAGCAGATTCAGCGCCTGCGTCAACTGGTCATCCACTGTCACCGCCGGCTTGATTGGCGGAGTCGTCGCAGGCGTCTGGACCGCCGTAGAATCCTCATCCGAACCGCCCTGATCCTCTACCGGCCCAGCCACCAGCACGTCCGGCGTCACGCCGTCATCCTGCAGTTTCTTACCCGAAGGCTCACCATATTTCGCAATCGAAAGAATCAGCGCTGCACCGTCCGGCAGCTCAAACGTCTTTTGCTGCGCACCCTCGCCAAACGTCTTCTCGCCCACCAGCTGCGCACGCTTGTCATCCAGCAGCGCCGCCGCAACCAGTTCGCCCGGCCCCGCCGTTCCGCGATTCACCAGTACAACCATCGGGGTCGTGGCATCGATCGTCTTCGCCGGATCGGCAGCAAACACCTTCTTGTCGATCTTCTGCCCCTCGAGCGTGGCAATCGTGCCCGACTTCAGGAAGAAGTTCGCAAGCCGCGTCGCCTCTGCCATATCACCCGCGGCAACATCCCTTAGATCGAGCAGAACCTTCTTGTTCCCGGCTTTCTCCGCCGCTTTCAGCTTTGCCTCGACCGCCGAAACATGATCGGCATCCAGGGTGACCGGCTTCAGGTAGAGGATGCTCGAGTTCTCGTAAAGCTGCTCACCGACCGAAGGAACCGCAACCACGGTGCGCGTGAGCGAAAGCTTGTCTGGAACCGCCTTCCGCGGACGGACCACAGAAACCGTCACAGTCGAACCCGGCTCGCCGTTCAGCATCAGCTGAATCATTGCCAGCGAAAGATCGCGTGTGTCATGTCCGTTGATCGCCTCGAGAATGTCCCCGTCCGTCAGACCGGCCTTATCTGCCGGACTCCCCGGCGTAGCCGAGACCACCGTCGCGTAGCCAAAACGTTTCGAGACCACGATCCCGATCTGCGCCTTGCCCCCGTCCTTGCTCTTGTCCGTCTTGTAGACCTGGTAATCAGCCGGCGTCAGGTAGCTCGAATCTGCATCCAGCGACTCCAGCAGACCGCGCAGCGCGCCATTCGTCACGCTGGGAATGCTCGGGGGCGTCACGTAGTCCGACTGAATGTGACGCAGCACGTCGGAATAAACGTTCATCTGCTGGTAGGCGCCCGAGTCCTGCGGATCACTCGCCGCACTGACGCCACTGGTATGTACACCCAGAAAAACCGTCAGCACTAACGCGACGGAGATAGCCAGCAACAGAATTTTCGAACTCTTTGGCATATGCGAAAAGATTCTCCCAACAACGTGTCTCGGTCTTTAGACGAAGCTCAGTGTCAGAATGATACCCCGTCCCCGCCCGGGACAGGGGAAAGTCATACCCGGGGCGAGAAATCCGTCAACTTCATAAAAGTCGACTCCACTTTATTGACGAACTCACCATTCTTCTCCGTCTCGGCCTTCAAAGCTACCCACTCCGGATCGGCCCGAAACTTCGCCCAGCTCGCATCCGCCGCAGCCCGGCTCTTGTGCTTCAACATGTAGATCAGCGTGCGTCCCGCCAGCGGCTCGTCCGTCGGCGTCCAGTAGCCCACCCCGGTCATGCCCATCCGCTCGAAGATCTTCGTCTCCTTCGTACGAAAACGGTCCAGAATGAGGGGCAATTTGCCCTCGTTCAGGTGGTAAATCCGCAACTCATAGACCATCTCGTCCGTTTGGTTCATCTCCGCCATCGCATCTCCCCGGGTCGGTTCCGCCATCCATGGCAGAACCGCCGCCGAACCCATGCCCTTCAGCACGTCTCTTCGATGCACGGAAACTCCTTCAGGATTTGAAATCGACCGCGGCAACCGCTTCCCTGTTAGTTATTCCAACTTGATCCTGCGCGTGCAGACGGATCACACCTCCAACCAGCAGACCAGCAACCAACAATCGACAAACCAAACGCAGCATAGATCCTCGTGCAGGATGAATTCGGGAGGTGCCGCCGAGATTACCCACCGGCCCTGCCCCGCGCCATTCAACTAAAGTTGCACGCC
>CAZZZP010000163.1:0-4672 GCA_964658635.1 Lichenicola sp. | reverse complement strand
AAAACGGCTCTGCACGATCCCTCCACTCCACAGCAACAGCTAATCTGCTCTAGTGGATGGGATACAGAGCCTTGGGCAGGGTGAAGAGGAAGGTACTTCCGGAGTTGAGTTCGCTCTCGGCGCGGATGGAGCCGCCCTGACTCTGGACCATGTGGCGGGCGATGGAGAGGCCGAGGCCGGTTCCCCCGCTTTCGCGGCTGCGGGTCTTGTCGATGCGGTAGAAGCGTTCGAAGATGCGGCTGAGGTGCTCGGATGCGATGCCTGCGCCGAAGTCGCGGACGCTGAACTCGACGGCATCGTGGGGGCTTGAGACTTCGCGCGCGTTGAGGATGACCCGGGTGACTGCGCCGTTCCTGACCTGACCGTACTTGATGGCGTTTTCGATGAGGTTGCCGAGCACCTGCATGATGGCGTCGTAGTCGGCGAAGACCTGGCAGTCGGTGAGATCGCCGATTTCGAGGAAAGCTTCGTTTTCCTGGACGAGGCCGCTCATGGCCTTTACGGCGTCGCGAACGAGGACGCTGGCGGGGACGGGGGCGGGATGGAGTTCTACGTTGGGAGCCTCGACCCGGGCCATGACGAGGAGGTCTTCGGTGAGGCGGTTCATGCGGGTGGCGTTTTTGAGGATAGTCGAGAGGAATTCCCGGGCCATGGGGCTCATGGATTCCTCGTGGTCGAGGAGGGTTTCGACGTAGCCGGTAATGGAGGTGAGGGGGGTGCGGAGCTCGTGCGAGACGTTGGCGACGAAATCTCTCTGGGTGCGCTCGACCTCTTCCATGCGCGTGACGTCGTGGAGGACGGCGACGGCCCCGCCGCCGGGCATGGGGGCGGCGTTGACCTCGTAGATGCGGCCGGGCATGAGGGAGGTGGAACGTCGGACGGAGACGGTTTTTTCGCCGAGCGCACGGCCGACGCAATCGAGCACATCGGGATCGCGGATGGTGTGGACGAGGGCGTGGCCAACCTTGATGGCGCTCGATCCGGCAGCCTGTCCGCCGGGGATGAGGCGGCGCATGCGCTGGTTGGTCCACTGGATGCGTCCGGCGGCGTCGACGGCGACGACGGGATCCTGCATGCTGTCGAGCATGGCTTCGAGCTCGCGCCGGCTTTCGGCGGCTTTGGCGAGGGAAAACTGGACCTGGTCGCGTGCGGCGTCGAGGGCGAAGGCGAGCCCGTCGAAGTCGCGGTAGCGGTTAGCCGAAGAGGCCTGCGGCTCCTTGTCGGTGGCGCCCTCGGTGAGCAGGCCGAGCGAGTTGGCGGATTGCTGCAGGGGGAGCAGGATGCGCTGAAGCGAAAAGGCGGTCCAGAGGGACATGGCGGCGGCCCAGACGATGAGCAGCGCGACGACTTCCGGCACCGACATGGGGGGCAGGATCTCGCGCGCGGCGAGGACCACGCCGGCGGCGACGGAGAGGCGGATGAAGAGCTTGAAGAAGAGACTACGCGTCATGCTGCGTCCTCTCCGGGTTGCTAGGGTGGCGATGGGGTCCGTGGATTATTGGAGGGTATCCTGGCCGGCGGCGAACTTGGGGATTTCGAAGCGGTAGCCGGCTCCGCGCATGGTTTTGAGGTAGCGTGGGGATTCGGCGTCCTCCTCGATTTTCTCGCGGATGCGGCGGACGTAGACGTCGACCGAGCGCGGGGTGACGAAGCGTGCGTCTCCCCAGACGGCGTCGAGGAGATGGTCGCGGCTGAAGACGCGGCCGGGATGGCGTGCGAGGTAGTCGAGGAGGCGGAACTCGGTGGCGGTGGTGGTGACGAGTTCGCCCTTGACGCGGAGCTGCATGGCTCCGGCGTCGATCTCGACCTCTTCAAATTTGACGATGGAGGGGGTTGTGGGGCGCTCGAAGCGGCGGAGGACGGCCTTGACGCGGGCTACGAGTTCGCGGGTGGCGAAGGGTTTGGTGATGTAATCGTCGGCGCCGAGCTCGAGGCCGTGGACGCGGTCGTTTTCGGCGGCGCGGGCGGTGAGGAAGATGATGGGGACGATGCTGAGGGTGGGATTGAGGCGAAGGCGCCGGCAGAGGTCGAGGCCGTCGCCTCCGGGAACCATGATGTCCAAAAGGAAGAGGGCTGGGGGGTTACGCTCCGCGTCTGCGACCAGGGTACCTACGGCGAGGTAGGGGCGTACGGTGAAGCCTGCGCTCTCGAGGTGGTATTGCACGAGGCGTGAGATGTCGGCTTCATCTTCCAGCACAAAGATCGTCTGACTCAAAATCGAATTCCTCCGGCACGCGACTTGCTTTGGAGCAAATCCTGCCCAACCCAAAGAGTAGCTGAGTCCATCTATCCTTTTGCAAACAGACGATGAATCGTAACAAAGCCCCCAAAGGTGGCAGGGGTTTCCTCAACGTGCGAGCTGACGCTGATGTAACCTAAAGACGAATAAGTTGCATCAGTATGTTGAAACAGGGGACCCGCTTGATGGCTTCGCAGCACCTGATACTTTGCGTCGATGACGAAACCATCGGTTTGCAGGTTCGCCGGATGCTGCTGGAGCGAGCAGGATACCGCGTTCTGACGGCACTGGACGGGCCGAGTGGCCTGGAACTGTTCGAGAACGAGCCGGTCGAGGCGGTGGTGCTTGATTTTGCTATGCCCGGGATGACGGGTGGCGAGGTGGCATCGCATATGCGGAAGGTCAAGCCGGAGGTGCCGATCCTGATGCTGTCGGCTTATACGAGCCTGCCGGTGGATGTATCCGAGAGCGTCAACCTTTATATGACGAAGGGTGAGGGCGCGCCTGCGCTGCTGCGAAAGCTGAGCAGTCTGGTCGATGGGGATGCATCACAGGAAGCATAGGCGAGGAGACGACAGGCGAGGTGAATGCATCAAGCTTTGACGAGATCCTTCGGAGAGTGGTCGTCGTCCCGGTTCTTGCGCTGGCCTGTGGTGCGGCTGCGCTCGCATGGCAGATTCATGCGGCGAACCTGACGGTAACCCAGATTGAGATCTGCGACGAACGCATTGCGCGCACGATGTACATCGAGCAGCTGGTGATTGACCAGGAGACCGGGCTGCGGGGATATGAGATTACCCATGATCCCAGGCTGCTGCAGGCCTATGTGGATGCGAAGGCGGCGCTTCCCGCGGCGCTCGAGGCCCGGCGGAGTCTGGCGATTGACCAGAGGAAGGCGGAGATCGACTCGCTGGGGGCGGCGTACGAGACCTGGGAGGGGGCGTTTGCGACGCCGCTGATCTCGACCATCCAGGCGGGCGGCGAGACGAATGACGTTGTCCTGAACTACCAGGGCAAGCTGCTGATGGATGACATCCGCAGCAAAATTGCCACGCTGAACGCGTATACGCAGGGAAACCGGTTGCAGGCGGTAGCGCGGTGGCATCGCCAGGTAAGGGCGACGATTATCGCTCTGATGGTGGCGGCAATCGCGCTGGGGCTGGTCATCGGGCTGTATGTGCGGCGGCTGATCGGGCAGATTTCGGCGGCGTTTCGGCAATCGCATAACGTGCTGCGGATTCGCGCCGAGCAGACGTTCCGGTCGGAGGAGAAGCTGCGGACGACGCTGCGCTCGATTGGCGACGGGGTGATTACGTGCGACGCACAGGGCATGGTGCAGAGCATGAACGACATGGCGCAGGAGTTGACCGGCTGGTCGGAGAGCGATGCGCGGAATCATTCGCTGCGGCAGGTCTTCCGGACGGTGGACGCGGAGACGCGCGCGCCACTAGAGAGCCCGCTGGCCCAGGTCGAGACGCTGATGCAGGGCGTGAAGCTATCCAGGCACGCGATCCTGCTGCGTCCTGACGGGTCGGAGATTTATGTGGACGACAGCGGTGCGGCGATCCGCGACAAGCATTCGCACTTTACCGGGCTGGTGCTGGTCTTCCGCGATGTGACGCTGGCACGCAAGTCACAGCAGGCGCTGCTTGCGAATGAGAAGCTGGCGGTTGCCGGGCGGCTGGCGGCGACGATCGCGCATGAGATTCACAATCCGCTCGATAGCGTTTCGAACCTGCTGTACCTGATGGACGGAGTGACGACGGAAGAGGAGCGGATCCAGTTTCTGCAGCTTGCCAAGCAGGAGATTGCGCGGGTGACGCAGATCAGCCGGGCGATGCTGAGTCTCTATCGCGAGTCGAAGACGCCGGTGCGGATCGACGTGAAGGAGATGATGGAGTCGATCCTGCTGCTGATGGAGAGCAAGTTTGCCAGGCTTGGAGTGGAGGTTGTGACGCGGCTGCCGGCGGGACTGGCGGTGCGTGGCTTTCCGGCTGAGCTGCGCCAGGTGTTCACCAACCTGCTGACGAATGCGGCCGAGGCGACCGGTCAGGGCGGCCGGATCGACGTGAGTGCGACGCTTTGTCCGCCGAGCGCGGGCAAATACACGGAGCCGACCGTAGTGCTGGTGATTGAGGACAATGGGCCGGGGATTCCGGGCGATGTGCTTCCGCATCTGTTCCAGCCGTTCTATACGACCAAGGGAGAGCGCGGGACGGGGCTGGGGTTGTGGATCAGCCAGGGGATTATCACCAAGCACGGCGGGCATATCGATCTGGCGAGCTGGACGGAGCCGAACCATCATGGCGCGCGGGTGAGCGTCGATCTGGCGGCGGACAGTCTGCCGACCGCCTAGACCGGGTTAGCGGGGCGCTACCGTTGCGGCTGCTTCGAGAACTTCGACCGAGAGCCGCGCGGCTTCTTCGCACTGGT
>CAZZZP010000162.1:0-4757 GCA_964658635.1 Lichenicola sp. | reverse complement strand
AACAACATCCTTCATCCCTTCGCTGCGGCCACCGCCTTCGTCAGCGCCGGCACCACTTCAAACAGATCCCCCACAATGCCGTAATCCGCCACCTCGAAGATCGGCGCGTTCTCATCCTTGTTGATCGCGATAATGGTCTTCGCGCCCTTCATGCCCACCAGGTGCTGAATCGCTCCCGAAATCCCCACCGCCAGATAAAGCTTCGGCGCCACCGTCTGCCCCGAACTCCCCACCTGCCGCTCCATCGGCAGCCAGCCGTTGTCGCAGATCGGACGCGAAGCCGCCAGTTCAGCCCCCAGCGCATCCGCAAGCTCCTGCACGATCGCGATATTCTCCTCTTCCTTGATGCCGCGCCCCACAGAAACGATCAGCGGCGCAGCCGACAGATCCACGGTCTGCGCAGACTCACGGAACCGCTCGCCCGGCTTGTTGCGAATCTGTGCAGCCTCAAGCGTCACCGGCACAGCGACAATCTCCGCCGCCCCGGCCTCCACGGCATCCGCCCGAAACGTCCCCGCCTGCACCGAGGCAAACGTCGGAGCCTCCGCCGTCGCGGCGCCCGTCCGCTTGTAGTCCGCATTCAGCTTGCCCTGCAGCAGCTGCCGCACAAACACCGGCCCCTCGTGGATCGCAATCACGTCCGCCACCAGCACCTGGCCAAACCGGGTCGCCAGCGCCGGCGCAAAATCCCGCACCTGGTACGTATGCGGAAACAGCACGTACTCCGCTCCCGCCTGCTTCAACGCCTGCTCCAGCGCAATCACATACCCGTCTGCCGTGTACTCCGTCAGCAGATCATGCTGCACACTGAAGACCCTCTCGAGCTTCTTGCCCGCAAGCTCCGTCGTCAGCGCCGATAATCCCGCTCCCACCACCGCAGCCGAGCACGTCGTCCCCAGCATCGCCGCCAGTTGCTGCCCGGCCGCAATCGCCTCGAAGCTCATCCTGTTCCACGCGCCTTCGCGCTGCTCCATCACTACCAGCACACCGCTCATAGCACCCTCACTTCAAACTTCAGCTTCTCGACAATCTGGTTTGCTACCTCGGTAGCCGACCCGGTCAGCATCTGCGTCTTCTTCTGCTTCTCCGGCAGATACACCCGCGTCAGCTCAAAACCCGCAGCCTGCGGATCGGCCGGCGTCACCGTATCCGTCGTCTTCGATTTCGCCTTCTTGATCCCCATCAGCGTCGCGTACCGCAGCTTGTTGCCACCAGACTGGATCGTCAGCAGCGCAGGCAGAGGCATCTCCACATGTTGAAACCAGCCATCCTCAAGCTCCCGCTTCACCTTCAGCCCCGAGTCCGTCTTCTCCACCTGCATGATGATCGTCGCGTGCGGCATCCCCAGCAGCTCCGCCAGCACCACGCCCGTCTGCCCAAGCCCCAGGTCGTCCGACTGCAGCCCCGTCAAAATCAGGTCCGGCGACTCCGGCTTGATCGCCTCCGCCAGCATCTTCGCCACCGAAAGCGTATCGAGCGCCACCGTCTCGTCAAACTCCACATGGATCGCCCGGTCCGCACCCTTCGCCAGCGCCTCCCGCAGGGTCGAGGTCACCCGCTCCGGACCAAGCGAAAGCACAACCACCTCGCCGCCGTTCTTCTCCTTCAACTGCAGCGCCTCTTCAAGCGCGTACGCGTCCGGCTCGTTGATCGTGTAGCTCAAATCGTCTTCGTCGATCCACTTCCCATCCGGCGCCACCGCAATCTGCGCGTCACGCTCCGGAACCTGCTTGATGGCTACGATAATCTTCATTGCCTTGCCCACTCCCGTAAGACTGAATGCCCGTTCAGTGCGTAAGCTTAGCCCATCGCAGGCAGCTTTGGCGAACTCCCATCCTTCAGCGCAAAACCCGTCCCCCCACCCACCCGCGCCGCATTGATATAGAACGCGATCCGCCCCGCCGCCGCCTCATACCCTAGCCCCTCCAGCCGGATATTTGAAACGCAATTCCGCTCCGCATCCGTCCGCCCGGGCCGCGGGTCGGACGTCAGATACACCCCCAGCGAATCCGGCGCCGTCAGTCCCGGTCGCTCGCCAATCAGCAACACCGTCATCTCCGCGCCCAGCAACGCCCCAATCTCATCCCCGATCGCCACCCGCGCATTCCGCGCCACCGCCACCGCCGCATCGTTCATCTCCGGCAGCACCTCCAGCAGCCCCCGCAGCAACGCCAGCGCATGCCGATCCACCGCCAGCCCCGAAAGCCCATCCGCAATCACCACCGAAAGCTTCGCCGCTCCCATTTCGCCCAGCCGCGCAGCCGAATCCCCGCTCAGCCGCCGTCCCAGATCGGGCCGCCGCAGATAAACCTTCCGCGACCCCTCACCCCCAGGCACCGCACTCTCCACCTGCACTGCCCGCAGCCCCAGCGCCTCCACCCCCGCCATCAGCGCCGCAAAATCCGGCTGGTCGTTCACCGCATCCCGCGCCCGCGCATGATCCAGCTGAAACCGCAGCTGGTCCGCCGTCGCCACCGCATCCCCCGCCCGCCCCAGCCCCACCCGAGCCGCCGTATAGCTCCGCAGCAGGGAAGCGGAGCCCCGCCGAAGCTCGCTCAACGCCCCACCTCCAGCAGCATCCCCGGCTGCGTCACCGCGCTCAGCCGCCCGAAACCCTCACCCGCCAGCCAAGCCTCAAACTCCGGAGCCGGCCGCAGCCCAAGCAGCCGCCGCAGGTACAGCGCATCATGAAACGACGTGCTCTGATAGTTCAGCATCACGTCGTCCGCACCCGGCACGCCCATGATGTAGTTCACCCCCGCAGTCCCAAGCATCGTCAGCAGCGCATCCATATCGTCCTGGTCGGCCTCCGCGTGGTTCGTGTAGCAGACATCGCACCCCATCGGCAGACCCAGCAGCTTCGCGCAGAAATGATCCTCCAGCCCCGCCCGCGCAATCTGCTTCCCGTCGTACAGGTACTCCGGCCCGATAAACCCCACCACCGTGTTCACCAGCATCGGCCTGTACCGCCGCGCCACCGCATAGGCCCTCGCCTCCACCGTCTGCTGGTCGACTCCATGGTGCGCATTCGCAGAAAGAGCGCTCCCTTGACCAGTCTCGAAATAGAAGACATTCTCCCCACCCGTCTCGCCGCCGATCCCGCCGCGCTTCAACTCCCGCGCCATCGCATGCGCCTCGTCCAGCAGCCCCAGCGTCACCCCAAACGAACGGTTCGCCGCCTCCGTCCCCGCAATCGACTGGAACAGAAGATCGAGCGGCGCACCCTGCCCCATCGCCTCCATCTGCGTCGTCACATGCGCCAGCACGCAGCTCTGCACCGGCATCCCGTAACGCACCCGCACCTGGTCCATCATCCGTAGCAGCGTCGTCACTGAACCCGGGTGATCCGCCACCGGGTTGATCCCGATCACCGCATCGCCCGACCCCAGCAGCAGCCCGTCCAGCATGCTCGCCGCAATCCCCACCGGATCATCCGTAGGATGGTTCGGCTGCAGCCTCGTAGAAAGTCTCCCAGGCAGTCCCACCGTAGTCCGAAACCGCGTCACCACCGACACCTTCCGCGCCACCGCGATCAGGTCCTGCACCCGCATCAGCTTTGAAACTGCCGCCACCATCTCCGGCATCAGCCCCGGGCTCAACGCCGCGAGCACCTCGCCCGTCACCTCCTCCGACAGCAGCCAGTCGCGAAACTCCCCCACCGTCAGCCCCGCAACCACCTGGAACGCCGCCTTGTCCTGCGTATCCACGATCAGCCGCGTCACATCGTCGGCCTCATAAGGAATCAGCAGATCCTCCAGAAACGCGCTCAGCGGAACCTCCGCCAGCGCCATCTGCGCAATCGCCCGCGCCTCCGCAGACTCCGCCCCCAGCCCTGCAAGCTCATCCCCCGACCGCAGCGGAGAAGCCTCCGCAAGCAGCATCCGCAGCTCCGCATAGCGATGCGTCACGCCACCGAGACTGATCCTGTACTCCACTGCAGCAGATTGTAGCGGCCCAGCTTCCCGGATGCCTCGTCCATCGCAGGCCGATCACGCTCAGCGGCCTGGGCGAAGCCGATCCTTCGCCTCACGAAAAGCATCATCAGCCCCCTCAAAATTCGCTCTCGAAACCGGGCCGCCTGGTGCGCCCGAAAAAAATGAGCCAACCCGGATTCCTCAACATGCAGCGCTCAGGGCACGAAGCCCGCAACCCGGCCACCCCTCTCCCGGCAAAGCGTCTCCCCAAAGTACAATCAAGCTGCAACGCCACGTGGCCTAAGCCCGGCCAGAGCACCTCGTTCCCATGACCCCCGCCCCCATCGACACCGAGCCCCGCTGGCCCGCCATGCTCGCCCTCGTCGCCGTGGCCGGCCTCCGCCTCGTCCTCCCCAGCTCGCTCGAAGTAGGTCCCCCCTGGCTGCTCGCCGCCATCATCGGCCTCCTCCTCATCCCCACCGTCTGGGCCCGCATGCGCGGCAGCCACAACCTCAACCAGGCTCTCGGCTACATCCTCAACGGCATCATCACCGCCGATCTCGCCTGGTCGCTCGGCTTACTCATCGCCGCACTCCCCGCCCATAAGGAGAGCTCCCTCGCCCTCCTCCGTTCAGCCTCCGCCCTCTGGATCACCAACATCCTCGTCTTCGCCTCCTGGTACTGGCGCCTCGACGCAGGCGGCCCACGCGCCCGCGAACTCCGCGGAGCCCACACCGACGGCGCCTTCCTCTTCCCCCAGATGACCCTCTCCCCCGACGCCCGCGTCCAGATGGGCGAAGACCAGTGGAGCCCCAACTTCGTCGACTACCTCTTCATCGCCTT
>CAZZZP010000161.1:0-4939 GCA_964658635.1 Lichenicola sp. | reverse complement strand
GGCGGTCGAGGGCTGCCAGGAGGTGGAGGAGCGAGCTTTTTCCGGCTCCGCTCTGGCCGACGATTGCAACCAACTCGCCTGATTCAATAGTGAAGTCCAGGCCGCGAAAAAGCTCGAGTTCGTCGCTGACCGTACTTGCTGACCGTTTTCCGGCGAGAGGGTAGGCTTTGCGAAGGCCAGCGACCCTGATTGCGGGCGAGATGTCATTCATAGCGCAGGGCCTCGGCGGGGAGTACACGGGCAGCGCTTCCGCTGGGGTAGAGGGTGGCGAATGCGCTTACGCCCAGCGAGAGCGCGCCCACGATAAGGGCGTCAGTCCAGCGTGGGGCGAAGGGCAGGTAATCGAGCGAATAGACGGCGGCGTCCAAATGGATGAAGCGGTAGTGGCCGCCGGCCCAACTCGCCGAGTAGCCGACGATCATGCCGATCAAGGTGCCGGCGACCGAAATCAGCAGTCCCTGCAGCAGGAAGATGCGGCGGATCTGCGCGGCTGTCACGCCGAAACCCATCATGACGGCAATATCCTTTGTCTTCTCCATAACCATCATCGTCAAAGCGATGAGGATGTTGAGGGCGGCGACGCAAACGATAAGAGCGAGCACGATAAAGGTTACGTACTGCTCCAGCTTGAGAGCACGGAAGAGTTCGCGATTCTGCTCCATCCAGTTTGTCGCCTGAAAGCCTTTTCCGGCCGCCTGCTCGATCTCTCGCCCGATCTGGTTGGCGCGGTACATGTCGTCGACCTTGAAGCTGATGATGGAGATGAGATCGGGCTCGGCGAAGAGCCGTTGGGCATCGGCCAGGCGCATGAAAGCGTAACTTGAATCGTACTGGTAGAAGCCCGAGGCAAAGATGCCGACCACCTGGAAGCGCTGGTAGCGGGGCACCAGGCCGAGGGGGGTGAGGTCCCCCTGGGGGCTGGTGACGAGGACGGTGTCGCCGAGTGAGGCTCCGAGGGTTTCGGCGAGGTCTTTGCCGATGAGGATGGGCGGGGTGGATGCGGGTATGGTGTTGGAAGCGGCGGGGCTCAAGGCGGCGGCAGAGCCGGTTTTGATGGACTGGAGGAGGTCGCTGACGGTTCGTTCCTGATCGGGCAGGATGCCTTTGATCAGGCCGCCGCCGCTGCGTGCTCCGCGAGAGATGAGTACCTGACCGTAGAGGCCGGGAGCGGCCGCGGTGACATGGGGCAGGTGGCGGAGACGTTCGACGAGCGGTTGCCAGTCGCGCATGCCGTCAGCGGCGATGCGCATGAGGTCGACATGCGCGGTTGAGCCGAGCAGGCGGGCTTCGAGGTCGCGACGCATTCCATTCGTGATCGCGAGGGCCACGATGAGCGAGGCCACGCCTGCGGCGACTCCCACGACCGAGATGAAAGTGACTACGCCGATGACTGCCTGGCGCCGCTTGGCGCGAAGGTAGCGCAACGCAATGAAGAGCTCGAACCGCATGGTTGCAGTCTACCCTCCACGCGGCGAAGGAGGGTGATGCGGCGGGGCGCGGGCAGGCTCAGGATTGGTTCGTGAGGACGGCGCGGTAACGGACCTGGTTCTTCTTGACCCTGGCGATGGCCTCGTTGGCTTTGTCCATGGAGAAGCGCTCCGTGATGGCCTTGATGTTGTGGCGCGCGGCGACGTCGAGCATCTCGGCGAGATCGTGCGGGGATCCGGTGGGACTGCCGGCGATCGATCTCTGTTGCCCGATGAGCGCGAAGGCCTGGATTGCGAGCGGGGAAGGAGGCACGCCGAGCACGCACAGGGTCCCCCTGGCACGAAGCGCGTTGACGTAACCCATCCAATCCTGGTCGGCGCTGACGGTGCTGAGGAGAAGATCAAAGCTGCCGGCGATCTTCTTCATGGCGCCGGTCTCGCGGGTGTTGACGAAATGGTGTGCGCCGAGGTTCTTGGCTTCCGCTTCCTTATCTTTGGAGGTGGAAAAAGCGGTGACTTCGGCTCCGAAGGCCGAGGCAAACTGGAGGCCCATGTGGCCGAGGCCGCCGATTCCAATCACACCCACGCGCCAGGATGGACGTACGCCGAGGTTACGGAGCGGATTGTAAACGGTGATTCCGCCGCAGAGCAGGGGAGCGACGTTTTCGCTTTCGAGTGAGGCGGGCACCGGGATCGCGAAGCGCGCATTCACCCGTATAGCGTCGGCATAGCCGCCGTTGCGACCAACACAGGTGGGCTGGCCGAGGGCGCAGAGATGTTCCTCGCCCTGACGGCACCACTCGCAGACTCCGCAGGAGTTTGCCTGCCAGCCGATGCCGACGCGATCGCCGACCTTATGGCCCTTGACGCGGTCCCCTATCTTAGAGACCTTGCCGACAATCTCGTGGCCCGGGATGAAGGGATACTTGCTGAGTCCCCAATCGTTATCGATGAGATGAACATCCGAGTGGCAGACGCCGCAGTGGGAGATTTTGATTTCGACGTCATCCTCACCCAGGACGCCGGCGTCGTATTTGTAGGGCACAAGTTGTGCCCCGGCCGCATGGGCAGCCAAACCCTGAATTTCTGCCATTTGTGAAACCCCTCGGGCGCGCGCCCTTACCGCATCTCACGGAACCTTCTCATGCTACATCAGCCGATCACGAAGTTCTTCGCACATCGTTGACTGCTCGCTCTTTCGTCGTATAACTCGTCCAAAGTTGGGAGTAGAGTTTTGATGATGACCCTTCGCCGATCTGTGCTCCTCGCCGCCCTGGCTTTGCCGTCCTTCGCCCCGCTCGCATGCCTGCAGACGGCCTGGGGCCAGAACACGCCTCCGGCGACGCCCGACAATTCGAGCCCCGATGCGGGGCCGAATACGGATATCGGGCCCATCATCATCAAGAAGAAGCCCGCTCCGGAGGAGCCAACTCCGGCGGCGCCCGAGCAGCCGAAGGTGAAGAATCCCGATCATCAGACCTATTCTCTGCGGGTGGACGTGCCGCTGGTCAATCTGAACGTCAACGTGATCCTGGACAAGACGCATCAGTTTGTCCCCGGGCTGAAGCCGGCGAACTTCCTGGTCCTTGAGGATGGTGTAGAGCAGAAGGTGGACACGGTCCGGATGACGCAGACGCCTATCACGGCGGTGATGCTGCTCGAGTTTGCCGCTAACTCGTATTACCTGATCAACGATATGCAGAACGCCTCCTACAGCTTCTTCCAGTCGCTTCGGCCGGATGATTATGTTGCCGTCGTGACGTACGACATGCACACGCACATTCTGGCGGACTTTACGAATAATAAGGAGGTGGTGGCGCAGTCGCTCCAATCGCTGATCATTCCAGGCTTTTCGGATACGAATCTTTTTGACGCGCTGTACGAGACGCTCGACCGGACCACCCGGATCGACGGCCGGAAGTACATCATCCTGATCGGCTCGGGTCGCGACACGTTCTCGAAGCTGACTCTGGACAAGATCATCGCGAAGATCAAAGCCACACCAAACGTGACCATATTTTCTATAGGGACGGGAGGTTTGTTGAACGAGATGCGTGGCGGAACTGGTGGCATGGGAGGCGGCATGCGCGACCTGAACTTTCTGCAAGCTCAGAATCAGCTGAAGACCTTCGCGCAGATGACTGGCGGGATGTACTTCGACCCAATCTTCCAGGGCTCGCTGCCGGACATCTTCGCGCAGATCAACAATTCGATCCGCAACCAGTATGTTCTCAGCTACCGGCCGACAAACCTGAAGAACGACGGGACGTTCCGACATGTTCAGGTGCTGCTGGTTGATAACGAAGGCAAGCCGCTCAAGATGCAGGATGAGAAGCAGAAGCCTCTGAAGTATTCCGTGATCGCGCGCGATGGCTACAAAGCGAAGCTCCCGGTTGAGTAGAGAGGCGAGCCTCGTTTCCCTACGGCTGAGGTTTGACCATGAAGAGGGAACCTCGTACACTCTTTTCAGAGGCAGTCAGCGCCCGCGCGGCGCCTTTGCGTAAACCTGTTGCCCCCTCGTTCAATGGTAGGACTAGCGACTCTGACTCGCTCGATCGGGGTTCGAATCCCTGGGGGGCAACCAACCATGCACTTCGTAGCACTTCCCTGAACCTCCCCGCACGGCCAGTAAGCCAATAAAAACAACAACTTACGAGGAATTAGCGTCCGAAGACGTTCGCGGAGGTGCGCCTCTGTCCGGGGTTTTCTGTGGGGGCTATTGTGGGGTACGATCAGCCAAAGTGTGGGGGCTGAGAACTTCCCCACTTTGGAGGGCTCATCATGGGACTGACCATCAAGGAAATCGAAAACGCAAAGCCAAGGGACAAGAGATACAAAATCGCCGATGGTGGCGGCCTGTGTCTGCTTGTCTCGCCGTCGGGTGCCAAGCTGTGGGTCTGGCGCTACCGAATCGGCGGCACGGAAAAGAACATGGCATTTGGGGAGTACCCGCTGGTCACGCTTAAGGAAGCTCGCGAACTGCACTTCGCCGCTCGAAAGACTTTGGATACCGGAGTTGACCCGATGGCAGAGCGCAGGGCAGAGAGCGATGGCAGAAAGAATGAAGTAACGGCCCGACAGCGTGAGGCGGAAAACAGCTTTGAGAAAGTCGCCCGCAGGTGGTGGGAATGGTGGAAGATCGGCAAGTCCCCACGTCATGCGGACACGGTCATGCGGCGTCTCCAAGCAGACGTGTTTCCTGCTTATGGACACAAGCTCATCGACACGATTACGGCTGCTGACATCCGCGAACTGATGATTGCGGTCGAGGCACGCGACGCACGCGATGTTGCCAAGCGGGTGCATGAGACCACATCACAGATTTTTCGCTTTGCGGTGGCAAGGGATATCGCCAGTCGAAACCCTGCTGCTGACTTCAAGCCGAGGGACATCCTGGCCGAGGCGCGAACAGAGAATCGGGCTCGTGTGGATGCCAGAGAACTGCCGGAGTTGCTGGCGAAAATGGAAGACTACAACGGAGATGCGATCACGCGCTTGGCGATGAAGCTGAT
>CAZZZP010000160.1:0-5102 GCA_964658635.1 Lichenicola sp. | reverse complement strand
TACCTCTGCATCAAGCTGACGGAACGGCAGGCCGCCAGGATGGTTTTGGATCTTCCACAGCTTTCTAATTTGCCGAAGGCTTCTCGACATGCGCTATGACGTAGACTTCAGCCGGGGCGCGTGTCGTCTTCAGGGATAGACCCAGTTGTTCGCGGATTGCTGTAAACAGCACGGGTGGAGCATCGGTTCCGGCATTCTGGCTATCCGCAGCCATATCCGTCGACGTCCATCTGAGCCGGAAGTCGTATCGCCCGTCGAGCCTCGTCGCGTTGACTACAGGCCGGTCTTCCCCGAAGGCCAGCTCCTGAGCGAACTCATCCATGTCGATGTCCGTGTAACGGAAATCATGGACTCCCTTGTTGGAATTTCCCGTGGAGTCGGGCGGGCCATTCGGGTCACCCAGACTCCGTGTCAGTTTTGGCTTATCCTGGGCCATCACCAGCAGGTATACGGGCAACTCACGCTTCTGGCGATCCAACTTCAGGGCAAATCGCTCCGCGAGCAGTTTTCGATACATGGTGCGCATCTGCTTGAGGTTCGGCGCTCCGGGTGTGTCGGCCAGGCCATCAATCTCCCAGCGCTCCGATGCGAACCAGGCTGGCGCTCCCTGGATCTGGCCACGATGGATCCCGTAGGCGAACGTGACGATGTCCTCAAGCGACTCATTCCGAACGTGCAGGCGCGCACCCCGCAGCTGAAAACCGGAGCCGGTGTCCTTTGGATCGGCGGGCTTGATGGTGGCGATATCGAAGGCGGGATCGGCTGTTAGAGGCATCGGCTTGTCTTCGGAAGCAGGTACCGGCCATGCGGCATCTCCGGAGACATGAACAAGCTTTATTGAGGCGATCGCTCCGTGTTGTTTCCAGACGCCAGCCAGCGCGCCGTCAGCGTCAAGTTTCCCAACATAGCTGACGTCCAGGTTTGTGATCCGAAAGGACAGGTCGCTGCCTTGCAGGGTGAACGCGCTTGTCGCATGCGGCCAGGCCGGGTTGTCTTCGTCGAGCAGGTAGACCACACCTTGAATCTCACTCCCGTCCCTGGGCTCAAGCTGCAACAAAATGCGTCCTTGCGGCTTGCCTTCGAGAGAACCTTGCCATTGCCCGACCAACGGCGATCTGGCCTGCGCCGCTGCAATGTTTGCGCATCCGCCAGAGAAGATCAGGACTGCCAGCAGGCACGCAGCTGAGTTCCCGCGCACGCTGCAAGCACGACGGAGAGCAAGAGCACAGCGGAGGCGGAGTGGGGTGACGAGGTGGTGGAGGCAAGAACGGGTAAGCCGGATCATGAAGTTCCTTCCCATCGATTGGACTTCGTTGCTCTCTTGATCACCTTACCGGCAAAGCGCGGTTTACGGCTTACGCGCTAGCCCGGGGACAACTTTGGTTGTCGGGGTAGGTGGCGATAACGCCGTTTTGCGCGAACTGAGAGGGATCAGATAGGCTGCGAGGATGCGGACAGGGCCGACGCAGCTCATTACCAGATATTTGCTCATCGGTGTAGCTGCGGCTACTTTGGCTTCTACGATAACGGGATGCGAATACTTCCCTGAGTCAACATTCTGATTGGCGAATGAGTCGAGATTGCCAAAATGGTTCGCGATCCCACCAGGAATTGCACGCGCCGATGTTTCAATAACGATGAACTATTACGTCAAGCCATGGGGCAGGACTGCAACGTTCGTATTGCAGGACTCTAAAGGCAATATCCTCAAAATGCTGCATGGCAGCGCCGCATGCGGCAAGCCTTTCGAACTGAAGAACCCTCCTTCAGGGTATCCCTCTGGTTATCCCGTTTACGAAGTAGTCGCGGTCAATGGCACGACTGAAATGATCGAACACAGAAAGATGGAGCCGATTTTCTATATATCGGATGACGCTGCCATCGAGAAGGAGTATGCGGCGACCGGTTGCAGGTGACAGTGTTGTTGTGGCTAGACAGACAAGCCAAACCACCTCCCGCAAAGTCGTTGTTTTCGGCAAGTCGGATGTTTTCGGCGAGTGTAGCGTGGGTTGCGGTTGGAAAGTGCTGCTCTGGACAACTTGGGTGGGTGGTTCTCGCCTCAGAGTTGGCAGGCTGGCGCGCGAGTTGAGGGTGCGGCCTGTGAGGGAGTGGAATGGCTGAGGCAAAGACGGTGAACGACAAGACTGAACAACATGAGGGTGAGGCGGTGACTTCGACTCCACCGGTTGCGGGCGCGGGCCCGGTGAAGAAGGATATGGAGCATGCGACGCAGGCTTCGGGGTATAAGGGCGATAATCCGGCGACGGCGGGGCCTGGGCCGACGGGGGTGGATTCGAAGACGCCGGAGAACAGGGAAGGCCGGCTGAATCCGTCGGCTCCCGAGGACTCGAATACGACGCCGGGAACGACGGGAAGCAAGTAGCGGGTTCGAACAGCAGGGCTCGACGGGAGGGGTTTGACGATGCCGGTGATCCGGACGTGTGGGGCGTGTCAGCAGAAGAATCGCGTGGCAGGGAAGAACCTGAGCCGGATGGGGAAGTGCGGGGCGTGTCAGGCTCCGCTGCCCCCGCTGGCCGAGCCGCTGGCGGTGGATGCGGCGTTGTTTGCGGAGATTGTTGAGGGCGCCGCGGTGCCTGTGCTGGTGGACTTCTGGGCGGCGTGGTGTGGGCCCTGCCGGACGGCGGCTCCGGAGGTGGCGCGGACGGCGGCGGATATGGCGGGCAAGGCGCTGGTGCTGAAGGTGGATACGGAGGCGCAGCCGCAGCTTTCGGCGCGGTTCGGGGTGCGTGGGATTCCGAATTTTGTGGTGTTGTCGGGTGGGAAGAACGTGTTTCAGCAGGCGGGGCTGGTGGGGCACGAGCAGATGGAGCAGTGGCTGCGTTCGGCCGGGGCTGCCTGATCGGGTTGAGCCGGAGCGGGGTTAGAGGCCGATGTATTCGGGGGTGTAGTCCTGGAAGAGGCCTTTGCCGGGGTAGATGACGCGCAGGGGACGGGGGTCTTCGAGCTTGTTCATGCGGACCCAGTGCCAGGCGTGGGCGATGTCCGAGGGGGTGCAGTAGACGGTTTCGGCCTGCATGAAGGAGGTGGCGATGAGGGCCATCTCGGAGAGCTCCTGCCACTGGTCGTTGCAGACGATGGCGATGCGTGCGATGTGGTCGGAGTGGTGCTGGAGGAAGCGCATCTCGTCCCAGCGCGCGGCCCAGGTGGCTCCGTGCATGTTGGAGACGTCGGCGAGGAGGCCGATGGGGTGCTTCGTGGCGGCGATGGTTTGCTCGACCTGGCGGCCGAGCTGGGTAATGTCTTCGGCGGTGAGTTTTCCTTCGACTTTGAAACCGAGGGCGGGGCCGTGGCTTTCGTTAAGGCGTTCGATCAAGTGGATCTCCCTTGCTGGAGAGAGGATACGCTCTGTGGAGTGTGAAGCGTTTACACTGGTGGAGTTGGCTGCGCTTTTTGGGGGCGTGCGCCAGTGGGGGCCTATAGCTCAATTGGTTAGAGCAGCGGACTCATAATCCGTTGGTTCAAGGTTCAAGTCCTTGTGGGCCCACCAACTTTCCTGCGGTTTTGGTAGGAGCTGTGTGCTTGGGGGGCTCGGGTAGACTGTCGGTGGGCCTTATCTCCAATTGCTGCCGAAAGGTTTCTATCCATGAGCAAGCTCACGTCGCAGGAAGTCGTCGAGATTACACGCAGGACGAACTATGGAACGTGGCGCTTCCAGAAGAACTGGAACCCGTTGCACCTGGTGGATGCGAAAGATTGCACGATCATCGATGGCGCGGGCAAGGAGTATCTCGACTTCAGCTCGCAGCTGATGTGCTCGAACCTGGGGCATAAGAATCCTGCGGTGATTGCGTCGATTGCGGCACAGGCGGAGCAGCTTGCGTACGCGATGCCGGGGTATGCGACTGATTGCCGGGCGGAGCTTTCAGAGCTGCTGCTAACCGTGCTTCCGAAGGGGCTGAGCAAGTTTTTCTTTACGACCTCGGGGACGGACGCGAACGAGGCAGCGTTCAAGATTGCGCGGATGTATACGGGCAAGTCGAAGATTATTGCGCGCTACCGGAGCTATCACGGGTCGACCTCGGGAAGCATCGCGGCGACGGGCGACCCCAGGCGCTGGGCGATGGAGCCGGTGGGGGGAAAGCAGCAGGGGACGATCTTTGCGCCGGAGTGTAACTGCTACCGGTGCCCGATCCGGCATACCTATCCGGGGTGCAATATTGCTTGCGCGGATTATCTCGAGCACATGATCCGCAACGAAAGCGACGTGGCGGCGGTGCTGGTGGAGCCGATTGTGGGGACCAATGGCGTGATTGTGCCGCCGGATGAGTACATGCCGAAGCTGCGGCGGATCTGCGATGAGACGGGTGTTCTGTTGATTGCGGACGAGGTGATGAGCGGGTGGGGGCGGTCCGGCAAGTGGTTTGCCATGGAGCACTGGGGGGTGACGCCGGACATCCTGACGACGGCAAAGGGGATTACGAGCGCGTATGTTCCGCTGGGGCTTTGCGCTACGAGCGAGAAGATTGCGGCTTACTTCCAGGACCACTACTTTGCGCATGGACATACGTATGAGGCGCATCCGATGACGCTTGCGCCGGCGGTGGCGACGATCCACGAGATGCAGCGGCTGGGGCTGGTCGAGCGTGCGGCGGAGCTTGCGCCTTATGTCGAGCAGAAGCTGCGGGCGCTGAAGGCGAAGCATCCGAGCGTGGGCGATGTGCGGGGCAAGGGACTGTTCTGGGCGGTCGAGATTGTGAAGAACCAGCGGACGAAGGAGCCGTTCAACAACTACTCCGACAAGGTTTCGGGCAAGCCGCTGGTGGTGGACCAGATTGCGGGCAAGTGCATGGCGGACGGGGTCGTGATCCAGGCATGGGTGTCGCACTTTGTGGTGGCACCGCCGCTGATTGTGACGACGGCGGAGATCGATCGCGGGATCGATACGCTGGACCGGCATCTATCGATTGCGGATGCGCTGGTGGAGGCGGATGCGGAGGTGCTGGTGGGGATCGGTGCGGCGAACGGGGTTACGAGCGACAGCTAGGGTTCCGAAGGGCAAAGGCAAAGAATGGACGCGAAGGGCGCCAAGGTTTTGCAAAGGTCGCGAATGGGACGTGCAAAAGGGTAGGGACGTGCAAAGG
>CAZZZP010000159.1:0-5102 GCA_964658635.1 Lichenicola sp. | reverse complement strand
CAGGCTCCGGTCAATCAGGCTCCGGTCGTCGTAGCTCCCGTTGTCCTGGACCCCGTCATACTGGCGAAGCTCTCCCGCAGCATGCCGGCCCATCGGCTTGCCGAGCTCTATCAGATGTGTCTTGGAGATGCGCGCAAACGTATGGTTGCGATGGAAGGCGCAGCCGCCGCATCCAATGACAAGGAGTATCGTGCCGCAGCTCACGCTATCAAGGGCGGATGCGCGATGGTCGGGGCAGTCGAGGTCGCCGCAATTGCATCGCAGATAGAGGAGGGCGGTCTTTCAGCTTCACCCGACCAAACGCCCTTTCACCGTCTCGATGTCGCACTCTCGCATTTGGAGCGTATGCTGAACGAATTCGCAAACGAGTCTTGAGCCAGACCATCGATAACCCGCCCGCAAGGCTATGGACAACACTAGCTCCTGGAGACCGCCTCTGTATGAAGTCGAACTTTAAGGTTCCACCACCTCCCCCACTACCCGGCTCCATCCGCATCGTCGTCGCGGATGACCATCCCGTCGTACGCTTCGGCGTCAAGAACATGCTGATGAGCGAGCCCGGCTTCGAGGTCGTTGGCGAGGCCGAAGATGGCGACGTCGCCATCACCCAGACGCTCGAGCTCGAGCCCGACATCCTGCTGCTGGACCTGCAGATGCCGCGCCTGCCGGGGCTCGAAGCGATGCGCGCGATCATGTCTCGTTCACCCCGCGTCAAGATCATCCTGCTGACCAGCACCATCTCCACGCAGCAGATTATCGAGGCGCTGCAGATCGGCGCCCGCGGCATCGTGCTGAAGGATTCGGTCGCGGGCGATCTCTCGCAGTCACTTCGTGCCGTACTGCAAGGCGACTACTGGATTGGCGGCGAACGCGTCGTAAACCTGCTGAAGGCGCTGCACGAGCTGATGCAGAAGGCCGCCGCGGTGCCCGAGCGCAAGACCTATGGGCTCACTCCGCGTGAGCTTGAAGTCGTCCAGTGCATTGTCGAAGGCTGCAGCAACAAGGACGTCGCCCGCCAGTTCGGAATTTCCGAAGAGACGGTCAAGCGCCACCTTTCGAACATCTTCGACAAGACCGGCGTGTCGACGCGGCTCGAGCTTGCGCTATTTGCGATCGCCCACAAGCTGGTCAGCCCGGACGAGCCGTCCTAAAGGTTGTGGCCAAGCCGTCGTGAATCACGGCGGCTTGGTTTACGGTTACATCACATTCCGATTGCACCCTCCCGCACGCTCAGACATCCATACAATATGGCTATGAGTGAAGATTTGTTTGATGTTCTAGTGATTGGTGCAGGCCCGACCGGCCTGGCGTGCGCCATCGATGCGCAGCGCGCCGGCTTCAAGGTTGTCGTTGTCGACAAGGGCTGCCTGTGCAACTCACTGTTTCACTATCCGTCGAACATGACGTTTTTCACGACGCCGGAGCTGCTTGAGATCGGCTCGATGCCGTTTTCGAGCCCGAACCAGAAGCCGAACCGCAACGAGGCGCTTGAGTACTACCGGAAGGTAGCCGAGCACTACCAGTTGAACGTCCAGCAATATCATACGGTCGATGCCGTTGAAGGCTCGGACGGCGACTTCGAGGTTCAGACGACGGATCGTTTCGGCCGTGCGGTGCCGTTGCGCGCACGCAAGCTGATCGTCGCTACGGGGTACTACGATCTGCCGAATTATCTGAACATTCCGGGGGAAGGCCTCTCGAAGGTGAAGCACTACTATCACGAGCCACACCCCTTCTTTGGCCTCAACGTGCTGGTGATCGGGGGCAAGAACTCGGCCGCCATTGCCGCACTGGACCTGTGGCGCCACGGCGCGCACGTTACGCTCGTCCATCGCGGCGAGGAGCTGCACCGTCATATCAAGTACTGGATCAAGCCGGACATCGAGAATCGCATCAAGAACGGCGAAGTGACCGCCTACTTCTCGAGTACGGTTGAAAGCATTACTGAGGACGCGGTGACGCTGAAGACACCCGATGGTCCGGTGACGCTCGCGAACGATTTTGTCTTTGCGCTGACCGGCTATCATCCAGACTTCAGCTTCCTCGAGCGCCTCGGGGTAACGCTTGACCGGGAGAACGACCGCTGCCCGGTCTGCGATGCCAGTACGCTCGAGTCGAATGTGCCGGGCATCTACCTGGCGGGCGTGATTGTGGCGGGTGAGCGGACGAACGAGATCTTCATTGAAAACGGGCGCTTTCACGGCAAGCAGATCGCCGATTCGCTGCGTTCTTCGCTGCTGGTCCACCAGATCGACTGAGACCGGGGTCGATCGGGTATACTCCGCAGAAACCTATAAGATCCACCTCCCCTTTTTCTCCCGGGGCACGAGATCAACTCCCAAGGGTGTTCTCAGCGTGACCCAGAACCCAGCAAGGCGATTCAGATCTAGAGCTCTGCCTGTCAGCGGTCTCCTCTTCGCCAGCCTCGCGCCGGCCGGAGTTTACGCGCAGCATGGCACAGGTACGCTTTCGGGCACGGTTACCGATCCCACCGGAGCCCGGGTGCCGCACGCACGCGTGGAAATCAGCTGCCGCAAGCTGGAGACCAGCCTGGTTGCAGATGCTGCTGGTGTCTTCTCGGTGAGCGTTCCCGCCGGTGCCTGCTCGCTCATCGTTCGCGCGGCAGGCTTTGCCAGCCTGACGGAGAACCAGATCGAAGTCGCGCCCAACAAGGCTTCCCAGCTTCAACTGCAACTGGCGCTTCCCGAGCTGTACGAAGAACTTACCGTGCCGTCCGATTCAAGCCAGCCCAGCGGCAGCGGCCTGGTGCTCAATGAGGAGGCCCTGGAAAACTTCTCCGACGACGAGCGCACCATGCAGCAGGAGCTGCTCGCGCTGGCCGGCGGAGACGCCCAGCACGAGCCCGCGATCTACGTGGACGGCTTCTCGAATGGGCGCATTCCGCCCAGAAATACCATCCGACAGGTTCGCCTCAATGCCAACACCTTCTCTTCGCAATACGATAGTTATGGGTTCGGGCGGATGGAGGTATTTACCAAACCGGGCGGCGAAAAGCTGCACGGCAGCCTTGAAGCGCTTGCGAACGACTCGCCGTGGAACGCGCGCAACCCGTACGGGAACGGCGATCCGTCCTACTACGCGCTGCAGCTGAGCGGCTCGCTCAGTGGAAGCTTCAACCCGAAGACGTCCTTTTTTCTGTCTGGGCGCAAGTTCAATCAGCGCAACAACGCGGTGGTGAACGCGGTTGATATCACTGGACCCGTGGCGCAGATTGTGCCGGACCCGGATGTCGTCGACGACTACTCTGCCCGGCTGGACCGGCAACTCAATGCCGGCAATACCTTCACGCTGCGGTACGACTTCGCGCGCGACGAGCAGAGCAACGCTGGAGTCGGGCAGCTTGTAGACGCAAGCGAGGGGTATAACAACAGGACCACGATCCAGACGCTGCAGGCCGGCGAGACAGATGTGATTTCGCCCCGGCTGGTGAGTGAGACGCGGTTTCAATACGTCCGCACGCGGGTCCAGCAGGATGCCGTCAGCACCGAGCCGACGATCATCGTGCAGGGCTCGCTGAATGGCGGCGGGAGCCCAGCCGGCTCGTTGCGCGACAACCAGGACCACTACGAGTTCCAGGAGTATGTGTCGCTTGATGGTGGGAGCCATTTCTTCAGGGCCGGCGGGCGATACCGGCTGACGCGGGACGCCAACACGTCCTACGCGAATTACAACGGGGAGTTTATTTACTCGAGCCTGGCCGCCTACCAGGCTGGCCAGTCGTCCGAGTATTTTGTGACCCGGGGACAGCCCACGGCTCGCATCCTCACGGGCGACGTGGGCCTGTATGCAGAAGACGAATGGAAGGCGCGGGCCGATTTTACGGTGACGTATGGTCTGCGATTCGAGAGCCAGTCCGCTCTTCCGGACCACGCGGATTTTGCGCCCCGGGCGGCGTTTGCGTGGTCGATACCGGGCGGAGACAAGAAGCCTCCGCTGGCCGTTGTACGGGGCGGGGTCGGCTTCTTCTACAGTCCGTTCGACGCGCAGAACCTGCTGACGTCGGTGCGGGAGAACGGGGTGTCCCAGCAGACCCTCTACGGTACCGATCCGGTGTCCGCGCTTGCCTCGACTTCGACCATCTACCAGGTGAGCCCCAACCTGCGGCGGCAGTACGACATCATCAGCAGCCTCGCCGTCGAGAAATCCTTTGCAGCTAGGGGGCGGGTATCGGTCGAGTTTGCGGCGGTTCGCGGGGTGCACCAGTTTTTGTCGCTGAACGCGAACGCGCCGCTGCCGGGGACCTTTGACGGTGCGGAGCCGGGCTCGGGCGTACGGCCTCTCGGGGGGACGGGGAATGTGTATCAGTACGGGTCGGGGGGCATCAGTAAAGGCCGGATCGTGACCGTGAATGCTTTTCTGCGGCCCAACCGGCGGCTCACGATTTCGACCGTTTACTACTACGAGCGGGCCTTCTCGAACGCTGCCGGAGCCGGCAGTTTCGCGTCGGACTCCTATGATATCTCCCGGGACTATGGCCAGATGGCGATCACGCCGAGGCACCGGCTCTTTGCGAGCGCCGGCATCAACCTGCCCTGGAGCATGCACATGGGGGCGATGCTCAATGCGACGTCGGGTACGCCCTTCAACATCACGACGGGCACTGATCTGAACGGTGACTCCATTTATAATGACCGGCCGGCGTACGCAAGCGATTCTACTCGCGCCTCGGCGCTCGATACGCGGTATGGCAGCTTCGACTCTTCTCCCACGGCGGGGCAGCGGATCATCCCCTTCGACTCGGCTGTGGGGCCGTCCTTTGCAAGCCTCCAGGTGAGTGTCTCGAAGGCGTTTCCTGTAGGGCCAAAGGCGGCTGTGAAGCCGGGGCCGCAGGCTGCCGCGCAGAAGGCCGATCGCCCTTGGGAGCTGCTCTTCTCGCTCGAAGCCGACAATGCGCTTAACGAGACGAATCCCGCGATCCCGATTGGTGTGCTCAGCTCGCCGCTCTTCGGCAAGTCGATCTCGCTCGCACCCGGTCTCTCGACCAACCAGGCTGCGAATCGGATGGTCTGGCTTCGCGGAGCCTTCAGCTTCTAGAGCAGATTAGCTGTTGCTGTGGAGTGGAGGGATCGTGCAGAGCCGTT
>CAZZZP010000158.1:0-5168 GCA_964658635.1 Lichenicola sp. | reverse complement strand
AAAACGGCGTCGATATCTGAACCTCCCTGTACACCCACAGCTAATCTGCTCTAGAAGACCCCTTCCGGTTTCGGACCGGCAGGGGTCTTTTTTTTTGACTTTCGGTCTAAATAAAGTGGATTCTGCGGCTTTACGGCAGGGTGACAGGGATGCGGTTTGGACAAGTCCTGCAAAGGCCGGCTTTGTCGATGCCCACTCATCACGATGAGGCTGTGATGAATGGGGCACCCGGTTGTATGCAATAGAGGTGTGGTTATTGCTGTTGCTGGGCCATTTGTTGCTGGCGGGTGAGGGGTGGGGTTACCTCGGGGAGGGCCTGGGCCTTTTCTACGAGGATGGACCAGTCTTCGGGGACGGGGAGCTCCTGGTCGAGGAGCGGGGTGCCTTCGGTGGGGGTGACGCGGACGGCCACGGTGAGCTCGCTGGCGGCGCGGCCGCGGAAGATGCCGTGGGTGGGCGGGACGTCTGCGTAGTCGCGGCCGATGGCGGTGCGGATGTGGCGTTCCCCGGCGACGAGCCAGTTGGTTGGGTCGAAGCCGATCCAGCCGAGCTGGGGCAGGAGGACTTCGACCCAGGCATGGGTGGCGGAGGCGCGCGAGCGGTCGGTGTCGGCGTCGTGGGTGCGGTGGGCGAGGTATCCGGAGACGTAGCGGCAGGGCATGTGCAGCTTGGTGCGGATGAGGGTGATCATGATGTGGGCGAAGTCCTGGCAGACGCCCTGGCGGGCTTCAAGCGCGACATCGATGGGGGAATCGACCTTGGTGGAGCGGGGCTTGTAATCGAAGTAGCGGAAGATCTTCTCGTTGAGCTCGTGGATGAGGGAGAGGGGGTCGAGGCGGCGGGTGACATTGAGTTCGAGGGCGAGCTGGTCGAGGTGGGGTGTCGTGGCGCAGAACTCGGAGGGAAAGAGGAACTCCCAGTAGTCGCCCTCGGTGATGATGTCGTCGAGGTCGTCCCAGGCGGATGGTGGGAGGGAGGTGGGGAGTTCGGCGGGCTGCTGCACCTCGACGAGGGACTCGGCGACGATGACGAGCTGGCGGTGCTGACTGGGGATGTCGAAGTGGTGGACGTTGTTTCCGAGGTGGTCGCGGAAGGAGAAGACTCGGCAGCGGGGGCTGACAGAGAGATGGAAGGTGAGGCAGCGCTGGTTGTGATCGCTGCGGGGGTGCATGCGTGTCTCCATCATGGACTCGCTGACGGGGTGCTTGTAGAGGAACTTGGTGAGGTGGCGGATGGAGTAGAGCATGGAGGACCTCGTTTTTACCTGGAGCGTTGGTTTAGGAAGCCGGCCTGGGTTGATCTTTGAGCGGGAAGACGAACATCCAGGCGATGTGTAGACGCTGGCGGTTGGCGTAGATCCAGGCGGGAATGGTTACGGCGAAGATGGTCTGACCGAGACTCTGTACCCAGGGATTGGTGAGGTGGGTGAGGCGGAGGATGAGCTCTCGACCGAACCCCTGAGCGAAGGCGGAGAGGAGGAAGATGCCGAAGGAGGCTTCGCCGAGCCAGGCGAAGGTGCGTGCGAGGGATCCTCTGCCGAGTACACGCGCGAAGAGCAGGAGCATGAGAGTACCGGCGATGCCCAGGCCGACGAATCGCCAGCCTACTCTGGGGACGAGGTTCCAGGTCAGGAAGGAGATGAAGATGGCGAGCAGGAGGCCGCCGGCAGCAGCGATTACCGGAGGGATGCGTTCGAGATTCTCGTAGGCGAAGGAGACCCACATGCCGAGGACAAGGAAGGGAAGAAAGCGGATGGCAACCATGACGACGCCCAGCGGAAGCTCCGGACAGAAGAAGGACAGGGCGGCTGCGATGACAAAGAAGAGGGGCGTGGGAAGGCGGCGGCCGCACATGCCGAGAAGGACGGTGATGAAGATGGTTGGGAGAAACCAGCTGATTTGCCCGGTGATCAGGAGGCGGAGGAAGTCTGGGAAGCCTGGTGCTTTCTGCACGGTCAGGTGGCTGACGAAGTGGAGGACGACGAAGCTGAGGACCGAGAAGACGAGGTAGGGCCAGATCATGGAGCGGAGCTTGTCGCGGATGAAGCGAGGCACTCCACGCTTTTCGATGCTGGATTTGAGGAAGATTCCTGAGACGAAGAAGAAGGCGGGCATGTGGAAGGCGTAGATGGCGGCATCGATTCTGAGGCCGGTCAGCGAGGCACCCCACCATCCCCGGTGCTGGACGCCTTGGTTGCTGTGGCCGAAGGCGACGAGAAAGATGGCGATTCCGCGGACGACGTCGATGAGCATGGAGCGGACGCGAGTCTGGGCCTGGGGCGCGGGGGATGTGCCGGTTCCTTCTGAGGCGACGGGGGGCCGTTGATTCTGCTGCAGGGAAAAACTCATAAGGCCCCCCTTGCTGGAAGTGTCGATGAGGTCAGCCGCCGAGGATGCACTAGTTGGCGGCTCCGGTGAGAGCGGACTGGATGGTGAAGTCGATATAGAGGTGGTACATGGCGGCATGGATTTCGCCGAGCTGTTGCTGGAGCTGCTGGAGGTAGGGGACTACGCCGCGGTCGAAGATGTCCTCGACGGAGGAGTAGGCGAGGGAGGCGCGGACCTTTCCGGTGAGGCGCTGGAGGGGTTCGGTGCGGACTCCTCCGGAGGCGCGGTCGATGGAAACGAGGGCCTGCTGCATGGCGTCGATGGAGAAGCGGAGGGAGTGGGGGAATTCTTCGTCGAGGAGGAGAAATTCGAGGATGCGGTCTGGGGTGAGGTCTGCGGTGTAGACCTTGCAGTAGGCTTCAAAGGCGGTGGCGGATCGGAGGAGGCCCATCCAGTCGAGGTATTCGTTGGATTCGAGCTTGTCGGGGGGGCGCTCTCCCCAGAGGTCGTCGTGGTATGCGATGAGGAGGGATGCGGTGGCGGAGGCTCGCTCGATGGAACGGCCGACCTGGATGAAGTGCCAGCCTTCGCCGTGGCTCATGGTGGAGTCGGAGACGCCCTGGAACTGGTGGACTGCCTCCATGACCTGCTGGAGGAGCTCGGTGGGGCCTTCTCCGTCGATGGCGTGTCCGGCCTCGGCTTTGCGGCGGAAGTCCGGGCTGGTGACCTGGAGGTAGAGAGAGTTGAGTCGGTGCCACTGCTCGGTGGAGATCTGCTCGCGGACGTGTCGGGAGTTTTCCCGCGCGGCGATGAGGAGCGAGAGGATGGAGGAGTGGGAGTCGAGGTCAAAGGTGAGACAGCGGACGAGGTCGTAGGGGTCGCCCTGCCACTGGATGTCCTTGGGGTCGTTGAGTGCGGCGAGGACGCGGAGCCAGCGACGCTCTGCGGAGGTGGGGCTCTCGTCGAGCATGAGATTGAGGTTGACGTCGAGCAGGCGGGTGGTGTGCTCGGCGCGCTCGAGGTAGCGGGACATCCAGTAGAGTGAATCGGCTACGCGTGAGAGCATGTGGCGAGTTTACAACGGGTGTGGGCAGGACTGGAGCGAGGTTTCCGCTTGCCCGGGCGAGCGAGTCTTTCGGCTCGGAAAGGTTTGGCTGACGCCGATATGCAATTCGCCTGAGCGTGAGGTTGGTGCGGAGGGGGGTTACTGGCTGAGGACCCATGTGTCTTTGCTGCCTCCGCCCTGTGAGGAGTTGACGACGAGGGAGCCGCGTTTGAGGGCGACACGGGTGAGGCCTCCGGGGACGACCGAGACCTTGTCTCCGTATAGGACGTAGGGGCGGAGGTCGACGTGGCGGGGTTCGAGCTGGTCGCCGATCAGGCAGGGGGAACGGGAGAAGGAGATGGTGGGCTGGGCGATGTAGTTGCGGGGGTCGGCCTGGATCTTTTCAGCGAAGCTGGCGCGTTCTTCGGCGGTGGACTGGGGGCCGATGAGCATGCCGTAGCCTCCGGACTCGCCTACGGCCTTGACGACGAGCTTGTCGAGATTGGCGAGGACGTGCTGGCGCTCCCTGGGGCGGGTCATGAGGAAGGTTTCGACGTTTTTGAGGACGGGCTCTTCGGTGAGGTAATAGCGGATGATGTCGGGGACGTAGGCGTAGAGGGCCTTGTCGTCAGCGACTCCGGTGCCGAAGGCGTTGGCGAGGGTGACGTTGCCGGCGCGGTAGGCGTTGAAGAGGCCGGCGACGCCGAGGATGGAGTCCTTGCGGAAGCTGAGTGGGTCGATGAAGTCGTCGTCGACGCGGCGATAGATGACGTCGACGCGGCGGAGGCCGGAGGTGGTGCGCATGTAGACGACGTTGTCGTGGGTGACGAGGTCGCGTCCTTCGACGAGCTCAATGCCCATCTGTCGGGCGAGGTAGGCGTGCTCGAAGTAGGCGGAGTTGAAGACGCCGGGGGAGAGGAGGACGATGTTGGGCTCTGGTCTTCCTTCGGGAGCCAGAGAGCGTAAGGTGCCGAGGAGGAGCTGGGTGTATTGCTCGATGGGGCGGACGCCGTACTGGCGGAAGATCTGGGGGAAGATGCGCTTCATGACGCGGCGGTTGGTGAGCATGTAGCTGACGCCGGAGGGGACGCGGAGATTGTCTTCGAGGACGACGAACTCGCCGCTTTCGAGGCGGATGAGGTCGGTGCCGCAGATGGCGACGTAGACGTTGCGGGGGACCTGGAGGCCGATCATCTGGCGGCGGAAGTGCTTGCAGGAGTAGACGACTTCGCGGGGGACGATGCCGTCCTGGAGGATTCGGCCTTCGTTGTAGATGTCCTTGAGGAAGAGGTTGAGGGCCATGATGCGCTGGGTGAGACCGCGCTCGACGACATCCCATTCGGCCTTGGTGATGATGCGGGGGATGAGGTCGTAGGGGAAGATCTGCTCTTTGCCTTCGTCTCGTCCGTAGACGGTGAAGGTGATGCCCTGGTTGAGGAAGCTGAGGTCCGCGGCGGCCTTGCGGCGCTGGAGTTCGCCTTCGGGAAGCGAAGCGAAGTGGGTGAGAAGGGGTTCGTAGTGCTCGCGGAAGCTGGCTTGCTGGTCGCCCTGGCGGCGGAACATCTCATCGTATGCGTGGTCGAGCAGGTAGTTCTTCATGGCTGCCTGCTCGAACGGGTTCGCCTGGGTTGTGTCCATTGGAGATTGAGTATAGCGGCAGGCGGGGGTCTGACCAAGGACAGAAGTCGGGACCGGTATCAGGTGGGGTTTATGGCGTATTGATCGACTGACGCTGGGCGGGCGGTGGGGGAGCAGCCACGCTGATCGAAGGCTATAGCGAAGAAGCCTTCGGCGGC
>CAZZZP010000157.1:0-5360 GCA_964658635.1 Lichenicola sp. | reverse complement strand
CTCGAACCCCCGACATCCTGCTTGTAAGGCAGGCGCTCTAACCAACTGAGCTAACAGCCCATCTGTACCGCGACGGAACCTCCCTAGTGTAGAGGAGGAAACTGCACGGTGCAACGCGGACATCGTCCGAAGTCCTTTCTGCCGCTCAGTTGACCGGGAGACCGAGTCTCGCTATTATGAGGAAGTTGGGTTGCGACGCGGGTGGGCGAAGCAAGACGACAATCCAGTGAGTCGGGTTCAAACAACTCAGTGGGGACGTAGCTCAGTTGGTTAGAGCGCTGCCTTCTAACCGGACTACTGAACCTAAAGCACTTAGCTCCTTGGTGTCCTGTTTGGTGTCCATTCTGCTACGCTTCTCTGAGAAGGAGGAGCGTCTTGAATGCCTACTCCAAGCCCTCGCGGCTCGCTTCTCAACGCACCCGAATACGCGGATCGCGTAAACCTCATCAAGAAAATCAAAGTCGGTGCCACCTGGCGTTTCGCGCCCGTTGTACCTGAGCCCAATGGTCGGCTTAAGGACAAGGTGCGTATCAACGGTGCCGTCGAAACTCACACCGAAGGCGCGTACTACATCGAGTGGCGCGAGCGCGGAAAGCGATGCCGTGTTTCAGTCGCCCGTGAAGATGCCGTAGCCGAAGCTCGCAAGAAGGCCGTAGAGCTCCAGGCAATTCGCGACGGGCTGATCGCCTCCCCCGAGCCTGTCGTTGAGCAGGCAGTCGTCCAGACACCCATCGGCGATGCGATCGACGCCTATCTTCGCTACGTGAAGATGCAGCGCAAGAGTCGCACCTTCCTCACCTACCGGTACACCCTCGATGTCCTGCTCCGCGCCTCGTACAAAAAGAAATACGTCGAAGATGCGACGCGCCAAGATGCCATCGACTTCATGACCTACTGCTACGAGCAAGGTCTAGGGTCGCGCACGGTCTACGACAAGGTCGTGAATGTACTCCAGCTCTTCAAAAAGCATGGCCGCTCGGGTCTGATGGAAAAGGGCGACTGGCCCAAATACGTCGATGCCATCCGCCCCATGTACGAACCCGAAGAACTCACCGCCATGTTCGGCGTCGCAACCGAGGACGAATCGGACTTGCTCAAGTTCATCCTTGGTTCCGGGTTGCGTGACCAGGAACATCGGACGGTTGAATATGTGGACCTCGACTTCCGCCACGACCTCGCCCGCGTCACCGCAAAGCCGAAGTGGGACTTTACTCCGAAGAACTGGGAAGAGCGGGTCGTGCCCCTTCCACACGGATTGATGGAGCGCATGAAGAGACGCATGGAACGAAAGAAGGCTCGCCCCCATGATCTTGTGTTCGGCAATACCAAAGGAAGGCCCGATAGCGAACTCGACATGGTGGTGAAGCGTGTCGCACAACGCGCCGGTCTCAACTGCGGCCACTGCGTCACAGAGCACGGCAACAAGTGTGCCGAAGGCCCGCACTGCCAGAATTTCTTCCTTCACAAGTTCCGGCACACCTTCGCGACCAACCATCTTCGTGATGGAGTGGACATCCGCACGGTGCAGGCGTGGATGGGACACCGCGACATCAAATCGACGATGGTGTACCTCAAGGGCATCCGGTCGAAGGATGCCGCTCACAAGGTAAATAGCGGCGAACCCGCGGGACTTGTTGCCTGATCGATGTGGGGTTACTTACGATCTCCGATCCGTCCCGAAGTCTAAGCTGAGAGAAGTTGAGTACCATGAAGGTATGCCGCACATCAATCCTGTCGAGCTGGCAAATCGCTTCCAGAGCCCAGGCGGTGATGATTGGGCCGCGTTCATGGATAGACTGCTGGCGGCAGCTTGCTGGGAATCCGGTATCCCAGCAAGCGAGCTTCGGACGAATCTGCGAACCGACATCAAAGACGGAGGAGTAGATACGCGTGTATCACGAGGCTCGCTGCGTGATATCGCAGGCTATCTCTCTGATCCCTCGATCTGGCAATATAAGGCGGCGCACGACGCCAATCTGAGCGATACGAAGCTCGCGGCAGAGGTTATGAAACCCTTTGCCAAAGAGAGGATTCAAGAAGGCGATGCATACCGGCTCTGTCTTGCTATTCAAAACGCCGACGTGCGGCGAACGAAACTAGAGAAGCAGCTTGCCAAAAAGATCGCGACCTTCCACACAGGTGGACCTGCCCCTAGAGTCCTGACCGCGGATGACGCAGCACGACTTGCTAGCCACTTTCCCAACTTCCTCCATGACTATAGGGGACTAGAGTTTCAAAGCAGGACGTTGACGTTTACGGCGTGGGGAAAAAACATCACCGCCCGAACTCCCACCTTCGTCCCGAGCAAGCCATTTCAAGACTTAGAGACACTTCTTCGCGCCTTCACAGATCCTTCGGCGATACCCTCCGAACCGCTTTTCGTGGTTCACGGACAGGCTGCTGTCGGTAAGACGAGAGCGGTCTACGAGTCATTGCGATCGGTGGAGGCCGCATCAGCTCTCGTTGTGTATACCGCAGATGCAAAGCAGGCCCTTGATTTCGCCTATATCCTTGCGAATAACGAAGAGATCAGCGCAATACTCGTGGTTGATGAGATCTCCATCGAGACGCGACATCGTCTGCGAGAGACACTTGAAGGGCACAAACACCGGATACGCACGATCGGAATCAAGCACGACACCGAGCCAGGAGACTTCGAGCCTGACAGCTTGCAAGTGTTTCACTTCGAGCAACAGTCCGTCGAAGAGGTCCTCACTGCGAACTTCGCAACTATCCCCCACAACAGGCTGCGCGCATACTTGCATTTAGCAGAAGGCTACCTCCGCTTCGCCATCGATCTTTGCCGCAATGACAAGCAAATCGCCGTTGCCCAAGGAAACATCCTTCCGACGCTGCAAGAGGTCACGGATTACTACCGCAGAACACTTGGGGAAGATCAGGGCTACCTCGACGCGCTTTCTCTGTTCAGCAGAGTGGGTCGAGATGAGGATGTGTCTGTAGAACTCGACAAGCTTTGCAAGTGGTGCGGATTGAATCGTCGTCAGTTCGAAGAACGATGCAACGAACTCAAGGATGCACCTGGCTTCGTGGAGCGCTCAGCAATCTACTATCGCGTTAGACCGGCGCTAATAGCCAGGCATGCCTTTGCCTCAGCGTGGAAGAAGTGGGTGGAGGGTAAGGAGAAGGCGTTTTTCGCATGGGTTGCATCTCTCCCATGGGAGATGCAAGAGAGCTTCCTTTTGCGTGTTCAATCGAGCGCCGGCGAGAACGAAAGAGTAGACGTTCGCAGCTTCTTCCAAAAAGAGGTATCGCGTCTCCGGCCCTCAGATCTAAAAAAACCACAGAAGGTATCCCGGCTGGCATCGTTAGTCGAGATTGATCCAGAACACTACCTACCTCAACTCCGCCGGCTGGTCGAGTCAGCAAGTGATCGAGAGATTGGGCGAAAGCGCTACGCAGGATACGGGTGGGGGCCACGACGCAAGCTGGTTTCGGTTGCGGTCAAGATGGCACAGTTCACAGCATTCTTCACCGACGCTGAGAGGATACTTTTCCGGCTATCAAAGGTCGAAATCGAACCTGAGATAGGCAATAATGCTTCGGGAGAATGGCAGCGACTCTTTCGTCCTATGTTATCGGGTACCCCGGTTCCATTCAGAGACCGCGCTGCTTTGCTTCGGTCTCGTCTGCCAAATCTTGACCAGCCAATGGAAAAGCCCGCAGAGAAGGCTTTGGAGAAGACCTTCGACTACTTCGGCAGCAGGCTTCGCCAGCAGCCAACCATTGGGGGGAGAATACCTGATGCCGAGTGGCGTGTGCAGACTCCGGCTGACCAAATCGAATGTGTTGTCCTATCACTTCAGTTGCTTTCAGATACGGCTGCCGAGCGCAGGAATCTACCCGGAGCAGACATAATCTGGAGTCTTCTCATCAATGCCGTTCAGCACTTTGTTCAAAGAGGTTTTCTCGACTCCGTCGATCGTGAGATTCAGATTGAGCAGTTGCCCGAGAAGGTGCGAGCCAATATGTACACGCGCTTGAATCAGTTCGCAACTCGAAGTGGGATCTATCAGTCGATCCCCTCGAACGTTCTCTCGGATGAATATGCAGGCAGGATACGGCTCAGACAAGCCTCGAATCGTTGACCGCGCAAGCGGTGAGGGATCGACCAGAGCTGAGGGAATCGGTGATCGACCTCGACAATAGGGACATCAGCCGAGCCGCCGCCCGCAATGCTCTTCTGCCGAACCTTGCTCTCCAGGCGTATTACGGCGGCACGGGGTTGGCAGGCGTCGATAATCCCGCGTCGGGCTATATGTCGTCGTCTCCGGTTGATTACGCGTCGTCGGTCCGCAAGGCATTTGACAACAGTTCTCCGGACTATCTCGTGGGTCTGTCGCTTCACATTCCCATCTGCAATCGCGTTTTAAAGTCCGACCAGTACCGCTCTGATCTCGAATACCGTCAATCAGAGCTACGCATCCAGCAGCTGAAAAAGCAGATTCGGATCGAAGTACGGAATGCTCTCTACGCTCTCCAGCAGAGCCAAGCACGAGTCGCGTCTGCTCAGAGAGGACGTGATCTGGCTGAAAAGACCTTCGAAATTTCCAAGCAAGAACAGCAACTCGGTGCCGGTTCGAACTTCCAGACACTGTTGGCGCAACGGGATCTTTCCCTGGCAGAGTCATCGTTAGCCACAGCCGAGACCATTTACGAAAAGGGCCGCGTAGAGCTGGATCGTGCGATCGGAGCGACGCTGGAGAGCCACAGCATCGCGATCGACGACGCGAAACAAGGCGTGGTGGCGCAAAGCCGATGAGCAGCGCTCAGCGGTCTCGGCCATCCTCGCGCCCAAAAAGCTCGACAACACAAGTTTGCGCGGAGATTTGCAAATCTCTCCGTAAGGATGGCTCCGAATCGTGTAGCAACGCTCGGCGATCTTTGTACGAGATCAATGGCACGAGCAAACTTGACTCTCCCAATGCTCTGCATTTTCGCCGGGGCGGCTTTTGCGTCGGAGCCTCTCGGCATATTCAGCGTCATCGCCTATTCGGTTGCCCAACGTCCGCGCAGGCTGACGACGTCGGCAGGGGCGCTTTGCCAACGTCAGTCTCTCTTGGAAATGTCGATCAGACAAAGAATGTCGCTCACCCTGCCCGGGATCGCGATCGGATCGGCACTTGCATTTGTTGACTGCAGATAGTCCAAATACTTCCTGAACCTCTGATGAAAGGCCAACCTCGTGGCAGAGCTTGTTGAAACGAAACTTCAGTTGGTGGCGGTCGCTCTGGCAACAGAGCTCGACTATGCTGACGCCGCACGGAGATTGAATATTAGCCGCACGGCCCTAGGAGCTTGTTGAAGAAGGTTGCGTTTGCGGAGATATCTTGGGTTTCGAG
>CAZZZP010000156.1:0-5534 GCA_964658635.1 Lichenicola sp. | reverse complement strand
AACCAACAACTACCCTAAGGAAAGACAATCTACAGAACTATCGGGACTTGACTACTTCAACTTCACCCAGACATACAAATTCGGTGAGGGTAAGGCTGTCAGCTTCTCTAGCAACTTCACAAACCTATTCAATGAGCATGCCGTTACGGCTGTGAACGAACAGGTCGATTCGAACTCGAACTATATCTACAACAGCCAGCAGACAAACGTTGGTGGGGTGGGCATCACCGCAGGAACACCTTTCTATGCGGCAGTCGAACATCCTTATAACATCCAGGCTCTGCTGAATACTGGAGGCGTAAGTGGCGGGCCGCAGACGATGAACTCTGCCTATGGCAAGCCGCTTTATTACCAGGCGCCACGCACAATCCGTTTGACCGCTCGTTTCACCTTCTAAACGGAAGCAGCTAACTTGGAGGAGCCCTTCGGGGCTCCTCTTTTTCTGCGCTCCAGCTTGCGGGTCGCCTCTACCGGGAAGGGCGCACCTCACGTCCCACGGGTTGAGTGGAAACCGCAGAAGAGATAACAATGGTTCAGGGATTAGCAGTAGTGGCAGGCGCGTCGAGCGGTATTGGCCTGGAGCTGGCGAAGGTGCTGGCGACCGAAGGATATGACCTGACCGTGTATGCCGAGGATGAGGGGTAACGCGGGTGCAGGTTGTGGCGTTTAGCTTGATTTGCATCGTCTGCCAAGCAACTTTTGTCGCCTGGCCGACATCTTCCCCAATAGACACGCTGTGCACGGGCCAAAAGCACGAGGTCTACAGGCCAGATTTCGACAGGAACGGAGAGCCAAGCGCTCTCCGTTCCTGTTTTTGCATAGGGGACGATTCAGCGGAGGCGCTCGGAGAGCAGATGTTCCGCGATGCGGAGGCTATTTGCAATGATGGTGAGCGACGGATTGACGGCTGAGGCCGAGACGAAGCAGCTTGCATCGACAACGTAGAGATTGTCGAGCTGGTGGGCCTTGCACTGGGCGTCGAGGACCGAGGTGGCGGGGTCGGCGCCCATTCTGCAGGTGCCGTTCTGGTGTCCGACGCCCTCGAGCGGGATGCGCTTTTTGAAGTAGGCATGAAGGGGGACGTGAGTGTCAGCGTGCCCGGCGCGTTTGAGGACGTCGACCCAGCGATCCTTGAGGCGGTTGAAGGATTCGACGTTGTTGGGCGTGTAGGAGAGGCGGATGCGGCCGGGCGAGCTGACGGTGACCGTGCCGCACTGGTTCCCTGCGCCGGTCGGGTCGGTGTCGCCGGAGGGGTGGGCGGAGGAGGCGTCCGGCGTCTGGACGGTGGCCGAGAGCGGGGTAACGTTCTCGAGGTTGACGCGGTTCGCGGGGTCGGGCAGGTCCTCGGTGGTGAGCCACCAGGGGACGGCGCGGTGCTTCATGGTTTCAAGCACGAAGCCGGGGGTGAGGGGTGGCGCGTCACCTTTCATCATCTCGTGGTGGAAGCTGCCGACGGGCTGGACCTGGCCGAGCGGGAAGGGAAAGCTGGGGTCGTTGTCCTTGAGGTAGAAGTCATTGGTACCCCAGGTCTTGGTATAGGTGTCGGTGTTCTCCTGGGTGGAGAGGGCAAGCAGCGCATCGGCCTGGTGATACATGAAGTTGCGGCCGACCTGGTCGGAGCCGTTGGCGAGGCCGGTGGGGTGCTTGTCAGAGGTAGAGGCGAGAAGGATGACGGCCGAGTTGACGGCGCCGGCGGCTAGGCAGAAGAGGTGGGCTTCGTAGGTTGCGATTCCCTGTTCTGGCTGGACGGAACCTTGTTCGTGGAGCTGGCGGCCGGAATGTTCGACCTCGACTGCGGCGACGGCTGTGCCGGCCGGGTTGGTGAGGAGGCGGAGGACACGGGTGTTCGTCATCAGGGTGACGTTGGGCAGGTGCAGAATTTGCCGGATGCAGTTGATGTCGGAGTCAGACTTGGCGTGAACGAGGCACGGGTAGCCGTCGCATGTATCGCAGCGTACGCAGGGTGCGGCAAGTGGCGAGGCTGAGTTGCGTTTCAGGCCGAGCGGGATGGGAAAGGTGTTGACGCCGATCTTGCGGACGCCGTCTTCGATGGCCTGCATGCGGGGCTCGTTGATGAAGGCGGGGTAGGGGTACTTCTTTGAGTGGAAAGGCTCGGTGGGGTCGAAGCTGCTGCCGTATCCTCCGGGTACCGAGGGCGCGTCACCGAGGTCGCCGTGGACGTGGAAGAGTTCCTCGGCCTGCGTATAGAAGGGTTCAAGGTCGGCGTAGGTGATGGGCCAGGCGGGCGAGATGCCGCCTTTGTGCTGGATCACGCCGAAGTCCTCGGCACGCATGCGGAACATGGCGGCGCCGTAGACCTTGGTCTGGCCGCCGACGAAGTAGGCCTGCTGCGGGTGAAGGTCCTTTCCATCCTTGTCGTGCCAGACCTCACGGGTGTGATAGCGATTCTGGAGGAAGACGGCGGAGGTGGACCAGTTGAGCTTTTCCTGGGGGAGGAAGGGGCCACGTTCGAGGATGAGGATCTGCTTGCCAGCCTGGGCGAGGCGCAGGGCTAGCGGACCTCCGCCGGCCCCGGTGCCGATGATGATCGCGTCGTAAGGATTCGCCATGCGGGCTTGGATGCCGGTGAGTGACCGTTAGAGATGAAAAGCACGCGGGATAATCTTTCCGGGTACTTGGATGACGAGTAGCTCTCTTTATATAGGTGGGGCTGTCTTGCTGAAGTAAGCAGATTTCATCATCTTTGCATCGAAGCTGAGGCAGCCCCGGGCGGGAACAAAGTATCTTGGATGGCTGAGGAGAATACACACGATGGGCTTTCTTGATGGTTTAGAGAACATGGCGTCGCAGGCGATGGAGCAGGGGGGCAATCCCACGGCGAAGGTCGCGGGTGGGTTGATGCAGGCGCTCGAAGAGCACCCGGGTGGACTGCAGGGTGTGATGAACCAGATGCAG
The DNA here is from genome assembly GCA_964658635.1 of Lichenicola sp. Lineage (GTDB taxonomy): Bacteria > Acidobacteriota > Terriglobia > Terriglobales > Acidobacteriaceae > Edaphobacter. The sequence continues at coordinate 2,618 of CAZZZP010000156.1, read as the reverse complement.
CAGAATGGCGTGGACCCGAACCAGGTGGCGGCGCAGGGCTCTGCGCAGCCGGGTACGGTGAGCCAGGGTCTGCAGGGATCGGGCCTGATTGAGATGGTGGCGCAGAAGGCGGGTGTTTCGCCACAGGTCGCAGAGGAGGCACTGGCGGTGATTCTGCCGGTCGTGATGTCGCACTTTACGCAGGGCGGGACGTCGGCTCCGCCGAGCAGCGGCTTCGGTGGTCTGGCAGGTTCGCTGCTCTCACGTTTCCTCTAGACAACGGGCCTCCTGAATTCACAGAAACCTCTTATTGGAAGCCCGCCGCGGGATGGCGGCGGGCATCTAACGGCGTGGTTTCAAACAAGGAGAAGAGAAGATGGCAGATTTCCAGGCATTGCAGCAGAAGTACGCGCCAGTTGAGCAGACGGTGAAGGAATTTGAGCCGTATGGCGCCAAGTTCGTGGGTTCGGAGTTGACGGGCGAGCAGCTTCACTTTGTCGCAACAGTTCCGTCGCAGGTCGTGTTGAACCGGGTCTGGGATGCGATCAAGTCCTGCGATCCTACGTTCTCCGATCTGAAGCATGAGATCACCAATACCGGCGGCGCAGAGCAGAAGTACACGATCCAGGCTGGCGACAACCTGAGCAAGGTCAGCAAGCTTTTCTACGGGAACGCGAATCACTACAGCAAGATTGCTGAAGCGAGCGGAATCGCCAACCCGGATCACATCCAGGTGGGCCAGGAAGTCACGATCCCGGTCTTGTCGTAGGTCGAAACCGAAGTTTGGATTCAAAGTGGGAGGAGGGGATGGCTTCGCTCTGGCGGGCTGCCCCTTTTTCTCTTCCGCGGGAGCCACTGACCGGCTGCGAACGGTAGACTTCTCCACACGTTGTGGAGGTAAAGTTTTGCGGAGTCAGCTGGGTTGGCTGTTGGCGGGCTGCATGTTGCTTGCGGGCAGGGCTTTGGGGCAGGGCTATCCTCCTCGGTGAAGTTTACCGAGGCACAGGACCATCCGAACATGATGGATCAGCTTGGTATCAAGTCGCTGCGGCCAGGTCCCAGCGGAGACGAGAAGGCGCTGAACCACGCGAACTACTACGAGTCGCTGGCGAATTCTTATCCGCAGCTGCCGGACGCGCTCACCACGAACGACGGGCGCAAGGTGATGTCGGCGAAGATGTGGTGGGATGTGCGCCGGCCGGAGATCGTGGAGTGGATGGAGCGCGAAGTCTATGGACGGATCCCTGCCAATGTTCCCCAAGTGACATGGGCGGTGGTCGCAAGCGAGCGCGAGATGGTTTACGGGATGCCGGTGAACGCGAAGCAGCCCCGCCTACCCGCTGATCGACGTCAACATCGCGCTACATGGCTACGGTCGCGGCCGGTCCGGTTTATAGACTGCTTGGTGCGCAAGACCTGGGCGTCGGGGACGATTGGCTGGGTGCGCCGATGCCCCGGTGAACACGGGGCAGCTTGCCGGGCAGCTCGCATGGCGGCAGCATGATGGGGGCCACACCGATGTGCCAAATGTGGGGTACTTTATCGAATGGGCGGACGGAGAGATCGGGTACAAACCATGAACAGGCGGAATGCGGCAAAGCTGGTAGCAGGTGCGTTGGTAGTGGGCCGTTTTGCCTTGGCGCAGGCGCCAAAGCAAAGGGGTATGCGTTTCTCCTTTATGCTGTGGGCGCTGCCCAAGGAGGCTTCGTTCGACCAGAGGCTGGAGATGGTAGCCGCGGCTGGATACCAGGGCGTTGAGCTGGTGGGCGAGTTCAAGAAGTGGACGCCCGAGGAGCGCACGCGAATCCTGGCGAAGATCAAGTCTCTTGGACTGACGATCGATTCGATGTCCGGGGTGCAGGCCGGGTTCGCGGTTCCGGCCGAATCGGCTGCATTTCTGGAGCAGTTTACACAGCATGTCGACGCGGCGGTCGCGCTTGGCTGTCCGCAGGTGATCCTGCTCTCGGGCAAACAGGTGCCCGGGCTGGCGGAGGGAGTGCAGCGCGCGGCGACTATCGAAAATCTAAAGCGCGCGGCAGAGATCGCGGCGAAGAGGCAGATCGAGGTGCTGATTGAGCCGATCGACTACCTGGAACAGCCCGGGATCTTTCTGGCAACGGTGTCGGATGGGTTCGAGCTTGCGCGTGCGGTCGGTGCGCCGAACCTCAGGGTGCTTTATGACCTGTACCATGAGCAGCGGAGCTTCGGGAACCTGATCGAGAAGCTGGAGAAGAACCTCGAGCTCGTGGGGCTGATCCATGTGGCCGACGTGCCGGGGCGGCATGAGCCCGGGACAGGCGAGATCGACTACCCGGAGATCTACCGGCGGCTGGCGAAGCTGAAGTACGACCGGTGGATCGCGATGGAGTACTACCCTACGGGGGATGTGGTGCGTTCACTTCGGAAGGCTCGGGAGGATGCGGCGCGGATTTTGGCTACCGGATAGAAGCAACGCAAATGCGCGCCTTACGCCGGACAGGCGCCACTTTGTGGGGTGTTGGGCTCTGTTGGAAAGTTTGGGCGGCCGCCTGAGAATCGCCTGAGCCCAAACGGGTGCCGACCATGTCTGAGTTCACGTGGCGTTATTTTGAAGGCGAGCGAGGCGTGGGCGTCGACCAGTCCACGATCTACCGTTGGGT
>CAZZZP010000155.1:0-5539 GCA_964658635.1 Lichenicola sp. | reverse complement strand
ATCCGCAGCAGCAGCAGGGGTATCCACAGCAGCAGCAGCAGGGTGACCCGAACGGATATAACCAGCAGCCATATGACCAGAGCCAGGCGGATGCGAACTATGCCGCCGGGCAGGAGGCGATCGATCAGGCGCCGCCGCCGATTCCGAGCTATGACCAGCCCGAAGCGCCGGGGCCAGGGTACCTCTGGCAGCCAGGCTACTGGGCGTGGGGTCCGCAGGGGTACTACTGGGTGCCAGGTACCTGGACACAGCCGCCTTACACGGGCGCACTCTGGACCCCGGGGTACTGGGGTGAAGGGGATGACGACTACTATTTCTGGAATGCAGGCTCCTGGGGCCCGACCGTCGGTTTCTACGGCGGCGTGAATTATGGTTTCGGCTACTTCGGGAACGGATTCTGCGGCGGGTATTGGAACGGCGGCAACTTCTTCTACAACAATGCTTACTGGCGCGGCGGATTCGGGCGCTTTGGTTATTTTCACCAGGTTCCGTACGAGCGTGGGTTCCACCCGGGGGGAGCGAGCTTTATCCGGCACGATGCAGCCCTGCGGATGTATGGCGGTGAGTCGTTCGGATCGCATGCGACGATAGGCGGGGCTCGCGCTGGTTTCGGGCGCAGCTTTGCGGTTCGCGGGGGAGATTTGAACCGCGGCAACATAGGCGCCGGGCGGCAGGGCTTTGGGAGTACGCGGCAATACGTACAGCAGCCTGGCGGCGGCTATAGCAATATCCAGCCACGGGGGCAACAGGGCGGCTACGGCAATCGCTTCGGCGGGAATGCGGGGCAGCCTGGTGGTTATCCGCGCATGAGCACGCCGCAAGGTGGGACCCCGGGCGGATCTCAGGGTGGATACCGGCCGGGGGGACAGGGCTTCCAGCAGCCGCAGGGTGGATTCCAGGGCGGATACCGGCCGGGTGGGCAGGGCTTCCAGCAGCCGCAAGGTGGATTTCGCGGGCAGGCTCCGTCGGCGCCATCTCGTCCACAGGGTGGGCAGGGTGGCGGGTTCTCGGCTCCGCGTTCGGCCCCGGCGGCGTCCGCTCCCCGTGGTGGGGGCGGCGGGGGCGGATTTCATGGTGGGGGAGGCGGGGGCGGGTTTCATGGTGGTGGCGGACACCGCTAGAACGTAAGGGGGCAGGGTATACTGAAGCGCCCTATTCCCCGTTCTGCCAGAGTTCAGTGAGGAGGATGCCGCCGAGGAAGCGCTCGGCGGCTACTTTCGTCAGGCCACATGCCTGAAGGGCGGCTGCGTGATCGGGCAGGCGGGTAACGCGGAGGCCGGTCATCAGGCGAAAGGCAAAGTAGAGGCTCCGCACCAGGAGACGCGCAGGCCAGTGAAGGAGTCCGGGCGGGATGGCGAATTCTGAGACGACCCATAAAGCTCCGGGTTGAAGTCCAGGACGGATGCGGCGGACAAGGTCGCGGACCTCCTGATCGGTAAGGCAATCGAGCAGGAAGTGGGTTACGACGAGGTCGGGCTTGGAATGCGGGTTGAGTTGGCGGACGTCGGCCTGCAGGGTTTGCAGGCGGTTGGAAGAGGGTGCCGAGCGGCGCTCAAGCAGGCGCAACATGCCCGCGCTGAGGTCCACGGCAGTGACATGGACATGCGGAGTTTTCAACAGGAGCCTTGCGGTGAAGCGGCCGTCGCCGTCACCGAGGATGAGCGCCTGACGTGACACGGAGAGCCGGCCGTGATCGAGCCAGTGCCAGCGGACGCGCTCGAGGATGGGGCCGAGAGAGGCGTACTCAAGCCAGCGGTAAGCTCGGGCCATGCGGTCGAAGTCCGCGGCATGCTTCACCGGAGCCAGAGACCGGCCAGCAGAGGTGTGAGCAGGGCGAGGTCGGCGAGGGCTCGCAGGGTGGTCGGGGCAATCTGTTCGCGCGCGGAATGAAGCGCCAGCAGCAGCAGGACGGCCGCACCGCAGGCGCCCAGGAGCAGGCGGTCGGGCGGGATGAACTCCATTGCGAGTGCGCAGGCCAAGGCTACGAGGAGAGCCGCGGGGACGATGAAGCGAGCTGCAATGAGGGTTCCTCCGTGGGCGTTTCGGTGCTGTCCGGTGGACTCCCAGGCGTAGATGAAGACGCAGTTGAGGCTGCAGAGGGCGCCCAGCAGGATGGCGGGGAGAAGCATCTCTGCGCGAAGACCGGGGGCGCGTACCACCGTGGGGATGAAGACGGCGGCGGCGAAGAAGATGCCTACGACAAACTCTTTCGGCAGGGGTTTGGAGCCGGTGTGGATGACGAGGAACCACCCGACAAGCAGGGTGCCGAGCAGAACGTACCGCTGGAGCTCCACTCCAGGCATCCGGGGCAGAAGTGCCGCCAGCAGGACGCAGGCGAGGATCATGCCAGAGCGAAAACGGACGCGGTGGTCGTGGTGAAAGATGTGACGGCGTTCGAGGCCGGAGTCGTCGCCTGTCGAAAGTCCACGGGCATCGAGGAGCCGGTCTGCGGCGTAGAGTATCCAGACCGCGAGGAACATGGCGGCGAACTCAGTCCAAGGAAGTTCCACGTGAGCGGCGCGGGCTACAAGCCAGGTCCATGCGGCTGCCACCGAGGGGGCATCGAGTGAAAGCAGGTGCCAGCGTTCCAGCCAGACATTGCCAACGGCGGATGTGTTGCTGGATTGGGCGGCGGCAGTCCGGGTCCGGTGAGCAACTGCATGAAGGAATCGATCCATCAGGCCCTAAGATGCGGGTTTGCTGCCCGGCAAGGCAAAGCCGCTTCCGCGGGACGGGAAAGTGTGAAGAGTAGCTTCAACCCGATCAGGTCTTCAGGAAGGTGAATCGACGGGCACGGCTTCCTCGGCTTCTGCGCGATCGGCCTTGGCTCCTTCGACCCAGAAGCCGGGGTCGATGTCGGCGAAGATGCCGTCGCGGAGCTCGATGGCTGCGAGACGTGTGTGCTGATGCTCATTGAGTTCACCCGAGTTCTCAAAGCCCTGCCAGATGCCTTTGAGTTCCAGGAACTGGTCGTTATGAGTCATGAAGCGAAGCTCTGCGTAGTCACGCGCGGCTCCTGTGGTGATGAGGAACTGCCAGTCGGAGGACTCGAGAAGCATGAGTTCGCGGCAGAGCTGTTTGACGATGCGTGTGCCGAGCTCGGTCTCACGCCACTTGCCTGCGGTACAGACTTCGCGGGTGTAGAGCTCGGCGGGGTAGATATGGGTATAGGTCCAGGAGGTTTCGGGGTTCATCCAGACCTGGCTGGTGCCTTCCGCTCCCCAGGAACCCTCGTGCATGGAGATGAAGCCGCCGCGCGGGTACTGCTCGAGATACTTCGAGCAGGAGGTGAGCTCGATGCCGACGGGATAGTCGTGGAGGGTTCTCGCTACCTTTTCGAGCCACATGGGGCCCTCGAACCACCAGTGGCCGAAGAGTTCTGCGTCGAAGGGTGCGCAGAGGATGGGCGGCGCGCCGTCAGGAAGCCCGCTTTTCAGTGCCTCGTGGACGAGGTGAACGAAGTGGGCGGCGTGCGCCTGCACCTTGGCCTCGGCGTCGTGCGGGTAGTAGGGCTCTTTGTCTGCCATGTCGACGCGGGCACCTGTGACGCGCCAGTAGCGGTGGCCGCCGGGCCAGCGCTTCTTGTGGAAGTCGACGTAGTTGGCGTCACCGGGGTAGCCGGTGTCTCCGGACCAGACCTGGACTCCAGTGCGTGGGTCGCGCGGGAAGACGGTGGTGGCGAATTGATGATCGTACGGGCCGTCTACGAAATACGGCTGGTAGAGAAAACGCTGCGGCTTGCCTGTACCCTCGGACTTCTGCTCGAGGACCGGCTCGGCTTCGCGCATGGGATAGGGTGAGGAGACGCGGTGCGAGTCCTCGACGAGGTGGGTGTCGACGAAGAAGTAATCGAGCGACGACTCGCTGATGGCCTGCTCGATACCGATGCGTTCGAAGCCAGGCGCGGTCGGGGTTCCGTCGGCGTTGGGAACGGGAAAGTTCCAGGGCCCAGCCGGGCGGTAGCCGCACTCGGGCGACCAGATGCCTTTAGGGGCCTTGCCGATGAACTTTTCGTGGGTCTTGACGGCCATGCGTATCTGCGCGCGGACGCTCTCGTCAGTCCCGAGCAGGGGCAGGTAGCCGTGGGTGGCTCCGCAGGTGATGATCTCGATGAGGCCGGCGTCGTGGAAGTGTTTGAAGCCGTCGATGATGCTACCGTTCAAAGCCTGAAAGTCTTCAAGCGCCTGCGAGAAGAACTGGTGCCAGAAGCGTGCGGTCTCGGCGTAGTGGGATTCGCCGGATTGGGCGAAGAAAGCTTCGTCTTCGCGTGCGGCGACGATCTTGCGGGTGACGTAGTTGGGAAACTCCGCCACAAAGACAGGGTGGGCGAGCTGTTCGAGCAGGACGGGGGAGAGATTCAGATTGCAGTGCAGACCAATCCCGTCGCGCTCCAGCCGGCCAAGCACACGCAAAAGGGGGAGGTAAGTCTCGGCGGCGGCTTCGTGCAGCCATTCCATGCCATGCGGCCAGGTTCCGTGATTCACGACGTAGGGCAGATGCGCGTGCAGGGTAAAGGTCAAAAAGCCGGCCGGCTTGTTTGTAACAGGAGTCAGCACGATGCACCTCAGGAAAGAATCAGCAAAGGACAAGATGTTTCAAGACAGGAAAAAGACGCTTTGCCCGAGTTTACATGACACTTTCCGCCCTCCGGCGGGGTGCGCTGGTCACGAGAAAATGCCAGATGGCTCCGGCTGCAGTTCCTGAATGGGCTGCCTGATCGGTTGCCATCTGACTTTGGTCACAACCTGCCTTGCTTCGCTTCCTGTGATGCTAAAAGCCGGGACGGTGCTGCAAGGGGTCGTCATTGCGGCCGCCGTGTCCGTCGGCGCGAACCTTGACGGTGACAGGACTTGCCAGGTGGAAGCGCACGACTGATTCGGACGGGATCTGCACCTGCTGGCCACGGGTGATGGCGTTTGAACCGGCTCCGAGTCCGCCTCCAGCCGCGGCACCGATTGCTGCCCCTTTGCCGCCGCCGAAGATGCCGCCAAGGACTGCTCCGATGGCCGCGCCGCCGCCCGTCTTCTCAGCTGTGTTGACGCCGCGCCCCTTGCCCTGGACGGCGTAGGGATCGGCTGAGACCGGGAGCCTGGTGCCATGTGCAGTGACGCCATTGAGGGCGACAACGAGAGAGGAATTTCCCTTGAAGTGCCCTGCGTCGTGTGCTTCAGTCACCTGTCCGCTGACAGGCGAACCGGCCGGGATGGCGACGAGGCCGTCGACGACGACGTCGGATGCTACGACGCCCGAAAAGGTGTCTCCCTGCTGTGTGGTTGCGCTGTCGAGCGTCTGCGTCACGCGTACTGGTAGATCGTCGCCCGCGGGAACGGTGACGGTGCGGAAGACGGGACCTGCGGGGGCCTGCGGAGGAGGTGGCGCCTGCTGCTGAGCCGGCTGCTGGCTGCCTGCATACTGTTGGGGCGGATCGTTGTGCTGGCGCTCGATGGGCGCGGCCTCGTGCAGGCGTTCGCGCTCGCGTCTGGACTCGACAGCGGCGATGCCGGCGGAGGGTTTCAGGGGCTCCGGCGCAGGCGCGGGA
>CAZZZP010000154.1:0-5612 GCA_964658635.1 Lichenicola sp. | reverse complement strand
GCCCCTCGGCTGGAGATGTCTGGGTCGGCTCCCGGCATCTGAACCTGCTCTCGGAGCGCCAGGCCTCGGCATTCCGCAATCGGGAAATCGGCTATGTCTGGCAGTTCCACTACCTCATGCCGGAATTCACCGCACTCGAAAATGTTGCTATTCCCCTGCTTTGCCGCGGTTTGGCCCACAAACCCGCCCTACACCGCGCCGCCCGCTGGCTCGATGAGGTGGGACTCCGCGACCGTGCCGAACATCGTTCCGGCGAACTCAGCGGAGGCGAGCAACAACGCGTCTCGCTGGCCCGGGCCTTGGTCACCGAACCCACCATTTTGCTCGCAGACGAACCCACCGGCGACCTCGACGGACGCACCGCAGAGGCAGTTTTCGCGCTCATCGCCGGGCTTCACCAGCGTCACGGCCTCACTACAGTCATGGTCACCCACAGCCTGGAGTTCGCCGCGCGCGCCGACCGAACCCTCACCCTGCGTGACGGAACGCTCTCATGAATGCTCGGGCGCATCGCCACAAGGGTTTTTCTCATCCAATGAACTATACGGGGTCTGAGAAATGCACCGGATTTGCACATAAGACGTCAAACAAACACTGCTGTTAGTGTAGGCATAACTGAGCCGTGGTATCGCCAGCATAGGGCTGGAGATTAGAATGAAGGGGCCTAAAAGATCGGGCCGGTATAGAGGGGGAACATGTTCGAGCGCTATACGGAAAAGGCGAGACGCGTGATTTTCTTCGCACGCTACGAGGCCAGTCAATTTGGGTCGCCTTACATCGAGACCGAGCACCTGTTGCTAGGTTTGCTGCGTGAGGACAAGGCTCTTACAAACAGGTTCCTACGATCCCATGCTTCGGTGGAGTCGATCCGAAAACAGATTGAAGGCCACACCACAATCCGCGAAAAGGTCTCCACTTCGGTGGATCTTCCCCTTTCGAATGAATGCAAACGCGTGCTGGCTTACGCGGCCGAGGAGGCCGAACGCCTTTCGCACAAACACATCGGCACCGAACACCTCCTGCTCGGTCTCTTGCGTGAAGAGAAATGCTTCGCGGCCGAAATCCTCCAGGAACGCGGTCTACGCCTGCCGGCAATTCGCGAAGAGCTGCAGCGCACCACCCAGGAAAAGCCGGCCGCAGCCGCCAAACAAGGGCGCAACGAGCAGTCCATGCTTGCCGAATTCTCCCGCGACCTCACACAATCGGCGATGGATCAGCAGCTTGATCCGCTGGTGGGGCGCGACACCGAGGTCGACCGCGTCATCCAGATCCTCTGCCGCCGCACCAAGAACAACCCCGTCCTCATCGGCGAGCCAGGCGTGGGCAAGACCGCGATCGTCGAAGGTCTGGCCCAGAAGATCGCCGACGGCGAAGTTCCCAGCTTCCTCGCCGACAAGCGCGTTCTCGCTCTCGACCTCTCGCTCATCGTCGCCGGCACTAAGTACCGCGGTCAGTTCGAGGAGCGCCTCAAGACCATCATGAAAGAGTTGATGGAGAATCAAAACTCCATCGTCTTCATTGACGAGCTCCATACTCTGGTGGGCGCCGGTTCGGCCGAGGGCTCCCTCGATGCCGCCAATATCCTCAAGCCCGCCCTCAGCCGCGGTGAGATCCAGTGCATCGGAGCCACCACCCCGGCCGAGTACCGCAAATCGATCGAAAAGGATCGCTCGCTCGAGCGCCGCTTCCAGGCCGTCAAGGTTCCGCCGCCGAACGAGGAAGACGCGGTCCGGATCATCATGGGAATCAAGGAGAAGTACGAGAAGTTTCACGCCGTCAGCTACACCGACGACGCGATCCAGTTCTCCGTCTCCCACTCCAGCCGATACATCCCCGACCGCTTCCTGCCGGACAAGGCCATCGACCTGATCGACGAGGCCGGCGCCCGCGTCAAGCTACGCCAGACCTCGCTGCCTGAGGAGCTCACCGAGGTCCAGAAGCGCATCAAGTTCATCGTTCACCGTATGGAAAACGCCATAGCGAACCACGAGTTCGAAAAGGCGCGCTTCTACTCGGACGAGGAACGCAAGGAGCGCGAGAACCTTCGTTCGCTCCGCGACAAATACCACCTCGACGACTCATCGGCCGGCATCGTCACCCGCGAGGATATCGAGGATGTCGTCAGTCGCTGGACCGGCGTCCCCATGACCTCGCTCAAGGAAGAGGAGATGGAGCGCCTGCTCCGGGTCGAGGACGAACTGCACAAGCGCGTCATCTCGCAGGACAAGGCGATATCCGCCCTTTCCCGTGCTATCCGCCGCTCGCGTGCCGGCCTCAAGAACCCTGCCCGCCCCATCGGCAGCTTCCTCTTCCTCGGACCCACCGGCGTCGGCAAGACCGAGATGGCCCGCACCCTCGCCCAGTTCCTTTTCGGCTCCGAGAAGTCGCTCATTCGCTTCGATATGTCGGAGTTCATGGAGAAGCACTCCGTCTCGAAGCTCATCGGTTCACCTCCGGGCTACGTCGGCTACGAGGAGGGCGGTCAGCTCACGGAGCGCGTCAAGCGCAATCCGTACTCCGTCGTCCTGCTCGACGAGATCGAAAAGGCGCATCCGGACGTCTATAACCTCCTGTTGCAGGTCTTTGAAGACGGCCAGCTCACCGACGGCCTGGGCAACACCGTCGACTTCAAGAACACCATCATCGTGATGACCTCGAACATCGGCGCCAAGCACCTGCAGAAGCAGCAGGGCCTCGGCTTCCAGTCCTCGGACGAGAACATGGCGCTCGACAAGATGGAAGAGCTCGTACGAGGTGAAGTCAAGCGCACATTCAACCCGGAGTTCCTCAACCGGCTGGACGAGATCATCATCTTCACCTCGCTCTCCGAGTCGGACCTCATGCAGATCCTCGAGCTTCTTGTCGCGCAGCTCAACACAAACCTGGTCCACAAAGCCATCACCATCTCGGTCAACGACGATGCCAAGCGCTACATCCTGCAGAAGACGGCAAGCGACCGGACCTACGGTGCGCGTCCCCTTCGCCGGGCTCTGCAGCGGTTTGTCGAGGACCCGCTCTCCGAAGCACTCATCGCAGGCGGAATCAAGGAGCGGCCAGCCTTCCTCGAGGTCTATCTCGACAACAACCAGCTCTTCTATCGGCCCATCCTGGCGGACACGGAAGTGAAGGCTGCCGGGCTGGCGCTCTCAACTGTATAACTCTCACGCACACGCATGAAAAGAGGGAGGGGACCTGTTCCCCTCCCTCTCTTGTGTCCCCCTGCTAATCCATCCCGGCGAGCGCTTTGGCCCGCAGAAACACCTTTGCGAACATCGGTGCATCCAGCCTTCCCGTGTTCGTGTTTCGCAACGAAGGATGATACGTCGCAAGCAGATGAAGGCCGTTTGGCAGAATGTACTCCGCCCCATGCCCAAACCCATAAGCGGAGCGCCGCCTAATCACCCCCATCGTCACAAGGTGGGCAAGGTAGCCATCCCACGCGATCTTCCCCAGGCAGACCACCACCCGTACCCCGGGGAGCGCCGCCACCTCTGCCGCAAAGTGCGGCGAACAGCTTCGAATCTCCTCCGGCGTGGGCTTGTCACCGGGCGGTGCACACCTCACCACCGAAGCAATCCAGGCTCCACGCAGCCGCATACCGTCCTCCCGCTCCGTCGCCTTGGGCTGACTCGCAAGCCCCAGGTCATACAGCACCGGGTACATAAAGTCACCCGAGCCGTCCCCGGTGAACACCCGCCCGGTCCGATTAGCACCGTGCGCACCTGGAGCGAGCCCCAGAATAAGAATGCGAGCCTTAGGGTCACCGAAGCCGGGGACTGGTCGCGCCCAGTACTCCTGATCCATATACGCCCTGCGCTTGGTCAAGCCGATTTGCATGCAGTAGCTACGCAGGCGCACACAACGATCGCAGCCAATAATCGCCTGCTGAGCCGCGACCAGCACGGGAGGCAGAATTGTTTGGAGCGCGCGAGCCACACCCAATCTTACCGACATTCACCGCACCAAAAGGCTCCAGTTCTCCCATCATCTCTTGAGCAGGACCCATTCCTGCGCTTCCAGCGTCAATAGTAGAATCACCCTCGGACTGGTCTGTCCGGGATCTGCGGACGTAGCAGAAGAAAAGGAAGCAATTGGAAGACGAACGCGTTGGCTCGATCTACCTGAGGATGTTTGGAAAGTCGCTTTCCGGCCTATGGGGCAGTCTGTTTCCCCGCGGTCTATCCCGTTCCCCTTTTCTCCCGATCGCCGTGCTCGCCATTCTCGTGCTCGGACCGGCGATCGCATGGCGCCTTCATCGTCTCGGACGCTTCCACACATTGAAGACCGAAATCAAGGGAGACAACGGGGCCGACCTCCCACGTCCCGGAGGCATGGACCCGATCGAACTCAACGTCACTGGAGATGCCAATCCCGCGGTACCCCAGTTTCTGTCCGCCACGCTACTCCCCGGCCTTGGTTCGGGAGTCTTGCAGATCACTGCAAACCTTCCCGGCGCCGGCCCCACGCCGCTCCTTGCTGCTCCTAGCGTTAGCGACCTGGTAAACGGGCGAACGACTCCCGCCAGCGGCTTCAACGATGACCACGGAGCGATTGAATTCCCCTGGGGCGGTGAGCTCGCCGGCAACGTCACCCCGGTCGGTCAGTCCATCACAATTCCCTGGCAGGGAAAACAGATCGACGTCTCCACCGACGCTTCGGCCCACTCCGGCATCGCCGAGGGAGGCCTTCTCGCAACCCAGTCCGCCGATTCCGTCAGTAAACCGGCACGGGGCGCCGAGCAGGTCGCCCACGCGTTCTACCACCACGTAAACGGCGAGGACCACTGGCCCTCGAACAACGATGTCGCGGTCACTGCCCTGCTCACCCAGAGCGCGCTTGTCCTTACGCTGGACGTCAAGAACACAGGCACGACGGCCGAACCCGCGGGGGCAGGCTGGCATCCCCGTTTCAACCTGTCCGCCACCCAGCGCCGGCAGGCTTTGCTCCAGCTCCCCAGCGGATCGCAGATGCAGATCTCCTCCAGGTCTCTGCCCAACGGAATCCTCGAACCCACAAACCCCGCCGACCGCTACATCACGCATCCGGCCCCGTTCGGTCCATCTTCCATCGATCAGACAATAGTCGATCCAAAGTCAAAGGACGCAGGGTTGACTTTCCTCAACGTGGACGCAGGCTACGGAATCCGTATGACCCCTCTTTCCAGCTCCACCCGGGCGCTCCGTGCGTATTCGCCCGAAGACGCCAACTTCGTCGCCCTCGGAGTCCAATCCAACCTCGATGACCCCTTCGGACGAGAGTGGTCCTCACCCGTCAATGCCGGCATGGTGATCCTGCAACCGGGTGAGTCCTTCCAGTGGAAGGTGAAGCTCGAGATCTTCGCCGTGCCCAAACCCTGACCCCTCTGCACCACATGCGCGCCACGCGGGTTTGACCCTGCATGACGATGGACCGTACATTGAATAAGGCGATACGTCCGAAGTTGTGCCCGCTGCCCGCGGCGCACCAGGGCATTCTGAAGCGCCCTAGAAGGCAAAGAGATTGACTGAGATGACTGAGTTGGAGAACGCAGCTGATACGCAGCCGCAAGCCGATATGCAAGAGCAGACCGGACTTACCGGACATGAGGGTCACACGCATGACCATGACGGACA
>CAZZZP010000153.1:0-5705 GCA_964658635.1 Lichenicola sp. | reverse complement strand
CGAGCTGGCCTTCCTTGTAGTGGACGGTCATTACCTTGCCTGTGATCTGGCTGTATAGGGTCACCGTATTCACTGGAGTGACGGTGCCGAGTGCCTGGTCATAGACATCGATGTCTCCGGTATGAGACTCCCCGGTGGTGATGGCGGCGGGGCCCTGCTGTCCGCGGCCTCGTCCACCTGCTGCGCCCGGAGCCGCAGAACCACCGGCGGCTGCGCCTGCGGGAGGTTGCTTAGGCGCGGTGAGGACGTGGATCAACACGAAGGCGATGATGACGGCGACCGCGACGAGAATCCAGATCCAGAGGTGCGATTTCTTGTTGTGATCGACCCAGAGTCCAGGAGAGGAGTTGTGGTGGACGAAGGAGAGACCGAGGTCTCCACCATAGTTTGGCGAGCCCTGGCCCTCAAAGGAACGCCCGAGATCCTCAGCGTCCGAGGCAGTACGCCCGTTCTGTTGCTGCTCCATTACCTGTCCTTTGCCTGGGGAACACCGCACGCGGATGGAGCGGCGGGAACCGGTGAGGATGATGTTTGAGTGACACTTAAGAGAAGGGTATCAGGACGAAAAAGTTTCGCGAGGGAGACGAATAGAGTGAACGATTTACCAAGCTTCCTGAAGGAACTCAATGGCTCGCTTCTCACATGATGCTGCGGAGATCGATGCACAAGGCCCCATGCAGATCAGCGGCTGCATGGGGCCTTGTGGTGACGCAGAGATGTTGGTGGACGCGGTAGGAATCGAACCTACAACCAGTCGATTAAGAGTCGAATGCTCTGCCAGTTGAGCTACGCGTCCGAACAGGGGAGTGACAAGCTAGTCTTGCATAGCCGCGCTCAACCCCACTTGAAGAGAATAGCACAGAAGGTGCCGGGGGCGAGAGCGGAGCTGTGGAGGATCAGCCGATGAAGTCGACTTTCGCACGGATCGGGATGATGCCGCGATCAAAGCCCATGTCGAGGATGAGTTTGATGGCTTCGCGTCCGTCGGGACCATAGTCGATGGTGCGGTCGTTGACGTACATGCCCACATAGCGGTTGGCGAGGTTCGGGTCGAGATCGCGCGCGAATTGCATCGCATAGTCGAGTGCAGCCTCGCGGTGTTCGAGGGCGTGCTTGATGGAATCGCGGATGGCATTGTTGGTGGTCAGCATCGCGTCTTCACCAAGCGAGCGTTTAATGGCGCTTCCGCCCAGGGGAAGCGGGAGTCCGGTTTCGGTGCGCCACCACTGGCCGAGATCGAGGATCTTGTGCAGGCCATCGTTGCCGTAGGTGAGCTGACCTTCGTGAATAAGGAGCCCAGCATCGAACTCGCCGGCGGCTACGGCAGGAATGATCTTTTCGAAGTCGACGACGGTGGTGTTGAGCTCTGGTGCGAAGAGTTTGAGCGTCAGGTATGCCGTGGTGAGCGTGCCAGGGATGGCGATCCGAAGCTTCTTGATCTCGTCGACAGCATATTTGCGGGTCGCGACGAGCATGGGGCCGTACCCCTCGCCCATACTGCCGGCGCAGTTCATGAGCGCGTAGTTGTCCTGCATGTAGGGGTAGGCGTGGAAGCTGATCGCCGTGACGTCGTAGAAGGCTTCGTTTATTGCTTTGTGGTTGAGGGTTTCGATGTCCGTGAGATTGTGAACGAACTTAAAGCCGGGGACCCGGACCTTACTGGTGGCAAGACCGTAAAACATGAAGGCGTCGTCGGAGTCCGGGCTGTGAGCGATCTGGATCTCACGTACTGCTTGGGTGTTCATGAGAGTGCTTTCCTTCTTGGTATGTACTTCTGGATTCGATGCTGTGCGAGGCAGAGGCAAGAAGAAGCCGGTTGTACAGGACGCAACCGGCCCACGGATAGAGGTAGTGAGGTGGAAGAACAGCCTAGGCGCGACGCAAGCGGCTGAGTGACGTGTAGATCCCCGCGGCCGACACGATCTTAATGACCTGGCCGGGGAGGAAGGGGATGACCGCGAGCGAAAGCGTGAGAGCTGCTGAGTGGTGGGTGAAGAGCGAGAACCAGGCTGCGCCCGAAGCCATCAGGAGAGTCGATGCGGCCAGTGAGCCGGTGAGGGCCAGGGCGAAGCGCGGGAAATTTGCCGGAACGCGGGCGATGGCTCCAGCAAGGGCGGCGGCGAAGGGATAAGCCATCAGGTAGCCGCCGGTCGGTCCGAGCAACTGAGCGATGCCGCCGGGACCTGCGGGCGCAAAGACCGGCATGCCGGCGGCACCTTCGGCGAGGTAAAGCGCGAGGGCTGCAAAGGCCATGCGGGGTCCGAGAAGCAGGCCGACGAGCAGGACCGCGAGATCAGAGAGTGTGAGTGGGATCGGCGTAAACCAGAGGGGCACGGTGAAATGTGCGCAGACCGCGACGAGGAGGCTGGCGGAGACCACGGCGACCGCCTTGCCGGTGAAGGTATCAAGCGGGAGGGAAGCAGCTGGGTGAGTGGTTGCGGAGCTGGTGGCGTGCATCGAGTGAGGGTCCTTTCCGGATGCTTGTTTAGTGGGACAGAGGTCGCGGGGCAGAGCTGGGCCTGGGCTTCATGTTTGTGGATTCAGCGGTGGGGTTCGTGGGCCGGGCTCGTTTTTCTGACGAGCGCGATACCTCGCCGGGTAGTAGGGAGCCAGGCACAGACTCAGCTTCGCCCCTTCTGACATGTCTTGCGATGGCGACGGCTGCCCATGCAAGGGAGAGGAAGCTTAGCAGCGCGATGACATAAAGAATCTTCATGAGGCGTAACAAGGATAACAACACCCGGTCCCTCTGCGCGTTGCAGCGCGCACAAAGGTTGGGCCTAGCACATCGATGACGAACTTGGTTCGTGCTGTCGGCGCGGGGCTTATGTGCTTGACTGTGCCTGCCGACACTACTTAACTGGGGACAGTATGGTGGGCGGATTGGGGCCGAACGCGATGAATAAAGCACTTTCAGCCCGACAGGGTGAAAAGCAAGCGCGGGGGATTGTCGGGCTTCTGGGTCGGATTTACGTCCACCGGAGGCGATTTGCCACCTGCGCGGCGGCCGGACTGACGATTGCGATGGGCTACCACGTTGTCTTCGGACAGAACGGCCTGACTGCGTATCAGCACAAGCGCGAGGACGCGCGCGTGCTGGAACAGCAGCTCAAGAGCCTGAAGACGGAGAACGACTCCCTGCAGGGACACGTTGACCGGCTGGCGAAGGATCCCGGGGCGATTGAACACCAGGCACGAGAGGAACTGCACTACACGCGGCCGGGCGAGGTTATCGTGACGCTGCCGCCTGAGGTGCCTGCGAAACGCGTTCCCTAACCGGAGCTATCTGCGTCTTAGAGGCTTGGAGAGACGCATGGCGAAGGATGTTCTGAGCCGCACCCCGCCCAAGGGCGATTATCGACTCAAGTATGGAAACGGCGACCTGCAGTTTGGGGAGCTCTTTTTGCCTCGTCTAGCGGCGGGAAAGCGCGCGCCCGTGCTGATGTTTGTACACGGCGGCTGGTGGAAGAACGAGTACGGGCTCGAGTATGGCGGGCATCTTTGCGATGCGTTCCGGAGCGAGGGCATTGCCGCCTGGTCGACTGAGTACAGACGTGTGGGGGACGCCGGGGGTGGCTTTCCTGGGACGTGCGAGGATGTGGCGGCCGGGTTTGATTACCTGAAGAAGCTGGCAGAGAGCTATCCGCTTGACTTGAACCATGTGGCGGTCGCGGGGCATTCGGCGGGGGGGCACCTGGCGTTCTGGCTAGCCGGCCGGCCGAATGTGCCGGAACAGAGTTCGCTGCACAAACCTCCGCCGGCGCTGGCGATGCATGGGGTGGTTTCACTGGCCGGTGCAATCGATTTGCGGGCGACGATCGAGCTCGCGGGCCATGCCATTTTTGCTCATGACAAGCTTGAGGTAGAGCGGTTCATGGGCGGTTCTCCGAAAGGGGTACCGGAGAGATACCGCGCCGGCGATCCGGGTGAATTGATGCCGATCACGACGCCGCAGTGGCTACTGCAAGGGACAAAAGACGATCAGATTCCGCCGGAGCTTCCGGGGCGGTGGGCAGAGCGGGGACGACGACTGGGCGAGCAGGTGACAGTCGAGATGATCCCGGGTGCGGATCATTTCGACGTGGTCGATCCGCTGAGCAAGGCCTGGCCGAAGGTGCGAGCAGCGGTCCGTGCGGCGCTTGGGATCGCGTAGAGTCTTTGACGGGGTTCGGGCACTCTAACGAAAGAACGTGGAGACGAGATGATTTTCAAGGTGGATGAAGCAGAGCCCCGGCAGATCTACAACCTGCTGATCGGGCTGGTGGCGCCGCGCCCGATTGCGCTGGTGACGAGCATGAACGAGGAGGGCCGGATGAATGCGGCACCGTTCAGTGCTTATAACTATCTCTGCACGGACCCGCCGGTGGTTGGGCTGGGCGTGACGGACCGTCCGGGCGGTGGGTTCATTCCGAAAGATACGGCGCGGAACATTCGCCGGGCAGGTGAGTTTGTCGTGAACGTCGTGACGGAAGACCTGGCCCATGCGATGAACGTCTGTGCAACGGACTTTCCGGCCGAGGTAGACGAGCTTGAGATGGCGGGGCTCGAGACGACTCCTTCGACGATTGTGAAGGTGCCGCGCATCAAGCAGGCGCATGCGGCGCTGGAGTGCGTGGAGCATGCGACGATCGAAATCGGGCGCTCACGCATCATTCTTGGGCGGGTCGTGGCGATGTTTGTCGAGGACCAGTTCGTCGACATGGCCGGACCTTACATTAAAGCCGAGGAACTGCATGCGATTGGCCGTATGAATGGGCTGGGCTCGTATGTGAAGACGCGCGACGCATTTCTGACGATGCCGCGGATTCCCTATGTGGAGTGGCAGAAGGGCCGGCGCGAGTAGATCTAGTGTCCTTCGGCCCGGGTGCGGGTGACCAGATCCTGGGCCGCTTCGGGCCAGGCAGGAAAGTCGAAATGGAAGCCGTGTCGCAGTAAGACACTTGGTACGGCGCGCCTGCTCTTGAGGATCAGTTCGCTTTCGGTGCGCAGAAAGAGTGCGCCGATTTCGAGCATCCATCTCGTTGAGGGCAGACCGACGGAGGCTCCCCAAACCTTGCGCAAGGCCTGCATGAACTCCCGGTTCGGAAGCGGGCCTGGTGATGTAAAGTTGACCGGCCCGGAGATCTCCTGATGGGCGATCAGAAAGTCGGTGGCGCGGCAGTAGTCGCGGTCGTGGATCCACGAGACGAACTGGTCGCCTGGCCCTTGGGTACCGCCAAGGCCGGTCCGGACAAGACCGAGCAGGACAGAGAAGACGCCGCCGGCATCCGGGCTCATGGTCATCGAGGAGCGCAGAGCGATCTTGCGGGTTGCCGGTGTGGTGGAACTGTAAAAGGCTTCTTCCCAGTAACGGGCTACATCGATCGAGAAGTTCCACTTCTCTGGCACTTCCGGCTCAGCTCCGCCGGGCTCGCCGGTGAACTCGTCCTGCGGGCGGTCGCGGGAGTCGCGATAGAAGGTGGACGTGCTTGCGTTCATCCAGAGTTTCGGTGGGTTGCGGGCCTGCTCGATGGCTCGGCCGAGCAGGTGTGTCGGAATGACCCGCGAATCGACGATTTCGCGTCGATTTTGGGCGTTGTAGCGGCAGTTTACGGTGCGGCCAGAGAGGTGAATGACGACGTCCGCACCTTCGAGAGCTCGGGTCCAGGAGTCGTTGACCGTCTCGCCATCCCATGTGAGCGTCCGCCAGGGAGCGGGTTTGGGGG
>CAZZZP010000152.1:0-5912 GCA_964658635.1 Lichenicola sp. | reverse complement strand
CTTTGGTTTATGGCGGGGACGACGGGGCTCGAACCCGCGACCTCTGCCGTGACAGTGAGCCTAAAACCCGTAACTTATAGAAACGCCGGGCAATGGGTGGCTCCAATAGGCCCTAAAAGGTACACCGAGGAACCGTTATTGTGTCCATGTTGTGCCCTCGAATTCCGCTCTAAGTCCTTCAAAATAGCTCCGCGACCTCTGCCGTCCTGCGGCATAATTCGCATTTTCGACCCTCTCCTCTGCCTGAGATCGGCAAAGGTTTCCAAAAATGGGAACCGAATAAAAGACGAACACTTTCTCTGAAAAAGCGAAGAGACACCGAAAAGGGCACAATTGCGCCCTCGTTTTGGCATGTTTCAACAAACGTGGGCACAAGGGCGCAAATATATGTTTAGCGATATAATTCAGCTTGGACATATTTCATGGCATCTATTCAGGAACAGGTTCGGGTAGCACGTGATTCGAAGGGGCTCACGCAGGCCGATCTCGGTTCGCGTATCGGTCAACCCCAGAGTGCCGTTTCCCGCATCGAGCGTGGCGGCGACCTTCGGGTCTCCACTCTGCTGGAGATGGCCCGCGTTCTGGAAATGGAACCGATACTGATCCCGAAGCATCTGGTTCCCGCAGTACAGGCTCTCGTTGGACAGGCCACGGGTCGGAACCAGGTTACTGTCTCAGAGGCGAACATTCCATTGGTAGGCGGAGCACCAGAAGATGCCGAAGACGACGAATAATACGAACCGGCCTTCGGTACTGGAAGTGCATCTCGGTGATTCGCTGGTAGGTACGCTCACCAACCTCCCAAACGATCAGAATCTTTTTGTCTTCGATGCTGCCTATATCGCGGATGCGAACCGGCCTGTCCTGAGCCTCAGCTTTTACGACGCCTACCGGAATCCGACGCCGGACGTCCGTCCCGTAACTCGTAGATTGCCGCCGTTCTTCTCCAATCTTCTTCCCGAGGGGACGCTGCGGCAATTCATTGCCGAGCGCGGCGAAGTGAATGCACAGCGAGAATTCTTCCTGCTCTGGCTCCTGGGGAATGACCTTCCAGGGGCTGTCACCGTGCGCGACGCGGAGGGTCGTGCCCTGCCCCCGTCAGAAAAGAATCCCACTGTGGCCCGCGCGCGGGCAGGCCGGGATGTCCTGCGCTTCTCCCTTGCGGGCGTGCAGTTGAAGCTTTCGGCCATCGGAAACCCGCACCGTCAGCTTTCCATTCCCGCCTCCAGTGTGGGCGGCCATTGGATCGTCAAACTTCCATCACCTGCCTTTCCGGGACTGCCGGAGAATGAATTCTCCATGATGGAGTTTGCGCGGGCCGTCGGTATTCATGTGCCCGAAATCGGGTTGATTCCATTGGACAAGATCCCCGGTATTCCGGAGCCCTGGCAGCAGCTCAAAGGAAACGCGTATTACATTCGGCGATTTGATCGTGGTCCTCATGGCAAACGCATCCATATCGAGGATTTCAATCAGCTCTATGGCCAGTTCCCGGAAGCCAAATACAAGAACTACAGCTATACGAATATGGCTAACGATCTATGGCGTTTGACGGATGAGACACAGTTCGCCGAATTCATCCGTCGGCTGATCTTCAACGTCGCCATTGGCAACAACGATATGCACCTGAAGAACTGGTCTCTTATCTATCCAGACGGACACACGCCCCTGCTCGCTCCTGCCTATGATTTCGTATCGACCGTGCGCTACATCGCCGATGACCGGCTGGCGCTCTCGATTGCCAAGGAAAAATCCCCAACGGAATTGAGCCTGGAGTTGTTGGAGCGCTTTGCTCGAAAGGCCCAGGTACCGAGCAAATTGGTCCTCGATATCGCCAGAGAAACTGCGGACACGATGATGAGTCTCTGGCCCGCGATCCAGAAGGAACTACCGCTTGATCGGGCTACGCGGCATCAGATCACAGAGCATATGAAGTCCATTCCTATTCTCCGAGCCAGATAGACGTTCCCGAGTGCTCTGGTGAAGGAGCATTCCGAGCATTGGTTATTACGTTTTGGAATAACCAAACATCGTTTTGTTATTGGACATGGAGAGCAGAGCAATCTTAGGTTTGCGCCATGCTGACACCGAGTCAGCGGAGGTGCAAAGATGCTCAGAATCCGCCGCGCAGTCCGGTTGGGAAAGCCTCTCAATCGGTCGTCCAATTACCCCGCCGAACAGTGGGCAAAACCCCTCTCGAAACAAACCCTCCGCCACGTCCTTCACCTGATGGGACCGACGCTAGCCGCACTCCTGTTTGCAGGAGCCGGAAGTGTTGTTGCTCACGCCCAGGGAACGATGGACTTCTCTGGCGCACAAACGTTAATGGCCACGTTTCAAACTTTCGCGATTTATGCTGGCGCCGTTATCTGCTTCGGCGGGCTCATTTTCGCGGGAATCCGCATGATGTCTGGGCGTTTTCAAGATGCCATTCCAGGGCTCTTCGGCGCGCTGTTCGGTGCCGGAGTTCTCGGTTGGGGAGCCGGTTGGATCGGCAGTTGATGACGGCAGACAACGCCAATCATCTCGTCTCGCAGGTGGTGGCTAGGCTCCGTTGTCTTGAGTCGTGGGAGTGGCAATGTAAACGCTGCACTTTACACCGTCCGTAAGGGGAAAGAACACACGAAGCAGTTCTCCGCAAATCCTCTCGTCACCGGAAAGCGTGGCACTCCTTAGGGATAGCAAGCTTTCGGCAAATTAGGCGGTAAGGCACGGCAGGTTAGGAGTGAACAGACAATGGAAACTCAGCCTAGCGAGTCGCGTTGGGAACATGCCCATCAATGCCTAGCATGTGGGAATGTGGTGCGAATCGATGATGTCGATGCGAAGGTTATCGCTATGGGAGTTATCACCTGTCGGAACTGCGATTCTTCCGGACCGGTAAACGTGAGGATCGTAGACTCCAAAGAAGTCTCCCAATCGAATCACCGCTTACGTCGAGAGAGGTAGGGACATTTGGTTATCTACCCGCATCTGTTTCAGCCTGCGCATGAATGTTCGGAATAGCTCGCTAATGGCTGGAGAGGGATTATCAGCGCGGGAAATCAACTGGGTCTTCATTCTGAGCCTAATATCATCCAATGGCCTCATTGTCAGGCCGTCGCGCGCAATCCTTAAAGCCCCCGACTTCGGCGCAATGACAACGCCCCCAGGCTCAAGTAGCAGAGGTAGACACTCTTCCGGCACCATGAAGTGCTGTAGGGCAGATGGAATGACGTGGCCCTCATGCGCTAGCTTCTGGATTAGGTCATAGAGCGGGGGATGAAGATTGCGTTGGAACAGGAGCCATCGCCTGTGCGAGAGATGATTCAAGTCAAGAGCGGGAAGTCGAGCCAACTGATCTTCCCTGGACATGACAACGTAGAAGGGCGACTCTTCGATTTCAAACTCAGCCAATTGGCCTGACTGCGGCGGCTCGATCACCACGGCGATATCAAGATCACCATTGAGTACATCCTGGGTGAGATCGCATGAAAATCCACTGGAGAGCTGCAAGTGCAGTCTGGGAAACATCGGTAATCGGATCGCTCGAAGCATCGAGGTAAAGTAGGGATCGACATAAGGCGAGCGCCCCACATTGAGAATCAGTTCCGCCTCCTGTTGAGCGGCCCTCGCCGCCTGTACCGCGCGTCCAGCGTGGAGAACAACGATCCGGGCTTCCTCAACATAAGCCCTCCCAGCGTCGGTGATAGAGACGGTATGGTGCGCCCGGATGAAGAGGAGAGCACCCAAGCTTTCCTCAAGTTCTTTGATGTACTTCGTGACAGCAGGCTGGCTGATATGGAGGCGCTTGGCTGCTCTCGAAAAGTTGAGCGTCTCTGCTAACGCGATGGCCGCTTCCATGTGTTTTAGATTGATCGGGCGCTTTGCCTTGCTTCGGGCCATGCCTACCCCCATTTGACTCTCTGCTGGGGAATCGAAGAGCCCGCAATGAGTAGTGGAAGGGCCCTCAGAAAATCGGAAACGCAAAAACCATCTTTTGAAATCTTCTGGTGGGGATCGTATCCCTGTCAATATTTTGACGCATGCGCTCATATTTCCGTGGCCTACGGGATGTCGATGGCCAGAACGACTATTACGTTTTGGAATAGTCGACTGGCAAATTGTGATTGGACATTTGCGGGCGTCTGCGCCAATCGTAGTCAGCAAGCAGTATCCGAAGAATCAATAGCGGACTCACTTGGCAGAAGAACAAACCCACAAGTTGCCGCTTTGAGACTGTGTGACGCTGCTTCGGCTTCAGAGGAGGCACAGCGATGATGCACAGACTACCGGATCAGGAATTAGGGAGAAAGCCTGTTCGAAGTGAGCCGTTCGTTCCTGAGCCGTTACTGGATACCGACCAAGCGGCAGCAATCATGCGGATACACCCAAAAACTCTCCAGCGGTATGCGCGTCAAGGGATCGTTCGGGGTTTCCAGCTCGGAACCATGTGGCGTTTCCGGGCCAGTGACATCGACCGATGGATCACAGAACAGCTTGCAAGCTGAGTTTCCACTAGACCTCTGCCCGGCGCAGCGATAGCCTTGAATCAAGCCACCCGTTGCGCCGGGGACCAGGAGTAGATATGCCAAGGCGCACACGGTACCAGCAAGGAAGCGTGCAGCGTAGCAAGCGGCAGAAGGGGCCTGATGTTTGGGTCTTCCGCTGGAGAGAGATTGGGCCGGACGGCAAGAATTTACAGCGCAAAGCTGTGATCGGCACAATCATCACTCTCCCGTCGGAAGCAGCAGCCCTGAAAGCCGCCAACGCGTTGCGCATCGACGCCAACCAACAAACCCCGCGGGCGGTGAGTTGCCCGAGTACGATAGCGGAGCTGATCGGGCACTATCGGTTGAAAGAGTTGACCGAAGACGAACAGGGACGCAAAGCGCACTCGACACAAGCCGGCTACGAATGCTATCTGAACGGCTGGATTCTTCCACGGTGGGGCGACCACCGCTTGCAGCAGGTCAAGTCTGTTGCCGTGGAAGAGTGGTTAGGCAGCATTCAGCGGGCACGAGGAACAAAAGCGAAGATTCGGAACATCATGAGCGCTCTCTTCAGTCACGCGATGCGGTACGAGTGGACGGACAAGAATCCGATCAAACTCGTGCGCCAAAGCGCGAAGCGAGAGCGGATTCCCGATGTACT
Source organism: Lichenicola sp. (assembly GCA_964658635.1). Taxonomy (GTDB): domain Bacteria; phylum Acidobacteriota; class Terriglobia; order Terriglobales; family Acidobacteriaceae; genus Edaphobacter. The sequence continues at coordinate 779 of CAZZZP010000152.1, read as the reverse complement.
CGAACTGCACGAACTTCAGGCTCTTTTGACAAAGCTCGCCGTGCGCGAACGGACTTTGGTTCTGCTCGACGCAGCGACGGGCCTTCGGGTCAGTGAACTTCTCGCATTGAAGTGGGACGACATTGATTTCGAGAACCTGGAGATTCGCGTCACCGAGTCCATCTGGCATCAGGTGATGGGTGTCTGCAAAACAGAAGCGTCGGCCAGGCCGGTCCCGATGGACAGCTACATGGCCGAAGATCTTCTGCGTTGGAGAAAGACCTGCCTCTATCCGATGGAGTCCGATTGGGTCTTCGCCAGCCCGACCATGAAAGGCACACAGCCCTATTGGCCGGACAACCTCATGAAGCGGCATATCAAGCCAGCGGCCAAAGCGGCTGGTATCCACAAGAACATCGGTTGGCACACCTTCCGCCATTCCTTCGGCACACTGCTGAAGGCCAACGGGGAAGACGTGAAGACCGTCCAGGAGCTTTTGCGGCACGCCAACAGCAAGATCACGCTCGACGTTTACACGCAGGCGGTGAACTCGCATAAGCGGGCAGCACAGAGCAAGGTTGTTCAGATGATGGTGCCCGGCGTGGGCACAAACGTGGGCGCAAAGCAGAAAGAGGCACGAAGGGGCACAGAAGCGTAATCGTTGGGCGATTCGCTATTGTGACCTTATTGTGTCCTGATTTGCTTGTCACTTAGGTCCCATATATTCCGTAAGTCCTTTGGAATGTATGGCGGGGACGACGGGGCTCGAACCCGCGACCTCTGCCGTGACAGGGCAGCGC
>CAZZZP010000151.1:0-5941 GCA_964658635.1 Lichenicola sp. | reverse complement strand
GTAGCAATAGCGGTCCACGGCTAGACAAAGTCGATCGACGACTGCGTCCGTTAAACGATCGAGTAGCCAAAAACTTGAACTCTCCACCAGCCGCCACAGGAGGCCTTGAGAGCGCACGCTCTATCATCCTGACTGCAAACAGTGCGACTAATGCGTCCTAAGCCCTCTAGGAACGATCTGAGGGCACTTCGCACCGTTTCCGGTGCCTCCAATCATGCCCGCGTATTACGGACCGCCGCGTCGTCTTTGAAGAGCACAATGAGCATTGCTAAAGTTGCGCCTGTATAAAAACTATGTTGTGTAAAGGCAGAAGCTAAAGGCAAAAACTATAGGCTTCCTTAATGCGTGCTGTTTTGTACTACCGTTTCGGCGTGGAACCCGCACCGTTTCAGCGTGGACTGAGTACCGTTTCGGCGTGGGAATGCTACCGTTTCGGCTTGGACGGACAGAGAACCTTAGAAATTCTTTGCTACCGTTGCGGCGTGGAGAAAAATGAGTGGCAGAATTCTCTCTTAATCTGAAAAAGTTACAAGGATTCAGGATCGGAGCTCGACCGCATCCCGCTACCGCTTCAGCGTGATGACGAATGTCAAAGACCCTTCTATCCAAGGACGTTAGCTGCCGTTTCAGCGTCCTTGTTCAATTGAAAGGTCCCGAATGGCGAAGGTCTTTTTGTGCTTTCAGGCAGAGTTGCTACCGTTTCAGCGTCTGTTTTGCTACTGCTACCGTTTCAGCGTACTGTTCCGGTCCAAAAAGACCACATATTCCCGGAAGGCGTCAACTCATAAGCCCTGGCAGGAACGGTAGCTTAGAGATGCCGCTACCGTTTCAGCGCTCTCCGCATGCTGAAAATCTACTGTCTCACTTTGCTGCTGCTACCGTTTCAGCGGCAGTTCCCTGGCCAATTACTTTGGCGGACCGCCGTCGCCGCGGTGCCTCTGCTTCAATCATCTGGGTCGGCTTGTCGGTATCTGCGCGCTCCGGAATGGCTAAGGGCGCCGGATGAATATGCATCCCGGTTTCCGAGAGATCCACCTTCATCTGCGGATACACCAATCGGATCTTCCGTACAGTCGCTACCACTTTCTGCTTGAAATTCCGCAACTCCTTGTATTCAGCACCCATTTGCCGGTGCAGGCCCTCCCAGGGGATCGTCTTGGTATCGTTGTCTTTGCGAGCGCTGTAGGTCTTGTGGCAAATTAGCGAGTAAAGGTCGAGAGAGAGGGGCGATTTGCGGAGTGCGCGCAGCGCTCGCAGATCAAGTGGGATTGGACTCGATGTGATGGCGCTATAGAACTTCTCGCTGAGCTCGATATAGCTCTCAAAAAGTGAGTTCTGGGAATCTTTATCAAAGTTCCACCAGAGCACAGCCTCGGGTCCGATTTGCATGTCGAGCCATGCATCGCCAGTCTTCCCATCTTTTTTGAAGGTCTGCTTGAAGCTGATGGTTGCTCGGAGCATGCGTTCTATCTGATCTTTGAGCCGCCGCGAATCACTACGGACCCCGCCGTTCGCAGGGTTGAGACCGAGTTTGCGCATGAAATCAGGGTATGTCTGTCCGAGATAGAGTCGTCGGCGCTTGGTTCGCGCGGCTTCGGTCACCATCCAGTATAGGAAAAGCCGGGGGATTGTGCCGTAAGGGTATTTATGTGCGCCCTTTTCTTCGTCGTAGAGTGGCCGGATCGAGAGAGTGAGATTGCCGTTGGTGCGGCTCCAAATCGGAATGTTGCCGGGGTCGCTGTGGGGAAAGGTGCATTGGATTAGCTGTCGCGCGAGAAACGCGCGCTCGTAGGAGTCAGGGGACTGCTTCATGTCTGTGGCGGCCTGGAGCAGGCGCATGGCCACAGGCGAGAGACCTTCGATCTGAGGCTCTTCGGCGGTTACATCCAGTGCCAGAGCCATGTCGTCCGGCGACATCCCATAGTCATCGTCCGTATCGACAAATACGGGATCAGCGCGGGGCTCAGGCTGAGGAGCCACCATCGTGACAACCTTCGCTCGCGACATTCCGACCTTCGTAAGGCTCTTCGGCATATTGTACCTGGTGGCTTCAAGAAGACACAGCGGTTAGAAGGTAGCTTACACTGCCATTCTTCTCTGTCAGAATATCGCAACGATATCGCAACGAGCTGTCTGCAACCACAATCTTGTGTTTACTGCAGCGATACCTCACCGATATCGCTGCGACAATAAGTAGTTGGCGCGATATAGTTGCGATACTGAAACTGGAAAGCCGATGCCGTTAGTAAACCACTTCTACGAATGGAAGACACGTCACGACATGCGATATCGCTGCGATAAAGACAACTCTTAGCTATATCGCCGCGTTATCGTCCCGACAATTCAACATCTAGCGATATCGCAGCGACAGAAGGATAGGAGCCCAACGTGCCAGTAATCGCAGTGTCGAATCCAAAAGGAGGGGCAGGGAAGAGCACGACAACGCTCTTGCTTGCGACCTATCTCGCGCAACAGGGAGCTACTGTCAGCGTTTTAGACGCAGACCCAAACCAACCAATCATGGATTGGAAGAAGAACGGTAACTCGCAAACCACACTCCACGTGATCGGGAACGTGCGTGAATCTACCCTGATGGAAACTCTTGAACAACAGACGCACCAATTCGTTTTTATTGACCTGGAGGGCACGGCTAGTCTTTTGGTCTCACGTTCGATTGCGATGGCGGACTTTGTGATTGTGCCGGTGCAGGCAAGTGCGGTCGACGTCCGCCAGGCTGGAAAGGCGATCCGCGCGGTGCGGGATGAAGAGAAGGTCGCGCAGCGTTCTAATCCGAAGCGGCGGATACCGTTTCGTGTGTTGATGACGCGGACCCCGGCTCCTGGAGCGCCCGTATCGTCGGTTCAGCGGCAGCTAGAGGCTGAGATCGAGGCCGCCGGCATTCCGCGTTTCAAGACCAGCTTGGCAGAACGTATGGCGTATAAGGCCATGTTCGTGGAGCGGTTGACCCTTGGGGAAATGCAGGCGTTGAAGGTCGGAAACCTCGACGCGGCTTATGAAAATATTCATCAACTCGCGGACGAATTGTTGGGTTTGCTGCAAGAAATTGAAGCAGGGAGAGCCGCATGAGCAAGTTTGGACTGCTCGAGGACGAAGAATCGCCAGAAATATCTCGGCAGAACGCGAGCCTGAGTGACCGTATCGCTGCGTTTCCGCCAATCCGATCCCGGGGCAACGTGGACTTCGCGGCGATCGACGCGGCCGCGGCTCCCCATGGGTTTGTCAGCCGGGAGTCTACCTCGGAGCTCCGCGACACTCGCCCGCCCGCCCGCCGTCGCCGTGCCATTCCGAGCGAGCCAACTCGCCACCTTGCAATCCGTCTCAACGAAAACGCCTACGACCGCTTTGTTGCATACGCGGACCGCTACAAGCTGACATATCACGAGGCGTTAATACGGCTACTGGAAATCGTAGGGGAATAGACGCGCCAGACCGGGGGACAGCTCAAGAAAGGAAAATCTACGTACGCTAAGCACCTGACACGAGAGCGCAAGGTGTCTCAAAACCCTACCCTTAGCGGGACGCTGATTTCGAGACGGGTATTGCGACAGTTTTCCGCCTCAGGAAGGCCCTTCGAGATCGCCTTTTCGCCAGTCCGACAAACGGTCGTTTTCGCTACACTTGCAGCGCGGGTCCCACTGGTAAGATTTTAGGATCAACGACAAGAGATCGCTAGCGTACGTAAATTTCCCTTTCTTGAGGTGACCCCGACCGGAGCGCGCAGGACGCTGAAACGGTAGTCGTGGACTGGCGTTTGGCTTGAGTCAGCTCCTTCTGTACTCGTTTCCCGAATACCTGGACGGACGGCGATAACAATCTGAGCAAATTAGCGGTGTTGCCGGTCATTCCTCGGCATCATTTGCGAGGCAGGCCGAACCTCAAAGCGACCTACGAACTCGTCCCCCTCACTCTCGAGCACACGAGCCAGAGCATACATGGCCTCGGCGAGCTGCTCGACGGTCTCAAAGCGTACCTCCATGCGCCCGGGCTCGAGGGTGATCGAAGAGGGCAGGGAACCGAGCCCGATGGGGTCGAGGTCGCGACGCACGAGCGAACGCGGCTTGCGGCGTGAGATCTGCGCCTTCTCAGCCCGGATCTCCTCGAACAGCTTTCCCGTGTCGTTGGCGTCGCGGACGCGGTCGAGGAAGTTGGCCAGGACCTCGCGGTCGACCAGGCGTGAGTTTCCGATCTGGACGGTCGGCAGCATCTCGAGCAGCTTCTGGGCTGCACGGGGCTGGAGCTCGAAGAGGTTTTCGAGATCGTGCCGGTCGTAGTGCGAGCGAATCGAGTTCGTGACCGATCGGGCGATGAGGTGCAGCCGGGGAAGCCAGGAGATGGGGCGGGGCAGAAGACCTCCTCATACGCTGAAACAGTAGCGTTCAAGCTAGCTTAGGAGGGTTTGAGGAGGAGGGGAATAGCTGCGCGTATACGCATTTATGAGGCGAGAGTGTTCAAAGGTTTACCCACGACAATGTCTATTGTCGGGGTTCAACACGTGTTAGGCTGATTTCGTGCCGAAAGACCTCCAACTGCCCTCGGGGTACCCGGAACTCCTCCAGGAACTTAGGGAGCGTATCCGTTCCGCCCAGATTCGCGCCGCGCTGGCCGTCAACCATGAGCTTGTTCTGCTTTACTGGTCAATCGGCCGGGACCTTAGCGAGCGCTTCAAGAATGAGGGCTGGGGAACGAAGATCAACGACAGGATCTCGAATGACCTGCAGACGGCGTTCCCCGGGGTCGAGGGGTTTAGTCCCCGCAACCTTCGCTATATGCGCGCCCTGGCTGAGGCCTGGCCTGAGCCGGAGATTTTGCAACAGCTTGTTGCCAAACTGCCGTGGGGTCATAACCTCAGGGTTCTTGACCGGGTCAAGGACCGTCCCACGCGGGAGTGGTACCTCCAGGCAGCACTTGAAAATGGCTGGAGCCAGAATGTTTTGGTCCACATGATCTCGACCGATCTTTACGCCAGGGAAGGGAAAGCGCTCACCAACTTCGAGCGTACCCTTCCTCCCCTGGGGTCGGACATGGCTGAACAGATCCTTCGGGACCCCTACAACTTCGAGTTCCTGACCCTCTCAACCTCGTTCGCCGAGCGTGAGCTCGAGAAGGGGCTTCTTACACATCTTCGTGATCTGTTGCTGGAGCTCGGCCGGGGCTTCGCGTTTGTAGGCAGCCAGGTTCCTCTTGTGGTGGATGGACGGTCCTTCTATATAGATCTGCTCTTCTACCATCTTCGGTTGCATTGTTACTTCGTGATCGAGCTGAAGACGGGTGAGTTCGAGCCGGAGTATGCCGGCAAGCTGAGCTTCTATATCTCGGCAGTCGACGGCACGATGCGTACGGCGGGGGACAGCCCAACAATCGGCTTGCTTCTTTGCGAGAGCCGAAGTGGAACGGTCGTTCAATACTCGCTCCAGAATCTCGTTCAACCCATTGGTGTTTCGACCTATCGGGTCACCCGGGAGTTGCCGGCTCCGGTACGGGAGGAGCTGCCGAGCGTTGAAGATCTACAGGAGGTGGTCCTGAAGCTGCGTGTCGAGATGGAGGAAACAGGTGGGGGAGGGCAGGAGTGAACAGTCGCGTCACGCCGCGCTTCTTCCGGCCTCGGGCTTCGCAAAGGTTTGGCAATAGGCTATTGCCAAATCTTCCCCGAACCACTCAGTCAAAGGCAGTCAAGTGAGCTCGACCGCCCTGGTAGCTGCTCCAATTCAATCTCCGATCGCGGTAGACCCCATCCTGCTGCAACTCAAGCAGGTGGTGATCGACTCTGTGGCGGCTATCAATTCCAAACGTAATTACGGAAAGGCACTCGACCATCTCTTCACCTTTGCTGCCAGCAGACCATTGACACGGGATCTTCTGCTCGCGTGGCGGGCGTCGATGGAGGAGCAATCTTTTCAAACAGTGAACATCAGACTTTCAG
>CAZZZP010000150.1:0-5990 GCA_964658635.1 Lichenicola sp. | reverse complement strand
GCCGCAACAGCAGGTGTCATAGGAACCGTTTGCGCGCCGGCCGGCGTGGTCGTCTGTGCCGGAGGGGCATCCTGGCCCTCTACCATCAGATCCGCAACCGCATCGCGGCCAGCAACCACTTCGCTCATCGTCGAGGAGCCCGCCACATCCGCATGTGCCGGCGCAATCGAGTAGCGACCGGGTTCAAGAGACGCAATCACGTACGCACCGGCACCGTCCGTCATCACGCGAAGACAATTAAAGTCAGCTACCCGACAAACTGCGAGCTCCAGCGACCCGCTCGCCCATCCACCTTTCCGGGTTATCGTGCCATGGAGGCTCCCACTCGCAGTCCCTGCCAACGCGTCAGTCACACACGCGTTGGCAAAGACCGGGGCAGTCATCAAACTCAAGAGAAGCAGAGCTCGGAGTGAAGATTTGCGATGTGCAGTCAAGGGAAACATGTTGGTCTCTTTTCATCCGGATTCAAGGAAGATTCGCCGGAGGGCATGGATTTGCCGTGCGGGGCCGATTTGGAACAGGAGGGCCCAGTAGCGTTCTCAGCCGAGAACACATTTGAAAGAGCACAAGGTTGTGAGGAGATCGGAGGGGCCCAACGCCATATAAATGGAAAAGCCATCAAGAACGCATAAAAAATGAGACTATATTTCTACGCACTCAATCGAAGACTTCCCGATACACCTCAGGGCTCCCAAAAAGAAACATCTCTCAGGGACGGTGGCACATGCTGCGCCCACTTCACGCCAGATCACAACTCCGCACCACGCTGGGAAAAATCCGTCAATCCGGACTGACATGGCTCCTGCAGGTCTCCCTCGGAACCGCGCTCGCGCTCCTGCTCGGATACCTCGGCTCCGCCTTCGAGATCACGCTCGCAATCGCAAGCCTCCTCTACCTGTTGATCGTCGTCTACTTCGCCGTCTACTTCGGCTTCTGGCAGGCCTCCTTCCTCTCCATAGCTGCTGTCCTCTGTGAAGCCTGGTTCTTCACCGCCCCACGCTTCAGCTTTCACATCTCCAACAGCAACAACCTCGTCGTCCTTTTCATCTTCGAAGTCACTGCACTGGCCGTCAGCCGAGTCTCGGCAAGAGAGAAGGAAACCGCGCGCGAGAACCTCCGGCACCGCCTCAAGGTCCAGCGCCTCTACTCCGTCAGCCGCGGGGCCCTGCTTCTAAACCTCGATGATGCCCCCGAACAACAGATGTCCGAGCTCATCCTTGAAGAGTTCAGCCTCGATGCCGTCGCCATCTACAACAGTGAACTCGGTACCATCGGAGCCGCAGGCATCTGGGCCACCAAGGCCGAAGAACTCCGCCACCGGCTCGAGATCGGCATCTTCCAGCCGCTTGGAACCTACATCGGAGCCGTCGAATCGAACCTCCGCACCGTCGAATGTCGCAGTGGAACGTTGCTCGTCCTCGGCGACCTCCAGCAGATCGCACTTGAGTCTCTCGCATCACTCGTCTCGCTCACCCTCGACCGCCATCACGCCTTCGTCAAGCAAGGCGCGTCAGAGGCCGCCAAGCAAGCCGAACAACTGCGCAGCACCGTCCTCGACAACCTTGCCCACGCCTTCAAAACGCCACTCACCGTCATTCGCGCAGCCAGCTCAGGCCTGCTGGAACTCGGCAACCTCGACGAGCTTCAGACCGGACTCACCCGCATGATCGATGAACAGTCAGACCGGCTCAACGATCTCGCAACCAGGCTCCTCCAGACCGCCCGCCTCGAAACCGACACCCTCTCTTTGCAACGCGAGCACATCGAGGTCGCCACGCTGCTCAAAGACGTAGTCGCTCAATTCCAGAAGGAATGGTCGCGCGGAATAGACGGCCGCCCCGCCCCCGCACGCATCCGCATCTCGGTTCCCGAGCAGATGCCCAGCCTCTCCGCCGATTACGACATGCTCCACTCCACCCTCACCGAACTGCTCGACAACGCCGCCAAATACTCCGACCACGGCAAGCCCATCTCCATCTCCGCCACCCAGACCAACCAGGAGTTCCTCCTCTCCGTCCACAGCTGGGGCGACGTCATCAACGTAGAGGATCGCGAACGTATCTTCGAACGCTTCTATCGCAGCCGCGATCACCGCCACTCGGCCCCCGGCACAGGCATCGGCCTCTCCGTCGCAAGACGCACCGCAGAGGCGCACGACGGACACATCTGGGTTACAAGCAATGAACGAGAAGGTACCACCTTCAACATCGCACTCCCACCCAGCGCACTCGCACATTAACCCCATTTGGAACAACTAGACATCGGGCCGGTTACAAAATATCAACTCTGGAGATCTCAGGCCATGTCGAAAACACTCCTCCTCGTAGACGATGAAAGCGCTGTCCGAAGAGTACTCAGCACCACCCTGCGTGCCCTCGGTTTTGAAGTAGTCGCCTCCTCTCGAGGCGAAGAAGCCATCTCGCTGATGGGCACCTCCACCTTCGACGCCATCCTGCTCGACATCAACATGCCCGGAATGGGCGGCATCTCGGTCTGCCGCGCCATACGCCGCATCGCACCCACCGTTCCCATCCTCATGCTCACCGTTCGCGACGAGGAGAACGACAAGGTCGAAGCCCTCGAAGCCGGCGCCGACGACTACATCACCAAGCCCTTCGCCATCCGCGAGCTCGTCGCCCGAATCAACGCCGTCATGCGCCGATCCACCGACACCTCCACCCCCTCGCCCGCCATGACCGTTGGCGACATCACCCTCTGCAGCGCTACCCGCACCTTCTCCAAGCGCGGCCTCCCCATCCATCTCACCCCCAAGGAGTTCGACATCCTCGAACACCTCATGCTCTCCCAGGGCAAGCCCGTCACCCATACCAAAATCCTCAGCTCCATATGGGGGCATGAGTACCGCAACCACGTCGAATACCTCCGCACCTACATGCGCCAGCTCCGTAAGCTCGTCGAGGACGACCCCGCCAACCCGCGCTACCTCCTCACCGTCCCCTACATCGGCTACCGCTTCCGCGCCTAGCCTCCCACCCGGCGTGTACTCTAAGGATCATCCCAAGGCCTCCAGGAGATCCCCCAAGCATGCGCCGAAGCCTCTCGAGCCTTTTCCTCCTCACCTCCATCCTCCACGCCCAGGCCACCCCCGCACCCACGCCCGCCATCGACCGCGACCTCCTCGAAATCTCCGTCCCGCAGCTTGAACATCTCTACGCAACCCACCGCTACACTGTCACCCAGGTCGTCCGCTGGCATCTCGATCGCATCCACCGCTACAACGGCATCTACCGCGACATCCAGACCATCGACGAGGCCAACGCCCTAGCCACCGCCGCACGCCTCGACCGCGAGGCCGCAGCCGGCGGCCCCGGCTTCCACCGCACCCCGCTCTGGGGAGTTCCCATCGTCACCAAGGCCAACACCTCCATCGCCGGCCTCGTCACCACCGACGGCTGGAAGGGCTACAAGATCCCCGGCCACGAGCTCATCGCGCCCAGGGACGCCACCATCGTCGCCCATCTCCGTGCCGCCGGAGCCGTCATCCTCGGCCAGACCAACATGCCCGATTTCGCCGCCTCCGACACCAATCGCTCCACCGCCTTCGGCCGCACCGGCAACGCCTACGACGTCCGCTTCTCCCCCGGCGGCTCCTCCGGCGGCACCGTCACCGCGGTCACCTCGAACCAAGCCGTCCTCGGCAACGGCACCGACACCGGCAACTCCATCCGCATGCCCGCCGCCACCTCCGCCGTCGTAGGAGTCTTCCCCACCCGCGGCCTCGTCTCCATCGCCGGCATCGCCCCGCTCGACTGGCTGCTCGACAACACCGGACCCATCGCACGCGACGTCACCTCAGCCGCCATTGCACTCACCGTAATGGCTGGTGAAGACCCCGCCGACCCACGAACCCTCAACTCGACCAAACTCGCCCAGCCCGGCCCCTACACCAACTACCTCAAGCCCGGAGCCCTCAAGGGCAAGCGCTTCGGCGTCCCCGCCTTCATCCTCGCCGGAGCCGGCATCCCCTTCCAGGGCATCTGCCCCGAAACCCCTGACCAATTCCAGGCTGACCGTAAGTCCGCCGACCTTCCCCTCACCCCAGAAACCCGCGCCGCCTTCATGGCCTCGCTCGAAGGCCTCCGCAAAGCCGGCGCCACCATCGTCTTCGACGCCGCCATCCTGCCCGACTCCTTCGCCGACACCGCCTCGCACATCTGCACCCTGCCCTACATCAAGCAGGGCACCCAAGCCTTCCTCGCCAATTACGGCCCCGCCCAGTACCACTCGGCCGAAGCCTACGCCAAGGCCGTCGGAGCCCCACTTCCTGACACCATCCTCAACGGCATGAACCAGGGCGACCGCAAGGACCGCACCCCCATCCACCAGGCCAACCTCGAGTCCGACCCCAATGCCGAGGCCACCTACCTCGCCCCGCGCCGCGCCACCCTCGCCGCCTACAACGAAGCCCTCGACCGCTTCCACCTCGACGGCTTCGTCTATCCCGCCACCCAGATGCCCCCGCCTGACGAAACCGTAGCCCAGCCCGGCGAGCCCGGAAACCTCTCCGGCGGCCCCCACTCCGACACCTCCTGGGTCAACCAGATCGGGGTCCCCGCAGTCGTCGTCTCCGGCGGCTTCTATCCCGGCGGTCTTCCCTTCGGCCTCGAAATTTCCGCCCGCCCCTGGCACGACGGCGACCTCCTCGGCTTCGCCTACGCCTACGAACAGGCCACCCACCACCGCCATCCCCCCACCCTCGTCGAGAAAGGCCTCCTGCCCCATGCCGACCACAACTAGCCCCACGCTCCGGCCTGCGAAATCCCCACGTCCTTCGCGCAAGCCCGGCGCCCTCCTTGCCTTTCCCTTGCGTCCTTCGTGCAACCTTGGCGCCCTTTGCGTTCTAAGTCTTGCCGTCGCCTTTGCATCTGTCCTCCCCACCCACGCGCAATCCAAGCGCCTCGTCCTCATCGACCAGGACGGCTCCGGCCCCGCAGGCTCCAACCAGATGGCCATGATGGTTCTCCTCCAATCCCCCGACACCCGCGTCCTCGGCATCACCGAGGTCTCCGGCAACGCATGGGAGCCCGAGCAGGTCGCCCACACCCTCCGCATGCTCGAGCTCATCCACCGGACCGACGTCCCCGTCGTCCCCGGAGCCATCTTCCCTCTGGTCCGCACCCAGCAGGACACCGCCCTCTACCTCAAACTCTACGGCTCAGTCGCCTGGCTCGGAGCCTTCGGTGACCACGCCGCCGGCTCCGGCGACGCCAACTACCATGCCCCCGAGATCGTCCCGCACCTCCCCGAGGGCGACCCCACCACCAGGCCCCTCGCCGAGGACGCCGCCCACTTCCTCATCCGCCAGGTCCACGCAAACCCTCATCGAGTCACGATCTACGCCGCCGGCCCCCTCACCAACATCGCCCTCGCCATCGCCATCGACCCCCACTTCGCCGAGCTCACCCAGGGCATCGTCATCATGGGTGGATCGCTCGCCCCCGGCTCCCTCGACCCGCAGTTCGCCCTCAATCCACACCGCGAGTTCAACTTCTGGTTCGACCCCGAGGCCGCCCACATCACCCTGCACGCCCACTGGCCACGCATCGACCTCACCGACGTCGACATCTCCATCAAAACCATGTTCTCGAAGCAGATGCTCGACGAGATCGCCAGCTCCCCCACCCCCGCCGCCCAGTACATCGCCAAATACACCACCGACCGCTACTATCTCTGGGATGAGCTCGCCGCCGCCGCCTGGCTCGACCCCAGAATCATCACCGCCGAGCAGCTCGTCTACCTCGACGTCGACATCAACCACACCGCATCCTACGGAGACACCCTCGCCTGGTCCGCCGCCCCCAATCCCACCACCACCCGACCCGACACCGGCCTCCAGATCGTCCACGTCCAGCAGGACCTCGACCTCCCCCGCTTCTACAAACTCTTCATCCACCTCATGCAATCCCCACCCCAGCACTCCTGACACCCTTCCTCTAGCCCTTGCCTTGCCTTCCTTCCCCCTTCCTGCC
>CAZZZP010000149.1:0-6003 GCA_964658635.1 Lichenicola sp. | reverse complement strand
TGTTCGAAGTTGACGAGGGCAATCTTCGCGGGAACGGCGGCGGGCGCCGCGGCAGGTGCCGCTGCGGCAGGGGGCGGAGCTGCAGCTTGAGCAGAGACGAAGGGAGCGGAAACGAGACCCGCGCCAAGCGCGGTCAGGAGTGTGAGGGTGCGGTTCATGCGGATTGTCTTGCTCCTTCAGAGTGTTCGAGTAAGCGGATTATTGTTCGTTTTGAGTTTGTCAGATCCGGCGGGTTGAACACCCGAGCGGTCCACAGATCCTGGCGCGGCTCTCTACTGAAAATCGGAATTCCATACTCCAGCACCTTGCTGGCGTTCGCGGAAATGATCAACCCGGTAGAAGATAAATGCGGCAACCAGACATCCGCCATCCGCAGGGAGTTGCGATCGGTCTCCGAGCGAACTCCTCGTCTAGCCGGAACCGCCGCCAGTTCGTAAGAACTGGTCAGGATGCTCGCCGGGCGAAAGGTTGCCAGAATGTACCCAGATTATAGGCCGCTCAAACTTTGGGGTCAACGCATGGAGAGCCGGGAGTCTATTGAAATCTGTAGACGTTAGTAGAGCAATTCCAATTTATGTGGCTTGAAGCATTCGCAACTCGCGAAAAAAACAGGTATTTCTGGGGCAAATCGCTTGATTAGATTTGGCACGTCACTTGCACTCTTCCCGAGTGACGCAAAATAGGTATGTGACCCCTTGCGATCTTGTTTTACGCCCCTGTCTAGGAACCGTGCGCATCCATTGATGGTGCGCCTGGCGAGCAGAGGCTCCGCGGCAACCCGGGAGGGTGAGCGGTTTTTAGGAGGCCAGTGACTGGCCATCAGTAGGAAAGGGGAACTTAGGGCTGCATCAACGCTGACCCTGAGTTCTCCATAGGACGCCGGCTATTGTCGAGCAAATCCAGAAACAGGTTGCCATGCAGCACGAATTTGTGTAGGCTTGTGTTCGGTTCGACCTGTGTCGGTGCGTGTTTGGTTGGCTCTGAGCCTGGGCAGCTCAAAACCTCGTTTTCCTGCGAAGCTATAAGTGATTCCCGCACAACAAGAGTGAGGATTGTCGCGGGCGAAAAGAGCGGATTGGGCGCAATCGTTCAAGCCTGAAATGGACGGGCGGAAAGCTTGATCCTCTCATCGCCATGGTGTGATTCTTTCTCTAGCGACCCGATGAGCGAGTGACAATCGAGCGCATATTTGTGGGTGTTTTCTCGGCAATGGCCGGACCTGCAAGAGAGAAAATGAGGCGTGGGGCACTTTGGAAGTTTGTAACCTCCGGCGCGGACGAGTGCCTGAGTTTCCAGAGTTCTCGAGCGGCAGTGGTGAATGGAACGTGAGAATGGGAAGCGGACCATTGGGTTTGAAGCATTAGGCGTTGGATGAAGTTGCACCCGGAATTTCCTGGCAGTCGTTATAGTGCGCGGATCGAGCAGGAAGGTGCAAAGGATGTCGTGCTCCACAGCTGCTGGTTTTTACCCGACAGGGCCACAGACTTAGGAATCGTCTTACATTGAATTTGTGCTCATTTGAGATCGGCCGCCTGACTCCTCCCGGTAACAGTTGGAAGGTGCCGGGGGTGTCTGGTCTCAAGCGAGGACGCTAGACGCGTACGAACAAGTGCGCCAAGCAAGAGGAAGCGGAAGTATGAGTGCAGAGCAGGAATATTCGGCGGGTCCGGTTGAGACGGTGCCGCACGGTTCGAGCGACGACAGCTTTGAGGGTTCGGGTGCTCCGGAGTTCGACGAAAATGGCCAGCGTGTACCACACGGGATGGGGCAATCGAAGAGCAGTCGGCGCAGGCGGCGCAAGCGCAAGGGCAAGGGCTCCGAGGCTGGTGGGCCCGTTGTTGACGCAGGAAGTCCGTCAGAAGGCGGAGAGGTAGCCTCTGTACAAGCGAGCGGCGACGGACAACCCGGCGTTCAGGGCCAAGCAGTACAAGCTTCGAATGGCCAATCGGCTCAGCAGGCTCCGCGGCAGAACGGGCAACAGAACGGGCAAGGGCGCAACTTTGGCGGTCCGCAACAGAATGGCCAGAATGCGCCGGGGGGGACTAAGCGCTGGAAGAAGAAGTTTCGTGATCGTGATCGTCCACGTCCGGAGGGAGGCCAGCCAGCTTTTTCAAATAGCGGAGGCAACGGCAGTAATTTTCAGGCCGGCTCGCAAGGCGGCGGTTTTCAAGGTAACGGTGGCGGATTCCGCGGCCCGGATACGCATCAACCCGGTAACAGCGTTGGTGGCTTCAAGCGCAAGGGCGGCGGGTTCGGCGGCGGTAAGCAGCAGCGCAATGGCGGTGGTGGTGGTTCGCGCGGCGGCTTTGTCGGACCGATGGACCACAGCTATCGTGTCGTAAACGGGAATGTCTTCGAGACTTCGCCGTCGACGATGGAACCTTTTGGAAACGGCGGGGGAAATGGGTTTAGCGGCGGACGGGGGCGTTCCTACTCTGCGCAGAGCGACTCGCAGCCTATTGATTACTCGCAAGGGCGCGTGATTCCGATTGCGGAGGATGCTCCTACAAAAATTTATTTTTTCATTGATGATTTGTTTTTCACGGCGAAGATTCAGGAGACGGCGCGCAAGCTTGGGGTGAAGGTTGCGTTCATCAAGAACGAGAAGGAGCAGATCGCGGCTCTGACTTCGGGTGAGGAGGATGAGCGTCCGGGGCTGATCGTTTTCGATTTGAATAATGCGAACGCGAAGCCTATGACGTTGATTCCAAAGCTTAAAGCGAAGCTGAAGAAGTCGACTTCGATCGTTGGATTCCTGTCGCATCTGCAGGGAGATTTGAAGGCGAAGGCGATTGAGGTGGGTTGTGACACGGTGATGCCGCGCGCGGCGTTCTCGCAGAACCTTCCGAATCTGCTTCGCCGGTACGGGATTGAAGAGGTTGAAGAGCCGAACTTCAACCAGTAAACGGCTCCAAATCGGGTCAAAAAGCAGGCTGAAACACGCATTTTTCGAGCGCGTTTCAGCCTGCTTTCGTGGTTTTCGGAGTGCGTTTCTAGCCTGGGGGCCAGCCCATGTGGCGTCCGCCGAGGATGTGCAGGTGGAGGTGTTCGACGGTCTGGCCTCCGTCGGGTCCGGTGTTGATGACGATGCGGAAGCCTCCGGGCAGGTTTGCCCGGGCTATGCCGGCGGCCTCGTGGAGGAGGTGGCCGAGGAGTTCGGCCGGGACATCGATCACGTTGGCGAAGTGCCGTTTCGGGATGAGGAGCAGGTGGGTGGGGGCCTGCGGGTTGAGGTCGGCGAAGGCGAGGGAGAGGTCGTCCTCGTGGATGGCGGTGACGGGGATTTGGTGTTGCGCGATCTTGCAGAAGATGCAGTCTGACATTTTGCGGGTCACCTACTGTTTCGGGAAGTATTTGGGTTGGTTGCCGGGCGCGAAGGGTTTGTAGTGCTCGGCGAAGGCGGCGCGGAACCAGATGGGCGGGTGGGAGCCTGTCCAGAACTCGACGAGGGGGTTGGGATCTGGCGGGACGAAGCTGTTTTCGCCGAGGAGCTGGAAGGCGGCCTGGCCGGTGGCTTCGGGGTTGGCGATGATGCCATGAACGACTTCTTCGCCGTACACGTCGGCGGCGTGTTCCTGGGTGCGGGTGAAGGCGCTCTGGATGGGTTCACCGAAGAAGCCAATGACAGAGAGCACGAGGACGAAGACGTAGAGGGCGGCCCAGTTGTCCTGTGCGGGGATGCGCCACTGCTTGCCGAAGCGGCGGAGCAGGAACTGGAAGAGGTGGAAGCCGAGGAAGAAGCTGACGAGGACGAAGGCGAAGGCGAAGAGGATTCCGCGGACGATGTGGCCGAGGACGTAGTGTCCCATCTCGTGGCCGAAGATGAAGAGGATTTCGTCGGGTGTGCCCTTGGCGATGGAGGTATCCCAGACGACGACGCGTTTCGAGGCTCCGAAGCCGGTGACGTAGGCGTTGAGTGTGGTGACCTTGTCGGAGGCCTTCATGAGGAACATGCGGTCGGGCGGGATGTGGATGCCTTTGCCCTTGGCGACGACCTGCTCGAGGCGGGAGACGAGCTCGGGATTGGATTTCGTGAGGGGCTCGAACTTGTTGAAGAGCGGGTCGATGACGTAGGGCGTGGCGAAGACGGCGAGCAGGGTGAAGGCCATGACGGGGAACCAGAGGACGACCCACCAGCGGCGCGGGAACTTGCGGATGAGCCAGAAGAGCAGCATGACGCCGAGGCCGCCGAAGATGTAGCTGAGGGCGAAGGCCTTGGCCTGGTCTCCGAGCCAGCTACCCCAGTGCTGGACGCTGAGGCCGTAGGCGACGGAGATGTGGTGCTCGAAGATGCTGAGCGGGAGCTCGAGCAGGGTGCTGAGGACGAGGAAGAGGAAGAAGAAGATGAAGCACTGGGCCCAGCGGTTCTTGCTGAGATTGTTGGCTACGTTGCGGATGCGGGCGGCGATGCCGAGCTGCAGGATGAGGATGATTGAGACGATGCCCCAGAGCTCGCCGCCGAAGCCGGAGAGGGTGTGGATGGTGGAGAGGTGTTCGGCCCTGGCGAGCTTGTCTGGCGGGAGGGTGTAGGCGGTATGGTCGTTTTCCGCGGCGGTGATGGCCGCGGCCTCGGTGGGTGTGCTCGCGGCGTGGGCCGGGGTGCCGGTGAAGGGCAGCAGGGCGAGGAGCAGGAGGATCAGGGTGCGGAGGCGCATGGGTGTCCTTGTTTGTCGCTATGGAGAACGGGGGCTACATTCTGAATGTGTGTGGATTTCAGTGTGCATGAGGTTGGGGCGGGTTGCAATGACGAGTCATTCGACTTCCCTGTAGACCTGTCGAAAGCCTGTTCTGCCTGTTTGCCGTGGCTTCAAGATTTGTTCTGACCGATCGACCACAAGAGAAGCGTTGGACCAAGCAGACCCTCTTTGCAGAGGCAATACATGCGCGGTGCGAAATCAGTTACTTGGCTGGTTGGAAGGGTTGTCGATTAGCGCATTGGCCTATTAGCGTCCTTTGAGAACCGCCAAACCGGGTTACTTCCGCTATTGCGACTTGAACGAAGCCGCTGCGCGGCGGACGCGTTCGCGTGTGGCTGAGTGGAGGGTGGTGGTGTTGAGTTAGCGTGTGTCGCAGAGAAGGAGGTTCTTTGTGACCCAACTACGTCAGATCATGCTCGAGGAACTGGAGCGCCGCAACTACGCCCAGTCAACCATTCGCATCTATATCCGCACGGTTGAGCATTATTCTCAGCACTTCCACCGTCCCCCCGATCAGCTTGGCCTGGAGCATATCCGCGAGTACCAGGCGGCGATGTTCCGCACCTGGAAGCTCGCGCCGAACACGGTCGCGCAGCGGCTGGCAGCGTTGCGCTTTCTTTACATCCAGGTGCTCAAGCGTGGCTGGAGTGCCGCAGAGACGCCTTACCCGAAGAAGGTGCTGCACCTCCCCGAGATCCTTACCCAGGGAGAAGTTGCACGCCTGATCGATGCGACAGAGACCCCGTTTCAGCGCATCCTGGTCATGACGCTGTACGCCACGGGAGCACGCCGAGCAGAGGTCGCGGCGCTGAAGGTGAGCGACATCGACAGCCAGAGGATGGTGGTTCATATCCGCGGCGGCAAGGGACGCAAGGACCGGGACGTGATGCTCAGTCCGGCGCTGCTCCAAGCACTGCGTACCTACTGGCGTGGGCTTCGGCACAAGCCAACGGTATGGCTGTTTCCCGGCAACCGATGGCATACATCAAGCCGCCCTGTCACGACCAAGGTCCTGTGGACGGCCTGTCGACAGGCCGCTGTTCGTGCCGGTCTGGAGCACAAGAACATCCATCCGCATACGCTCAGGCACTGCTTCGCAACTCATCTCCTCGAAGCTGGCGCGGACCTTCGCACGATCCAGGTGCTGCTCGGCCATCGCGATCTGGAAGAGACCACGATTTACCTGCACCTGTCGAGCAAGCACCTGAGTGCGACCTCCAGTCCACTCGACGCGCTTGCACTTGTGCCACAGGGAGAAGCCTTACGAAGCGCCTGAGCCGCTCCTCCGTGGAGTTGGCCGACATCG
>CAZZZP010000148.1:0-6180 GCA_964658635.1 Lichenicola sp. | reverse complement strand
GCTCGCTCAATCCAAGCCATCAACAGCTTCTACAGAACTCTACGGACTCAATCCTTTCGGACATCAGGGACACCTCATCGCCAGAAAGGTTGGGACGGGAGCGCGCTGGCCAAGTCCCGTCGCAAACAGTCTAGAGTGCTTATTCCGTCGCGGGCAAATTGTATTCGGCGTCCGGTGGACCGTTTGTTCACTCCAGATCGTCCGGTGAAACAGATCTGTGGAGAATTTGACGAGGTCGCAGCTCGATGACAGGCAAGAGGCAGGACTCCCGGTTCAGCCTCACCCTACACACGTACCCCATGGACGTGGTCTTCGTTCACTCCACGCTTCAACGCAACGGGTGCCACTAAAATCCCGATTCCGGCCTAATTCTACGATCCGACGGCGCTCCAACGCGCCGCGCCGCCAGCGAGACTCCAAGCTCATACCGGCGCTTACATCTACGTCACCCCGCAGATCATTCAGGCGAAACCACATCACCTACACGCAACAAATGCAGGACGCTTACGGCTTACAGCCATTTCGGGCGGACAAAGATCTGGCTCTAATGATGAATGAAAGTTCATCTCTATTCGATAGAAATTCAGAGAACTCAGGCCGATAGAAGGCACGGAGGTAATCCTATGACCATTTCACCGATCAATTCTGCCGCATCAGTGCAAGCCGCATCGCAACCAGCTGTCAGCAAGCCGACGGCTTCACCTGCATCCAACACGCCGGCACCTGCATACACGGTGTCTTTAAGCTCCACAGCACATAAGACTGCTGTAGTTGATGTCGATCACGACGGAGACAGCCACTAATCTGGAGGATCCGTGTCGCTCGATCTGTGAGCGGCACGGGCTATCTCCAACCTAATCCGCAATGCCGGGGTGTTGCTCGGCCGTTACCGAAACGAAGACCTCCCTTTTCCTCTGCTAGAACTTCGCGATCAGAGAAACTCCGCCGACGAGAAGCAATCCGCCCAAGGCTCGCCAGATGTTCAGCGGATGGTGATCCATCCGAAAAAGCCCGAAGTGGTCGATCGCAAGCGAGGCCAGCAGAGATGCCGTTACGGTGAATCCCATGAACGGTCCAGCGCCGACCTTGTTCACATAGTTCAGGCCGGCGTAGACCTGAACAGCACCCACGAGTCCCCCGATCACCGCCCACCAGGGTAACGTTGAAAGATCCTTCACCGTAGGAAGCGGATGCGGCATGAGAAAGAATGCGCCTGTAAAGAAGAAAGTAATAAGCGAGAAGGAGATGGCTGAGGCAAGCCAAGGATTGACAAGAGACTTGCCAAGTTGACCGTTCATGGCGGCGCCGCAGCTCTGCAGTGCGCCTCCAATGATGATGAAGGGGATGATCCATCCAGCGTTCATAGTCTCTCCTTAGTTTGAGTGTGTGAAGGTCTGCATCAAGATGGCTCCTCCGAGCGAGACCAGCAAAGCGACTGGCATCGCGACCGCACCGACCTTGAGGAAGTCCCAGAAACTCACGTCAAGTTTTTCTTTCCGTATGGCAAGCAACCAGAGGATTGTCGCCAATGAACCGGTGATCGAGAGGTTGGGCCCAAGGTCGACCCCGATCAGGACGGCATTCGATATCAATCCGTGGATGTGAGCTGCTTGCAAAGTGCCACCGGCAATCAGACCAAGCGGTAAGTTGTTAACCAGGTTGTTTGCGACCGCGACCACGAAACCAACCACCAACGCTGCCATGGGTGCAGGGAGCTTCTGGGCTGAGGCAAGCCAGCCCTGCGTGAGGTTCAGTGCGCCGATACTTTCGACGGCATCGACCATGACGAATAAGCCGGCAACCAGGATCAGCGTTCCCCAGCTGATTTCTTTCGCCAGCTTGAGCGGATTGCTCTTTGCCTTGATCGAGACGACCGCCGTGATGACAAGAGCAGCGAGACAGGCCGGGAGACCGAGATCTTTCTTCAAGGTTGAAGCTGTCAGCAAGGTGATGACCATGAGTACCAGGCCGATCAGGACCAACTTGCCCTCCACATTCAGCGGTTCAACCTCAACCTGTTCTTCGATCCTGGCTTTCAGATGGCTGCGGAAGAGCAGGCGCATTACCAGATAGGTTGCGGCGATCGAAAGGATGGAAGGAACGCCAAACGATAGAAGCCATTGTCCAAGGGGAGGCATAGCGCCGCCGTGAAAGACGACCAGGTTCGCAGGATTGGATATGGGCAGAACGAAGGACGCCGCGTTTGCGATCAGAGCACAAACGAAGAGATACGGCAGCGGCTCGATCTTTGCCTTGCGGACAGCCGCCAGAATTGCCGGGGTGAGAACGACCGCCGTCGCGTCGTTCGACATGAAAATGGTTACGAGGGTGCCAATACCATAAACCAGGCTGAAAAGCCGAACACAGGAACCATCGGCGCCTTTTACTGCGGTCGAGGAAAGCCAGTTGAATACGCCGTGCTCGCGGGCCAGCTCGGATAACAACATCATTCCGATCAGGAAGAAATAGACGTCGCTTCCCTCCGCGACTGCCCTGCCAGCGAGCGGTAACGGGATCAGGCGCAAAGCGATGAGCAGTAGAGCGCCACCCCCGATCCAGTACACCTCCGGTATATTCTTTGGCCGGATCAGCATCAAAAGGATGCTGATTCCGATGATGATGGGGAGAATGATGTGAGCGAGCGAGGAGGAAATCATTACCACTTTCTCCCGTTCTTATTCGGGCCGAGTTGCGTACCGAGGAGACCATGTTCGGGCCAGGCTTCAAGAGCGTTGTCCTGATCGCGCTGTTCGCAGGTCCGCTCCGCACGCTTGCCAACCGCGAGTTGGATCTCGTCAGTCGCAATCTTTCCATCCGCATCTTTAAAGAACACCTTGAGGCGATGTGTCCCTTCTTTGGGAGTCGGAACCCGCGCTTCCCACACATGACTGTCGTTGACGCGCTGCATGGAGAAACACTGCTCTTCAAGTTGAGCAGTCGCTGCGACCCCATCGACATTGCCCCAGAACTTGGCGCGAATCTTGAAGGTAGGTCCTTGCAGAGTCTCACTGTTCTTTGTGAGGAGCCGTTCGTCGCTCGGCGAGGTGATGATGACAACTGGCAGCTTCCCCAACTCGACGAAACGCCAGCTCACGACGTTTCCATCGACGTTGGTTACGGAGTAGCCGACGGCCCCCTCCTCTATCTGTCCGGTGGAACGAGTGGCTGTGTAGAGCGTTCTGCCGTCGTTGGCAATCTCGTTGTAGTGGGTATGACCCATATCTACCAAGCGCACTTCAAAATCGTGGACAAGGCGTTGTACTGCTTCTCGGCCAACCTCAAGATCGCTCGGGTAGCAGTGCAGCAGGAGCACTTTGGAGGCGCCAACCTGGGTGGCCTGCTGTAACTCCTGCCTTGCCCATTGAAGCTGCTCGTCCGACACGGTGAAGGAAGGCGGCTCGGGAACATCGAAGGCGTTCATTGCAACGAAGCGCACGTCTCCCACAGTGAAGGCGTAATAGTTCTGCGCTGACATTGCTTCACGGAAGTTTGCAAAGCTCTTCTCGTGGACGTCATGGTCGCCGATGATAGCGCACCATGGCAATCCGAGACGGTCCAGTTCCCCACGTACCACGGCGTATGCTGAGCGACTCCCGTCGTCTGCCACGTCCCCGGGAAGAAATACAAAGCTAACCGAACCTGAGAAGGCCTGGTTAATCTCGTTGACGATCGCGGCAAGGTCGCTTTGGTTCTGTTCGCCAGCTTTGGTCATATGAAGATCGCCGATATGAACCCAACTCATAACGCCGGCGGCGTCGGGGGAGTGAGGTTGAAAGGCACGAAGAGGCGCAATAAAGGTCATGTTGAAAGCTCCTGGGGAGTCACAGAGGAAGAAAGGTCTTTGTCTGGCGTGTTCGATCCGGAAGAGTTTCGGGAACCGCAGTCCATAACAAGAGAAGCGCAAGTGCGGCAACAGCCCCAAGCGATAGAAACGAGATGCGGTAGCTGAAGTGCTGAATCAGCTTTCCACCGAATGTTGTGCTGAGAGCGGCACCGAACCCGACTGCTGTTGCAAGACTGCCCTGAACGAGGTTGAAACGTCCTGTGGCGCGGGTTCTGTCCGCCACCACGAGGATCGAGACGACACCGAAGATTGCGTTCGCGACTCCATCCAGCAATTGGATAGCAATGAGGCCGCCGGTGTTGTGTGTAAGGGTATAAAGAACCGCGCGAATCGGCAGGACACCGAAGCCAAGCAGGAGCAGTGGCTTTCTCCCGTGCAAATTTGCGAAGCGCCCGATTGTTGAAGCGAAACACATGATGACAAACTGCGTGACGATGATGCAGGCCGACATGAAAGGAGCGGCTGTGGCCCTGGCTCCATGCGAGAGCATCTCGCCGAGTTGCGGCAGCATGGCTGCATTGGCAAAGTGGAAGAGAAAGGCACAGGCCAGGAAGACCATCAGCACGCGATCTCCTAACAGAGTTTTCGAGACCGAAACTCGTGCAGGGCCTGCCTCGCTGTCTACCGGACTTGCCCCGCCACGCGCAAGATCGTAGTCAATGTCTTTGCTCTTGATGGCTCGAATTGCAAGAACCGTAGGGATCGTCAAGACAGCAGCCGTAATGAAGATTGCGCGGTTCCCGAAGAAGTGGCTCATGCCTGCGATGAGAAGCGCACAAGCCACATTGCCGGCGGAATTGAACGATTGGTTCCTTCCAAACTGGCGATCAAAGAGGGTCAAACCAACGATCCCCATGGTGATCGCGGCCAGAGTGGGCATCAGGAACGGTCCTGCTCCTCCGATGAGAACCTGTGATGTGTAAACAGCCCAGGGTGCTGCCGTGATGCTCAGCAGGACTGCGCCCACGGCAAGAACAGCGGAGGCAAGAACGAGAATCAATCGCTTTGACCTGACTTGATCGACGATGGCACCAGCTGGAGTCTGCAGCGCTACGGTGATGATGCCGCCAACTGTCAGCGCCAGTCCGACGCGGCCCGGCTCCCAGCCCGCTCCCGCTAGATACGCCGCAAGGAACGGACCGAGACCGGTTTGCACGTCGGCGAGAAAGAAGTTTGTGGCCTCAAGAGCGTGGATGCTCTTTTTTTTCTCAGGATCGATTTGGTCTACGTTAGCCATCTACTCTTTTCTATGAACCATCCGGTTGCTCCAGGAGCGGTCCGGCTTAGACAGAGAACGGGTGAAGTCTTTGAGGAACTAAGCATCTCCAAGCTGAAGGGTTTGCTTACCGGAACCCAGCTTTAGCGATTCTGTCTGCTTGATGTGCGAGAGAGCTTCAGCAGCGCGCGCATACTCGAGAGCCTCGTGGTAAGCACCCTCTTTGAAGGCCTTTGAGGCGTTCCTCCGCGAGCTTTTGTAGAGGGCGGCCATGATGCCGGAATGCTCGTCGCTCCAATGCTCGTCCGCTTTCCGTATCAGATCTTCGAAGTGCTCGGTAATCGAAGTTTCAAGGTCGGTAGAGACACTGTCAGGGCGGGCAATCTCACCCGCAAGGTGCGCGAAGCTGAGATGCTCCGACGCCCTGAGCAGGTCTGCGGCGTCCTTGTTGTGTCCCGAGCCAAGCATCTGCTGCGCGAGTTTCGCTAACCTGGCGACGTCATCTTCTGTCGAGGATTTCGAGGATCCAAGCGACTTCTGAAGAATTTCCAAACGTCCCATGTGCTCAAAGGCGCGCCGCAGATTCTTCGCCTCATGGTGCTTATCGTGGTGTCCCACAGCTTTCTTGGCGGCCTTCTTTGCAGCCTTCTTCGCGACCGTTTTGAGAGGTGGCATGTTTCACTTCCTTTCTTCCGTCAGGCACAGGTTCGATGCGGGCAAGCTCAACTTCGACAAGTGGGCCAGCCAGATTTCATAAGAACTTTGCAGTTTTGTCGCAGGACCGAATGCACTGTCATCAAGCCAGTGCATCCGGTCGGGGTCGGGGTGCCCCAGAGCGTTCCTAGTTCTGAGGTGGCGGGGGTCCGGGTGCCATTCCATCGACTGGTGGAGGAGGAGGTGCCATTCCACTGGGTGGCGGTGGAGGAGGGCCCGCGGCGAAGCCAGGGGATGGAGGCGGAGGACCATCTTGATCTGCCGGTGGCACAGCTCTACCGGGCCTGGCGCCGCACGGTGCGGCCCCTCTCTTAGCCCGCGCTGCGGGGGGAGGCGGAGGCGCCTGCGGTCTACCAGGGCGCGGGGGAGCTTCACCCTGACCAATTGGCCCCAAAGCAGGGTTGTT
>CAZZZP010000147.1:876-6458 GCA_964658635.1 Lichenicola sp. | reverse complement strand
CCCGCCCGTATCCGTGCCCAGCGTCGCCGCAACAAAGCCCGCCGCAACCGCCGCCGCCGAACCTCCACTCGAACCACCCGGCACGCGATCCAGCGCACGCGGATTCCGCACCGCGCCATAAGCCGAGTTCTCGTTCGAGCTGCCCATGGCAAACTCGTCGCAATTCAGCTTGCCCAGGATCACCGCCCCGGCCGCCTCCAGCTTCGTCACCGCAGTCGCGTCATAAGGCGGCATCCAACCGGCCAGAATCTTCGATCCCGCAGTCGCCGGCGCCCCGCGCATCGCGAGCACATCCTTCACCGCCACAGGTACACCGGCCAGCGGCCCCGCATCCTCGCCCCGCTTCAGCAGGTCGTCGACACGCGCGGCCTGCGCCATCGCACGATCACGGCTCAGCGCCAGGAAGCTGTTGATCCCCAGCCCGCTCGCTCCGTCCAATTCCTCGATCCGCTTGTAGTGACGCTCCGCAAGCGTCGTCGCCGAGATCGCCTTCGCCGCCTCACGCGCGCCCGCAAGCGAAACCGTCATGCTGCCTGTCGTCACGCCGCTCATCGTTCAATCACCTTCGGAACCTTGAAGAACCGTCCGTCCGTCTCCGGAGCCGACGCCATCACCGCGCGACGGTCCAGCGAAGCCCGCACCTCATCCACGCGCAGCGACTCGCCCGCCAGCCCGGCGGAGGTGCCCAGCACGTCACCCACCTGCGCCATTGGCTCCACTTCCTTCGTATCCAGCTCACCCAGCTGCGCAATATGCTCGAGAATCGCGTTCAGATCCCGCTGCATCCGCGGCTCTTCCTCGGCCGTCAGCTCCAGGTTGGCCAGTTCGGCCACCCGCCGAACCTCCTCCACACTTACTCCACTCATCCGACTCCCTCGTCTTCGTCTCTGAGCCCACAGCTGACAACTGCTAGCTAGCGGCTGTTCTTCTTCAACTCAAAGTGTATCCCGACGAGCTTCACCTCTGCGATGCGCGCCACTTCGTGCTCCAGCACCGCCTGCATCCCGCGCATCTGGTCGTACCAGCCCCGATCTGCTACCTCCACCCGCAGCATCCCGTTCTCAAAACTCTTTACCACTCCCCGCCGGGACATCGCAGCCCCACACGCCACCTGCCATGCACCAGTCAGCCGGTCTAACGCAGGCATCGTCCCCAGGCTCCGGCCCAGAGAATGCCGCAGCATCTCGCGCATGTTCTCCATCAGCCGGCCTCCATCGCCGTGGCCGCTGCCGGCACTCTTTCGAGAATAAAACCCCGCATGCGCTCCAGGAACACCGGCGTCGCGAACTCCTGTGCCCAGGCGCGTGCATCTTCCGGGCTGAACTCGCTCTCCCATGCCTCAAAACGCGTGATCCCGTCCATCAGCGACTCGACCGTCTGCTCGCCGAAGTACACACCCGTCTGGCCGCCCCGCACCGTCTCGAGCGAACCCCCGGCACCATACGCAATCACCGGCCGCCCGCACGCCTGTGCCTCGAGCGGCACCATCCCGAAGTCCTCATCCGCCGCAAATAACAGCGCTCGGCACTCCGCATACTCCTGCCAGAGCCGGTCATCGCTCAGCTTGCCCAGAAACTCAACTTCTGGCCCCGCCATCTTTCGCAGACGAGCCTCCTCCGGCCCGGTCCCGGCAATCCGCAGCCTACGCCCTAGCCGCTGGCAGGCCTCCACCATCAGCTCGGTGCGCTTGTAACCCACCAGGCGCCCCGCCGCCAGGTAGTGCACACCCGGCTGCTCAACACTCCGCGCCAGCCCAAGCTCGATTGGCGGGTGAATCACGGCGCTTTCCCGCCCATAACTCCGCTGAATCCGCTCCGCAACATAGTTGGAATTGGCGATGAAGTACGAAACCCGCTTCGCCGCAGCTGTATCCCAGCGCCGAACCCGCCCCGCAGTCGCGGTGAACAGCGCCTTGATCGCCCCCTTCATCTCCGACCGGTAAGCATCGTACCCGTCATACAGGTACCGCATCGGCGAGTGGCAGTAACAGATATGCACCGCGCCCGGATCGACACGGACGCCCTTCACCGGTCCGCTGTCGGACGAGACCACCAGGTCGAATCCCCGCAGATCCAGTCCCTCGGTCGCTGAAGGATACAGCGGCATCATGTGCCTGTGATGGCTGGTACCAAAAGGAACCTGCTGCAGGAAAGAGGTGTGAAGCTTTCGCTCCGCCAGCCCCACCGGCATACCCTCAGGCCGAGAGACCAGCGTGAAGATCTCCGCCGCCGGAAACAATGAGGCAATGCACTCTGCAACGCGCTCGCCCCCGCCACGCGTCACAAACCAGTGATGAACGACCGCAATCCGCACCTCGCTAGTATGCACCCTCCAACTTCGCTCCGAACCAAACCGTCGCGCCATGAATCAGAAAAAGCCTTCGTCCAAAGTTTTGCCGCCCGAAGCACTTACCCTGGCGGCTCTCTTCTCCCGGAACTGATCCCGTAAGCCCCTCTTTTCCCAAATCTTTGATAGCCGGTTAGCCTGTCGCCTGTAACGGTAAGTAGACTATGCCTGCGTACGCTCTCAAATAGAATCATCGAATGCACGTTATCGATACAACGCTTTCTGACTTAAAAATCCTCCAACCGCGCCGTTTCGGCGACGATCGAGGCTGGTTCGCAGAGTTTTACAACGCAGAAAAATATGCCGCCGCCGGTCTTCCCACCAACTTCGTGCAGGATAACCAGTCCAGATCCTCGCGCGGTGTACTCCGCGGCCTCCATTACCAACTCGGAAAACCCCAGGGAAAGCTCGTCCGCGTACTCTCCGGTGACATCTGGGATGTCGCGGTAGACCTCCGCCGCAGTTCGCCGACCTTTGGCCAGTTCGAGGGCTTCCACCTCACCCCCGTCAACGAAGCCGGCGAACTCCAGCTCCTCTGGATTCCCGAAGGCTTTGCCCACGGCTTCCTCGTCCTCTCGGAGACCGCCGAGGTCCTCTACAAGACCACCAACTTCTACCACCCCGCCGGCGAGCGAGCCATCGCCTGGAACGATCCCACCCTCGCTATCCCCTGGCCCCTCGAAGGCATCACCCCCTCCGTCAGCGCCAAGGACGGCCTCGCAGCCTCCTTCAAGGCAGCCGAACTCCCATAGAGACAGGGAATAGGGTGTAGCGATCCCCCACGTCTACACCCTGAACCCTATCCCCTACACCCTGTTCTTACAGCTTCCAGAGCTTATCCGCGCCCAGCACCAGCACCAGCGTAATCCCCGCGATGGCAATCTCACCCACCGCGCCGACCACAAACGGCTTGATCCCCTGCTTCAGCAAATCCTTGAAGGACGTGCGCAATCCAACTCCCGCGAAGGTGAGCAGGAATGCCCACCGGCTCAGATTCCCCAACGTCACAATCTGCGGTCTTGAGAAGCCCAGCGAAACCCAACCCGCAAGGTGCGGGAACGCCTTGACATCCAGCGTCCCCAGCGTCGCCAGCAACGAAATCACCAGGAAGCCGATGACAAACTTCGGGAACTTCTTCCACAGGAAAGCGCCCTTGTTCTCAATCGTCGCCGCCTGCCCCTTGCGCGCCCAGTAGATCGCGTACCCCAGCACCACAAACCCGATGCACGCGTTCCGGCACGTCTTCGCCAACACCGCATACTTGCCGGCCGCGTCGGAATAAAGCGCGCCCGCTGCCGTCGCCTCGGCCGTATTATCCACCGCAAGCCCGGTCCAAAGCCCATACGCGTGGTCCGACATATGCAGCGCATGGCCCACCAGCGGGAAAAACACAAGCGAAATTGCGCCCAGCGCCAGGATCGCGGCGATCGCCACGGAAGAGTCCTCTTCATCGGCCTCAATCGCGCCCTGGGTCGCAATGATCGCCGAAACGCCGCACACGCTCGACCCCACTGCAAGCAAAGAAATCAGCTTCGGAGGCAGATTAAACCCACGCCCCAGGTACGTCATGAACGTCAGCGCAAGCGCAAGCTCAATGACAATCAATGCGAATGAAATCCCGCTCAGGTGCAGAATGTCGCCCAGGATGAACCTTGCCCCCAGCAGAATGATTCCCGCCTTGAGCCAGAACTCGTACGTCGCGACACCCGCACGAAAGATCCGCGGCACACCGACCGTGTTCTCAATCAAGAGCCCGATCAGGATCGCCCAAAGCACATATTCCACGTTCGGCAGCACCTTGTGATTCGCCTTCGCATAATGCGCAATCGACTGCTCAATCCACTTGCCCGCGTACCCCACCACGGCAAGCAGCGCAATCCCCGGCAGCAATCCGGGTAAGCCATAACGATTGTTCTCTTCCCTATCTGCACGCCTTTCCAGCGGGAGTGCGGTTACATTCGTCGCCATCTTCCCCCCTTACCAGCCCACCGACTTGATCACACCCACACGCACCAGCAGCGCAAGGGCAAACGAAAGCAAAACCGCCCAGACATCGAGCGACAACGAAAATGTGTTGCGTGGACGCGACCCGGAAAGGGGCATGAATATCTCCAGAGCTTCTTGGAACGAATGTTGTGAAGTTCAGCAGATCGGGCTGCAGATCTATAAGCTCGCTCGAGGCTTCTGCTTTCAGCTGATCAGGAATGACAAGAGGAGTTTCTTAGCGACGACAACAACAACATGTGCAGCAGCCAGCCTCGACAGAGAAAGGAACGAGTTGAAGGCACGCTTGCATCTCCATTGAATATAGAACGCGCGGCGAATCGTGTCGTCTCCAAAATGGCCGCAACCTAGTAGCGAATTGATTGCACCAGCTCCGCCGGACGAAAACGTACCGCTGACCAGGTCTCGTTGACCGACACGATCGCGACCACCGTCCAACCGGCCTCCAGCATCACATCCCATCCCTCGTCGCGCGTCAGGTCAGTCTTCACCCCGCTCGAACGCTTCGGATAGCCAATCCAGATCGTCGAGGCTCTGGTAGCCGCCCCCAGCACCACGGGAGAGACCACGCACAACGCCGACTGATCCGCAACAAAGGCAAGGATCAGATCGAACTTCAACCCCTTGAAGAGCGCCGCGCCCACCGGAAGCCGCACATGCTCCACCCCGGTGAACGGATCGGTGACCCCCTTGGGCTCTCCAATCATGAGTACGCGCTGACGCGGCTTCCAGCCGATCTTCTCGCGCAACTGCTTTGTGCTCATGACCCGAATCATAGGCGAATCGCGCAACCCTGGAAAAGGATTTTGTTGCGCGCATCTTCCTCAAAGCAAACCGGGTTCACCTAAACGCACGATGTAGAAACAACGCAGTTCAGAAACACAAGGAGGATGTCATGAAAGCCATCAACGTGCTTACGCTCACCCACGGAAAAGCTCCCCTCACCAAGCTGGCCATGCTCGGCCTCGTCGCTGGCGCCGCCCTCCTCGCCGCACCCACACAAGCTAACGCCCAGGTCGCCTTCGGACTTCGCCTAGGGCCCGCTCGCGTCGGAGTCTACGCCCCCGCACAGACCTACTACGCTCCCGAACCCGCTTACTACGCGCCGGCACCACCTGCCTACTACGCGCCCGAGCCCGTCTACAACGCGCCCGCATACGGCTACTACAACCGTGGCTACGACCGCCACGAAGAGTGGGAGCGCGAGCACCGCGACTTCGAGCACCGCAACT
>CAZZZP010000147.1:0-866 GCA_964658635.1 Lichenicola sp. | reverse complement strand
GAGCGCCGAGACCGCGAAGACCACCGCGACTGGGACCGCCACTAGTCTCCCCGGCGGCGCGAGTGCCACCGCTCCCGCCGCCCGCTACTTCACTTCGCTGTAGTACCGCGCCCCAGGATCAGCACATCCCTGGCAAAGAATCTCACCTTCTCGCCGGACCTCGCGGTCGTAGTTGATTCCCTCGCCGCACTTAGCACACGTGATCCGCCCACTCTTGTACCCGGGCATCTCGCGCGCCTCCACCGGCACTTTGACCCACTGCTCCGTGAATAACTCCGCGTCCGGCATCTCGCGGTACGCATGCATCTGCTGCAGGTTCTTTCCCCGCAGTTCCGGATAACGGTCTTCCGGGTACAGCTCGCGAGCTCTCTCCTTCGAGGATTCACGAGCTGCTACCCGGACTGCGCGGTCCGTCTGCAAATCCACAAAAGTCGCCGCCATCTTGCCCCAGTCGCGGAACTTCAGCGCCCGCTTCCCCAGCCGGCATCCCGTCACCACCCCGATCGCATCCGTCGCGCAACGGTCAATCTCCACATACGTCACCAGCCGCTTCCGATCCGCCCCCTTCGGATCCTCAATCCCCAGCCGCTTCAATCCCAGCATCGCCATCCGTACCCCAAGCACCTGCCCCGCACACAGGTGCCCATGCGCCACCTCAGCCTCTTTCAAAAGCACATCGAAATCCAAAGCCATAACAAAAGTCTACGCCGCACGGAAGCAGCAGTACTTTGTTGTCCGTTGTCCGTTTTCCGTTCTCCGTTGAAGAACTTCCCCGACGAGATACAACCGAAGCCAAGGCCCCGAGTCAACGGTCAACGGTCCTCCTCCCCCTCCTCCACCAGCCCCACCGAACCCACTACCTCGAA
>CAZZZP010000146.1:0-6559 GCA_964658635.1 Lichenicola sp. | reverse complement strand
CTCGAAACCCAAGATATCTCCGCAAACGCAACCTTCTTCAACAAGCTCCTAGGGCGAGAACCTTATCTTTCCCGCATGGACAACAGATCGACCGCTGCACGAGGCGTCCCATTCTCACATCACCCATTCCGCAGGTTCATTCAGAATCTCGACATCCACCAGCCAGCCGTGAATGATGAAACACGCACCATCGTCGCAACGCACCGTGAACTCGGATTCCAGGTCAAATCGTCCGCTATGACCATCCAGCAGCTTGCCGCCGATCACTTCGCCTTCGATCACCGTGTCCAGACCATCGACCAAGACGCGCATCACTTCCCTCCCCGGCTTACATACATATAGATAGTGTTTCTGGACACGCCCAGTTCGTTTGCAAGCTTCGTTTTCGACTCTCCGCCTGCAATGCGTTCTAGGAGGACGACGGCTTGAGCCGCTGTCAGGGTTCGCTTTCGGCCAACGTAAGCACCGCGTTTGGGGTCTGGGGAGCAACGGAACAGTGAACCGACTTAAGGCCCGAAGGACGGTTCGGACAAACCTTCGTTTTCTCGAACCGCTGGCTTGGCGACGTCAGAAACCTACAAAACAGGAGATTTCAGTACAAATAGCTCGTTCGATGAATCAGAGACCAAGTTTTTTCCGCACTGGCGAGCTGGGCGAACTCAAGCGCATCCCCAGCTGATGGCCGTATTTCGCGGAAAATCAGCTTAAGTTGGTTGGCTGTTCCGTTGCTTCCCAGACCCCGATGTGAAAACGGAGCATGGAATGGATAACGAGGCACCGGCTACCGAAAGGGCCGGAACCAGATAGGCCAGTCCTAAACCACCGCGTCACATCCCGACTCCACCCGTTTTCTGAAGGAACCCCGTACACTCCGCTTCCATCAGATCGTGTGTGGTGAGCACCCGGTATCCCGCTCGCTCCAAGACCCAACGTCGCGTGTCCAGCAGGCTGGGATCGCGTCCCCTATAGGAGCATCGGGGGTACTGTACTCATGGTGTGAAGTTCCAGTTGAAGCTTAGTACTTGATTGGAAGCGCCTAACAAATTCGACATTTTAAAACCGAGATTGCCAGCGATAGGCATAAGCGATAGTGTTGGGCTAGAAGTCAATTCCACCTTGGAGCCGATGACGGGTGACTGGGACGGTTGGCCCGGCACTGACCTGCTCAAGCTCAGACTTTTTCAGATCGCTTGAAAAGCGCGGCCAAGCGACCACGTCAGCAGAAACATCCTCCACCAAATGTTCCGGGACTTACGTTTAAGATGCTCGTATGAACAGAGCGGTATTTGTATGTGTGTGGCTTTCTTCTCTCATTTGCGCCGACGCTCGCATCATGGCGGCTCAATCGTCCGTGCCCCCAGACTTGGCACGCGCGGCGCTAAGCCGCGGGGATTACCGGCAGGCTGAGAGCTTGTTCAGAAAGTCGTTGGTTCTCGATCCACGTTCGCCAGAGCTCCTGACCGGCCTTGGCATCTCTCTGCAAATGCAGCGGCGTTCAACTCCAGCAATTCAAGTATTTGAGCAGGCTTTGCATGAAAAATATTTGCCTCGCACCTATGCGCTGCTGGCCGAGGAGAGGTGCAAGTCTCGCGATCTCGACGGCATCCGCCCCATGCTCGCCAAGGTTCTAAGAGAGAATCGAGCACAGCCACTTATCCTCGCGCTCGTTGCCCCATGCTACCTGGATCTCGATGATCCACTGCCGGCAGTAGAGGTCTACAGCATTTTGCTAAAGTCCTCAGAATTCCCTCACGATCTCGCCTTAATTCAACTCTCCAAGAGTTATCTTCTCGCGGCTCAGTTCTTCTTCGCACGTTTGGCAGCCGCTCCAGGGCATGTTGAGTACGTGCAAGCCATTGAGCGCGCGAGAGAACGGCAGTCGCCCGACGCGCGCGGAGCATTCGCCGAGGCTGCGAAGAACTCGCCTTTTTTTCTTGCCGATCTTCCGTTTGAAGATGCAGTCCAGCGATGGCGGCAACACCCGGATGATACAGCGTTGCTCTATCTAATCAGCGTATTAAGCAGTGAGCAGAGCATTGCCCAGGTACAAGCCTGCAGTGAGAAGTTTCCGGACTCACCCTATCTCGCGCAACTCAGATTCGAAATGCTTGCCCACGAGGGGAAAGTGGATGAGGCGACCGCGGGCTACGAAGATCTGGCGCGCACGCATCCAGAACTGCCTGATGTCGAATACAACCTGGGCATGCTATATCGAAAGCAGCGGCTCTGGGACAAGGCAGCTGCTGTTTTCCGGTCACAGCTTGAGCGCGATCCCGAGGACGAGCGCAGTGCAGCTCGCCTGAGCGAAGCACTCGAACAGCTTGGGTCCTGGCGGGAGACACGCACGCTGCTGGCATCTCGTGTCGAGCAAAGCGATCCGCCACTCTGGGCCACCCTCGATATGGCAGAAGCTTTGGAGAAGCTGGATGACCCGCAAAGTGCGATCCGGCTGCTCGCTGCGGCAGAAACAAAACACTTCTCCGACAGAACCATCCACTTCCGGCTCATCCGGCTTTACCGCCGGGTGGGGAATACCGCGCAATCTCAGGCTGAGAGCCGCTGGTCGCAGTCTTCGTTTGCCAACAGGCCGCATTGACAAAAGCTCTTCCCTGGTACCGTTCAGCAGGGAGTCTTGGTCCGACAGAGAGCCACGCTCTCCTGCGCCCGCGGAACAAGGCACACATGGAAGGTAAGCCCGTGAAGCAATTGTAGCGGTCGGGAGCATTTGCCTCAGCGAACAAAATCTCGGATTGACATCGTCTACTTTAGCGTTTACTAATCGAAGCGTTCTGCTTTAGGGCCCCTCAGCGGCGCCGCTGAGGCAGAGCGCGACCCTCTGGAGAAGCCTAGGCCATGCTTATGATCGTCAAAACACAGCAACACCACGTGATGGGAGTTCTTTTCGCGGTGCTCTCGGCAGGAACTCTTCTGGGCCAGAACACTACGGGTACCCTGGTCGGACACATTGCAGACCCTGCGGGAGCAGCCGTCCCCAACGCTAAAGTGTCCATCATCGAAACAGATACCAAAGATGTCCGTTCGGTAGCTACAAATAGCAATGGCGACTATACAGCTCCCCTGCTCAAGCCGGGCCACTACGAGGTACAGGTTGAGTCAGCCGGCTTTAAGGCTGAGACCCAGTCCGGCATCCTGCTGAATGTGGATCAAACGGTCCGTACCGATATTGCACTTACGATTGGGAGCACGTCGGACACAATTAGCGTCTCGGCGGCCGCGGTTAGCCTCGACACTGACAGTGCCAGCGTGGGTGAAGTGATTGGGGGCAAGCTGATTGGCGATCTGCCGCTCAACGGCAGAAACTTCCAGGATCTGCTCATCACGACCCCCGGCGCAGTGAACAACGGCGGCGGCGAGCAGGGCACGCAGCGCATCGTAATCTCCGGCGATGGCAACAGCTCGATTGGCGTCGGGGGCGCGCGAGGAGCCTCAAACGGCTATACGCTCGATGGCAGCTCGATCATCGATCTGGGAGAGCAGAGCCCTGCGTTCCAACCCTCGCTCGACGATATCGACGAGTTCAAGGTTCAGTCCAAGGTCTACTCTGCCTCCTACGGATTTAATGCGACCCAGGTAACCCTCAGTAGCAAGGGTGGCACGAATTTATATCATGGCTCGGCGTTCGAGTATCTGCGCAACAACTACGTGGATGCGACGCCGCATGGCTCGACTCCGGGGGTCACAATTCCGCTGCTTCAGCAGAATCAATTTGGATACTCGCTCGGCGGCCCAGTTCGCATCCCAAAGCTCTACAACGGCCGCGACAAGACCTTCTTTTTTGCCAACTATGAGGGTTTTCGTCAGAATGTTGCGGGCGGTAGCACAACCCTGGTGCCGACTGCCGACCAGTTAGCGGGCAGATTCAGTCAGTCTCTCCTCGGGGTGGTGCAACCGAACGGCGGCCGGACTCAGTGTGGCAAGACCTATAAGCCGGGGGACCCACTGCCGCTCTTCGATCCTCAGACCGGCTGCCCGTTCCCGCTAGTCGACGGTATCTACACTGTGCCGTCCGGACGAATCTCCGCCCTTGGCAAGCTGGCTCAGCGGCCGGGTCTTTATTTTCCAGCGTCAGGACCAAACTTGATCCCAAAGGTGCTGGGCGGACCGAACTATGCGGTCAATACGACAACAACGTTGAAATACGACCAGCAGAATTACCGCATCGACCAAACCCTTGGTAAAAATGACTCGGCCTTTTTTCACATGACGTGGCATAACGAAAATGAGGTTCAGGGTGCACAGACGCCTGCGTCTGGCCTGCTTAACCTGCAGCCGGCACGGTTCTACACCCTCACCGAAACACATACATTTACACCCTCGTTCACCAATCAGTTTCGCATCGGTTATGTGCAGGCGATCTCGGGTTACCATGAGCCGCTAGCGATCACCAACAGCGATCTTGCGTCGCTCAATCTTCCCTCTCCCTACCAGCTTAGTATTGATGGATACCCTCGCCTGATCTTTGGCAGCAG
Source organism: Lichenicola sp. (assembly GCA_964658635.1). GTDB lineage: Bacteria > Acidobacteriota > Terriglobia > Terriglobales > Acidobacteriaceae > Edaphobacter. The sequence continues at coordinate 2,069 of CAZZZP010000146.1, read as the reverse complement.
CAACTCTTCGACGCTGAACGATCAAATTAATCCGAGTGCAGTCTCTCAGGAATCGCCGGTCAGCCACACTTCAACCACCTGGGACGGAAGCGACTCGGCTTACAAGGTGATCGGGCGCCACAGTCTCAGCGTTGGAGCGGAACTGCGTCGGAACCGCTACAAGTATCTCATTGGCGGTGGCCTTGGTTATTTCACCTTTAACGGCCAGTACTCCGGCGATGATATTGCTGATCTGCTTCTCGGTTCGCCTGCCGGCATCAATACGGTACAGGTTGGTCCGCTGGCCAGCCCCACGCTCGGTGCGACAGGCCATATGCATCTGAACTCTTTCGCCGGATATGTGCAGGATGACTGGAAGGCAACTACGGACCTGACTCTCAATCTGGGACTTCGCTATGAATTTCACCAGACGCCCTTTGAGGAGAGCGGGGATATGTTTTCGCCAGACTTCAGCGCACCCCAGGGCGCACTTTACGTCGCGAACAAGTCGATTGCCGCCACATACGGAGGAACCAACCCCTTCGGTGGTTCGCTTTATATTCCAACTTCAGGAAACACTGTGCTGACTGGTTCCCAGAAGAGCACCTTCGCCCCGCGTGTCGGCTTCGCCTATCGCCCCTACCATGATGATAAGACTGTCATTCGTGGCGGCTTTGGCATCTTCTACGACAGCTACGAAGCCAACGAGTTGGCAAACTCATCCGGCTTTTACCCACTCTCGACGGGTGTATCCACTACTAGTTCGACCCTGCCCCTGAGCTACCCGGCCCCCTACAATATGAACGCGCTTCCGGCAGCAGCCAGCAGTGGTCCAGTCGTGTCGGAGTGGATGCCCAACAGCCCAAGCACCGGCGACACCAACCCCAACAGCCCGCTTGGTTTCATCGTGCAGATTGGCGGTAACTATCGTCAGCCTTACGTTGAAAGTTGGGCCTTCGGCATCGAGCGCGAACTGCCCTTGAAGACAACGCTCGAAATCGACTACGTGGGCAACAAGCTGACGCATCTGTTTGATCGCCAGAACCCTAACCAACCCTACCTCTGCAATGCGGCTACCTCCTGCGCGGTGACTCAGGTTGGGAGCAATGGCTACAACCCGACAGTGCCCAATCAGGACCGTGTGCCGTACAAAAATCTGGGAACCCTTGTGAATACTCTGTTCAATGGCTGGGGTAACTACAACGCGCTCGATGTGAAGGTAGAACATCGCACATCAGATCTCACGCTGATCACTTCCTATACCTGGTCTAAGCAGATGGACACAGCCTCTTCGGTAGCCGGGCTCTCCGGCGATGCTGCGGGATGGGCTGGTCCGCAAGACTCGCACAACGTGGCTGGCGATTACTCGCGGGGAGATTTCAACGTTGGTCAGCGGCTCGTAGTCAGCGGTGTCTATTCACTGCCAGTCGGACGTGGCAAGGCGATACTGCCCCACGCTAACCGTTTGCTGGAGGAAGCGGTTGGGGGCTGGCAGGCCGCCGGCATTATCCTCTTGCAGGGCGGTCTTCCCTTCAGCGTAGTGGCGTCGGACATCGGCGGGTCCACCGGCACCTATGCGGAACGTGCGAACCGGAACCTTTCCAGGCCTCCGGCCGGCTTCCATAAATCCTATAACCAGTGGTTCAGCTCCTCCACCATCCCGAACGATCCGAATGCCGAGTACACTCAACCTCTACCCGGCCTCTTCGGAACCTCCCAGCGTAACGACATCAACGGCCCCGGCCAGGAAGACTTTGACCTGTCCGCATTCAAGACCTTCGCGATCGTTGAAAACTTCAACATGCAACTTCGTGCGGATGCCTTCAACGCCCTGAACCACTACAACCCCGGGGGGCCCAATGCAAACCTTGGACCAACCGCCGGCTACATCAACCCAACCAGCTCTCAAAGAGACGCACGCATCCTGCAAGGGTCTCTCCGCCTGACGTTCTAGCAAGTAAAAATATTGCGGAATACTCACTAGGAGCTTGTTGGAGCAGGCTCCAGTGTTTCCGCATTTTTAAGACTTCCGACTGTGGTTGTCCGTCTATTGGGTATGCGTGGAGATGAGCGGATTCAGGACGGGATGT
>CAZZZP010000145.1:0-6624 GCA_964658635.1 Lichenicola sp. | reverse complement strand
CAGGCGCAGGCCTATGCTAGGGGCAAATGCCACAAGAATTGGAGCTCAACCTGGTCGGTACCTTGTTTACCTGCGACGTCTTCAAAGCAGAAGCGAACATGACCAGGCATGGCGTCGCCTTCGCGGCGATTTATGATGCACTCGTTCTCACTGTTGGAGACGACCGGCACCCTGTAAGTGAACGGCGCTCCTTCAGCCTCGGCGAGACAAGGTCTGGAAGACTGTTGACCGTGGGGCATACTGATGAAGATGATGTGGTGAGAACCATCACAGCCAGGCCAGCGACCGGCTCGGAGCGAAGAAGCTATGAAAGCGGATGACCAAATCATGGAAGACATGCCGAATGATGTAGATTTATCGACCGGCGTTCGCAGCCACTTCGCAGGGCGCCTGAGCCGGACCATGCAGTTCGTCGTCATAGAACCTGGCGTCGTCCAGGCCTTTCCGAGCTCAGATAGGGTGAACACGGCGCTGCGCAAGGTGGTGCAGGTTTGTTCGGCTGAAAACACAAATCCGCGCAGGAAGGCGAGCTAGCGAACGATGGCGACCAAGCGCAAATCCCGCGGCGGCTACATGATCTCCGTGGTCTCCGAGATGTACGAAATCCACCCCCAGACGCTCCGCCTCTACGAGCGCGAAGGACTGCTGCGCCCCAGCCGTTCCGATGGCAACACGCGGCTCTACACCGACGAAGACCTTGAACGCCTCGAATTCATCCTCAATCTCGCGCGCGATCTCGGCGTCAATATCGCCGGCATCGCTATCGTTCTCCAGATGCGCGAGCGCATGGAGGAGATGAACCGGCAGATGCAGGGCTTCGTCGACTATGTCCGCGACGAGATGCTGGCCCGCATGCAGCAGCAGCAGAACCCCGGCGCCGGCCTGGTCCCCTTCAAACGCGCAACCATCGTGCCCGTCAAAATCCCTGTAAAGACCAAAAACAAGCCAAAGATCAACACAGATAAGAACGATTAAGAGCGATAAGAGCAGATGCAAGCAAAGGGGGCGACCCATGCACCTCGTCTTTTATCGTTTCTCATCGCTTTTATCCGCGTCAATCCTTTGCTTGTCCTGCATCTAGCCCCGTCTCTTTCGGTAGACTTGCGTCTGAGGTTTGCTTCGAAATGAGTTGGTTCTGGCACGGATTGTGGTGGTTGGCGATAGTTGGCTCGGTCACATCGTCCATCTACTGCGGCATGGTGATGGTGGCGGCAGTTCGTTTCGGCCTTCGCAAGCGTCGCGACGAACAGGCGCCGCCGGACTTCACCCCCGCCGTCAGCATGTTAAAGCCGCTCCACGGCACCGAACCCGGCATGGAACGCAACATCGAAACCTTCTTCGAGCAGCAATACCCCGGCGACTTCGAGCTCCTCTTCTGCGCCCGCCACGTGACCGACGAGGGCCTCCGCCTGGCCCGCCGCGTCGGCGAGCGCTTCCCCGCAGTCAGCGCACAATACCTCACCTGCGGCGAACCCATCCCCAAGTTCCACAATGCCAAGGTCTTCTCGCTCGAAAAGCTCGATTCAGTCGCGAAGAACGAACTGCTCGTCACCAGCGACGCCGACGTCCGCGTAGACCCAAAATACCTGCTCCGTCTGGTCCAGAACCTCAAGGATCCCAATCTTGGGGTGGCCTCCTGCGTCTACATCGGCACGGCCTACGGCGGCGCAAACTCCAGCTTCGCGGCAAAGCTGGACGCTGTCGGCAAGAGCGTCGAGATGACCTCCGGCGTGCTCGTCGCCGACATGATCGAAGGCACCAAGTTTGCACTCGGCGCCACCATGGTCACCCGCAAGCAGAGCTTCCGCGATGTCGGCGGCTTTGCCGAGCTCGGCCAGTTCTACGCCGACGATTTCGAGATCGGCAACCGCCTCGCCAAACAGGGAAAGCACGTCAAGATGGCCACCCACGTCATCAAGCTCATGGTCCAGGACACACCCTTCTGGCTCTCCTTCCGCAATCAGTTGCGCTGGATGCAGAGCACCCGCCGCTCGCGGCCCTGGGGCCACCTCGGCAGTGGGCTCACCTTCGCCATGCCCTTTGGCCTGCTCGGTCTGCTTTGGGGAATCGGCACCGGCCGGCCCCTGCTCGGGCTCGCGTGGCTCGGGGCGATGGTGCTCAACCGCTGGCTCCAGGCCGCCGCCATTCTCGGTGTGCTGGGCGACCCCGACTGGTGGGCCAACGTTGCAAACTACCCACTGCGCGACCTGCTCGGCAGCATGCTCTGGCTGGGCAGCTACGGCGGCGAGCGTTTCTACTACCGCGGCAAGGTCTACAAGCTCAAATCCGGTGGCCGCGTCGAGGCCCCGGAGTAAATCGAATCGCAAAGTATACTTCCGCAATGAAACGTTATCTCGCGATCTTTGCTCTCCTCGGCAGCGCATTTGGACAAACGATGTCGGGCACCACCGCGGCCGCTCCTGCAGGTAAATGGGCCACAAAAGACGGTGTCTACAGCATCTCGAACTTCAAGTTCGGCACCGGCGAAGTCCTGCCATCGCTCAAACTCCATTACCTCACCCTGGGCACGCTGCACCGCGACGCCGCCGGTCACGCCGACAATGCCGTCCTTCTGCTGCACGGCACCGGCGGCAGCGCGACCTCGCTGCTCAACCCGGTCTTCTCGGACGTCCTCTTCGGAGCCGGCGCACCGCTCGACATCACGAAGTACTTCCTTATCTTCCCCGACGACATCGGCCACGGCTCGTCGTCCAGGCCGTCCGACGGCCTCCACGCCAGATTCCCGGCCTATGACTACGACGACATGGTCCGCTCGCAGCACATCATGCTCGAGGACGGACTTAAGATCGACCACCTCCGGCTCATCCTCGGCACCTCCATGGGCTGCATGCAATCCTTTGTCTGGGGTGAGACCTACCCCGACGCCATGGACGCGCTCGCGCCCTTCGCCTGCCTGCCCGTCCCCATCGCCGGCCGCAACCGCATGATGCGCTACATGGCCATCCAGGCCGTCAAGCAGGATCCCGCATGGCAAAGTGGCGAGTACAAATCCGAGCCCGCCGAAGGCCTGCGCACCGCCGACGAGCTACTCCTCGTCATGGGTTCCGCGCCCAAAGTCATGCAGAAAGCCGCACCCACACGTACGGCCGCCGAGCAGTATGTCGACAAGTATCTCGCCCGCGCCGACGCCTCAACCGACGCCAACGACCTCATCTTCTACATGAACGCGAGCCGCAACTACGATCCCAGCCCGAAGCTCGCAACCATCAAGGCGCCTGTGCTCTGGATCAACTCCGCCGACGACTTCATCAACCCGCCCGAGCTCGGCATCGCGGAGGAAAAAGTCAAGGAGATCCCCAGGGCAAAGTTCATCCTCCTCCCCATCACCGACCAGACCCGCGGCCACGGCACCCACACCCAGGCCATCGTCTGGAAGGACTACCTCGCCCAGTTCCTGCAGCAGACCGCACAAAAATAGGGCTTTTCGGGGCAATCTGCGAAAATGGCAGTGTGAGTACAGCAACCACTCCGGGCGAGACCATAGCCGTAGCCATGAGCGGCGGTGTGGACTCGTCCGCCGTGGCCGCGCTGCTCCAGTCCCAGGGCCACCAGCTCGTCGGCCTCACCCTGCAGCTTTGGAACCAGCGCCGCCTCTCCGGCCACGAAGGCATGCCCGAGTCCGTCCAGGGCCGCTGCTGCTCGATCGATGACGTCTACGACGCACGCCGTGTCGCCGAGCGCCTCAACATCCCCTACTATCTCGTCAACCAGCAGGATCGCTTCGAGGCGGACGTCGTCAAGCCCTTCGTTAGCGAGTACCTCGCCGGGCGCACGCCCATCCCGTGCACCCTCTGCAATAACCACCTCAAGTTCGATCAGCTTCTGCTCACCGCCCAGCAGATCGGTGCCGACCGCATCGCCACCGGCCACTACGCGCGCAACCACTTTGACGTTGAGCGTGGCCGCTGGATCCTCTCGCGCCCCGCCGACCGATCAAAGGACCAGACCTACTTCCTCTTCGGCCTCACGCAGGAGCAACTCGCCCACACTCTCTTTCCGCTCGGCGAGATGCAGAAGCCGGCCGTCCGCATCATGGCCTCCGATGCCGGGCTCGAAGTCGCGAAGAAGCCCGACTCGCAGGAGATCTGCTTCATCCCCGGCGGAGACTACCAGGCCTTTCTGCGCGCCTACCTCGACGAACAGGAGCAGGAGCTGCCCGACAGCTCGGGTGAGCTCGTCACCTCCTCAGGCGAGGTCGTCGGGCGCCACACCGGCATCCACAACTTCACCGTGGGCCAGCGCAAGGGCCTCGGCCTGACCAGCGCGAATCCGCTCTACGTCCTGCAGATCCACCCTGATAGCCACCAGGTCACGGTCGGCGCCGACGAAGAGCTGATGTCGCGTGAGGCGAAGGTGGACCGCCTCAACTGGATTTCGATCCCCGAGCTCACCGAGCCCATGCGGGTGAAGACAAAAGTCCGCCACCGCCACGACCCGCAATGGTCCACGCTCTCCCCGGCGGGTGAGGGAACCGTCGTCGCCATCTTCGACGAGCCCCAGCGAGCGATCACTCCCGGCCAGTCAGCCGTCTTCTACGACGGAGACGAAGTAGTCGGCGGCGGCTGGATCTACTAGGCCGGTCCCCACAAACAAAAAGGCCTGAGACAGGATGGCCTCAGGCCTTTTTGTTTGCGTCCGCAAGCCTAGAAATCAGGATCAATCTTCTTCATCGGTGGATAAATCGGAGCCACCGGTGTCCGCGTCGACGGTGTGCGATACGGAGTCACAACCGGAGGCCGACGGCCAATCGGCGCTCCCGCCCCAAACGCTCTGGCCCCGCTCAGCAGCGTATCGAGCCCGGCGCGTACCCCCGAAACAATCCCGGCGACCTCACGTCCCGGCTTAGAAATACCCTGTTCCAGTGCCACTCCAAGCCGCGCCGCAGCGTCGAGCGATGAGGAAATCATTCCGTTGACCCGCGAAATCTGCGCCCGCGTCTTCAGGTTTGCATCCTGCACCGTCTCGTTAGCCTGCGCAACCGTCTTGTTGGCGGCAGAGATGGTCGGCGAAAACTCGACCGCCTTGTCCCGCGCCATAGCCGAGATCTGCTCGACATGCGCGGTGATCGTATTGACCTTCTCGGTGATCTCGCGCACCGTGGGCGTAAGCTCCGTCACCAGCGAGTGCGACTGGGCGATCAGCGGCATGGCCTTCGCCCGGAACTCGCCGATGTGGGTCTGGATCTCCTTGACTGCCTTCAGGGCACCGAGGCCTACAACGACGACGACAAGAGCCTGCGCCAGCAGCGCGAGCGCGGCAATGATGATGAAGGCTGTGATCAGCTTCGCGTTCCCGCTGTTGATGGAATCCTGCGCCTGGAACAACGCGAGTACGCGGTAGGGCGCGGCGCAATGCAGAGCGTCCAGTCCCGCAAGATGTGTAGTCAGCATGTCAGCTTATTCTCCGGTAGTGCGTTCGCAATTGGATGCGCGCCACGATGGTTCCGTTCACAACGCTCGTGACGGCAAATGGGCGAACCCTCTTGCTGCCTGGGTTCGCCCTCTAAGCCCGGGGCATGGCCCCTTTATCTTGCTTTGGTTCAGACCTGCTCTACAGCTAGCTCAAGTGCTCTTCAACCTTGCTGGCATAAGCATCCTTGCCTGCGTTGATAGCGGACTGAACCTTGTCCTGCTGATCCTGGACCAGGCTCTTGCCCTTCTCGACGTACTCAGTCCATTGCGAGCGGCCCTTTTCGTAGTACTCCTTACCCTTGTCGACATAGTCGCCGGCAACCTGCTTGCCCTGCTCGACGTAATCGTTGGCCTTGTCCACACCCTGCTGAGCGTACTCGGCGGCCTTTTCCTTGGCGTCAAGACCAGCCTGTACCAGATCCTCACGCGTCTCACGGCCAGACTTGGGGGCGTAAAGAACGCCTACGATGGCTCCAATGCCGAGCCCTGCGAGAAACCAACCCAATCCGCTTCCGTTATCGTTGTCAGCCATTGCACTCTCCTATGATTTCAAATTTATTTGGCGAAGTTTTAGCTTCCACCAGAAACCTGCTGCGACCACCCCATCGGAACGCTGGCCTGAACATCAGGTACCCGGGCCGCCTGGTGAAGCTGCGACACCGCAGCGTTGCACTAGGGGAGATGCCTGGATAATAGAACGGGTTGCAGTGAACAGCGAAATGGGAGCTCCGCAACCCAAGCAAAACAAAGCCGCGAAGGTTACGATGGCAGCACGGTAAACGATCAGACAAAGCCATTCGTCTGACGTGTAAGGAGAAAAGACACGATGACATTCCGAAACTGGGTAAGCCTTGGAATCATGCCGGGAATCGTTCTCAGCGCAGGCCTCGCGGGCTGCAAGTCCAATGCTCCGGGAAACGATGCGCAACTCGCAACCACCATCCAGAGCCAGATCGCCGCAGACAGCGCACTCGCCGGCCAGCAGGTCTCCGTCTCCGTTCAAGGCGGAGTCGCGACCCTGAACGGAACCATGAATAACGATGCCCAGAAGGCTCTCGCGGCCCGCGATGCTGCAGGCGTCGCCGGAATCAAGGAAGTCCATAACTTCCTCACGGTCGCTTCCTCGAACGCCCCGTTCAACGCCCCGTCCACTGTCACAGCGACGACCCCAGCGCCTGCGCCGGAGCCCCTC
>CAZZZP010000144.1:0-6680 GCA_964658635.1 Lichenicola sp. | reverse complement strand
GAAGATCCAAAACCATCCTGGCGGCCTGCCGTTCCGTCAGCTTGATGCAGAGGTATCTGTTCCATCCTTCTACGAACGACATAACCGATGACCTTCGTGTTCTTGCCAGAATCACCCTCCCCTTCACGTTGGAACTCCCCGACACAACTTCTCTCCTCCCCCTCCCACCAACCCGACTTCCCGTTATCCTAGAAGCATGACAGCGCACCACAGACGTCCCTCAGCCCAGCCGGTCCTCGTCACAGGCGGAGCAGGCTTCATCGGTGCCAACTTTGTACTCGATTGGTTCAAACAGCCCGACGCTCCACCGCTGATCAACCTCGACAAGCTCACCTACGCCGGCAACGCCGCCAGTCTCGCTCCAGTCCAGGACCGCCCCGACTACCACTTCGTCCACGGCGACATCCTCGACGGCCCGCTCGTCGCCCGCCTCCTCGCCGAGCACCGCCCCTCCGCCATCCTCCACTTCGCCGCCGAAAGCCACGTCGACCGCTCCATCTCCGGCCCTGAAGCCTTCCTCAAGACCAACATCGACGGTACCTTCGTCCTCCTGCGCGAGGCTCACACCTACTTCCAGACCCTCACCCCCGGGGAGCAGGCCGACTTCCGCTTCCTCCACGTCTCGACCGACGAGGTCTACGGCACCCTCACCCCCGACGCGCCCGCCTTCCACGAGGACACCCCCTACGCGCCCAACAGCCCGTACGCCGCCTCCAAGGCCGCCTCCGACCACCTCGTCCGCGCCTGGCACCACACCTACAAGCTCCCCACCCTCGTCACCAACTGCTCCAATAACTACGGTCCGCTGCAGTTCCCTGAAAAACTCATCCCGCTCATGATCACCCACGCCCTCACCGGCAAGCCGCTCCCCGTCTACGGAGACGGCCAGCAGGTCCGGGACTGGCTCTACGTCGGCGATCACTGCTCCGCCATCCGCGCTGTCCTCCTGGGCGGCCGCGTCGGCGAGACCTATAACGTCGGCGGCGGCAACCAGCGGGCCAACCTCCAGGTCGTCAACACCCTCTGCGACCTGCTCGACGAGCTCGTCCCCAACTCGCCCTACGTCCCACACAAACAGCTCATCCGCTTCGTCACCGATCGCCCCGGCCACGACCGCCGCTACGCCATCGACGCACGCAAGATCGAATCCGAGCTAAAATGGCATGCCGCAGAAAGCTTCGAAACCGGCCTGCGCAAGACCGTCGCCTGGTACCTCGCCAACACCGCCTGGACCGAAAACGTCACCAGCGGCGCATACAAGAACTGGATCCAGCAGAACTACTCGCACCGCACAGAGTCCGGAGAGCCTCAGAAATGAAAGGAATCATCCTCGCCGGAGGATCCGGCACCCGCCTCCATCCCGTCACCCAGGCCATCTCCAAACAGCTCCTGCCCGTCTACGACAAGCCGATGATCTATTACCCGCTCTCGGCCCTCATGCTCGCCGGCATCCGCGACATCCTCATCATCTCCACCCCCACCGACACCCCGCGCTTCGAGCAGCTGCTCGGAGACGGCAAGCGCTGGGGCCTCAACCTCCAGTACGCCGTCCAGCCCTCGCCCGACGGCCTCGCCCAGGCCTTCATCATTGGCAAGGACTTTCTCGCAGGAGAAGGCTGCTGCCTCGTCCTCGGCGACAACATCTTCTACGGCCACGACTTCGCCCGATGCCTTCGCGAAGCCGCCGACCAGCCCTCCGGCGCAACCGTCTTCGCATACGCCGTCAACGACCCGGAACGCTACGGCGTCGTCGAATTCGACGCCAGCCGCCGCGCCATCTCGCTCGAGGAAAAACCCCTCAAGCCCAAATCACGCTACGCCGTAACCGGCATCTACTTCTACGATCCCCAGGTCGTAGCCGTCGCAGCAAATCTCAAGCCCTCGCCCCGCGGCGAGCTCGAGATCACCGACATCAACCGCTGGTACCTCGAGCGTGGAGAACTCCGCACCGAGCTCCTCGGCCGCGGCATCGCGTGGCTCGACACCGGCACCCACGACTCCCTGCTCGACGCCTCCAACTTCATCCAGACCCTCGAACAGCGCCAGGGCCTCAAAGTCGCCTGCCCCGAAGAGATCGCATTCCGCCTCGGTTACATCGACGCCGCCCAACTGCGAACCCTCGCCTCCCGTTTCGGCAAGAGCACCTACGGCAGCTATCTCACCCGCCTCATCGAAGAGGCCATCTTCTAACCATGGCCGGCATCCTGATCACAGGCGCCACGGGACAGGTGGGCGGTGAGATCGTCCACCTCCTGCGCGACGGTAACCCCTCGCTCGAAGTCCACTCCCCCGCACGCTCGCAACTTGACCTCGCCGACCCCGCCTCCATCCGCGACACCGTCCGCACTCTTCGCCCGCGCTGCATCATCAATCCCGCCGCCTACACTGCCGTCGACCGCGCCGAAACCGATCGCGACGAAGCCTTTCAGATCAACGCCGACGCCCCTCGCATCCTCGGCGAAGAGGCCGCCCTCATCGGCGCCCCCGTCCTCCACTTCTCCACCGACTACGTCTTCGCCGGGGACTCCCCGCGCCCCTACGAGGAGACAGACCTCACTAACCCCCTCGGCGTCTACGGCCTCTCAAAGCTCGCCGGTGAGCGCAACCTCGCCGCCAGCGGTGCCGCCCATCTCATCTTCCGCACCTCCTGGGTCTTCGGTGCAACCGGCAAAAACTTCCTCCTCACCGTTCTTCGCGTCGCCCGCCAGCAGCCCCAGATGCGCATCGTAGCCGACCAGCACGGCGCCCCCACCGCGGCCCGCGATCTTGCGCAGATGACCGCCACCATCCTTAACCAACTGGAACGCACCGCCGCCGGCGGCAGTCTCGCCGACGCCCTCCGTCCACTCCAGGGCATCTACAACGCCACCAACTCCGCCGAAACCACCTGGCATGGCTTCGCCGAAGAGGCCCTCCGCCTCCGCAGCATAGCCGAGCCCGGTACCCGTTTCGCCGACCTCATCCCCATCACCACCGCCGACTACCCCACCCCCGCCCGCCGGCCCGCCAACAGCCGCCTCAACTGCGTCAAACTCGGCCGAACCTTCGGCATCCGCATGCGCCCATGGCAAGCCGCCCTCGCCGACGTCCTGGCCAAAATCCCCACCTCAGCCTGACGCGCAACACAAGACCTCGAAACTCTCCACTCCCGAATGCCGTCCTGATCAAACCACCCAGTCGCCCAAAGTCTTCCCTCTGGGGCCCAGGTACGACCGCTTCCGACCTTCCAAGATTCGCTCCCAGGTCTGCAGCAGCCTTGCGGGAGCCCCAAAAACACCCTCAAACGCACTCCATTTATCCTCAAAACACATGCATACAGCACTGTTTTTAGACCGAGATGGAGTCATCAATCACGAGGTCGGCTACCTCCACAAGCCCGAAGACGTCACCTTTGTCGACGGAATCTTCCCACTCTGCGAGCTCGCCCAGTCCCTCGGCTACAAGCTGATCGTCGTCACCAACCAGTCCGGAATTGCCCGCGGCCTCTATTCCACTGTTGATTTTGAACGACTTATGGACTGGTTCCAGGCAGAATTCCTGTCCCGAGGCATCGCCCTCTCCGCCGTCTACCACTGCCCCTTCCACCCCGAACACGGCATAGGCGAGTACAAACGCGAAAGCGAAGACCGCAAACCCTCACCCGGCATGCTCCGCCGCGCCGCCCACGACCACCAGATTAATTTATCAACCTCACTCTTAATCGGAGATAGATGCTCCGATATCGCCGCGGCCAACGCAGCCGGACTCCACCACGCCTTCCTGCTCGCCGGCACCGAGCCTCTCGCTTGCCAGGGCACCTATCAACCCATCGCCAAGCTCACCGAAGCCGAATCCTGGCTGCGAAAGCATCATCGCCAGCACTCCTGAACAGGGAAGCGCGGAGACCGAAGTCTCCGCGCTCTTATCGGATCAGCCACTCAGACGAAAAGCGAGTCCACCGATGCAAGGGGATGATCGCGTTTCAGATTCGCTATCTTTTCGGCAAACTCCGCCTCAACCGCCGGCCTCATCCGGCGCAGCGCCTCAAAACTACCGAAAAACAGTAGTCGCGCCGGCACGTTCTCCGGTTCTGCCAGGCAAAGATCAAGCCCGGCCTCCAGGATCTCGCGCTCGCCATTCAGGAAAGTCGGAGGAACCCCGTCCATGGCCGCACATCGGATCGCAAGCATCTGCTCCAGTCGCATCAAGTACGATCCAAAAGTCGATGGCCCCGGAACCTCGTACGCAGGCGAAGGCGTCGCCGGCCCAAGCACGCTAAGCAGTTCCACCACCTCGTCCGCAAGCTCCGCCAGCCCCTTCTCCGGCTCGGCAGGCGAGAACTCCGCCTCCAACTCACCAATCCGCGTCCCATCGCTCGTCCGGATAAACGCAAGCATCGCCGTCCAGGGCTCAACCTCGGCATCCAGGTGCGTCGTCACCACATAGTCGCTCAGGTTCTCAGGAACCTTGACTGCCTCGACCGCTGTCGCATCCGGCCAAACCTGCCCGCTGACCACAAAGCCGCTCGTTGCGCCGACCGCCCACGGAACCATCGCCCGACCCGCTGCTGCCGTGCGCATCTGCACTTGTTCAGAAAAGAAAAGCGGCAGTGACCGCGTCATCCGTCCAATCGCGTCGGCAATCTGCATTCGGTTCTCGCCCGGCTGTTCCGGAGCCTCCGCCGTTCCGCCCAGAAACGTCACCTTGGGAGCAGCAGCGCCCTTCTCCTGGAACAGCGTCCGACCTGGCGTGCCCGGGGGCGACCAGATCGGTCCATCCACGCGAAGCATGCCGATCTGGATCTCCTGCGCCGCACCCGCAGCATTGGCCTGCGCCGTTCTCACGCGAGCGATCTCCTTATCCCAGAATGCAAGCGGCTCTTTCCAGTCCGGACGATTCAGCGCATAAAGAGCGGCCTTCACCTGGTCTGCCGCCACCAGATTATTGGTGTCGACCAGCGCCTTGATCAGGTTGTTCCCGACCGGCAGCCCATGCCATTCCGGCACAAAGTGAGGAGCCGTAAACTCGATCAGCTCCATCAGGTGCCCCTTGCTGCCCAGATCTCCGCTTACCTGCATCAGGAAATCCGCCGGAACCGGTTTCGGCGCATGCTCAAGCGCTTGTTGATAAAGTGCTTTTGCGGCCTCCAGGTTGCCCGTGCTCAGCTCGCCGCGTGCAAGCCATAACTGCGCGCGCCAGCTCGTCGGGTTCTGAGAAACCCTCTCAAGGGTCTCCTTCACCGCCGCGTCACCGCCGCGTTCATTGGCAAGCGCAGCCATCCAGCCCAGGCCATTGTCGTGATTCGGTTCAATCTCCACGGCCCTCTCAAGCGTCGCCCGGGACTTCTCCGCATCGCCATCCTCAGCATAGATTCGCGCCAGATTCACCAGCACGGAGCCATCCTCGCCCTTGTTCGCCGTGAACTCCTCGAAGATCTTCTTCGCCTCTTCGCGCCGTCCCAACTGCATCAGCACGATCCCGTGCATACAGGCGCCACGCGCCGGCAGGGTATCCACCTCGGCCAGGTGCTGCGCCGCGTCCAGCATCTCGGGTGCAAATCCGTCGTTCAGCGAGTTCAGAATCAGCACATAAAGCTGATCCGGATTCTCCCACGCTTCCTTCAGCATGCCCGGAATCACGTTCGTCCGCCACTCGTCACGCGGAACCATCACCTCGCGGCCATACTGGTCGAAAGCCCGAACCGCATCCGGCGGCGCCGCCGCTGCATTCTCCTGGACCTGTCCTTCGACTAGACCTTCCGTATTCTGCCCAATCTGCTCTTCTGCCATCTTCTCGACCAAACCCATTCCCGTCCTGTTTTTGTCTAAACCTGCGTGTTCGTCTCAACCGCCAGCCCAACCCGCAGCATGGTCGACTCGTCAAAATGCTTTGCCATCACCTGCACACCAATTGGCAGACCATCCTTCGTCTCACCACAAGGCACACTCATCCCGCAGATTCCCGCCAGGCTTGCCGCAACCGAATAGATGTCCGCCAGGTACATCGAAACCGGGTCATCCACCTTCTCGCCCAGCTTGAACGCCGGCGTCGGCGTCATCGGTCCGACAATCGCGTCCACCTGGTCAAACGCCACCAGGAAGTCCCGCGCCAGCAGCGCCCGAACCTGCTGCGCCTTCCTGTAGTACGCGTCATAATACCCGGCACTCAGCGCATACGTCCCGAGAAGGATGCGGCGCTTTACCTCCGGCCCGAAACCCTCCTCGCGCGTCTTCTTGAACATCGCCGAAAGCGTCTTCGCCTCATCCGAACGCAGTCCGAACCTTACACCATCAAACCGCGATAGATTCGACGAAGCCTCCGCCGTAGCCAGCACATAGTAGGTCG
Source organism: Lichenicola sp. (assembly GCA_964658635.1). Lineage (GTDB taxonomy): Bacteria > Acidobacteriota > Terriglobia > Terriglobales > Acidobacteriaceae > Edaphobacter. The sequence continues at coordinate 356 of CAZZZP010000144.1, read as the reverse complement.
GAATCGCATACCGCGTGTGCGGCAGGCTGATCTTCACAATCTCCGCGCCCTGCGCCCGCAGCCCGTCGATCGCTTTCTCGACCGCCGCCCGAATCTCTTCGTCCAGCCCTTCGCCGAAGTACTCCTCCGGCACGCCGATCTTCAGCCCCGCAACCGGCTTCGCCAGCGCGCCAACATAGTCGTCGACCGGCTGATTCGCGGTCGTCGCGTCCATCTTGTCCTGCCCGGACAGAACGCCCAGCATCGTCGCAGCATCCGCCACATTTGCAGTGAACGGCCCCACGCGGTCGAGCGACGAGGCGAACGCTATCAGCCCGAACCGGCTTACCCGCCCATACGTCGGCGTCACACCCACC
>CAZZZP010000143.1:0-6874 GCA_964658635.1 Lichenicola sp. | reverse complement strand
ACGCCCTCTTCCTGGGCGATCTCGTCGGCTTCATCAAGTGCTGCCTGGGTGACTTGGGCTGAAGTCGGCGAGGCGTAGGAGATGAGGAAGGGGGCCTTAAGCTGATCCTTGATCTGCGAGTATTTGCCGAGGAGCTGGCGGCTCTCTGCGGCGTTGGCGAGTGCCCAGTCGAGCTTGCGCTCAGCGCCCTGCGAGTCAGTGAAGGAGAGCGACCAGGTCTGGTGTTCTTCGTCCAGAACGGGCTCGCCGATGGCGCGGAACTGGAACTCTCGGCGAATGGCCTCAAGCTTCGCGCGCATCTCGAAGAGCTTGTCGGGCGTAAGGAAGTCTTCCTTCTTGGCCGGCGTGGCGCCCTCATGCGAGAAGAGCTGCACAAAGTCGAAGGTGACGGTCTCGTTGCGCAGCCGCTTGCCGACCTTCTCAAAGAGGTTGAGGTAGTCGTTGAGGCGCGACATGTATTCGGTCAGGTCGGCACCGGTGAGCTTGGCGCCGCCTTCTCCGTAGGTGAGGACCATGCCGTCGGAGGCGCGCTTGATCATGACGTCGACGTACTGGCGCTCGTCCTTGATGTACTGCTCGAACTTGCCCTTCTTGATGCGGAAGAGCGGTGGCTGAGCGATGTAGACGTGACCGCGCTTGATGAGCTCCGTCATGTGGCGGAAGAAGAAGGTGAGCAGAAGGGTGCGGATATGGGAACCGTCGACGTCTGCATCGGTCATCAGGATCAGCTTGCCGTAGCGCAGCTTGGCGGGGTCGAAGTCATCCTTGCCTATGCCGCAGCCGAGGGCGGTGATCATGGCGCGGATTTCTTCGTGGCCGAGCATCTTGTCGTAGCGGGCCTTTTCGACGTTGAGGATCTTGCCCTTAAGGGGGAGGATGGCCTGGAATTTGCGGTCGCGGCCCTGCTTGGCGGTCCCGCCTGCGGATTCACCCTCGACCAGGTAGAGTTCGCAGCGGTCGGGCTGGCGTTCAGAGCAGTCGGCGAGTTTGCCGGGTAGCCCGCCACCGTCGAGCGCGCCCTTGCGGCGTGTGAGGTCGCGTGCCTTGCGTGCAGCTTCACGGGCGCGTGCGGCGTCGATAGCCTTGTTGATGATCTTCTTGGCGACCTGGGGGTTGGTGTCGAAGAAGGCGCCGAGGCGCTCGTTGACGAAGGCCTGGACGGTGCCTGCGATGTTGGAGTTGAGTTTACCCTTGGTCTGGCCTTCAAACTGGGGCTGCGAGAGCTTGACGCTGATGACGACGACGAGACCCTCGACTACATCGGCGCCGGCGAGGTTCTCTTTGACGTCCTTGAAGAGGCCGAGCGACTGGCCGGCCGCGTTGATGGTGCGGGTGAGCGCGGCGCGGAAGCCGGCGAGGTGGGTGCCGCCGTCGATGGTATTGATGTTGTTTGCGAAGGTGAAGACGGTCTCGCTGTAGGCGTCGTTGTACTGGAGGGCGATCTCCATGGCGACGTTGTCGCGCTCGGCTTCCATGTAGATGGGTTTCTCGTGCAGGACGGCTTTGCCCTTGTTCAGGTGCTTAATGAACTCCGCGATGCCGCCGACGTACTTGAAATCCTGGTGTTTGGATTCGCCGGTCTTAGCGTCGGTCTGGCGCTCGTCGGTAAGGGTGATCTCAAGACCCTTGTTGAGGAAGGCGAGCTGGCGCAGGCGATTGGCGAGCGTGTCGTAGTTGAACTCGGTGACGGTGAAGATACTCCTGTCGGGCAGGAAGTGGACCTTCGTTCCCTTGCGGGTGCTGGGGCCCATCTTGCGGAGCAGAGAGATCGGTGCGCCCTTGGAGTAGTCCTGTTCCCAGGTGAAGCCATCGCGCCAGATCTCGACATCAAACTCTTCCGAGAGGGCATTGACGCACGAGACGCCCACGCCGTGGAGGCCGCCCGAGACCTTGTAGTTGGAGGCGTCGAACTTTCCACCCGCGTGCAGCATGGTGAGCACGACCTGGACGGCGGGCATTTTTTCGCCGTTGATGACCTTGTCGTCGACCGGGATGCCTCGGCCGTCGTCGGTGACGGTGATGGAGTTGTCGACGTGGATGGTGACGTCGATGCGGGTGGCATGTCCGCCGAGCGCCTCGTCGACCGAGTTGTCGACCACTTCGTAGACGAGGTGGTGCAAGCCCTGCTCCCCTGTGGAGCCGATGTACATGGCGGGGCGCAGCCGAACTGCCGCAAGACCTTCAAGGACCGTGATGTTCTCGGCCGAGTAGCCGCCCGACTTGGGGACTTCGGGCGTTGCGTCGGCAAGAGGAAGGTTGAGGTCTGGGTTCGGGCTCTGGGGGGTAGATGCCATGCGCTTTCGTCGTCTCCGTCGGGTGGGGTAGAAGTTGATAAAACCCGCGTCAAATCAGCAGTTTGTGCCGCTTACCCGTGCCTGAAGTATAGCATGGCAGGCAGACATGCGCCCTGCGCGGGCGGCGGTCACTTCGTCACTCACAATGGCTTCGCTTTGCCTTCCCGTTGGTCAGGAAGGGAGTTTGGTCCGAACGATTGGGAGGACCCAAGCGAAGCTTCCATCCGTCACGAAGTGACCGCTGTCCCTAGAGGATGGTTTAGGCGGTGAGCACGGCTTCTATCTGGTCGATTCCCCATGCGAGGTCGTCGGGAGAGATGACGAGCGGAGGTGCGAGGCGGATGACGGTGTCGTGCGTCTCCTTGCAGAGGACGCCGCGAGCTTTGAGAGCCTCGCAAAGCGGCCGTGCGAGGCAGTTGAGCTCGATGCCGATCCAAAGTCCTTTGCCGCGGACGGAGGATATTTTCGACGAGCGGATGCGCTGCAGGCGGTCGAGTGCGTAGGTGCCGAGTTCTGCGGAGCGCGCCGGAAGATCTTCGTCAATGATGACGTTGAGCGCGGCGCGGGCGACGGCGCAGGCCAGGGGATTACCTCCAAAGGTGCTGCCGTGGTCGCCGGGCCGGAAGACGCCAAGGACCTGCTTCGAGGCAAGAACGGCCGAGACCGGGTAGAAGCCGCCGGAGAGCGCCTTGCCGATGATGCAGACGTCGGGACGGATGTCGTCGTGCTCGAAGGCGAAGAGGCGGCCGGTGCGGCCGAGGCCGGCTTGAATCTCGTCGCACATGAGCAGGACGTTGTGCTCATGGCAGATGGCGGCGACGTCGGCGAGGTAGCCGGCGGGTGGAACGATGATGCCGGCTTCGCCCTGGACGGGTTCGACGAGGAAGGCCACGGTTTTAGGTGTGATGGCGGCGCGAAGTGCTTCGGCGTCGCCGAAGGGGATGCAGGAGAAGCCGGGGGCGAAGGGGCCGAAACCCTTACGGTATTGGTCTTCGGAGGAGAAGCCGACGACCGAGATGGTGCGGCCGTGGAAGTTGTTGCGGCAGACGAGGATTTCGCCCTGGTCGGCCGCTACTCCTTTGACGGTTTCGCCCCATTTACGCGCGGCTTTCAGGGCAGTTTCGACGGCTTCGACGCCGGAGTTCATCGGCAGCGCCATCTCGAAGCCGGTGATCTTGTTTAGGTCACGGAGGAGAAGCGGGAGTTGGTCGTTGCGGAAGGCGCGCGAGGTGAGGGTGACACGCTGTGCCTGCTCCATCATCGCGGCGAGGATGGAGGGGTGGCAGTGGCCCTGGTTGACGGCCGAATAAGCTGCAAGGAAGTCGAGATAGCGTTTGCCGTCGACATCTGTGACCCAGGCGCCCGAGGCGCGGGTGATGATGACGTCGAGCGGATGGTAGTTGTGGGCCCCGTACTGCTCTTCAAGCGCAATCAGGTCAGTTTCGAGGGAAAGGAGCTCAGCGGAAACCATGTCGGTCACTCTCTTTTGGCTATGCCATATTTGGGGGAGATGGCGAACCTCTGGCTAGGATACCGTGCGGAGTCGGGCTAAGGGGTGAATAATTATCCAATTGGTTGACATGCATGCGAATCTTTGAGGATGCCTGGACCGATCAGCACACTGATGAGTTGGAGTAGTGGCAAAGACAGCGCGTGGGCGCTACATTTACTGCAAAAGGGGCCGGAATACAGGGTTTGCGGGCTGCTGACGACGGTCAATGCGGCGTTCGACCGGGTCGCGATGCATGGCACGCGGCGAGAGGTTTTGGTGGCTCAGGCTGCTGCGGTGGGGTTGCCGTTGCATATTATTTTTTTGCCTTGGCCTTGTTCGAACGAGATTTACGAGGAGCAGATGCGGGGGGCGTGTGCGGCGGCGGTTGGGCGCGGGGTGGGGGCGATGGGATTTGGGGATCTTTTTCTTGAGGATATTCGGGCTTACCGGGTGGAGAAGCTGCGGGAGAGCGGGATAAGTCCTTTGTTTCCTTTGTGGAAGCGGGATACGGGGGAGTTGGCGCGGGAGATGATTGCGGCCGGGCTGAAGACGCGCGTGGTTTGCGTGGATCCGCGCAAGTTGCCGGCGGAATTTGTGGGGCGGGACGGTTTTGTGTTTGCGGACGTGCGAATTCGGGCTTAAAAGCGAGTGCGTTTGGGGGTAAAAAGCTATCATTTTAGAGTGCGTTCGGCTACACTTGGAGGGTTGTACAGAACGAGACGAAGTTCGTCAGGATCTCTCTATGCCAAAGTTGAAGACCCACTCCGGCGCCGCCAAGCGCTTCAAGAAGACTGGCACCGGCAAGTTCAAGCGGGGCCATTCGAAGATGCGTCACATCCTCACGTCGAAGAACAACAAGACCAAGAGCCGTCTCGGCAAAGCGGGCTTGATCTCCGATGCGGATCAGTACAACGTCGCCCGGATGCTGCCGTACGCCTAGCCTGCTGGCTGGGTAATCGTTGTTTGGATCGAGCTGTTCTGTAAAAAGAGCGAAGGGCCTGCACCGCGTAACCGGCCCCTGGAACCTGCGGCATGCTGAATGCCTGCTTATTCCATCGAGATCCGAGCCTGCAAGAAGCGAGTGAAGTGGAAGCCTTCCCACCAGCCGCTCAAACGCACTACGCAAAAGGAGATTTACGATGCCCCGTGTAAAACGGAGTACAAAACGCGCCGATCGCCGCCGCAAGATACTGAAGCGCGCGAGTGGTTACTTCCTCACCAAATCAAAGCTTTACCAGGCGGCCCAGGAAGCGGTTGAGCGCGGACTGAAGTTTGCCTATACGGGCCGCAAGCAGAAGAAGCGTCAGTTCCGCTCGCTGTGGATTGTCCGTATCGGTGCGGCTGCGCTGCAGAACGGGATGAGCTACTCGACGTTCATCAACGGGTTGAAGCTGGCGGGGAACACGCTCGATCGCAAGATCCTTGCGGACATTGCGGCGAACGATGCGGCTGGCTTTGCCGCGCTGGCGACGGCAGCGAAGGATGCACGCCTGAAGGCGGCTTCCGAACACGCGAAGAAGCAGCAGGCTGTTGCCGTTAAGTAGTTTCATTTTGGTCATTGGGACGGGCATGGCTACACGCCATGCCCGTTGATGTTTTCACGACGTGGCGTCCCAAAAGCGGTATTCTAGAAGCTATGCCGACAGCTCCCGCATCCTCTGGCAGGCCCTCCGCTGACCAGATTCCTCAGCCTGACCGTGTAACGGCCAAAGCCCTGCAGCCTCTTGATGACGTACCGTTCGAAAGCTGGGGACGGTACCCGAAATACGCTGCGAACGTGATTCCGATGCACTGGCAGCAGGACTTTCCCGCGAACCTTGCCGGTTTGCACAATGGCGCGCTGGCCGTGGGGATGGGCCGAAGCTATGGTGACTCCTGCCTGCTGAAGGACGGCAACCTGCTGGTGACGACGGACATGAACCGGCTTCTGTCGTTCGATCCTGCTACGGGTTTGCTGATTGCCGAGGCGGGGCTGACGCTGGCGCAGATTCTGGATTTTGCGGTGCCGCGGGGGTTCTTCCTGCCGGTGACTCCGGGCACAAAGTATGTGACGCTGGGCGGAGCGATTGCGAATGACATCCATGGCAAGAATCACCACGTGGCGGGGACCTTCGGCAACCATGTGACGCGGTTCGAGCTGGTGCGCTCCGATGGGTCGCGGCGGATTTGCTCACCGACGCACGAGGCGGACTGGTATGCGGCGACGATCGGCGGGCTGGGGCTGACGGGAATGATCACGTGGGCCGAGGTCCGGCTGCGTCCGATCGTGTCTCGCATGATCGATTACGAGGGGATCCAGTTTCACGGGATTGACGAGTTCCTTACGTTGACGGAGCAGTACAAAGACGTCGAGTACACGGTGAGCTGGATCGATTGTGCGTCGACGGGTGCGAATTTTGCGCGCGGAATCTTCATGTTGGGCGATCACTCCCGAGTGCCGAGCGAGTTGAAGCCTTCGCCTGAGCCGAAGCTGGTGTTTCCGTTCGACGCGCCGGGTTTTGCGCTGAATCACACGACGGTTTCGCTGTTCAACACGGTTTTTTTCAATAAGCAGATGAAGCCGCGGGTGAAGGCGCTGCAGGATTACGAGCCGTTCTTCTATCCGCTGGACAAGGTGCTGCACTGGAACCGGATGTACGGCAAGGCGGGGCTGCTGCAGTTCCAGTATGCGATTCCGTGGGAGTCTGCGCGTGAGGGCACGATTGCGATTTTGACCGAGGTGGCGAAGTCCGGCCTGGCGAGCTTCCTGGCGGTGCTGAAGGCGTTCGGCGATGTGCCTTCGCCGGGGCTGCTGAGCTTCCCGCAGCCGGGGATCACGCTGGCGCTCGACTTTCCGATCAAGGCGGGGCTTACCTTCCCGCTTGTGGAGCGGCTGGCAGACATGACGCGGGCTTATGGCGGGCGTCTGTACCCGGCGAAGGATGCGGCGATGACGGCGGCGCAGTTCCAGGCTTTTTATCCGCAGTGGGAGCAATTGGCCCGTTTCAAGGACCCTGTTTTGACCTCCAGCTTCTGGGAGCGCTGCACCGGAGATACACCAAGCCTATGAGTACATCTGCAACCCAACTTTCTTCAGTTCAGAACGGCC
>CAZZZP010000142.1:0-7549 GCA_964658635.1 Lichenicola sp. | reverse complement strand
GCCCCGTAATTCCCTGAACAATCAACCGCGTATTCTTATCAACCAGTACAGACATGTAGGTTCTCCGATCTTCCTAATGAGCTTTCATCATCGCTTCAAACGCGATAGCTGATCTTGTTTCTTTAGAGTCAGGACGCCCGAGGAATCCAGGAACCTTAAGCCCTTCCATAAATGTCTTTCCTTGCAAGTTGAGAAGTTCCGGATTCAAGCGAAGACAAGAACCAATAAGCATGAACTCAAGTTCTGTATTAGCGCGCGAACGCTTCACCTGGAAACCTTCACCGTCGCTACGTTCTATTTTTTTCATTGTGACGTAGCTCTTCTTTTTGGGAGTAACACGTGCCAAAAGAAAAAGGTAGACAGTCATGCCAAGGTAACTCTTTGCGACTTGCGAAAAGATCGTATGGCTATGGAGGCGTTTTGCGAAGCCTCGATCAGATTTTCCGACATAAACCGGCATGAGCTTGCCGCGATCCTTCACGGCGAGTACATACACGCCAGTCGCGAGCCGAGGGATCGGTCCGCCCTTACCGCGTGGCGAGTCCCAAAGCTCCGAGAGTCGGTCAAACGGTGCTTCAGAAGTCGATGGTCCTAAATCGTAAGGACCGAGCGTAGTGAACACAGCTGGCATACCAACTCCCTTATCTTTCTAGCTCCGTGCAGCCGCCACCGCTAAATCGGCAGCGTCCTTCATCGTCGTACCCACCTGAAAGTTCAACCCAGACTCAGAAAGTATCTTCCTTCCCTCCTCTACATTGGTTCCCTCGAGCCGGAGCACAATCGGAATCTGCACATTGAGCTTACGAGCAGCATTGACGACGCCTTGTGCCAAAACATCCACCCTCAAAATCCCACCAAAAATATTGATGAAAATAGCCTTCACATTCGGATCACTCAACAGAATCCCGAAAGCATTTTCAATCTGCTCCTGGTTCGCGCCACCACCTACATCCAGAAAATTCGCCGCCGACCCGCCCGCATACTGGATGATGTCCATCGTAGCCATCGCCAAACCCGCCCCATTCACCATGCAAGCAATATTCCCGTCCAGCTTGATGTAATTCAGCGCGAACTTACTCGCCTCGACCTCCAGCGGATCCTCCTCCGCCAGATCCCGCAGTTCCTTCAGATCCTTGTGCCGAAACATCGCGTTATCGTCGAAGTTGATCTTGCAGTCGAGCGCCACCAGCTTGTCATCCTTCGTCGTAATAAAAGGATTGATCTCCATCAGCGTCGAATCCGTCTCGACGAAAGCCTTGTACAGACCCATCATGAAGCCCACCGCCGCGTTGATCTGCGTCGACTTCAGCCCCAGCTTGAACGCCAGCTTCCGCGCCTGGTACGGCTGAAAACCCACCGCCGGCGAGATGTACTCCTTGTAGATCAGCTCCGGAGTAGCATGCGCCACTTCTTCAATCTCCATCCCCCCCGACTGCGAAGCCATAAACACAATCTTCGCCGTCGCCCGGTCCAGCACCAGACCCAGGTAAAGCTCGCGGTCGATCGCCGAACCCTCTTCGATCAGCAGCCGCTGCACCTTCTGCCCCGCCGGCCCCGTCTGGTGCGTCACCAGCTGCATCCCCAGGATCGCCTTCGACGCCGCGTCCGCCTCTTCTAGCGTCCGCGCCAGCTTCACGCCGCCACCCTTGCCCCGGCCGCCCGCATGAATCTGCGCCTTCACCACGACAACCTTGTTCCCCGCAGCAAACAAACCCTTGGCCGCCGTATCCGCCTGCTCCAGCGTCGTCACCATCTCGCCCGCGGGCACCGGTACATTGTACTTCCGCAGAATCTCTTTCGCCTGGTACTCGTGAATCTTCATCGACACTCTCCATCAGCCGAACTAAACTGCTTCGGCGGGACGCCCCATCATCCTAGCGAAGCCCCCCAACCCTCGGCAAACGAACACCGCCCCGCATGCACGATAATCGCCCGTTTCCCCTTGTCTCACCCCCATTCCCAAATCCGGAATGCCGCACCAACCTGTGCAATAGAAGACATTCCAGACCCGTGTCCCAGGTATAACGTCATTCTCAGTGCAGGCAGAAGCTCGCGCGCACTGGAGGCTTGGCATGGACAAACCACAACGCTTCACCCACCTCTTCGCCGTCACCCGCAACCTCCCCTACGTCTACAGAAGCTCCCATTGGAGCGGTCCGTCCCTCACCGGTGGTGTACTCGGCAAAGGCACGGCCATCTGGGTAGAGGGAAGCCCAACCCCGCGCCCACCCTCCATGCCGGCATGGATCGAAGACATCGGCGAGGTCGCCCTCGACGGACGCTGCATCGTCTCACTCACCGCCGAGACCCCGCAGCGCATGACCCAACTCGAACCCCAGCAGCCATCCGTCCGGCCGCACCACAGACCGGCCAACCTGATTCAGTTTCCCTGACCTACCCCGCGGTCCAGAGGGTAGCCCGCGCCGACGTGCTACCCTCAACCCCGTATGTCCGACGCCCCCAACCTCATCACCTCCACCCTCAAGCGCATCCTCGAGCACAAGCAGACTCTCTCGCGCCCCGAAGCCCGAGACCTCCTCGACCAGATCCTCTCCATCGACGAGTTCGGCTCCGAACTCCGCACCGCCGCACTCCTCGGCGCACTCGCCGCGCGCGGTGAAACCACCGAAGAGCTCGCCGGATTCGTCGACTGCCTCCGCGCCCGCTCCACCCGCATCCCACTCGACGCGAGCGAGCGCGAGCTCCTCATAGACACCTGCGGCACCGGCGGCGACCTCTCCGGAACCTTCAACATCTCCACCGCAGCCGCCCTCGTCGCCGCCGCGGCCGGCAACCCCAGCCGAATCATGCTCGCCAAACACGGAAACCGCGCCGTCACCTCCCGCTCCGGCTCAGCCGACGTCCTCGAAGCGCTCGGCATCCCCGTCGATCTCACCCCCGCCCAGGCCGCTCAATCCCTCCGCACCCACGGCTTCGCCTTCCTCCCCGCGCCTGCTCTTCAGCCCGCCATGCGCGCCGTCATGCCCATACGCCGGGCTCTCGGAGTCCGCACCGCCTTCAATATCCTTGGCCCCATGACCAACCCCGCCGGAGCCACCGCCCAGGTCCTCGGCGTCTACGCCCCGCACCTCGTCCCCGTCGTCGCCCACACCCTTGCTGCCCTCGATACCCGCCACGCCTTCGTCGTCCACGGCGCAGGCTCGGCAGATGGCGGTATGGACGAGTTCGCCCTCTCCGGCCCCACCACCGTCGCCGAGGTCCGCGGCTCCCACATCAGCTTCACCACCACCACCCCCGCAGACTTCGGCCTCTCCGCGGCCCCCATCGAAGCCCTCGCCGGCGGCAATGCCGAGACAAACGCCGAAATCCTCCGCAACATCTTTGCCGGCGCCCCCGGCCCCTGCCGCGACATCGTCGTTATGAACGCAGCCGCCGTCCTCATTACCGCAGGCCTCGCCCACAATTTCATGGACGGCGCCCACCTCGCCGCGCATACAATCGATTCCGGAAGGGCAACAGCCCTTGTCGCACAGCTCTCCGTACCCCGAATGCAACGCTAAGGAGACTTCATGGCCCGTGTCACCGGTATAGGCGGCGTCTTCTTCAAAGCCCGCGACCCCAAAGCCCTCACCACCTGGTACGCCCAGTATCTCGGCATCCAGCTCACGGAATGGGGCGGCATCAACTTCGACTGGTCCGACGAAATCCCCGCCGCCACCGGCAGCACCGCTCTCGCCTTCTTCCCCGCAGATTCCAAACACTTTCCCCAAACCGCCATGGTCAACCTCCGCGTCGACGACCTCGAAGTCCTGCTCGCCACCCTCCGCGAAGCCAAAATCCCGGTCGACCCCCACCACGAAACCCATCCCTACGGCCACTTCGCCTGGATCACCGACCCCGAAGGCAACCGCATCGAGCTCTGGCAGCCCCTCCCACCCGCCTAGCCCTTCTCACGTCTTCGCGGCAAACCATCCCTGCCGCACGCGATCCATCCCCATATCCAGCCCCCTCCTCGTCTTCTTGGCGTCCTTCGCGGCACCTCCTTGGCGTCCTTTGCGCTCCATTCTTTGCCTTAGAGCAGATTAGCTGTTGCTGTGGAGTGGAGGGATCGTGCAGAGCCGTTTTCCTTGGAAGAAAACGGCGTCGATATCTGAACCTCCCTGTACACCCACAGCTAATCTGCTCTAGCCTTTCCGACCCTCAAATCCACGCCCTACCCAAATAGCATGGTCAACATGACCACCCCGCACCCCGGCCGCCTCGAACTCATCACCGGCCCCATGTTCTCCGGCAAATCCGAAGAGCTCATCCGCCGCCTCAAGCGAGCCCGCATCGCACGCCAGCGCGTCGCCACCTTCAAGCCCGACATCGATCTCCGCTACCACCGCACCGCCATCGCCTCGCACTCCGCCCACACCCACGAGGCCGAAACCGTCGCCTCCGTCGAACGTCTCCGCGAAGCCCTCGCCCCGCGCCTCAACGAGATCGACGTCATCGGCATCGACGAGGCCCAGTTCCTCGACCATTCCATCCTGCCCCTCGCCCTCGAGCTAGTCCACCTCGGCAAACGCGTCCTCATCGCCGGCCTGGACACCACCTTCACCAACGAGCCCTTCGGACCCATCCCCAACCTCATGGCCGTCGCCGACGAGGTCACCAAGCTCTCCGCCGTCTGCATGGTCTGCGGAGCACCCGCCATCCACACCCAGCGCCTCGGCCAGTCCCAGGAGCTCGTCGTCGTCGGAGCCGCCGGCCTCTATGAAGCTCGCTGCCGCACCTGTTTCAGCCCATGGATAGACGACCAAGGCTCGGAACAACTCGAGTTCCCCACCCCAGCTGGCTAGCATCCCTGCCCGTCACCACTGCATCTATGACGCCTGTGTAACAAATCCCCCTCGGGAGGACTGTCATTCCGATCTCAGGCCCCACCACCAACCATGACGAGATCCGCTTCTGGGCCAAATCCCGCAAAGCCGTCCCAACAGAGATCCTCCCCGACCACCTCAACCACGAGCCCACTACGCTCCGCATCCTCCTCCCCCAGCTCGCCGCCGACCTCAACGAAGTCCGCGTCCTCACCTGGGAGGAGTTCTTCGCCAAGTTCGATCTCCTCGGCCTCTCCTTCGTCTACGACAGTGACTCCAGCGGCTACAACGAGATCCTCCAGATCGAAAACCTCGACCCCCACTACTCCAACCGAAGCCGAAACATCCCCCGCCAGAACTGAGAACAGGGGTAGGAGCTAAGGGTTAGCACTCCGAGGCTCAGCGCTCAGGCGTCACCAAAGTCCGTCATCCTGCGAAGAACCATCATGAAGGGGCATCCCCAACCAGAACCTTTCGCAGGAATCTCCCAAACCGAACGGTCAACAGTCAACGAACCTCCACCTATCCCCTAAACCCTACCCCTGCCCTCAGTGCTTCTCCACCATCTCCATGACATCTTTCCGCAGCGCCAGCGAGCTTCCCAGCCGCGCATAGTACATATGCCCGCCCGCGTACTCATGCACCTGCACCCGGCTCGCATCGCCCATCAGCGGAATCTGGCTCACCGTCAGCACTGACCCCATGAACGGGCACGAGAGATCCGCCCACCCATGCGCAATCAGCACCCGCAACTTTGGATCGGTCGCCACGGCAGTCCGTAGATCGGTCGCCGAAGCCGCACCCTGGAAAGCCCCATTCCGCCCCCCGCGATCCCACGCCCGGTTTACTTCTTCCGACAAAGCGTTATACCGGGCATCCGTCTTCCAACCCACCGTCCGCGTCACAAAGTCCACCATCGCCGTAGTCGTCGGGGCGATAATGCTCAGCAGAATCGGATCGTTCGTCTCCTGCTGCGGGCTGTAAGGAAAAGGATCGTAAGCCGTCACATTTGGGTCGTACCGGCTGCCCAGCTTGCCCGTCTCGCGAAACTCCTCACGCAGAAAAGCCTGCGTCTCCAGCCGTCCACCCGACTCCTTGACGAACTTCTCATCCAGCCCCGTCAGCTCTGTCACCTTCTTCACCACACGCGGCGTAGCCTGCGGATCCGAGAAACCCTTCATCAGGTCCGTCATATACTCGCCCGTCGTATAGCTCAGCACCGGCGCCATCGTCTCGTTCGAAAGCTTCCCCTGCCGCTCATAGTTCGCCGCGACAATCGAAGGCAGCGTAATCATCCACGGAATCGGCGAAATCTGGTCCGAACCCGTGCTCGGTGCAAGCGCCGGCGACACCAACACCAGCCCATTCACCCCAACGCCAATCTGCGACTGCAGATAAGCCGTCAGCCGCGGTCCCCGATACCCGCCATAGCTCTCCCCGACAATGTACTTCCGCGACTCCAGCCGCCCATTCTTCACCAGCCAGTCGAAGACGATCTTCGAAAGATAAGCAATGTCCTGGTCCGGCCCATAAAACAGCTTCTTCGTCTCGTCCGCCCCCACCAGCGACCGGCTGAACCCCGTCCCGATCGGATCGATAAACACGATATCCGTAAAGTCCAGCCACGTCCCCGGATTATCCTTCAGCGTAGCCGGATCGCTCGGACTCTGCCCCTCCGCGCCAAAAGCCACGCGCTTCGGCCCGATCGCCCCCAGGTTCAGATAGACACTCGCCGCTCCCGGCCCGCCGTTGAACGCAAACGTCACCGGCCGGTTCGGCCCATCCATCGTGTACGAGGTAAAAACCACCTCGCCCACCGGCTTGCCCTCACCGTTCTTCACCGGCAGCGTGCCCACCGTCGCCGTGTACTTCAGCGTCTTCCCGCCCATCTCCATCGTCTGTGGAACCGACTTGTCGGCCGGCAGATCGTTCGCCATCGGCGACTTGGCCCCGGCCTTCTCATCCGGCTTCGCATCCGCCTTCGCTTCCTGGGCAACAGCCAGACCACTCGCCAGCAACGCCGCAACGACAAACAGGGGAAGAGTTCTCGTGAGCTTCATTACAGGAAGAATACATTGTGTCGCCCACGTGCAAATTGCCCCCGCAAACCCCGCCCATCTGGCGTTTAATGGCAGACGAACAACATAAGGAGAAACCATGCGCCTCGCACTAGCCGGCCTCGCTCTACTCGCACTCACCCTCCCCGCTTCCGCCGCAAAGCACGACAAAGATCTCGTCGTACACCTCAAGACCACCGACGGCAAGGACGCCGGCACTGCCACCTTCCGCGAAACCATGGGAAACAAGCTCCACATCAAGCTCGACCTCAAAAACCTCCCCGAAGGCGACCACGCCGTCCACATCCATCAGAACCCCGTCTGCGCGGCGCCCGACTTCAAATCCGCCGGCGGCCACTTCAACCCGGACAAAAAGCAGCACGGCACCAGGAATCCCGCCGGCCACCACAACGGCGACCTCCCCGAAAACATCGCCGTAGGCATGGACGGCACCGCCACCAGGAGCTTCACCGTCGACTACCTCTCGCTCAAAGCCGACTCCCCCAACTCCATCCTCGCCAACGGCGGCACAGCCATCATGGTCCACGAAAAAGCCGACGACATGACCACCGACCCCACCGGAAACGCCGGTAACCGCATCGCCTGCGGCGTCATCACCGAAACCCCCGCGGCACAGTAAGGCAGTTGTTTGTTCTTTGTTGTTTG
>CAZZZP010000141.1:0-7667 GCA_964658635.1 Lichenicola sp. | reverse complement strand
CAGCCAGCAGTGGATGGAGCGGCTCTACCTGAGCATGGAAGAAAGGACCGAAGAACAAGCAGAGGCTCCCTATGTTGTATCGTCCGGAATCAGCCGGCTATAGGAAAGTTCGCCCGAGATCTGACTAAAGATCGTATTCAGGTTGGTCGTTGAATGTGATGCAGCTATGCAGTTGCTCGATGCGCCGCTAGCCGTGTAGTCGGAATAGAAATACTGCGGCAGGGAAGCCATCCCCTGCATCGTTGCACACGGTGTCGTGGGAGTAGCCTTGTCAGTCGAACAGCCTGAAGGCGCGGCCCCATACGATACAGAGTAGAAGCGCATATTGAATGACTTATAAGCCAGCTGAGCCATGTCGACGGCCTGCTTGCACTCCGACACACTGGAGGCAAACTGGCCTGAGGTGGTCGAGGCCTTCGGCAGATTGCTCGCCGGCGCGTTCGCATCTCCATCGCCCAGCAGGATTAGCACGTTCTGCGTGCCTGGATATTTCAGCTGCTGCTGATAAAGATCGTAGCCCGCAGCATAGATCACACCGGCAAAGTAGGTGTACAAAGGAATGGTCGCCTGCAGACCCGTGCAGCCCGAGACGCCACCTACAGCCTTGACCAAGTTCGAGGCGGAATTTAGCTGGGTGGTTGCGTCGGAGGTCCGGTAATCACTTGAAAATGGAACGATCTGGTAAAGCGGAGGGTTGACAGGTGCACTGCCAATCGCAGAATTTGCCGATTCATTGTAGTATGATCCGCTCGGTTTGGTACTGCTGCTGCAGTCTGTGTCGTACTGCGTCTGTGAGCTCGAACTAAGTCCGGGAAAGGTATACAGGGCCACCTGATCGACAGGATTGGCAACCACTCCATTTGTCGCCGGACCGCAGGTGGTGAGATCGGCCGCACACGGAGAAAGATTCTGTAACAAAATCTGTACTCCCGCTAGCGCACAGCTGATCCGCGTCGAGCCGCAGCTACTGTCGGAGTCTATGCTGTTCATCGATCCGGTCGAGTCGACGATGATTGCAATGTTATACGGCGCACGCGCTGCGCCGGTAGCCGACGCCGTCGCCTCGGCAGTCATCTGGATCGAACTGAGACCGACCAGCCTAAGCAAAGTCAGTGGGAACGTGATCTGCTGCCTCACCTGGATAGCGTTGCCGTTAGAAGGGCTCGCACAGGCCATCCCCTCCGACGTAAGCGTGCTAAGACAGACAATCTTCGGATAGCCGCTGGCCATCGTCACCCCTGTCAGATTTGCGCTCGCATTCAGATTGCCCGAAACAGCGCTGTACTCCGTGGCCACCGCAACCGCATTGTTTGTCAGCAGCGAGCTGCCCCCGGCAAGCGCCGCTGCATCGGTGGTCGCCTGAAGTTCGCGGTGCGCCTCCAGGCATCGCCCTACGTCAACTACAAATCCGGTCAGGCTCAGCAGCGTCAGCAGCATGACCGCCGCAAAAGGAATCGTCTGTCCGGATTCTTCCTGCACCAGGCGTCGAAGCAGCGACCTTCCGTTCAAGCTAAGTGTCCGGCTCATTGGATCAGCTCTGCTGTCGATGAGGTGAGTATACAGGCGCCGGAGAAGTTCCAGCGAAAGCTGACCAGGCTACAGGGATAGGTCACGGTCAGCTTGGCAGTTGCCCCCTGGATCATGTTGGCCGCAGCACTCTTGCAGGTCGTTCCGCTGTAGGCGTTGCCGTTGATGGCGTACGTGAATGAGAGATTTGCTTTTGTAAGATTTGGCGCCGCGAGGAGGACCGACGAGGACGCAGTCGAGCAGGGATCGGTCGACTCACCGCGGCTGATCGCAAGTTGACGCGCGCCGACGTTGACAGCATCGGTGAGCATCAGATAATTGCTGAGAGCGATACCGAAGGTGCAAAGGCCCAACGTGACAAGCAGCAGAATCGGCAGACAAAGAGCGGTTTCGAGCGCCGCCTGGCCGGACTCGGAGCTACAGAAGCCTCCACAGAGGTTGCTTGCCTGGCGGGAACTGCAAAAAAACGACTTCATTCGCGTTGGGCAAAACAGCTGATGTGTGGCCCGAGTCATGATCTCACGATACCGGGAAGTATGGCCATTAGAAATCCCCCATTCTCGCCATAATAACTTCCCGGCTTCTATTGTCGCGCTTCGCACAGCTGTCGCCGCTCGATTGCCGCGCCTCGATCTGCCCGAAGTCGTGATGGAGATCGCCGGCCGAACTGGGCTTACGGAAGTATTCACGCATTTCACCAAGGAAGCCGCCCGCTTCGCTGATCCGACCAGGACCGTCTACGCCGTGCTCACCGCCAAAGCCTGCAACACCGGCCCGGAGCCTTTCATTCGTCATGAGAATCCGGCGCTGCGTCTCGTCTTCCATGCAGACTGCTCTTTGAGTTGTGATGGCGTCGGACGAGGTTGATGGCGATCTTTCGCAGTAGTGCGAGATTGCGAACAGCGATGCGGTCGCGAACCCTGCAGTCATCCTCGCGGAAGGTGACGTCAAGCACCCAGTGCAGGCTGTTCTCGATCGCCCAATGCTGACGAATGGCCCTGGCCAGGACCTCGGGTGAGTCACTGCAACTGGACAGGAAATAGCGAATCTCAGTGTCGGTCTTCTGCGAGCCGTTGATGCTGCGAATACTCTCCACCGCCACGACCGTCTTCAAGCCAGGCCAATCACGCAGAGGCTCCAGCAGAGCGGCCTCAGGGCAGACGAACACTCTGCGTCGAACCACGCGGCCATGTGTGTCATCAAAGCCATCACAGGCTGGACGGTTGGCGGCGCCAACGGTAAAACATCCCTCGGCGCAGTGTTGCTGCACAGCCGCGAAGATCTTGCCCTGGTTGGCCTTGAGCGTCACAAGATAGTCGGCACCACGCTCAAGGATCTTGCTGGCGATCGCTCTTTGGAAAGCACTCACACACTGCCCATGTTTCGGGCACGGCGAAGATTCATTACCCTCATCATCCCAACTGTGGCCAGACGGTATCGCTGGTTCGAAGGTGTGCCTCCTTCGGTCCTGGCCTTATCCAGGTGGAGCTTCCGAAGGGCGATCAGCTTCTGGTTGCCGACTGGATGCTGGATGAGCATGGCTGCTACGGCATGGAAGTCGGGGCAGAGCCAAGACTCGATATCGCAGCTCTACTGGAGTTGCGCGAGTTGGTCGACCTGCATCTGTCCCGGCCTGAGAACGCAGTAGCTTCAGAAGCATCTTCAGCCGGAGGTGCATCTCGTGAGCCAACCCCGTCAGGGAGTTCTTCCCTGGACGATCCCATCTAAGCCGGAACTTCCCCACGCGAGCCAACAGCGTTGCCGTGAGTTGTTGAGCCACATGCTCCTGGCAGCAACGACGCATGATCCAGCCAACACAACAGCCAACAAGGAAGAGGAGGAGAACGATGAGCGAGAAGATCCAGCAGAGCCATACTGAACGGGATGCGTTCGTTTATATCAGACAATCGTCGATGCATCAGGTACGGAACCATCTGGAAGGACAGAGCCGCCAGTACGGCTTGCGAGAGCGGGCGCAGACGCTGGGGTTCCGGCGAGTACAAGTCATCGACGAAGATCTTGGACGCTCCGGAACAGGATCAGTCGAGCGCCCGGGCTTCGGACGCCTGCTGACTGCAGTGTGCTCGGGAACGGTGGGCGCGGTGCTGGCTCTTGAAGCCTCTCGCCTTGCAAGGAACAATCGGGACTGGCATCATCTGATCGATCTATGCGCGAAGGCAGGGACGCTGGTCATCGATCACGACGGCGTTTACAACCCCAGCCTCCTGAATGACCGGCTTCTGCTTGGACTGAAGGGCACCATGAGCGAGTTCGAGATCAGCTTGCTTCGTCAGCGCGCGCAGGAGGCGTTCCGTCAGAAGGTAAAGCGTGGCCTGGTCATGACGCAGGTGCCGGTGGATTATGTCCGCACGGAAGACGAGGGCATGGAGAAAACACCCGACCGCCAGATACAAGATGCCATCGGCGGCATCTTCCGCAAGTTCCAGGAACTGGGCAGCATCCGCCAGGTGCTGCTGTGGTATCGCGATGAGAAGCTGCTGGTTCCGGCGCTCTCGCGTGGGTCCGGCAACCGCAAGGTGGTCTGGATCGAGCCGATCTATCCACGTATCTTCGGCATCCTGAAGAA
Organism: Lichenicola sp.; assembly: GCA_964658635.1. Classification (GTDB taxonomy): domain Bacteria; phylum Acidobacteriota; class Terriglobia; order Terriglobales; family Acidobacteriaceae; genus Edaphobacter. Next base: position 3,553 of record CAZZZP010000141.1, on the reverse strand, counting down.
CCCAACCTATGCTGGCACTTTCGTATGGGGCCGGAAGCAGACACGTACCTCTATCGTCGATGGACGCGCACGCAAGACCGCAGGCCATGCCCGTCCGCAGGACCAGTGGGAGGTAAACATCCCCGACCATCATGAAGGGTATATAACGTGGGAAGAGTACATGCGCAATCAGGCACAGATCGCGACCAACGCCGGGTGGAACTCACGCATGGGCGTGCCCGGCGGCGCGGCCAGAAGTGGCCCAGCACTTCTGGCAGGTCTGCTGCGTTGCGCTCGTTGCGGCCGTGCGCTGCAAGTGACTTATACACGGAGCAAGAACCATGGGCCACTGCCCCGTTATGTCTGTGGAGGCAGCCACACCCGAAAGATGGTTCGCAACTGCGTGACCTTCGCAGGCACACGCGTCGATAGAGAAGTTGCCGCCGAAGTCCTGGACGCGCTGCAGCCGCTGGGCATACAGGCGGCGTTCGACGCGCTGGAACAGAGCCAGAGCCAAGTGGATGAGAAGCGCCGTTCGCTTGAACTTGCGCTCCAGAAGGCCCGCTATGAAGCAGCCCGTATCGAGCGGCAGTATCAGTCCACGGAACCGGAGAACCGGCTTGTCGCAGCCGAGTTGGAGAAGCGGTGGAATAACGCCTTGACTCATGTCGCCGAGATGGAGCAACGCGTGGACGAAGCTGTGACTGCAGCACCGCCGCTGACTGCCGAACAGCGTCAGAGCCTGCTCCGCCTGGGCGACGATCTTGAACAGCTATGGGATATGCCTGGTTCACCGGCTTCCTTGAAGAAACGCCTTCTGAGAACCGTACTCAAAGAAGTCATCGCCGACACGACCGCCGAGCCACCTACGGTTCGGCTCAAGTTGCACTGGGTGGGTGGCTCGCACACCGAACTGATCGTCAGAAAGAACAAGACGGGCCACCATGACCACGTCAACTCGGAAGAGGTAACGGAGTTGATCCGCGAACTCGCTCTGATCTCGAAAGACGTTGCCATCGTCGCTATCCTGAACCGGCTGGGCTACCGCACTGGCACTGGAAACACCTGGACGGAAAAGCGTGTGCAGCACGTTCGGCATACGAAATGCATACCGGCATGTCCACCACCGGATCAGCGGCCATGGATCACGATGCAACAGGCCGCTCAAGCACTGGGTGTGAGTGAAATGGTCATACGCAGACTGATCTCCGAGAAGACCTTACCGGCACGACAGATCGTAAAGTTCGCGCCATGGACGATCACCCGCGGGGACCTCGACCTTCCGGCTGTCCGACGCCGGATAAGCCTCGTCCATACAGGCCGGAGATCCCCGCTGATCGACACCAACAACTCCCAAACCCCTATGTTTACTGACTCCAGCGAGGTGTAGCACTATGTCACAGGCTTCTGGCAGCCCATCGCGTCCAGGGTCACGATGGTCTTCTTCAGGTCCAGCGTGTCCAGCAGCTCAGGGATCGCTGTGATTTCGTTCGATTTGGCATCGACCTGTCGCTGCCCGAGCACCAATCCGCGCTCGCTGGCCCATGCGCTGACGATGTGCAGTGGTCCCTGATCGCGGCCGCGGTCAAAAGAGCCGCGGACGGTCTTGCCGTCAATCGCGATGACCTCTCGGCTCGTGCTCTTGGCAAAGCCTGGGTCCAGGCTGTGAAGCGACTTTCAAAGTCTTCGGGGTCGATCAACATGAAGACTCGCCGGAACGTGTCATGAGCAGGGATGCCGTTGGGCAAGGTCAAAAACGTGGCCAGCCACTCCGCCTTCTGCTCGCCGTAGAGTTCCATATCCACCCAACTCTCGGCGCCTGCAATCACGGCACACACCGCAATCAACAGAATGTCGATCAGAAGATGCTCGATCTAACCGTTACAACGAGGATCATCAAGCCCCGCAAAATGCTCCACCAGCTTCTTCGCCGACATCTTCACCTTCCTCCTCTTCAGAAGGAAAACGCGAAAACAGACGACTTTCTACCCTCATCTACCGCCAGGTATTTCATGCGTAACCCCCGCATTGGCGACCGTATCGAATTCGACCTGGTTGAAGGAGAACCGGTCCAGAAGCGATGAGGATTGTTATTCTTGGGCGCCAATACAGAGTGAAGAGCAAATGGGTTGGATGTCGGCCAAGGTGACGGGCTAACGGATTCCGGCTTTCGGTCTAACCCTTCTCGGAACCCAACTCATTTCCACTCGAGGCTTCTTGCTGCTCACCATGAGCGATGCAGGAAGATATCCGTACAACCATACCCCAAATGTTGCACTCTGATTGAAAGAGCAATGTAGACGATAGACGGAAAAGGTCAGCAGTCAGAACCACTCCGGTTTACCGCTCATAGATGAATCAACCCATGGAGAATTGCCTTGTCGATCCAAATGCGCGCCGTACGTGTACACAAACTGCCCAAAGCCATGAATTGTTCTGAAGCCAAAACTTTCCTCCGGGAACTGAGCAATGCCTGTGAATCAGGGCGCCCCCGCTTCGTTCTGGACTGCTCTGGATGGCAGACTGTAGATGCCAAAAGCATGACCATTCTGCTTTCCTGCTTAGAGATAGTCATGATGAGCAACGGAGACCTTCGTTTATGTGGACTTAGTCACAAGGCAGAGTTGGTACTTCAGAATGCAGGCATTTGGCGCATTTTCGAGACCTTCCCCTCGGTCGAGAGCGCGACCGAAAGCTTCCATCGTCGTGCATCCAGCCTGGCTCCTCATACCGTTGGGCAGGATGCGGCTGACCATGAGCTCGAGGAAATGGCCGCCTAAACGTTTGCGTGGGTGTCCAATAGAATTTATTTACATGGGAGATGAGCTAACAGCACGAGAGCGAAGACCCTCCCCCTGGTGCACCATCGTCGTCCCTTGTTATAACGAAGCCGCCCGCCTTCCCGCCCAAGCATTCCTGGACTTCCTTGCAATTAACTCCTTCTTTCGCTTCCTCTTTGTCAACGACGGGAGCACCGACACAACTCTCGAACTGCTTGAAATGAATTTGGCAACTTGGCTTGGCCCACTTCGGCGGTTTGTTTTGGCCCACCCTTTGGGACGTTGATGTTGAGGGAGTTGGGTTCTGCTGGAGCGTAGCCCGGAGGGCGTAGCGGAAGCAGAACCTAACTCGCAGGGCTTACTCTTTGGTCTTCTTCCGCAGGGTCCTACGGAAGCGGTACGACTCCGAACCGGTCTCGATGATGTGCGCTTGATCGGTAAGTCGATCGAGCACGGCCTTGCAGAGCGGGGCGTTGGTGAAGACCTGAGGCCACTCCGAGAAGGGCAGGTTGGTGGTTACGATGATGGCAGCCTTTTCAGCCCTCTCGGCGATCACCTGGAAGAGCAATTCGGCGGCGACTTCGGCAAGCGGGACATAGCCGAGTTCATCGATGACGATCAGTTCTACACGTGACCAGCGTGCCAGCATCCGGCTCAGGCTCTGTTCCCGTTGCGCTTCGACGAGCTGGTTGACCAGTGCGGCGGCAGTGGTAAAGCGTACTCGCTTGCGTTGACGGCAGCAGCGATCGCCAGGCCGGTGGCAAGATGACTCTTGCCTGTGCCGGGATCACCAA
>CAZZZP010000140.1:0-7733 GCA_964658635.1 Lichenicola sp. | reverse complement strand
GACGAAGAGCTGATCGAGCTGGTCGAGATGGAAGTGCGCGAGCTGCTTTCGAAGTACGACTATCCTGGCGACGACACTCCGATCATCCGCGGTTCGGCTCTGGGCGCGTTGAACGGCGAAGCACAGTGGGAGGCGAAGATCGACGAGTTGATGGAGGCTGTCGACAAGTTCATCCCGCAGCCGACGCGTGCGGTTGAGCTTCCGTTCCTGATGCCGATCGAGGATATCTTTTCGATCTCGGGTCGCGGCACGGTGGTCACGGGACGTATCGAGCGCGGCAAGGTGAAGGTGGGCGAGGCCTGCGAGATCGTCGGCTTTGGCGACACCCAGGCGACGGTCTGCACCGGCGTCGAGATGTTCAAGAAGCAGCTCGATGAGGGTCTGGCCGGCGACAACGCGGGTCTTCTGCTCCGCGGTATCGCGAAGGAAGCGGTCCAGCGCGGCATGGTCCTGGCGAAGCCGGGTTCGATCAAGCCGCACACCGAGTTCAAGGGCGAGGTCTACGTTCTGAGCAAGGAAGAGGGCGGACGTCACACCCCGTTCTTCAACGGCTACCGTCCCCAGTTCTACTTCCGCACGACGGACGTGACGGGTTCGGCCAAGCTTCCGGCGGGCACGGAGATGTGTATGCCGGGCGATAACATCCAGCTCGAGATCACCCTGCACACGCCGGTTGCGATGGAAAAGGGTCTGCGCTTCGCGATCCGTGAAGGCGGCCGTACGGTCGGCGCCGGAACGATCTCGGAGATCATCAAGTAAGAGTTGTTTGTTCTGAGTAGCTTGTGGTTTGTAAGGGCGACTGGAACAAAGCGTACTGAGAACAACGAGGGGCGCCGGTGGGTCGAGAAGTTGATCCCCGGCGAAATACTCCAAACGATCTTTGAAGGCGTCTCCCCGGGAGACAGGAAAAGAGCAGTCACATGGCAGGACAGAGAATCAGGATTCGTTTGAAGGCATATGACTACCGCGTGCTGGACACGTCGACCGGCGAGATCGTCGAGACGGCAAAGCGCACCGGAGCCCAGGTTGCGGGACCGATTCCGCTTCCCACGATGAAGAACAAGTATTGCGTTCTGCGTTCGCCCCACGTCGACAAGAAGTCGCGCGAGGCCTTCGAGATCCGGACGCATAAGCGCCTGATCGATATTCTCGAGCCGACGCAGCAGACGGTGGACGCGCTGATGAAGCTCGACCTGCCGGCGGGTGTGGACGTCGAAATCAAGACGGTTCAGAAGTAGAGAACAGTTGTTTGTTGGATGTTCTTTGTGGTTTGTTGAAGTGCAACACCGGCAGTGCCTGGCCTAGGCGCTAGGCATGATGAGGAAAGGAAAACAAGATGTCAGTCGTTGGTATTCTCGGTAAGAAAATCGGTATGACGCAGATCTTCGACGATCGCGGAGATGTGCATCCTGTCACCGTGCTGAAGGCCGGCCCGTGTGTCATCACGCAGTTGAAGACGATGGCAAAGGATGGCTACGATGCGGCGCAGATCGGCTACGTCGACTTCATCAAGGCTTCGAAGATCAACAAGGCGATGACGGGTCACTTCGCGAAGGCGAACGTTCCCCCGGTCAAGGTGATCAAGGAAGTTGCCATCGAGTCGGTGACGGGTGACAGCGAAGGCGTGAAGGCGGGCGATCGTATCCTGGTCGACATCTTCGAGAACGAGCGCTTCGTCGACATCATCGGCACCTCGAAGGGCCGTGGTTTCGCGGGCGTGATTCGCCGGCACGGTTTCGGCGGCGGACCCAAGTCGCACGGTCATATGTTCCAGGTGCAGGGTTCGATCGGAGCTTCGTCGTTCCCTTCGCGTGTCTTCCCGGGCCAGCGTATGCCGGGTCACATGGGCGCGGCGCAGATCACGGTGCGTAACCTGCGTATCCGGGGCATCGATCTTGAGGACAACCTTCTCCTGGTTGAAGGCGCGGTTCCGGGTCATCGTGAAGCGTTCGTTCTGATCTCGAAGGCGAAGGCGCCGCCGAGAGAGCGTCGCGGATTCGCCGGCGCGGCCACAAAGGACGCGTTGAAGGCTTCGAAGAAGGCAGCTCCCGCGAAGAAGAAGTAACAGCAGGGAAGCAAAGCAACACAGCAGCCGGGCTGATGCCGGACAAGCAAGTGGAAGGCCCGGGGCATCGATCCCGGGCAAAGGAAGAAGAAGAGATGGCAAACATCAACGTAGTCAATCTCAGCGGCGAGAAGGTCGGGGAGTTCGAGCTCCTCGACGACGTCTTCGCTGCCGGGATCAACGACGCCCTGTTGTGGGAGTCGGTCAAGCACTACCGCGCGGCCCTGCGTCAGGGTACAGCGGCCACCAAGACCCGCAAGAACGTTTCGGGTTCGGGCAAGAAGCTTTGGAAGCAGAAGGGTACGGGCCGCGCACGTATCGGTTCGATCCGTTCGCCGCTCTGGCGCTCGGGTGGTACGGTCCACGGACCGCAGCCCCGCAGCTATGAGTACCAGTTCCCGCGTAAAAAGCTGATGGGCGCGCTGCGTTCGGCGATTGCCGCAAAGATCCATGATGGCAAGTTCACCATCGTGGACACGCTGAACCTGGCCGAAGGCAAGACCAAGCTGTATGCGAAGGCGTTGAAGACACTCGAGGCGGGCAAGACCACGCTGCTGGTCGAGTCGAGCCAGAAGCTTGAGGAGAACCTGTACCTGGGTAGCCGCAATCTCCAGGGTGTCGAGCTTGTGCTTTCGAGCGAGGTTCATCCCTATGATCTGCTGCGCTATGAGCATGCCGTGTTCTCGAAGGATGCGATCGAGGCTCTGCAGGAGACGTTGAAGAAGGCAGTCAGCAAGCGGCAGAGCGCGAAGAACGACGCCGCCGAGAAGGAGGTCGCATAATGCCGACCCTGTATACCGTGATTCGCCGGCCCGTGATTACCGAAAAGGGTATGACCGTGAAGGAGACGCAGAACACGCTTGTGTTCGAAGTCGCCGAGAAAGCCACCAAGACTGAAGTGAAGCAGGCTGTCGAGACCTTGTTCAAGGTGAAGGTTGCCGGTGTTCGCACCGCGATCGTCGAGGGCAAGGAACGCCGCCGGGGCAAGTTCACCGGCTACCGTCCTGACTGGAAGAAGGCATACGTGAAGCTGAAGGACGGCGAGAAGATGCCGGAGTATCTCGACAGCATCTAGTCCTTTTTTGTTGTTCTGACGCAAGAGAACCTGAGTAACACCTGAGCCTGGCTGCCAACAAGTAAGCGAGTAAAGCCAGGAGGGCAAGGAAAAAGCGATGCCGATCAAGAGTTTTAGACCGATTACGCCGACACTGCGCTTCCAGACGAAGCTGGTGAACGACGACATCACGACGAATGAACCGTACAAGCCGCTGTTGAGCGTCAAGCCGCGCACCGGCGGACGTAACAGCACCGGTAAGATGACCATCCGCCACCAGGGCGGCGGGCACAAGCAGAAGCTGCGCACGATCGACTTCAAGCGCGACAAGTACGGGATTCCAGCGACGGTCGCGACCATCGAGTATGACCCGAACCGCAGCTCGCGCATCGCGCTGGTGAGCTACGCGGACGGTGAGAAGCGTTACATCATCCAGCCGGTTGGCTTGAAGGTTGGCATGCAGATCATGTCCGGCCCCGAGGCCGATATCCTGGTGGGCAATGCGCTTCCTCTGCGCAACATCCCGCTCGGCACGATCGTGCACAACATCGAGCTGCGTCCGGGTAAGGGCGCGCAGATGGCACGTTCGGCCGGCGCACAGGTTGGCCTGGTGGCAAAGGAAGGCGACTACGCCCTTCTGAAGCTGCCTTCGGGCGAGACTCGTCGCGTGCTGGTGGATTGCATGGCGACGATCGGCCAGGTGGGGAATACGGATCATGAGAACGTGACGATCGGCAAGGCTGGTCGTAACCGCTGGAAGGGTATCCGTCCTGCGAACCGTGGTGTCTCGATGAACCCGGTCGATCACCCGCACGGTGGTGGTGAAGGTAAGACCTCGGGCGGACGTCATCCTGTGACGCCGTGGGGTCAGCCGACGCGTGGTTACAAGACGCGTAACAACAAGCGCACGGATACGTTTATCGTGCAGCGCCGCAACAAGGGCAAGTAGTTCAGGGTGGAGGGTTCAGGGTTCAGTAGAGCCCGAACCCGAGCCAGAGGGAAGTAAAGCAACACCAAGTCTCGCGGCGGTACTTCTCAGGCGTTCTCGGACGCAGGGAAAAGGCCGCTTACAGATTCGTCGTATTCAGCCTGCTGTATGGAGTTTGAGCTTATGTCACGTTCCGCAAAGAAGGGTCCGTTCATTGACGGCCACCTCATGACGAAGATTGAAGTCATGAACCAGACCAACGATAAGAAGGTGGTGCGCACCTGGTCGCGCCGTTCCACCATCTTCCCCGAGTTCGTGGGGCACACCATCGCGGTGCACAACGGCCGCAAGTTCATTCCGGTGTACGTAACGGAAAACATGGTCGGGCACAAGCTGGGCGAGTTCTCGGCGACGCGCACATTCAAGGGCCACTCGGCGAAGACGGAGAGCTCGGCTAAGCCGCGCTAGTTCGTTCTGGTTGGTAAGCAAGATTCTGGCCGGGTGAACCGGCATAAGCGTTTGAAGGGTTAATACAATGGCGAAGGTAGTCGCACCAATTCGAGAGTTCCGCGCTGAGGCCAAGTTCCAGCGCACCAGCCCGCAGAAGGCGAAGCTGGTCCTTGACATGATCAAGGGCCTGCGCGTCGAGCAGGCGATCAACACGATTCACTTCAGCACCAAGCGCATGGCCCCTGTGGTCGAGAAGGTTCTGCAGTCGGCGATTGCCAATGCAGCGTACATCTCCGACGAGCAGGGCCTGGATGTCGATGTCGACAACCTGTACGTGCGCACGGCGATTGCCAACGAGGGCCCGCGTATGAAGCGGATCCGGCCTGCTCCAATGGGTCGAGCATTCCGTTACCAGCGTCGTCTCTGCCATATCATTGTGACGGTCGCCGAGAAGGGCAAGGTTGCTGCGGCAGCCGAGACCACGGCTCCGAAGACGGTGGAGGCTGCGGGCAAGCCGGCTGCGAAGAAGAAGACTGCAGTCAAGGCTCCGGCGAAGAAGGCGGCTGCCAAGAAGACCGCCAAGACGGCTGTGAAGGCCTAGGCCCACGCTTCGGAATTTCGGCCTCGCGTAAATAAGCGAAAGCCGGTAAACTTAAGGTTTTGCGAGACACGCTCCGCCGGCTCAACCGGCCGGGGGATGAGAGTAAAGGGAAGCTATGGGACAGAAAGTCCATCCGTATGGGTTTCGCCTCGGCATCAACAAGCCGTGGAAGTCGCGTTGGTTTGTAGAGCGCGGCTATGACAAGTTGCTGGTCGAAGACGTCAAGCTGAAGGCGGAGCTGCGCGAGAAGCTGAAGGCTGCCGGCGTGAGCTCGGTTGAGGTGGAGCGTCCAGGCAACAAGCTGCGTTTGATCATCCGCACCGCGCGTCCGGGCATCATCATCGGCCGCAAGGGCGCCGAGATCGACAAGCTGAAGGCTGACATCCAGAAGCGCACCTCGCGCGAGGTCTTCATCGACATCCTCGAGGTCAACAAGCCGGAGCTCGACGCTCAGCTGGTAGCCGAGAATATCGCGCTGCAGCTTGAGAAGCGCGTCAGCTTCCGCCGCGCGATGCGCAAGTCGGTTGATTCGGCTCTACGTTTCGGCTGCAAGGGGATCAAGGTTCGCGTGTCGGGCCGTCTGAACGGTAACGAGATTGCGCGCTCGGAGTGGTACCTGCAGGGTCGTCTGCCGCTGCACACGCTGCGCGCCGACATCGACTACGGTTTTGCCGAGGCGAATACGACGTACGGCATCATTGGCGTGAAGACCTGGGTCTATCGCGGCGATATCTACGAGCAGAAGAAGCGTCGCGATCAGGGCGTCTCGACCCCGGCAGTTGCGGGTGCGTTCCAGGCTTAGAGGCAGTGACCAGGCCCTCAGGGTCTGGATGACGAGATTAGGGGAATTGTTATGTTGATGCCGAAGAAGGTCAAGTTCCGCAAACAGCAGCGCGGACGCATGAAGGGCAAGGCCTGGCGCGGTTCGGATCTCTCTTTTGGAGATTACGGGCTGAAGGTGATGGAGTGCGGCTATATCACGGACCGTCAGATTGAAGCGAGCCGTATCGCGATGACACGTTTCATCAAGCGTGGCGGTAAGGTCTGGCTGCGTCTGTTCCCGGACAAGCCAATCACGAAGAAGCCGGCCGAGACCCGTATGGGTAAGGGCAAGGGCGCCCCGGATCACTGGGTGTGCGTGGTTCGCCCGGGCCGCATCCTGTTCGAGATGGAAGGCGTGACTCCGGAGCTCGCGAAGGAAGCGATGCGTCTTGCGGCTCACAAGCTTCCGTTGAAGACGACGTTTGTCATGCGCCACGACGTGAAGGTTGTCGCTGCGGCCAAGTAAGAGGGTTTGACGTTGACCGTTGTACGTTGACCGTTTTTCACGGAGAACGGACAACGAATCGTGGACAACGAAGGTAGTTTGCTTTGCCGTTCAGGCTAGGAAGGATTGAAGGACATGGAACTCGACAAGCTTCGTAATCAGACAGACGAGGAGTTGACGGCCACTGCGAATACTGCGGCCGAACAGCTCTTTCGCATTCGCTTTCAGAAGACCCTGGGCAACCAGGAGGGCATCAAGAAGCTTCGCGTGTTGAAGCTTGATATTGCCCGCTCGAAGACGATCGCGCGTGAGCGCAAGATCGCGGCAGAGAAGACGGCGAACCCGGTTCAGAAGAACGCGGCCCCGGCCAAGAGCACACGCACAGAGCGTAAGAACGCCAAGAAAGTGCAGGCATAACGATGGCAGAGACACAGAACAACACCGCAGCGGCAGCAACGACCCCGGCACAGCCTGAGCAGACCCAAGGCCGGCGTAACGAGAAGATCGGCGTAGTCGTTTCAACCAAGATGCAGAAGACGATCGTCGTTGAGATCGAGATGCGCAAGGCTCACCCGAAGTACAAGCGGGTCATGAAGTCGAACAAGAAGTTCTACGCGCATGACGAGCAGAACTCGGCGCGCGTGGGCGATGTGGTTCGCATCCGTGAGGCTCGTCCGCTCTCGAAGCTGAAGCGCTGGTCGCTTGAGGAGATCGTGCGGCGCTCGTCGTTGTCCGAGCCCTCCCCGATCAAGACGGACGCGGTTGTTGCGCCCGCCGCCAAGTAGCTTTCTACAGGTTTCAGGGGGCGAGACGCCCCGGGCTAAGGCCCAGGAGATAAAACGATGTCTGTACAAATGCGTACCATGCTCGATGTGGCCGACAACTCCGGCGCCCGCAAGCTGCAGGTGATCCTGCCGCTCGGTGGCGGACTTGGTAAGAAGGCTGGCCTCGGGGACGTAGTGACCGCCGCGGTGAAGGAAGCTTCGCCGGACGGCACTGTCAAGAAGGGTAAGGTCGTGAAGGCCGTGATCGTGCGTACGCGCAAGGAATACCGGCGTCGCGACGGCACCTACATCCGCTTCGACCAGAACGCGGCCGTTGTGGTCAACGATGGAATGGAGCCGGTTGGGACACGCGTCTTCGGACCCGTCGCACGTGAGCTCCGCGAGAAGAAGTTCTTGAAGATTGTCTCGCTCGCACCGGAAGTCATTTAGTTGTTTGGTGTTTCTTCTTTGTTGTCTGTGATGGCGGAGCGAAGCCCTCGAGCGACAGGAACAAACACCAAACAACCGACAACAAGTAATCGTCGTTCGCGGATTCCGGCTCCGACAGATAGCCGAGGAAAGAGTTCCTATGCCAGTTCGCATT
>CAZZZP010000139.1:0-7797 GCA_964658635.1 Lichenicola sp. | reverse complement strand
AGCCTGTCAAGTGAAAGCTTTGAAGCTGGCTTTTGTCAGGACTCCTCGGACTTCTTCGCTCCTGACGTAGGCCGCGTAGCCCGCTTGCTCAACTGCCATCCAGCAAGCTCAACTCCAGCTTTCCTCGAACAAGACGAGTCCGAAACTCGCTCAACACGGTATGGTCGAAGCTCGAGTCCACCAACTCCATGTCGAGTGCATACTTCCAGTCGATTCAGCCCCGACCCGAATCCGCCCCCTGTCGGTCGGAGAACGCTTCCGTAATTGGAGCACCGTCGCAAGCGCCAGACGCCAGGGAGACTCGGCCGGCTGGCCGCGCCGAGGAAACAGGGCCGCAAACTGCTTGTCCCGATACACGCCGCCCAACGCGTCGGCGATGCGAAGGCAGGCACACCCTCGAGGAACCGCCGCCAAAGCCACGCGGCGTGTCGCGACCGGATCACGGAAGGCTTCTCGAGGTCTGAGGGACATGGTTGAATCTGCAGCGGACAGACGCTCATCGCACGCTGAAAATCATCTCCGGCACCACAGTTGGTTCCTCATCCGCTGCAGCGATCCCAAGCCAGATCGTCACAGCCGCTGATGCGGTTGTAAGCGAAGGTGAAGAACTGCTTACCGTATCTCGCCCACAGGTAGGTATCTTTGAAAGCACATTCGTGCCGGTGAGGAACCAGCGCCCGGTCAGAATCGTTGAGGCTGCGAAGCCAGGCATTCTCCCGGCATCCTACGCCGTGCGAAACCTTCTTCTTCTCGTCGTGAGAACGTGGAAGGCCAGTGATAGCCGTATAGTGTTTGCGGTAAGAACGAGTCACATCTGCTCTCTCCTTGGTGAGCTAATGTGGCATCGCAAATCCTCCTCATCTCAAAAAGTTCTCAGCTTGTTCGAAATCCACTTTCCGCTTTTGCCGCCAGGGTGGCGTGATTGACAACGATCCAGGGCTTCTACAAAGCTATGGAACTCATTTGCTTTGAGCACTTGCTCGTCTGCCTCCGTCACGGTTGCAACGGACGAGCCTTGATAATCAATGGTGTTCCGCTTGCGCCGGCAAGCTTAAAAGTAGTCCATGAAGCGAGCTGATTCCGGCCCCAGGAGGAGAGCGGCCGCCTCAAAGGTGACGGCATGGTGGCCTGCTCGTGCGCTCACGCGGTAACCGGAGCAGGCGATGGTGATGGTGCCCGACTGAAGTGCGGCATTGGATTGCATCCTGGACAGATGGAACGCCCACGGCAAAACCCGACGTTCAAACTTCGCTGCTCTGCAAAGCAAAGCAGCTTCAATTCGCCACTAGGATCAATGCTAGATCCACCCCACAACTGACATGGTGGGGCCACTTCGGAGCTAAGCGGTCAGTTCTTTCAAATAAATTATTGGGTAGTGAGGATAATGCTTATTTGATGTTGAAGCTGCCCGGATGTCCCCACCACAGTGATTGTTGTATTCGTCGGCAAATAAGTACTCAATCCGCTGCTTCCACATCCGCTCAGCAAGCCAAGCCCGACCATGGCCGCGAAAAGACACACAATCGTTCGGCTCGACCTTCTTCTAGGACCAGCAAGCCAACAGAGAGCTGCCATGAGTGCAGTACATGATAGAAGGCTCTTGCTGCGCCTCTGAAGCGCTGCGCTGCTGGGAGAGGTGCTCAGCGTGAGCGTTGTAGAAGCGACGGCTCCTGCAGGGATGATGGATTGGGGGGCGAACTGACACGATGCTCCTATCGGCAAACCCGTACAAGTCAACGACACCGCTGAGCTGAAGCCGTTACTTGGCGTCAGCGAAATGGTCGTTTTCGCACTGCTACCATGCGGGATGGTGAGCGAAGCCAGGGTGGCAGACAAAGTGAAGTCACCGGGCGATGGAGAGATCCTATAAACGCCACTTGCGATGGCGCTCGGACTGAAGGCGCTTGCGACGGCAATCGCCTGGACAGTCTCGGAGAGCGAAACAATCAGGGGGCCGGAATAAAGATTGGACCCTGCAGTCGGCGTGCTCCCGTCGAGCGTGTAAAAAATCGCCGCTTCTGGAGTCGCGTCGGTTATCGTGAGACTCTGTGTTGAACTGTAGGTTCCAGTGGAAAGACTAAGAACTGGAGTGGCTGTTCGCGGTAGCTGGATGACATAGGACGCACTTGCGACAACGCTCGATGCGAGACCTGGAGCCTGAGCAATCGCTTGAATGGTTTCACTTGCCGAGACCGGGATAGGCCCTGTATAAGCTGTCGAGTTGGCGGTAGGCGTTGTCCGGCCATCCGTTGTGTAGAAGATGGTGGCACGAGGTGTGGCGTCGGTAAGCGTGACACTTTGGACCGAGGTGTAGGTTCCAGCAACCGGGTTGAAAGTTGGCGGAGCGGCCGCCGATGGGGAGACGGTTACATCGACCGAAGGCAGGTAGCGCCATAGATCACTGAGCAGTTTTAGCTCATTCAGGCTGTTAGCTTGGCCGCCAAAGAGCCAGAGATTGCCCGACTTGTCCGCCCAGCCGGCCGACAAATCACGACTACTTGGGACGTTAGCAGGAGCCGGCACCCCTATCGCTCCGTAAGTACCTGGTTGGTTGCAACTTCCGCCGAGAGGTTGGCCACAGTTTGCATCGCTACTTCCGTTTATCCATGTCCAACGAAGCGTGCCAGGATCAAAAAGCCAAAGATCGTTGAAGTAGACAGTCTTATTGAGTGTGGTTGCACTCTCGCCTCCAAACAACCAGAGTCTTCCTCTGCTATCTGTCCAGCTGAGAGCTGCGTTCCGTCCCCCTGGGGTATTGGCGGCCGCAGGCACACCTGCACTTCCATAGACCGGGGGAAATCCATTGGAACTCCCAACGTTGCTCCCACCCATCCATGTCCACTCTTTTCTGACAGGATCGAACTCCCATAGGTCGTTGAGATCACCATAGTTTTCAACGGAGTTGAAACCAATTCCTCCGAAAAGCCAAGCGTCACCATTGGCGTCGGTCCAAGCGGAAGCGCCCGCGCGACCGCCCGGCCGGTTGGCAGGCGACGGCGTGCCCAGCTGCCCGTAGATGCCAACCTCGGCCGTCGAATCGGCCGGATGAGAGCTCCCTCCCTGCCATGACCACTGAGACGTCGTTAGGTTGAACTCCCAAAGGTCATTCAGCGGAAGGTACTCCAGCCCTCTGGAGTCGAGGGTATCCCCGCCAAATAGCCAAAGGTTTCCTTTGGCGTCACTCCAAGTGGCTCCATCCATGCGCCCACCCGGGCTATTTGCGGGAGAGAAGCCACCCAGCTGACCGTAAATTCCTGGCTGTCCCAAATAGAGACCATCAGAAGCGATCGTGGCGGATCCCGAGATCCACGCCCATTGATTGATGCTTGGATCATATTCCCAGAGATCATTAAGAACGCCAAGGTTGTTGCGGCTGTCGTAGCCATATCCGCCGAACAACCAGAAGTGCCCGCTGGTGTCAGTCCATCGCATGGTCGTGGCTCTGCCACCAGGTTGATTCTGCGCTGTAAAGACGCCTTTCACACCGTAGACCCCTGGTACACCACAGTAAGTCGCCTCACTGTTGCAAGAGTTTGCCGTTGTGCTCGAGCCGTTCTTCCAGGTCCAAAGATTCATTGTGGGATCGAACACCCAGAGGTCATTGGTCGCGCCGACATTCGATGCCGAACCGCCAAACAACCAGAGATGACCACTGCCATCGATCCAGGTCGCTGACTGTTGGCGGTTGCCAGGGGTATTCCCAGGTGCAGCCGTGCCCATCTTTCCATAAGC
Organism: Lichenicola sp.; assembly: GCA_964658635.1. Lineage (GTDB taxonomy): Bacteria > Acidobacteriota > Terriglobia > Terriglobales > Acidobacteriaceae > Edaphobacter. The sequence goes on along the minus strand of CAZZZP010000139.1, from coordinate 4,065 downwards.
CCCCGGTTGATTGATCGTGGAAGGGCCAGATACCCAGGTCCATTCACCCCTTCCTGGCAGGGAGGCAGTAACGACCTGGGTTAAAGATTTTGCGGAGCTCCCGGAAAAAACGCTATCTCCGCCATAGACGGCCGTCACAAGATTCTCGCCCTGCGGGATAGAGGATGCTGTGAGCGTTGCCGAGCCACCAATAAGAGTGGCGGTGCCAAGCGGCAGAGAACCGACGCTGAAGTGAACGCTTCCCGTGGGTATTCCGCCCGAGGCGGACGACACGGTAGCGGTAAGGAGCACAGCTTGGCCAAGCGCGGAGGGAGTCAGCGAAGAAGCCACAGCAGTATTGGTTGGGCTGGTTCCGGTAGCTGGGAGGTGGTAGGCCGCGGAGGCGACGCTACTCGGACCGAAGTTCCATGCCGCGGCAATCGCTTCGAGTGTCAGCGATTCATCCAAGGGGATCGGGCCGCTATAAACGTTTGAGCTCGTGGTTGGAGTTGAGCCGTCAAGCGTGTAGTAAATCGTCGCTTCAGGAGTCTGATCGTTGATGATTACAAGCTGGCCCGAGGAGGCAGCCCCTGCGTTCAGACTGAAGGTTGGTGGAGCAGCAGGGGGCAGTGGATCGACCGCCTGCCGGTATTCCCACAGATCGCCAAGCCATCCCGGAAACGAATCCCCCCCAAAAAGCCAAAGGTTGCCTTGCTCATCGGTCCAGCTCGCCCCATTCTTGCGAGCTCCCGGGGTGACCACAGGCTGCGGAACCCCCTGCAGCCCGTAAACGGGGAATGGACTTAATCCACCGCCACCCATCCAGGCCCAACGGTTCGTAGAGGGTTCAAACTTCCATAAATCATTATCTGTACCTGGATTTGTCGTGTCTTCAAAACCCTCGCTATCCCCCCCGTAGAGCCAAAACGTCCCGGCGTTATCGCGCCAGGTTAACGAATTGCTGCGACCGGAGGGGATGTTGGCACTATTAGGAACTCCGAACTCACCCCAGACTGCGGCTGCCTGTCCAACAAACGTTCCTACGGCCGTATTCGACCCACCTACCCAGGTCCAGATATTTGTGGTCGTGTTGAGTGTCCAAAGATCATTGAGCGAACCCATGAGGCCGTTTACGTCAAAACCCTGTCCGCCAAACAGCCAGATCAGCCCATTCTGGTCAGTCCAGACGCTAGCCCCGCGCCGTCCGCCGGGAAGGCTGCTGGCATCTGGCCGGTGCATGGAACCAGAAATGCCAGGTTCACCGCAGCTCCAGTAGTATAGGTTCAAATTCCGGAAGCAGGAACTTCCTGCTCCATCGCTTATTCCTGCCATCCACGTCCATTGATTTGTGGTCGGATTGAACTTCCAGACGTCGTTGTAGTAGTACTGGACTGCATTTTCAATATCGAATCCCCAGCCTCCGGACATCCAGAAGCTCCCCTGAGGATCAGTCCACGCTGCCGCCTGATTTCTCCCCTTGGGGATGTTATTCGCCCCGGCAGCGCCGAGTGTACCGTAGACCCCTGGCTGAGCGCAGTTTTGTTCAGTGATGTCAAACGAAAAGCAGTTGATCCCAAAGGTGCTGCCGCCACCCATCCATGTCCATTGATTTGTCACCGGATTGAACTTCCAGAGATCATTCAACATGCCGAAGACGCCCGCGGCATCCACACCGTATCCCCCGAAAAGCCACAGATTCCCTGCATTGTCAGACCAAGCGGTCGCAGCGTTTCGTGCTCCCGGGGCATTCGCAGAGGCAGATTGCCCAAGGCTTCCATAGACCCCCGAACTATCCAAGAGCATGCTTCCACTCATCCAAGTCCACTGCTGAGAAGCTACGTTGAGCTTCCAGAGATCGCCGTAGACATGCGGTGCCTTTGCTTCGTTTGTCTGTCCGCCACTGTCACCGCCAAAGAGCCAGAAGTTACCATGAGTGTCGGTCCAGGTTACGGGCGAGTAACGGCTTCCTGGAGTATTCGTGGGACTCCCAACACCTAAGATTCCGTAATTTGTGCCCGTAGCCGTATCTTTCGCGCCCGCCCACCACGTCCACTCGTTCGACGCAGAGATCTGCGCGTGAAGGGGAAGTAGTGAAAGGAAGAAAAGGAAGAGGCAGATAAACCAAGGGCGCAGGCTGGCATACAGAGTTTTCATGGGAAGGCGCGAGCACTTTCTTTATCGGGGAGACCCGTCATAGACGAGGGGCCTTGAAGCAGTCTTTATGGCTTTCCGCTTTCTGTCAAAAGAAATTTGGCTCGACACCTGGTTTCCACGAAGCGATCTTCGTGGACCAAGTAGCTACAGCCGAGAATCGTGGCTTGGCAAGAATGACGTGAAGCACAACTAGTCTCTTGGCTCGCACCTGAACACGCTCTTGTATATGTTGTCGCAATCATCTCCCTTGTTTGCCTTGCAACATCAAGAGCCGTCGCAGCCAAGGTGGACGGCACACCGATGGTGCCAGGCGCGGGAAGAGTTATGTTTTGGGAGGCGCTTGTCATGGATGTCACTGCCGGTGTGGGTGCTCTGCTCGGAACTCAGCTGTAGGGCCGTCAAGCGGCTTTGCACCAAAAAAGCATTACGGTTCACGCGCTGCAAGGACGTTGGTTAGCTCCGGCGGGGGGCGTCGATGCTCTCAACGGGAAAAAGGACTTCGAAGATGCCAAGCGCCGCTGCTGCGAACGGTGCGGCGAGAGCGAGGCCAAGCGGTCCCGCGATGACAGCAAGCAGGAGTTGAGCCGTCATCGTCAAAGCGGGTGGCATCCGAACGATTCTGCGTTCGAGGAGTGGGGTAATGACGTTGCCTTCGAGGAAGTGAACCGTGAGAAAGAGGATCACAGTCAGAAGGCCCTTCATGGGACTGATGGCAACAGCTAATAAAACGGCGGGCACGACCGACAGGATGGGGCCGACGTTCGGGATGAAGGTAAGCAGAGCCGCGATGACACCAAGCGTTCCGGCAAGTGGTACGCCCAGAGCCCATAAGCCGCAAGCCACGATCACGCCCACCGCGCTCATCGACAACATCTGCGAAAGCACCCACCAACGTAGATTTCTCACCGAGGCGGCGGCGCAAGCGTTCAGTGTGGCTCTGTAAGATAGGGGTGTTGCGCGTTCTATATAGGAAAAGTACACTTCAGGCTCCGCACCAAGATAGAGGCCAAGAAAGCCAATCAGTACAAGCCCGGAGAGTACCGTGGCAGTGCTCAGGACAATGCCCCCAATGCGTGTCATGGCGGCGCTGACACTGCTGGACAATTGGGAGTAGCCGGACCATTGCTCAAGCAACCAACGTCCCCATCCGTAAACTCTCACCCGTTCCATCAGTTGACGTGCCGCCTGCGGTAGGTCCGTCTGCAGATTGGCGAATTGCTCGATGATGCTCGGCCCGCTGAGCCAGACAGTCATCACAAGAACACACACGGTGGTAGACAGGATCAGCGCAAAGGAAGTTCTCTTCCCTATTTTGAACTTCTTGTCGAGCCACCCGACGACAGCCGTTAACAGAACCGCTACTACACTCGAAGCAAAAAGAAGCAAAACAATAACCCGGCCAAGCCATAGGAGGATCAGCGCAACGATCAGTCCGACAGTCAGAAACAGGAGCTTCGTCGGCGACGTCAACGTCGGGGCGATGTTCGGAGATGGAATGAGGTCGCCCACGCGATGCAAGTATAGGCCCGCGCTGGCTTTTCAGCTGTGACGGGCAGCACATCTCTTCCCTGGCCGCGGATGTAGGCTGATCCCACGGAGGGTCCATGAAGCAACCCAGTGCAGTCGACAAGTGGTTTGACAGTCCAGTCGCGCATATTGCGACTGCGGGACTGATAGCCACAGGGATGATAGTGGCACTGATCGTAAAGCTGCTCCTCGACGATCAGCACCTCCTCGATCTTGTTCTGCTGACCGCGGTCACGGTCGCTGGTGTTCCATTGCTCCTCTCCCTCCTCCAGCAAGTCTTTCGAGGCAACTTCAGTGTCGACATCCTCGCCCTGCTGTCGATCGTGACCTCTCTGGTTCTCGGCCAGTACTGGGTGGCCGCAATTGTGGTCCTGATGCTCTCCGGAGGGCAGGCGCTTGAGGGCT
>CAZZZP010000138.1:0-8166 GCA_964658635.1 Lichenicola sp. | reverse complement strand
CAAGCTCTGGCCGAAGGATGCGCCGGATGCGGACCCGGTGATGGGCGAGGAGAAGGATCTGACGACTCCGAAGGATGGGTTGATTGCGGGGAGGCCGCTGCAGCACCTCGGCAATGTATCCGTCCCGACACTGACTGTGTACAAACCGGCGGGGAAGAACACCGGGGCGGCGGTGGTGGTGTTTCCGGGCGGTGGATACCGGATACTGGCGATCGATCTTGAAGGTTCCGAGGTGTGCGACTGGCTGACGACGCGCGGGGTGACGTGCTTTGTGCTGAAGTACCGGGTGCCGGGGCCGGGGCCGTATCCGAAGTCGAAGGCGGCGCTGGACGATGCGCAGCGGGCGGTGGGACTGGTACGGGCACATGCTGCGGAGTTTGGAGTGGACCCGAAGAAGATCGGGGTGCTGGGCTTCTCGGCCGGAGGACACCTTGCGGCTGCGCTGGGGACACATTTTGCCGCCCGACTCTACCCTGCGGTCGATGCGGCGGATAAGGTCTCGTGCCGGCCGGACTTTGCCGTGGTGGTGTATCCGGGCTATCTGGCGGTCGAAGAGAAGGACATGGCGTTCAACGAGGATGTAAAGGTGACGGGCGAGAATCCGCCCACGTTTGTGCTGCAGGCCGAGAACGACCCGGTGCATGTGGAGAATGCCGTCTCCTACTTTATGGAGTTGAAGAAGGCGGGGGTGCCGGCGGAGCTGCACGTGTATGCCGAGGGCGGGCATGGGTTTGGCCTGCGGCGGACGGAGAAGCCGGTGACGGCGTGGCCGGAGCTGGTGGATACGTGGATGAAGACGATTCATATGGTCCCGGCGAGTTAGGGCTACATTCAAAGGAAGATGACCAAGACGACACAATCCGCGTTGGTTTATCCGGTTCATGTGCTGCGGGACCACTGCACGGCGGTAGAGGCGGCGATGGCGCTGGTGCTGGCGAAGCCACGGCAGAAGCCTGTGCACCGGCTGCGGACCGAGACGCGCAGGATCGAAGCGCAGCTGGAGCTGCTTTCGCTGCTGGCGCGGTCGGAGCCGACTCTGCGTGGGCTGGGTGCATCTGCGAAGAAGGTGCGCAAGCTGCTGGCCGAGGTGCGGAGGGCGGCCGGCCGGGTGCGCGACATGGATGTGCAGCGGGAGCTGATTCGCGGGTCGATCGAGGAGGATGCGAAGAAGCGCATGCGGAAGGATGCGAAGAGTCTCCGCCGGGCTCTGAAGGAGGAACGGGCGGGCGCTGCGGAGGAGCTGTTGGCTGATTTGAAGGGCCATGCGCGCAAGCTTGGGCCGAGGCTCGAGAGAATGCTCGAGGCGCTTGAGCCGGCGTTCGATGTGACGGTGTCGCCTGCGGTGGTCACGAAGCAGGTGCGGGAGTGGTATGCGGCGCGGACGGTGAACGAGGATGGCTCAGAGGCCAGGCTGCACGGGGTGCGGAAGGCGGCGAAGCTGGCGCGGTACATGGTCGCGAGTGCGGGCGATGCGAAGCTGTCCGGGGAGTTTGAGAATGTGCAGAACCTGGGCGGAGGGTGGCATGACTCGCTGACGCTGCGGCGGACGGCGCATGATCACCTGGGGAAGGATTCGGCGCTGGTGAAGGTCTTTGCGGAGCAGGAGGGGGCGATGCTGGCGGAGTTTCGCGGGACGCTGGGGCTTGGGGAAGAGTAGGAGTGGGGAGGAAGAGGTCCTTCGTCGGGGCCCCTCGCGCTGAGGCTGCGAGAGGCCCCGCTCGGGATGGGGCTTGTTGCAGCAGAGTGGTGGCATGCCTGAAGGCGTGCCCTTCCGGCTGTCTGCAACGTCAAAGGCAGACTTTGAGAGTCTGGGGTTCAGAGCTCCTGAGCTTTGAGTCAGGAAAGCGGCAGGAGCCGGATATTGCCGCAGTGGAGGAAGAGGCTTTCGCGTTCGAGTTCTTCGAGGCTGAAGTGGATGCGGTCGAGTTTGTCTTCGCGCATGTCGGTGACCTGGAGGTCGTACATCTGCTCGAAGCCGTCGCCGGTGGGGTTGAGTTCAAGGTTCTGAACGTCGGTGCAGAGGAGCGTTGCGGCGGGTATGCCCTTTTTGCCGAGGGTGAGGAGCAGGGCGTAGCCATCGGGGCTGTACTTGAGGTCGAAGGTGAGGAGGTCTGTGGCTCCGTCGAGGGCGGCGTCGATGGCTTTGAGGTCAGGGGCCTGGAGGTCGGGTGTGGGGGGCATACGATCTGCTCCTGTTTGAGCGGGGTGGGTCAGGCGAACTGTTCAAGGAAGCGCATGTCGCCCGAGTAGAACTGGCCTATGTCGGAGACGCCGTGGAGGATCATGGCGATGCGTTCTACGCCCATGCCGAAGGCGAAGCCGCTGATGCGGGCGGGGTCGTAGGCGGAGTCGTCGAGGTTGAGGCGGCGGCGTTCCTGGGTGACGGCCTCGAAGACGGCGGGGTCGACCATGCCACAGCCGAGGAGCTCGATCCAGCCGGAGTGCTTGCATTTGCGGCAGCCCTTGCCGTTACAGAAGATGCAGGAGATCTGTACGTCGGCCGAGGGCTCGGTGAAGGGGAAGAAGCTGGGGAAGAAGCGGGTCTTGACGGCCGAGCCGAAGAGGGCGCGCATGGCGTGGTCGAGGGTTCCCTTGAGGTCCGAGAAGGTGATGTTGGTGTCGACGCAGAGGCCTTCGACCTGGTGGAAGATGGGGGAGTGGGTGGCGTCGGCGGCGTCGTTGCGGTGGACCTTGCCGGGGATGACGATGCGCAGGGGCGGGGCCTGCGCGACCATGGAGCGGATCTGGACGGGGCTGGTGTGGGTGCGCATGAGCAGGCGGTCGCGGCTGGGGCGGGCGGCCTGGTTGGCGATCTGGAGGGTGTCCTGGGTGTCGCGGGCGGGGTGGTTGGGGGGGAAGTTGAGGGCTTCGAAGTTGTAGAAGTCGCTTTCGACCTGGGGACCGAGGGCGGTGGAGTAGCCGAGGTGGTGGAAGACCTCGACGACGCGATCCATGGTGGTGAGCAGCGGATGCGGGATGCCGGGGCGGCGGGTGGCTCCCGGAAGGGTGATGTCGACGGAAAGGTGAGATCGCATTGCGCCTATGAGTGCGGTCTTATCCTCGGTGTTCACGTTTTCATAGACTGTTTCAATGAAGCGCTTACTTGCCACTTCCCAGGCATTTGGGAATTTCGCTTTCAGTGCGTTCAAGTGCTCGCCGGTGTACTTCTTTGTGGAAAGATCAGGGGCATCCTTAACCCATTTGCCTAAGTCCGGAAGCCGACCCTGTTTGCGGCCCTCCCAACGAAGCTTGAACTGCTCTAGCTGTTCAGAATTCAGCACGGAAGCGGCATCACTCGCAAGATCACGTTCTAGTCGGCTGAAGGCTTCGTCGATAGTGGATTTATCGTAGTTTGGTAGCGGCTGAATGTCTGAAGGCATAGTGTTCTCAGGCGGAAATAGGCAACCGGGTGACCCGGGTGGTTGGCTCGGGAATGGCGTCGCCGTCGGCGCGGAGCCCGTCGAGATGGAATTCGATTCCTTCGCGGAGGAGTTGCTCGGTGGCCTCATAGCTCGGACCGGCGACACCAAGGCCCGGGAGATCGGGACAGTAGGCGCTCCAGCCGGTTGAAGTCTTCTCGAAGACTGCTGCGTATTCTTTCATTGGGAGATTCCTGCCTGTTTCAGAATACTCTTTCGTGTTCCCTCGTCCATCTCCTCGGAAGGGTGACCAGCTACCGTAACACGGCCAGGCTTGGCGAGATGCTTGAATTGGCGATGACTCCCCCGCTGCGCGACCTGGCGCCAACCGTCCTCATGAAGCAGGCGCAGGATATCACGGGTTTTCACAGCTAGATGGCCAGGGCTACGACGATCATGACGAGGACGCCGAGCAGGAGGGAGCGCTTGTCGGTGATGGCGTAGACGACGGGGTCTTCGTTGAGCTCGCCGCGGGAGGCGAGGAGCCAGAGCTGGGAGATCCACATGAGCAGGACGGGGAGCAGGAGCCAGAGGCGGGTGGGGTGGTGGTAGAGCTTGAGGTCGAGATTGTTGATGTAGAGCATGAGGACGACGACCGAGGCGTAGCCGGCCGCGGTACCGAAGCTGCGGAGCTGCTCGATGTCGGAGAGGATGTAGCCGCGGCCGTTGGAGGGGGCCATGTCGCGCATCTTGAGGTTTTCGAGCTCGGCGAAGCGCTTGACGAAGGCGAGCGAGAGAAAGAAGAAGACGGAGAAGCCGCCGAGCCAGTTGGAGACCGGGACTCCGCTGGCGGCGGAGCCGGTGAAGATGCGGATGGTGTAGAGGAGCGAGAGGACGATGACGTCCATGAGGACGATGCGCTTGAGGACGAAGGAGTAGGCGGTGGTGGTTACGGCGTAGATGCCGAGCCAGGCGACCATTCCCCAGGGCGAGACGAGCGGGGCTCCGACGCGGGCGACGATGAAGGGCAGGGCGAGCGCGAGGAGGAGGGAGGCGAGCAGGAAGGTGGCGACGATGCCTACGCCGGTGATGGCGGAGAGGTTTCCGGAGGCGAAGGCCCGGCGGCTCTTGGAGTGGTGCTTGCGGTCGGCTTCGAGGTCGAGGAGATCGTTGACGATGTAGGTGGCGGAGGCGCAGAGGCCGAAGCTGAAGAAGGCGATGACGGCGCCGAGGGTGGCACCGAGTGCGCCGGGGTGGCTCCAGGAGTGGGCGAGCAGGAGAGGGAGGAAGATGAGGGTGTTCTTGGCCCACTGGTGGAGCCTGGTGGCCTTGAGGAAGACCTTGAGCGGCGGGGCCTGGTCGCGGAAGATGTGGGCGGGGATGACCTTGGCCGAGCGCAGGCCGGACATGAGCGCGGCGTCCGGGTTGGCAACCATGGGCTCGCGGCATCCGGTGAGAATGGGGAGGTCGGGGCGTGCGTTGCCGATGTAGGAGAACTCGTCGCCGAAGCGCTGGCGGAAGGCCTGGAGCTTGTTGCCGCCGGCGAGGTTGTTGGAGCCGTCGGAGGCGAGGACGTCTTCAAAGATGGGGAAGTGGACGGCGATGCGGTCGGCGAGGGTGCGGTCGGCGGCGGTGGCGAGGAAGATGCGGCGGCCGGCGGTGTGCTGGTGGTTGAGGAATTCGAGCAGCGGCTTGTTGTAGGGGAGCGCGGCGACGTCGAGGGTGACGGCCTGGGTGACGTGACGCTTGAAGGCGGCCTTGCCTTTGGCGAGCCAGCCGGGGATCTGGAGCAGGGCGCGGGGGTTCTGGCGGGCGAGCACGAGCACGGAGTCTACGAGCGTGTCGGATTTGACGAGGGTGCCATCCAGGTCGACGCAGAGCGGGATGGTGCTGATGTGGCCGCGGTGCTGGATTCCGCTGGGGCTTGGCATGGACGACTCCAAAGGAGATGAAGCTGAGGACAAGTAAGACTCCAGGCTCAATCAGAGCGCGCGATGAATGGGCAGGCGGTCGAGTAAGGCAAGGCAACGCTCGATCACAACCTGCTGAAAGCTTACACGCGAACGACTCCGCACTTCATCAAAAGCGGGTTGAAGTCCGCCTGGAAGTGCGAAGTCGTCGAGCGTTGCGGGGTTTACGCCGGGTTTACCGGGCTGGTACAGGGACTACGATCTCGCTGCGGGTGGCCTCGCGTGCAGGGGATTCGTTGGTGGTGGGGGCGAGCGGAAAGTAGGCGTTGGCGAAGTACTGGCCGAGCATGCGATCGGTGTTGAAGAAGCTTCCATTCATGGCGATGCAGTGCTGCTGCATACGGGCCCATGCGTTGGGCCGGGCGTAGAGCGGGGCGATGCGGTTCTCGAGCTTGTCGTAGAGGCTGGCGGCCTCTGCGGCGTCGGAGTCACCGTCATCGATGGCCCATCCGGTGACATCCTCGGCGCAGCCTTCGATCCACCATCCGTCGAGGCCACTGAGGCTGGGCACGCCGTTGAGCGCGGCCTTCATGCCGGAGGTGCCGGAGGCCTCGTAGGGGCGGCGGGGAGTGTTGATCCAGACGTCGACGCCCTGGGTGAGGGTTGCGCCGAGCTCCCAGTCGTAGTTTTCGAGGTAGAAGATGCGCAGGGAGCCGGTGGCGATGCGGCCGGCGATTTCAAAGACCTCCTGGATGAGGCCCTTGCCGGCGGTGTCTGCGGGGTGGGCCTTGCCGGCGAAGACGATCTGCAGGCCGCCGATTTTTTTGGCGATCTTGGCGAGGCGCCTGGGGTCTTCGAGCAGCAGGCTGGCGCGCTTGTAGGTGGCGACGCGGCGTGCGAAGCCAAGGGTGAGGACGCTCTCGTTGAGTGCCTCTCCGGTGCGTGCGGCGACGACTTCGACGAGTTTGCGTTTGCCGACGTGGTGCGCGTTGGCGATGCGGCTGGGCTTGATGCCGTAGACGGAGCGGAAGTAGCCGTTGTCGTGGCGCCAGCGCGGCATTTCGTCGTCGAAGAGGCGCTGCAGCGGGGCGGCGACCCAGGTGGCGGCGTGGACTCCGTTGGTGATGGATTCGACGTGGTAGTCGGGGAACATCTGCTGGGAGACCTTGCCATGCTGCATGGCGACGCCGTTGACCCAGCGCGAGAAGCGAAGGGCGACGTAGGTCATGTTGAGCAGGTTGTTGTGGATTCCGCCGAAGCGCTCGATGCACCTGGAGCGCTCGTCGCCGAGGACGGCGTACATCTGGTCGAGGCCGAACTGGTCGTGGCCTGCGGGCACCGGGGTGTGGGTGGTGAAGACGCACTGCTGGGCCACGGCGAGGCGATCCTCTTCGGTGGCGGAGGAGATGCTTGCACCTGGAGGGAGGCGGTTCTCGAGGAGGCCAAGTGCGAGCAGGGCCGCGTGGCCTTCGTTCATGTGGTGGACTGCGGGAAGACAACCGAGCTTGTGCAGCAGTTTTACGCCGCCGAGGCCGAGGATGGTCTCCTGGCAGAGGCGGTAGTAAGTGTCGCCGCCGTAGAGTTTGTCGGTGAGACAGCGGTCGTAGGGATCATTGCCTTCGATGTCGGTGTCGAGCAGGAAGACGGGAATGATGTGGCCGGTGACACCGACGACGTCGAAGCGCCAGGCACAGACCTTGACGGTGCGATTCTGCATGGTGAAGGAGAATTCGCCGGCGGGTGGGAGCTTTTCGGGTGCCCAGTTGACGTCGGTTTCGGTCTGACGGCCGGAGGAGTCGAGGTGCTGCTCAAAGTAGCCTTTGCGGTGGCAGAGGGAGACGGCGACCATGGGGGCGCCGGTGTCGGCAGCTGAACGCAGGGTGTCGCCTGCGAGCATTCCGAGGCCACCCGAGTAGGTTGGAATCTTGGGAGCGAGTGCGATCTCCATCGAGAAGTAGGCGATGGTGCGTGCGCTGAGGTCGATGGGAGAAGAAGTCGGTTTTGCGGTGCTCATCAGGCGGGGTCCTTTTCTGGAAGCTTCTGGAGCAATCGGTAGCGGCTACAGTGCACTTGACTTGCTTCTGTGTTGCCGTGTTCTCGCGTTGAGGAGTCTCGCGGTCGGGGCCCTGATTTGGGAAGTCAGCTCTAATCCGGTGAGAACAGCTTACCAAAGGCCGAATGAGCGTAATAGAGAGGACACGGTCACTTTTGTGTCATCGACAGGCCACGTAAGTTCGTTAGCCGATTGACTCAAGCAGAAGATGAAAGATGCTTTCGACCCATTCCACGTGTTCCCACTTCATGAGCACGGAACGCAGGCAGGTGACGGAATCGCCTGCTGGCCACGTTTTTGCGGGGAAGAGAGAAAGGGGCAGGCGAGCGAGGGCGAGATGCAGGCCATGTTGGGCGGCGGCGTCGAAAATTTGCTGAGCGCGGATGCTGCTCTGCTCGGTGGATGGCGCGCGAACGGCCCAGAAGACGATGTCGAGTTGTGGAGCGTGGGTGGGTGTGACGAATTGCATGGAGGTTGTGAGGAGCGTGTGCAGGTTGAGCGCTGCGTCGTGGCAGGCCTCGAGGCCGCGGGCGAAGACGCCGCCGGGGAGCATGGGAAAGAGCTGCTGGGTGCTCCAGAGGGCGACGGCGGAGGCCCCGGCGCGCGAGCATTCGAGCGAGATTTCGCCGAGGTGAAGATCGGCCGAGGTGAAGTAGGTATAGGGCGAATCGTGCTTGTAGAGGCGGCCGACCGAGGGGTCGCGGAAGAGGACGCAGCCGCAGCCGTAGGGCTGGAGGCCGTGTTTATGCGGGTCGACGACGATGGAGTCGGCCTGCGGGATGGCGGCGCAGGCGGCGCGTGCGGCGGGCTCCAGATTGGCGGCGAGGGTGAAGTAGCCGCCGTA
>CAZZZP010000137.1:0-8430 GCA_964658635.1 Lichenicola sp. | reverse complement strand
AGCCCAGGACCCGAAATCCCTCGTAGCCGAAGCCGTCCAGAACGAACTCAAAGCCGACCGCGAGGACCACGCCGCCTTTCAGTACAAGGATCACGACGTCACCCCCGACCACGACACCCTCTACTACACCGTGGAAACCCCCGCCGGCAGCCTCCGCAAGAAGCTTGAAGACCACGGCCATCCCATCTCGGCAGACGAGAGCCGCGCCGACGATCAGCGCATCCAGGCCCTGCTGAACGACCCCGCTGCCCAGGCTCGCGCACGCAAGGATTCCTCCCACGACGACGCCCAGGCCGAGGCCATGCTCCGCCTCCTGCCCGCAGCCTTTCTCTGGACCATCTCAGCAGACACCGGCAAAGTCGTCACCCTCGACTTCAAGCCCGATCCCAACTACTCGCCCGGCACCTTCGACGCCGAAGCCCGCGTCCTTGGTGCACTCGGCGGCCAGATCACCATTACCCGCGCCGACAAAGAGCCGGGTGGCCGCATCTCCTCCATCAAGGGCACCCTGCTCTCCGACGTCAACTTCGGCCTCGGCATCTTCGGCCGCATCCACAAGGGCGGATCTTTCGAGGTTCAGCGCCGCGAAGTCGCCCCCGGCCACTGGCAGATGACCGCCTCGAACGTGCACATCAACGGCCACGCCCTCTTCTTCAAAAGCATCGGCTCCGACGAAGACGAAACCCGCACCGACTTCAAGCCCTCCAATGCCAAAACCCTCAAGCAGGCAGAAGAGATCCTTAAAGAGATCCGTTGACCGTTCTCTGTTGTATGTTGTCCGTCCCAAGAGAGTCGCGTCCGGAGACGTTTCTCAGCGCTCACCCCAACCCGTTTGGATCGAGGCAGCCCAGCCTCGTTCCCGTTTTCTCCGCCTTCATCCCTGTCTTCCGCTTTACGCCTTACCCGGGCGCATAAGCCTACAATCTTCCTAGATGCCACCGTCTTCTCCCTACCCGCACTCCGACCGCGAGATCATCCGGCTCATCGATCGAAGCCCCCAGCACCGGGCCGGCTACAAGCAGCTCATCCGTGAGCTCGGCCTCGGCGGAGGACGCGAACGCCGACTCCTCCTCGAGCAGCTCGCCCGCATCACCCTCCGTGGCGACCTCGTCAAGCTCGATACCGGCTTCTGGGCCCTTCCCCACGCGACCCCAGAGAAGACCGCCCGCACCCCCCGCTACGAACCCGGCACTTCCGCACTCAAGGCCACCTCCTTCACCCGCGAAAACCTCGTAGCTGGCAAGCTCGACCTCCACCGCGACGGCTTCGGCTTCGTCCGCCCCAACGGCAGCAGCCAGCGCGAGGACGACCTCTTCATCCCGCCCAACGAGCTCAACGGAGCCATGCAGGGCGACGAAGTCCTCGTCGAAGAAGCCCCGCCCGGCCGCCCCGGGGCCGATGGAAAAGCACGCCGCTCCGGCCGCGTTGCCCGCATCCTCACCCGCCGCAACCCCACCGTCGTCGGCATCTTCCACTACGCACGCCCCCAGGGCCGCCGCGGGGCTGAGTTCCTCCCTTACTCCACCGCCAACTTCAACTACGTCACCCCGCTCGACGAGCGCATGACGCAGCCCATCCTCATCCCCGACGCCCCCGACGGCTCCATCCTCCTGCCGCCGCCCCAGTCCGAGCACCGCGTCATCGGCGATGAAGCCCACATCACACCTGTCACTCCAACGGTCAACGGAGAACGGCCAACGGGCAACGTCCATAACCCCCTCGAAGGCATGGCCGTCGACATAGAGATCACCGACTTCCCCTCCGTCGCCCGCCCCGCACGCGGCCGCATCCTCGAAGTCCTCGGCCACCCCGACGACTTCGGCGTCGACGTCGAAATCGTGATCCGCAAACACCACCTGCCCTACGCCTTCCCCGCCAACGTCCTCGCCGAGGCCGCCGACTCCGCAGCTCACACCGTCGACACCCTCCCCGACGAAGAACTTGCTCTCCGCCACGACTTCCGCGGCCTCCCCATCGTCACCATCGACGGCGAAACCGCCCGCGACTTCGACGACGCCGTCCACGTCCAGCGCCTCGCCAACGGCAACTGGCAGCTCCAGGTCCACATCGCCGACGTCAGCCACTACGTCACCCCCGGCACCGCGCTTGACCTCGAAGCCCGCCTGCGCGGCACCAGCGTCTATTTTCCCGACCGCGCCGTCCCCATGCTGCCGCCCGCGCTCAGCTCCGGCATGTGCTCGCTGCGGCCGGACGAAGAACGCCTCGTCCTCAGCTGCATCGCCGAGATCGACCACCGCGGAGAGGTCGCCGAGTTCACCCTCTGCGAAGGCATCATCCGCTCCGCGCGCCGCATGACCTACACCCAGGTCCAGGCCATCCTGGACAACCAGACGGACTTCGACCGCGAAACCCGCGCCGCCCACATCGAGCTCGTTCCCGCCTTCGAGCAGATGCACGAGCTCGCCCTCCTGCTCAACCGGAAGCGCCACCGCCGGGGCTCCATCGACTTCGACCTCCCCGAGCCCGTCATCCGCTTTGACCCGCAGGGCAACATGGCCGCCATCACCCGCTCCGAGCGCGGCTGGTCCAACCGCCTCATCGAAGAGTTCATGCTCACCGCCAACGAGTGCGTCGCGCACTGGCTCGAGGCGCTCGGCCCCAGCATCTACCGCATCCACGAGCTCCCCGACCCCAAGCGCATCCTCGACTTCGAAGAGACCGCCGCAACCTATGGCCAGGCCCTCGGCTTCGCCTCGCTCCCCGTAAAAAGGTTCACCATGAAATCCGACCGCCGCGAACAGCGCTCTAACCAGCAGCGCCGCGGCTCCTCCCGCCCCGCCCAGCAGCACGACGTCCCTGAGTCCATCCCCGTCACCCCGCAGATGTACCAGCGCCTGACTGCCAAAATTGCCGGCACACCAGAGGAGCGCATCCTCTCCTTCCTCATGCTGCGTTCGCTTAAGCAAGCCCGCTACTCCGACAAGAACGAAGGCCACTTCGCCCTGGCCAGCCCAAGCTACACCCACTTCACCTCGCCCATCCGCCGCTATCCCGACCTCATCATCCACCGCCTTCTGCGCGCCGCCCTGCGCTCAGGCGCCAACCCCGTCGGCAATCCCATCCTCTCCACTGACCCCCAACCCTGGTCCTCCAAAACCAAAAAGCCGGGCACCCCACATCCCGCCTCTGACACGTGGGACCCGACCAACCAACCCCTCCCCATCGAAGAACTGGCCGCCATCGCCCTCGAATCCTCGCAATCCGAACGCCGCGCCGACGAAGCCGAGCGCGAGCTCATGGAGTGGAAGAAGATCAAGTTCATGCAGGACCGCGTCGGCGAAGATTTCCACGCCACTATCCTTTCCTGCACGAAATACGGCTTCTTCATCGAGCTCGATGACCTCTTCATCGAGGGCCTCGTCCCCATCCAGACCATCGCCGACTCGCTCCCCTTCAGCGGTCAGGAGCGCTTCATCTTCCGCGACGGCGACCGCGCCATCGTAGGCCAGTCCTCCGGCCTCACCTTCAAACTCGGTCAGCGCGTCCACGTCCTGCTCGACCGCATCGATCGCCCCGCACGCCGCCTCCAGTTCGCTCTCGTTCCCATTACCGAACCCGTCAAACCGCGCGCCCCACGCAAGATCAAGCCCGCGAAAGCAAAGCCCGAAACCTTCTCAAGCCCCACCCGCTCCGGCAAACCCGGCAAGACCAAATCCAAAACCCGCCTTCGCGCAAAGAAGGCCAAAGGCAAGCGCAAGTAGGCCGCCCCGCATCTCACCCGGCAGGGAGATCAACGACATGGCAGAAGACCCAAAGCAATCCTCCGAGACGCAAGAGGAGCCACGCGGATTAGGCGAACACGCCCGCGGACTCGCCGCCGAGTACGCCCACGAGCAGGGTTGGGGCCTTGAGGAAGAGCAGCGCACAAAGCTCCCCGAAGGTCTCGACGACACCAGCGGAGGCTCCAACTACGAGTACGGCGCACAGGACTTCGGCGACGAACCCACCAACACCGATCGCTTCAAAGACAAAAAGTAGCTGCTCACAACGAAAGAGGGAGCCGCAACCAGCGGCTCCCTCTTCTTGCGACCAGCCAGACATTTCTAGGCAGGCACTTCCATCGCACTCGGGAATTCATGCTGCGCGCGCCCAAGGTCCCCGTCATACTTCACCGTGCTCTTGAACAGCTCATAACGGCCATCGGAGAACTGCTTCCCATGCTCCCGTAAATCATCCATCTGCTTCGGTGAAAGCGGCTTGAACCCCGCGAGGATAGCCAGGTTCTGGTCCAACACCGACATCGACTCCATCCCCGAGATCGTCACAGACACACCCGGCACGCTCATCGCATAGCTCAACGCCTCAGTCGGCGTCAGTGCGCCATGCACAATCGACTCGCCCGATCCGCTCATGCTCTTCATCGAGAACACAGCCATGCCTTTTGCCACCGCCACCGGCACAACATTCTTCTCAAACGAGCGGAAGCTCGGATCGAAGGGATTGATCGGCATCTGCACCGTATCAAATTTGTAACCGCGATTGAGCATATCCAGGTGGATCGAAGGATTCTTGTGCCCGGTGAAGCCAACAAACCGCACCTTGCCCTGCTGCTTCGCCATCGTCAGCGCTTCAATCACGCCATCCGCCTCGAAGTGCCGCTCCGGATCGTTGTAGTAGACGCACTCATGTACTTGCCATACATCGAGGTGATCTGTCTGCAGGCGCTTCAGCGAGTCCTCAAGCTGGCGCATCGCAACATCCTTCTTGCGCCCATGCGTACACACCTTCGTCATCATGATCGCCTTATCGCGCTTGCCCTTCAGCGCAATCCCGGCCCGCTCTTCGCTCAGCCCCTTGTGATACTCCCACGCGTTATCGAAGAAGTTGATCCCATAGTCCAGGGCCTTCGCGACCATGTTGTTCACTTCCTGCTGCGACTCGGCCGTGCCCAGGTGGAAACCTCCCACGCCAAGGATCGAGCACTGCAGCCCTGTGCTCCCCATCGCCCGCTTCGGCACCTGGAACATCGGAAGATTCGGTGTATTTAGCCCGTCATATTCGCCATCGAAGTTCGGCACGATCGGGTTGGGTAAATTCGCCTCGGTCGGATTCCCGGTCCCCTTAGAACCGGCAGCCTGCGCCTCAGCCTCACGCACGGCACCTATCGGCACCGCGGCCGCGGCACCTGTAATCGCGGCATTCTGCAGAAATCGCCGCCGCGTCAACTCACTCTTCTCATCTTCATTCTTCGACATATTCTCCTCGAGTAACCGCGCCCAGCCGGTCGCATCCCTGCCGTCGGGATAGTTTAGAAATCCATCGTCTGCGGCCATGGAGACTTGCTCGGATCGGCCACCTTCGGGTAAGGATCGCCCGTGTTGTCCGCTTCCTTTGCAATCTGTCGCAGCTCGACCGACTGCATATCCTGTGGGAACCCGTGCGCATACCGCGTCTCGGGGTTGTCGTACTTGATCGAGACCTTGTACATCTCGAACCGCCCGTCCCCAGCCGAGTACTTCGCCCGCTGCCGAAGCGCCTGCATCTCGCTCTCGTTCAGCGGAGTAAAGCCCTGCGCCACCTTCAGGTTCTGCTCCAGAATCTCGGGCCTCTCCATGCCCGTGATCGTCGTCGTCACGCCCGGAACGCTCATCGCATACCGCAGCAGTTCCTCCGCGGTGAAGATCCCCTTCTGCACCGGCTCCCCATGCCCGCCTATCGGCTTCATCCCCAGGCACGCAATCCCGCGCTGCCGCAGCACCGGCAACACCTCGTTCTCAAAGCTCCGAAAGTTAGCGTCAAAAGGATTGATCGGCATCTGTACCGCATCGAAAGGAAACTTGGTGTCCAGCATCGCCAGGTGAAACTCCGGATCCTTGTGCCCGGTAAAGCCCACATGGCGAACCTTGCCCTGCTGCTTGGCCTTCATCAGCGCCTCATGCGCGCCACCGGTCCGCATAAAAAGCTCCGGATCGTTCTGGTAGCTCACCGCATGAATCTGCCAAAGATCCAGGTGATCGGTCTGCAGCCGGCGCAGGCTCTCTTCAAGCATCTGCATCGCAAGCGCACCATCGCGGCCGTGAGTACAGACCTTCGTCATCAGAAACACCTTGTCACGATGCCCCTTCAGCCCCTTGCCCAGCCAGTTCTCGCTCTTGCCCCGGTTGTACTCCCAGCAGTTATCGAAAAACGTCACGCCACCATCGATCGCGCGATGCACGATCTCCACCGCGGTCTTCTCATCCTTCGCCGCGCCAAGATGATGACCGCCGAGGCCGAGTGCCGAGATCTGGGCATCCGATTTACCAAACTTGCGCAGCGGAATTGTGTCTGATGTCTGCATAACTGCGCCCTGAGATGCAGATTCTCCCGACGCCGTTACCGTTCCCACCCCGTGCCCCGGCAGCAAACCTTCCCTCCTTTTGAAACTTCCGCTCTGCTCAACAAAACACAACCGCTTCCCCCCACGCACACTCCAACCCGCCATGAAACGCCAATCCCTCCTCACCGCCGCAACCCTCCTCTGCACCCTCCCCCTCACCGCCCAGCAGCCAGCCGCAACCGACCGCACCATCGGCACACTCGAACCCGTCGCCACCTTCTCCGGCCCCATGCCCACCGGCGTCACCGTCTCGCACAGCAACCGCATCTTCCTCAACTTCCCCCGCTGGGGCGACGACGTCCCCTTCACCGTCGCCGAACTCGTCAACGGCAAGGCAGCCGCCTACCCCAACGCGCAGATCAACGACTGGCCCGGCCGTTCCCTCCCCAACCCCAACGCCTTCATGGATGAGAATGCCAATCAGACCCACCTCGTCAACGTCCAGTCAGTCGTCGTCGACCCGGACGACCGCCTCTGGGCCCTCGATACCGGCGCGCCCAACCTCAAGAACATCGTCCCCGGCGGCCCCAAGCTCGTCTGCATCGACCTCAAGACCAACCAGGTCATCCGCACCATCCTCCTGCCACCCGAGTCCGCCGGAACGAACAGCTACATGAACGACATCCGCTTCGACCTCCGCGTCGGCAACCGTGGCCCGCAGGATCCCGAAACCATGGTCGGCAGCCATCCCGCTCCCAATCCCAACGCGCCGCCCAAGGACCCCAACTTCCCCACCGCCGAGCGCACCCCCGGCCATTCCACCGGCACCTCCACCACCGAGATCTTCGGTACCGCCTACATCACCGACTCCTCATCCCAGGGCCCCAACGGCATCGTCGTCGTCGACCTTGCCACCGGCAAAAGCTGGCGGCGCCTCAACCAGCACGCCAGCACCCTCGGCGAGCCCGGCTTCCTCATGTTTGCCGAGGGCCGTCCCATGTACCAGACCCTCCCCGGCAAGCCCGCCGAGCCGAACCTCTTCGCCGCCGACGGCATCGCCATCTCGGCCGACGGCAAGGAGCTCTTCTACTGTCCCATCTCCGGCACCAAGCTCTACGGCGTCTCGACCGAGATGCTCCGCGACCGATCGAGATCGGACGCCGACGTCGCCTCTACCGTCCGCATCGCCACCGGCAAGATGCCCTCGGATGGCCTCGAATCCGACGCCCCCGGCAACATCTACCTCTCAGACCCCGTCACCAACTCCATCCATCGCTGGAACTCCAGAACCGGCATGATCGAAACCATCGTGCACGATCCAAAGCTCCTCTGGCCCGACACCATGAGCGTCTCCGACGACGGCTACCTCTACGTCACCGCCAATCAGCTCAACCGTCAGCCCACCATGCACAACGGCAAGGATGAGCGGCAGAAGCCCTACCAGCTCTTCCGCATCAAGCTCGGCGTCCAGCCCGTCCGCCTGAAATAGCTATACTGGGATGGAGTGCTCCGCCACGAGCGGAGCGTTCACTTCGTGACTCACATCTGCTTCGCGCGGTCTTCCTGTTGGCCAGAGAGAATCTTCGTGCCGACCAGCGGAAGGGCCACGCGAAAGCTATCAAAGGGCATACGAACGCCCCCAGGAGATCTCAATGCCGCACATGGTGTTCTGCAGCAAATACAAAGCCGAAATGGAAGGCCTCGATGAGCCCCCGTTCGACTCCGACTTCGGCCAGAAGATCTACAAAAATGTCAGCAAAAAAGCCTGGGGCGAGTGGGTCGAGCGCCAGAAGATGCTCCTCAACGAGTACCGCCTCCAGCCCTGGACCCGCGAGGCCCAGGAGTTCCTCGTCGAGCAGATGAACGGCTTCTTCTTCGGCGAAGGCGAGGGCGGCGCGCTCCCGAAAGAATTTGTAGCCCCCTCCCACTAAGACGCTCGCCCTTCTCGGAATCGCCTCGCCCACCACCCGGGTGGGGCTTTCCGCTCTCCTCATGTACACTGAAAACACCCTGCTGCCACGCGCCTGCGTGGCCGGCGAACCAAAGTCGGGACGTGGCTCAGCCTGGTAGAGCGCACCCTTGGGGTGGGTGAGGTCGCTAGTTCGAATCTAGTCGTCCCGACCATTTTCTGTACGCGTAAGTCTTGCTAC
>CAZZZP010000136.1:0-8444 GCA_964658635.1 Lichenicola sp. | reverse complement strand
AGATGGGCGAAGACCAGTGGAGCCCCAACTTCGTCGACTACCTCTTCATCGCCTTCAACACCAGCACCGCCTTCTCTCCCACCGACAGCCCAGTCCTCTCGCGCTGGGCAAAGACCCTCATGATGGTCCAGGCCCTCATCTCCTTCGCCACCGTCGCCCTCCTCGCTGCGCGTGCCGTCAACATCCTCTAAGTCCAGCACGTTACATAGGCGCTAAACTGGTCGAGGAGTCTACCCCTTGTCTTCCCCCTTGGCGTCCAGCCCCCCCATACCAGACCTCGACGAACACGCCCTGCGCCTGCGTGTCATCGCCGACGCTCTCCCCGCCTACATCGCCTATGTGGACACCGATCTTCGCTACGCCCTCGTCAACCGAACCTACGAAGACTGGTTCGGACTCCACGCCGCCGACATCCTCGGCCAGAAGGTCGCAGACGTCCTCGGTGACTCCTACCCCAACGTCTCCGGCCATCTTGAAGCCGCCCTCAAAGGTGAGCCTCAACTCTTCGAATTCAAAATGGGTACCGTCGGCGGCGAGCGCTGGCTGCTCGTCCGCCACATCCCCGACAGCGACCAGGCAGGCCACATCCGCGGCGTCATCGTCCACGGCATCGACATCACAGAACGAAAGCACAGCGAAGCCAAGCTCCTCCAGAACGAAAAGCTCGCTGCCGTCGGCCGCCTCGCCTCCTCCATCGCCCACGAGATCAACAACCCCCTCGAAGCCGTCGTCAATCTCCTCTACCTCATCGAGCACACCGCGGCCGATGACCCCCACAAGGCAAAAGAGTACGCCCGCACCGCCCAGCAGGAGCTCGCCCGCGTAAGCAACGTCGCCACCCAGACCCTGCGCTTCTTCAAGCAGCAGACCGCGCCCTCGCTCACCAGCCTTGGCGATCTCGTAGACTCCGTGCTCACTCTCTTCCAGGGCCGCCTCAGTAACGCCTCCATCACCGTCCATCGTCGGCTCGATCACGACACCTTCGTCCTCTGCTTCGAGGGCGAAATTCGCCAGGTCCTCACAAACCTCATCGGCAACGCCATCGACGCCATGCGAAATGGCGGCGTCCTCACCGTCCGAACCCGCAAAGCCTTCGATCTCAGGACCGGAAGAACCGGCGTCCGCGTCACCGTCGCCGACACCGGCGAAGGGATGAGCCAGGCCACCCGCGACCGCATCTTCGAAGCCTTCTTCACCACCAAGGGCATCTCCGGCACCGGCCTCGGCCTCTGGATCACCCACGGCATCGTAGAAAAACACGAAGGCCGCCTCAACGTCTGCAGCCGCCAGCACCAGCCCCGCCAGGGCACAGTCTTCTCACTCTTCCTGCCTTCCATCCCCTATTGACGATCCGTCACCTGCACCCTGCCGCCAGGCTTGCCGCGACTGCCGCCTTAGGTTGTACTCCATGCGGGAACATGGTGAGTTCCACCGTTGTGTCGAATTAGAGATAACTCCCCGCACGGGTGTCGGATCGTGATTCTCTCGAGCGTTCGCGACCGGATTTGAACGGCTTCGAGCACAGGGACAAAAGCAACCGCGCCCTCATCGCCGACGGCACTTCTTCCCGGCCGCCTCGCCGCTTACGCGTTCGACTGCGGAGGCAGAGCCCGCGCCGTCAACTGCGCAATATCCAGCAACTGCGGCGGAGCCTCCGCAATCGCACCCAGCGCATCCCGGAACATCGTATTGCAGAACGGACACGCCGTCCCGATCGTCTGCGCGCCCGTATCCACCAGCTCCTGCGCCCGCACATGCGAGACCCGCGCATTCCCCGACTCCTCGCCCAGAAACGCAAGCCCGCCACCCGCCCCGCAGCAGAAAGACTTCTCATGGCTCCGCGGAGCCTCCACCAACTCGCCCGCCAGCGCCACCACAGCCCGCGGCTCCTCGTAGACATCCCGATACCGGCCCAGGTAGCACGGATCGTGATAAGCAATCCCGCCACCCTTCCCGTCATTCTGCGGCAGCCGCTCCTTATGCCGCGCCATAAATTCCGAGTGATGCTCTATCTCCGGCGCTATCCCGTACTCCCGCCAGTCCGTCGCAATCGTCCGCACGCAATGCGGGCAGATCGCCACAATCTTCTGTACTTGATTGGCAGTGAACTGCTTCAAGCCTGCCTCGGCCAGATTCGAGAACACCAGGTCGTTCCCCAGCCGACGCGCCGGATCGCCCGTGCACTTCTCCTTCTTCAGCACCCCGAAGCTCGTCCCCAGGTAGTTCATCACCCGCGCAAAATCGGCGATAATCTCCCGCCCCTTCGGATCGAACCCGCCCATGCACCCCAGCCACAGGCAATACTCCTGGCTCCCGTCGAAAATCGGAAACGGCTGCACCGCCTGCTGCGCCTTGATGAACTTGTCCCGTTCGCTCGCCGGCAGCCCCAGCGCATTGCCATTCTTCTCCAGCGCCAGGAACAGCTTCGTCCCGTACGAATCCTCCCACGCCCCCGTATTCGTCGCACCCCGTCTCAGCCCCACAATGATCGGCAGATGCTGGATCCCGACCGGGCACTGGAACTCGCAAGCCCCGCACGTCGTGCACTCAAACGCCGCCTCCATCGAAAAATAATTCGCCGCCGGATTGTCGGGCGACGCATTCGCTGCATCCGCCCGCAGTTCATTCAGCAGCGGCACCTCCGACATCGCCCCAAACTCCTTCAGATACGACCTCTGCCCCAGGATGATCTCCTTCGGGTTCAGCACCTTGCCCGTATTCGAGGCAGGGCAGTGCTCCGTACACCGCCCGCACTCCACGCACGAGTACGCCTGCAGCGCAATCAACTGCGTCACATCCTTGCCCGTCACCAGGCCAAAATCCTCGACCGTATCGTCTTTCGAAAGCGGCGGAATCTTCGAAAATCCGTCTCGTTTCAGAAACACCGTCAGCGGCGAAAGCACCAGGTGCAGGTGCTTCGTATGCGGAATCAGCGGCAGAAACACCAGCAGTGCCAGGGTGTGTGTCCACCACAACGCCTTCAGTACCACCGAGTCGCCCGGAACGAAGAACGCCGCCAAATACGTCACCATCAGCGTAAAGATCAGGAACGCGATAAACCCCGACTCGTACGAAACCTTCTTCCCAAGCCACACCGGCCTCGTCACAAACCGCCGGTAGAACAGCCCGGCAATCGAAACCGCCACCAGCGCAGCCCACACTCCTGCAAAAATAAAGTAGAACCGGCCGATCAAGCTTTCAGGCGGCAGAAAGCCCAGCCTCATCCCGACAAAAAAGTGATTGATCGACACCAGCGCAAACGCCAAAAACCCCCAGAAGACAAAAGCATGTGCAATCCCCGGCAGCGGCCTCTGTTCAATCACCTTCGCCTGGCAAAGCACCTCCCAGAAGAAGAGCCAGATCCGCTTTCCCAGCGGATGCAGCGAGAAATCCTCATCCTTCTTCGACCGCAGAACCGTCGTCAGAATCGGCCACAGCCGGTACAAGAACAATCCGCCGGAGATCGCCACTGCAAGCAGCAGAAGCGCAATCTCAACGGCGGAAAAGGTAATCGGTTCGTTCAGCGTAGGAACAAACAAGGCAAGCGCGGCGACAGGCATTCGAAACCATCCATATACGTTCGCCGGGCTGGTGCGCGACCGTGGGAACTATTCGAAAGCTGAGCGACGTGCTGCTTCTGAAAGACTGAAGCTTCGAAACTGCTAGTAGCTGAAAAACTCGTTCGATCCGCGGCGAAGTGAAATCCCCGCAAGTCCGAAGAAAGCCGCCAGTCCGAACGTGATCGCATTCCAGATCACCATCGGCCGGTGCCAGCCCGGAGAATACGTCGCATCCTGGCCAGACCACAGAAGCATCAGGAAGGAGACGATCAGGCATTGGAAGCAGATCACCAGGAAAAGCTGTCCGCGCCGGCGCCGGCGATCCAGACGCTCCACATCTCCAGCCGTAAGGCTGCGTTCTTCAATCGGAATCAGGGTATTCGCCATCTCGTATTTCTCCCGCAGCTTCAAACAATCTCTTTTCAACTATTAAAACACGCTTCGTTGCTTCCCCGCCGCAAGTCCTTGCCAACTCATCGTCAAAACGTCGCTCAACGTTCTGGGGCGAAGCATAACTGAACCGCTATTGCTCGGTAAAGCTGGCCCGAATCTCGACCCATTGCCTTAGATAAACGCCACCGACTGAATTCCCGCCACATCGAACCGCTTCCGGCACCGGATATTCTTGCAACCCACCAGGTCGTCCCGGCGCACCATGTAACTCTGAGCCTTCGCGAATCGCGCGCGGTCCCGCTCATCCGCGTTCCGCCCAAGCTGGGCCTTCTTGCGGCGAACCAGCCAAGATAACTGGTACTCGTTCTGCTGACCGCAATGCGGACAGGTCATCAAATGGGTTCTGGACTCTGGCCGCTCGTCGAAAAAGTCGCGTTCTTCCATGCTGGACCTCCTGAGCGCTGACAGCATCGGTGCAGCCCAAAATGGGCCGGACAAGCAGAAGCTTCGGTGCCCTCCGGTATGGAGTATTGCATACTGGGTGGGCGCAATTGAAGGGGCGGCCAGCACCATGAAGAAGCCAAAGAAAAGACTTTTCTCCATCGTCAAGGCCGTCAAGGCCAACGCGCGCCTCCGCGTAGGCGCCCCGCCCCCAGAAAAAATCCTCCCCGACCCCAAGGCCAAAGCCCTCCGCAAACCCAAACACAAGGAGACTCTCACCCGCCTCCTCGAGAAAGCGCACGAAGGCGACACCCACCCCCGTTAGCCCACAAAACAGCCCCCAGCGCCCGCCTCGCCACATTCGCGACACTCTGCGACTCGTGGAAACGCGCCTCGCGCCCGATAGATCAAACATGATCTTCTCAGGAGTCTTCGCTCTCCACCGTTCCCGAAGGGAGGACCCCATCACGAACGACCGGAGCGGTGGACCAACCCCGAACAGGATCTTCACCCGACGCTCCGGTGCACGCTCCGACCGCGACCCCGTGCATATGGTGCGTGAGATGGCCGCGCTCAACCAGAGCCTCCTCAAGTCATCGATGGCCGGCGCACAGAAAACCAATCTGCAGCGTCAGCGCATCCTCGAAGCCGTGCGCATGGAGCGCGAGATCCGTGAAGCAGCCCGGGAAAACGGCGTCCACGCCCGCGCAACGGCAGACCGCACCGGCCAGGTGGCCGAAGACACCGAGCGCGGTCATCAGACCCTCGAAGAGACCACCCGCAACCTCGAGAAGATGGCCGACACGGTCACCGCGACCGCTGACATGATGGCTCAGTTCGTCGCCAGCATGGCCGAAGTCAACCACATGAGCGGTACCATCAGCCAGATCGCCCGCCAGACCAACCTCCTCGCCATCAACGCGGCCATCGAGGCCGCACATGCAGCTCGCGAAGGCGACGGCTTCAGCGTAATCGCCCACGAGGTCCGCCTCCTCGCCGACCGCGCCGGAGCCGCAGCAACCGACATCACCGAAAAGATCGGCGAGATGACCGCCAGCGCACGCCAGGCAGAGGTCGCCATGCGCGCCGGACGCCTGGCCGCTGAAACCAGCATCGCCAACAACCTCGAAGTCCAGACCACCTTCGAAGGCATCCGCAACGCCGTCCAGCAGGTCAAGGTCATGTCCGCCGCCGTCGCCGACAGAAGCGACCGACAGGTCGGCGCCGGCGAAGCCATCCAGAAAGCAATCGAAGAGGTCGACGGTCTCGCCGCCCAGTGCACCCAGGCCGCAGACGCCTCCGCCGAGATGGGCATCGGCCTCCTCTCCCTCATCCGGAGGCTCAGGGTTGCCCTCACGCCCTTCCGAATGCAGTCCCGCTCCGAGCAGACCGCTGAGCAGCAGGCCTCGGAAGATCAGCTGCTCGAAGATCGTGGCGACATCGTCGCCAATGCAATGCAGAGCCTGCGCCGCCACGCCGACGCCGCAGGCCCCGGAATCATCCGGGGCCACGCCGACCTCGAAGGCACCCAGATCCCCGCGCTCCACTTCGGCAGCACCTCCGCCATCGCCGCCGCCGGCTGGGTCGACGACGTCCACCGCCGCACCAACTGCGCAGCCACCGTCTTTGTCAAAAATCAGCAGGACTTCATCCGCGTCGCCACCAACGTCAAACGCCCCGACGGCAAACGCGCCATCGGAACCCTCCTCAACCCCGAAGGCCTCGCCATCCAGCAACTCCGCCAGGGCAAACCCTACCAGGGCGCCGTCTACGTCCTCGGCAAACCCTTCTTCGCCATCTACGAGCCCGTCTGCACCTCCTCCGGTCAGCTCGTCGGAGCCCTCTACGTCGGCCGCCCCGTCAGCTGAATCCCAGCCCAACGCAACCTAAAGCCTCCACTCCCCGTGAGCACCGCCACCCCATGTCCGGTAAGCTGGACAGATGAGCCTCGATGTCATGCTCGTGCTCTTCCAGGTCGTCGTCCTCCTCTTCGCCTTCAGCGTCCACGAGTGCGTCCACGCCTGGGCCGCCATGCGCTTCGGTGACCCCACCGCCTACATGGTCGGACGAGTCACCCTCAATCCCGCGCGCAGCATCGACCCCTGGGGCTCCATCGCCATGCCCCTCCTCGGCCTCGTCCTCAGCGGATTCGCCGGACCCCTCATCGGCTGGGGCGCCCCGGTCCCCATCACCCTGCGCAACTTCAAAAAGATCAAGCGCGACGACATCCTCACCACCTCCGCCGGACTCTTCAGCCACCTCCTCCTCGCAGGCATCGCCCTCGTCCTGCTCCTCATCATGAAGCACACCCCAGGCGTAGGAGCCAACGCAGTCATCTCCGCCATGCTGCTCGCCAAGCGCATCCCCGACGTCGACACCACCGCCCTGCCAAAACTCTTCCCCATCGCCCTGCTGCTCTACTACTGCGTCGTCACCAACATCGTCCTCTTCGTCTTCAACCTCATCCCCGTCCCCCCGCTCGACGGCAGCCGACTCCTCCGCAACGTCCTCTCCTACAAGGCGGAGCGCATCTTCGACAACATCGGCATGCTCGGCTCCTTCATCATCTTCGCCGTCGGCTGGCGCATCGTTTACCCCATCTTCTATCCGCCGCTCATGCGAACCTTCGACATCCTGCTGCTGCAGCTCTGACCGTCTTTATAAGCCTCGCAGCTTCGCTTAAGCCATAGAAAGTACCCTCCAAAAAGCCATGACCGACCCAAAACAGGAACTTCCCAATCTGACCCCGGAAAGCGGCCACACCCAGCAAAACCGCCAACGCGTCCTCAGCGGCATGCGCCCCACCGGCAAGCTCCACCTCGGCAACTACATGGGAGCCCTCTACAACTGGGTCCGCCTCCAGCACGATTACGACTGCTTCTTCTTCATCGCCGACCTACACGCCCTCACCACCGACTACGAAAACCTCACGCCCCTCGTCAATAACATCCGCGAGGTCGCCCTCGACTTCCTCGCCGCCGGCCTCGACCCCGAGCACTCCACCATCTTCGTCCAGAGCGACGTCAAGGATCACGCCTACCTTCACACCCTGCTCTCCATGATCACCCCCCTCAGCTGGCTCGAGCGAGTCCCCACCTACAAGGACCAGCAGGAGCAGCTCCGCGAAAAGGACCTTGCCACCTACGGCTTCCTCGGCTACCCCCTCCTCCAGTCCGCAGACATCCTCATCTACCAGCCCCACTTCGTCCCTGTGGGCCTCGACCAGGCCTCGCACGTCGAGCTCACCCGCGAGATCGCCCGCCGCTTCAACCAGCTCTACCCCGGCGAGTTCTTCATGGCCGACGGCGCCGCACCCTGGGAGCTTGAGGCCGTCAAAACGAAAGCCCGTAAGAACTCCGGCAACCCTAAAAAAAACACTTTCTCCCCCCACGACCTCATCGCCGCCGCCCCCCAGACCAAGCTCAAAAGCGCATACGGCACCCGCACCATCCTGCCTGAGCCCGAAGTTCTTCTCACCCCCTCGCCCAAGCTTCCCGGCACCGACGGCCGAAAAATGTCCAAGAGCTACGGCAATACCATCCTGCTCTCGGACTCCGAGGCTGACGTCCGCGCCAAGCTCAAGACCATGGTCACCGATCCCGCCCGCGTCCTCCGTACCGACCCCGGCAACCCCGATCTCTGCCCCGTCTTCGACCTCCACAAGGTCTTCTCCACCGAGGACACCCAGGCAAACGCCGCCCAGGGTTGCCGCACCGCCGGCATCGGCTGCATCGAGTGCAAGCAGTGGCTCGCCGACGCCGTCGTCCAGCAGCTCGCACCCATCCATGAGCGCCGCCTCTACTTCGAAGCCAACGACCAGCTCGTTACCGACATCCTTGAAGCCGGAGGCGCCAAGGCCCGCAAACGCGCCGCGGAAACCATGCGCCAGGTCAGCGAAGTCATGAAGCTTCGAATCCCGCGCAACCTCGACCCCAGCGGAGCCAGCTAATGCCCGATGAGCTCATTCCACCCATCACACCCGTGCCAACTCACGCCCCCACCCAGCCGCCCACCGAGAGCGCCAGCACCAGGTTGAAGAGCCCCGGCCCC
>CAZZZP010000135.1:0-8469 GCA_964658635.1 Lichenicola sp. | reverse complement strand
CCCTCGTCCTCGTCTTTCCTTCGTCCTGGCCTTTCCCTCCTCCTTGCCTCTGTCTTCCTCCGTGCCCCTCCGTGCAATCTCCGTGCCCTCTGTGTTCATCCCTTCCCCAGCTATACTCAAGAAGCCATGTTTGAAAACCTCTCCGAGAAACTCCAGCGTTCCTTCAAGACCCTCCGCGGCCAGGGCACCATCACCGAAGAGAACATCTCCGACGCCATGCGCGAGATCCGCGTCGCCCTCCTCGAGTCCGACGTCAACCTCGCCGTCGTCACCGACCTCGTAGAGCACATCCGCGTCAAGGCCATGGGCACCCAGGTCACCACCGCCCTCTCGCCCTCCGAGCAGATCGTCAAAATCGTCCACGACGAGCTCGTCACCCTCCTCGGCAAGGACGTCTCCAAGTTCCGCACAGCCTCCCAGCCCCCCTCGGTCGTCCTCATGGCTGGCCTCCAGGGCTCCGGTAAAACTACGACCTCCGCAAAGCTCGCCCAGTGGCTCAAAAAGGGTGGCCACCGCCCCATGCTCGTCTCGGTCGACGTCTACCGCCCCGCCGCCCGCGAGCAGCTCGCCATCGTCGCCAGATCCACCGGCGTCAACCTCTACGAAGGCAAGCTCGACGCAACCGTCCAGAACGGAACCCCCGAAGTCCTCCGCCTAGCCCGCGAGGCCAAGCGCGAAGCCGCCAACTTCGGCTGCGACATCCTCATCGTCGACACCGCCGGCCGCCTCGGCATCGACAAAGCCCTCATGGACGAGATGGCCGAGCTCAAAAAGCAGCTCAACCCCTCGGAAATCCTCTTCGTCGCCGACGCCATGACCGGACAGGACGCCGTCAACTCCGCCAAGGCCTTCAACGATCTGCTCGCCATCACCGGCGCCGTCCTTACCAAGATGGACGGAGACGCCCGCGGCGGCGCCGCCCTCTCCATCCGCCAGATCACCGGCGCACCCATCAAGTTCCTCGGCACAGGCGAAAAACCCGACGCCTTCGAGCCCTTCCACCCCGACCGCATCGTCTCCCGCATCATGGGCATGGGCGACATCGCCACCTTGCTCGAGCGCGCTGAAGAAAAACTCGACAAGGGCAAGGCCGAGCAGTTCGCCAGGAAGGCCCTCTCCGGCTCCGGCTTCACTCTCGAAGACTTCCGCGAACAGCTCCGTCAGATCAAAAAGATGGGTTCCATGAAGTCCATCCTCAAGATGCTCCCCTCCGTAGGCCCCTTCGCCGGCATGGCCCAGGCCGCGGAGAACGTCGACGAGAGCCAGTTCACCCGCGTCGAATCCATCATCAACTCCATGACCAACAAGGAGCGCCAGAACGCCGACATCATCAACGGCAGCCGGCGCAAGCGCATAGCCGCCGGCTCCGGCGTCACCGTCCAGGAGGTCAACAACCTCCTCCGCCAGTACAGCCAGATGTCAAAGATGTTCAAAACCATGGGCGGTGGCATGGGCGGAGGCATCAAGGCCCAGCAGCGCATGATGAGCCAGATGCAACAAACCAAACAACGCTTTGGAAGGTAGACGTCGCAACCACGAAGGCGAGGCGAAATCGCAGTATCGACGAAGTTCAAAGCGGGACTGGTTGCGGGGCCACCCACAAGCTGTCGACGCCTGATCTCAGCCTGCGCAGCCTCTACAAGAAACGCACTCCGTCCGCGAGATCCCACCAACCCATCAATTTCGCGAATCAGCTCTTCCGGTAGGCGAATCAGCTCTTCCGGTAGAAAAATATGTGCACGTTGCGATCCCAAAAGCACCACCCACGCTCATGGGTCACGGTCGGCGCTCCTCCAGGCAACCATCCAGAATTAACCCGCTGCCCAAATATGGTGCACTTTTTTGGCCTTGTTCCCGCCCAAAAAGTCCAGACTTAAAGTGCCTGTTTTGAATACTTTAGGACTTTAATGGGGGAGGGGGGGGGGTATACCTCCAAATCCACCCAAAACGAACCCAAAATCAACCCAGGACAACTCTCAAAACCCGCACCCGCTCTAACCCGTCAGGTCTTGGAGGATATATGTCACCCTGGAAAGCTTTTGCAATCCCCGCTCTCGCCGCAGCCCTGATGAGCGCTACCTCCCTCGCACCCGCACAGATCTCGGTCCAAATCGGCCCCCAGCCATACTGCCCTTACGGCTACTTCGACTACGCGCCCTACAACTGCGCGCCCTACGGCTATTACGGCCCCGACTGGTTCGACGGCGGTACCTTCGTCGGAGCAGGCCCCTGGTTCCACGGCCGTCGCGGCTTCTACGGCCACGTCGACAACCGCTACGATCCCAACCACGGCTACCGCGGCCCCATGCCTGACCGCGGCGCACAACCCTTCGGCCACTTCCAGGGTAACGAGGCACGCGACGGCCAGGGCCACATCGGCAACCCCGGCCACGACGCCGGAGGAGAGCACAATCCCGAAGCTCACGGCGCCTTCCGCGGTGGCGGAGGCGGAGGCTTCCATGGGGGCGGCGGCGAGCATGGAGGCGGAGGTCACCACTAGGACCTACACGCACCCCGAAGGCCCGCTGCCCGTCAGCGGGCCTTCTCACGTTCGCCTAGAATAGAGATGTATGGCATTCCCAATCAAAATCTGCGTCGTCTGTGAAGAAGAGTTTGAACTCAAACCTGGCAAGCCTGGCTTCGCCAACCGCTGCCCCGAATGCAGCGAGCCCGAAGCCGCGGACCCCGGCAGCAAGCAGAGCATGTCAGCCGAAGAACGCCGCTCCGCAGCCGAGGCCAACGAGGCCCGGCGGGCCGCTATGAAAAACCTTCTCTACCGCAAGGAAAGCTAACGAGACTGCAGTGGCTTCGACACTGATTCGAGCGATTTGCCCGCCGCCTCCACGCCGAAGATCCCTTCGCACACCGCTGCAGCTATCATCAAAACCGCCCCAAGCGCGTAACCCATCGCAACGTACCTCTTCGATCCCGAAGCGATCAGCACGCCAAAGAGTGCCGGCGCTCCCACGCCTCCGATACAGGTGCCCAATGCATAGAAAATGGCGATAGCAAAGGCACGGATTTCCAGCGGAAAAATCTCGCTCACTGTCAGATAGGCAGCGCTCGCAGCTGACGATGCCACGAAGAAGATTACCGTGAAGCAGATGCCCAGTCCCTTCACACCCAAAGTCCCATGCGCAAAAGGAATGCAAATCGCCGCAAGCAGTATGCCGGCTATCGCATAGGTCGCGGTAATCATCGGCTTGCGTCCGATCTTGTCGAACAAGTGGCCAAGCACCATCGGCCCGAAGAAGCTGCCGATCGCGAACGGTAGCAGGTGAATCGGCAGAGCATTATCGGGAACCTTGAAGTACTTCTTCACGACAAGCCCGTAAGTGAAGAAGACCGCGTTGAAGAAGAACGACTGCCCCACCATCAAAACCAGACCAAGAAATGAGCGCGAGCGATTCTCCTCGCTCAGCATGCTCTTGAAGATCTCCTTGAGGGGCGTGTGGTCCTGAACCGCAAGCTTCAGTTTCTCGCCCTCGGGCGAAGGTAGCTCTTTTCTCTTCCCGACTTTTGCCTCGATGTCTTTGACGATCCTATCTGCTTCCTGCTCCTTGCCACGCAGCATCAGCCAACGCGGAGACTCCGGTACCTGTAGCCGGAGCAGCAGCACCACCAGCCCCAGCGTCCCCCCAATTCCAAATGCATACCGCCATCCAACAGCCTCAGATATCCCATGATGACCAAGCAGGAACATCGCGGCCAGCGCGCCGAGCGAAGCCCCTACCCAGAAGGTTCCGTTCACCACCAGATCCACCGTCCCGCGCACCTTGCCTGGGATGAGTTCGTCCACGGCCGAGTTGATCGCGGCATACTCGCCGCCGATTCCAAAACCTGTGAATAAACGGCAAACCGAGAACCAAAGCAAGCCGTGAGAGAAAGCTGTCCCGACGGTCGCAAGAGAATATGTCGCGAGGGTCACCAGAAAAAGTTTCTTGCGGCCGAGGCGGTCCGTCAGCCAGCCAAAGAGGATCGCCCCGAGAACTGCTCCTGCCAGATAGACCGTAGCGGCAGAGGTCACCTGCGAATCAGTAAGCGACAGACCCTGCTTGCTCTCGAGCACACCAGAAAGCGATCCCACCAACGTCACTTCCAGCCCGTCCAGCAGCCAGGAGACACCCAGCGCAGTGATGATGCGCGCATGCCACGACGACCACGGCAGCCGGTCCATTCGTGCCGGTACATCCGTCTCGATCGTCTGCTCATTCGCTTCCTGCCCCATGCCCACCACTCCTCTCCAGCACGCTGCGGCGCCAGACTAAGCGTTAGAGTGCGACTATCCGCTGCCGGTTACCCAGATTCGCCTTCGTTATGTCACGAAGCCGGCTGTGCTATCCAATGTGTTTTAAATGCCCTCTGCCATGGGCCGTCGCGATCGCTTCGAAGACGAAGATCCGGCCATCCGGCCGCATAATTGATGGATGGCTGTATTTTTCCCTAACTTGCAGGACCGTCTCGATGCCATCACGGCGCGAACCCGTACTCTCGTTCAACCCGATCGCCTCGCTATCTCAGAGCAGGCGGTAGCCGAACTCTTTGCAACAGGCATTGAGGACCGGGTCCTTGGCGCGGGCGATGCTGCACCGGCCTTTACGCTGCAGGATTCGCAGACCGGAAAGAATGTCCAGTCCGCCGACTTGCTTGCCCTTGGTCCAGTCGTCATCAAGTTCTTCCGTGGCCGCTGGGATCCCTACTGCGTGACCGAACTGGAGGCCTGGAGAGAGCTATACCCTGAGCTTCGAGAACGCGGTATTCTCTTCGTAGCCATCTCGCCACAGAACCGTCGGCAGAACGACTTCGCCGCTCAACAGCACGAGCTGAAGTTCCCCCTGCTCTCGGATACAGGATCGCTGGTCGCCGGGAAGTTCGGCCTCGACCACACCATCCCGCAAAGCTCCCGCAACTACTTCCGATCGATCCTGGTAAATATTCCGTTCGCCAACTCGGGTCTGACCTACGATAACGCGCCCGACTCAGCCTGGCGATTGCCCCTGCCGGGACTCTTCCTGGTGCGTCCCGACGGAGAGACCGGAAGAATCGCATACGCGAGCGCCTTCGCCGATCCGCGCGTGAGACCTGAACCTGCGGAGTTGATGAGCCTGCTGTGACAAGAAGAAGCGGCGAAGGCTGTGAGCCACTCGTCGCTTCTTCCGTTCCATTACTTATTATTGCGGTACATGGCAATAAGCCGATTGGTGGACGAGTCATGGGTCGGCTCGGGCGCGTGCTCACCCTCGAGTTCGCCCAGGATGCGAGTCGCCAGAATCTTGCCCAGTTCTACACCCCACTGGTCGAACGAATCGATCGACCAAACGACGCCTTGCGTGAAAACAGCGTGCTCATAAAGCGCCACCAGCTTGCCAAGAACCGCCGGCGTCAGCACGTCCGCCAGAATTGTGTTCGATGGCCGATTGCCCTCAAAGACCTTATGAGGCACCAGCGCGTCTGGAACGCCCTCCGCGCGAACCTGCTCCTCCGTCTTTCCGAAGGCCAGAGCTTCAGCCTGCGCAAAGACGTTTGCCATCAGCATGTTATGGTGACGGCCAAGCGGGTTCAGTGTCTTGAAGAAGCCAATGAAGTCGCAAGGAATGAGGCGCGTCCCCTGATGGATCAGCTGGTAGAACGAGTGCTGGCCGTTTGTTCCGGGCTCGCCCCAGTAGATCGGTCCAGTTTCTGTTTCGACGTGCTTACCATCCAGCGTCACGTGCTTGCCATTCGATTCCATCGTGAGCTGCTGCAAATAAGCCGGGAAGCGCTTCAGATACTGCTCGTAGGGCAGTATCGCCTGGGTCTGCGCGTCGAAGAAGTCCGTGTACCAGACTGTCAGAAGACCGAGCAGGACAGGCAGGTTCTTTTCAAACGGCGCCGTTCGGAAGTGCTCGTCCATCTCGTGGAATCCTCCAAGCAGCGCGCGGAAGTTATTCGGGCCAATGGCAATCATCGTTGAAAGCCCAATAGCAGAATCCATCGAGTAGCGTCCGCCGACCCAATCCCAGAAGCCAAACATATTCTCGGTATCGATTCCAAATCTCGCCACTTCCTTGCCGTTCGTCGAGATGGCGACAAAGTGCTTTGCGATAGCACTTTCGTCCTTGAGCGAGGCAAGAGCCCAGTCTCGCGCAGAGTGCGCGTTCGTCATGGTCTCCTGCGTAGTGAAGGTCTTTGAAGCAACCAAGAAAACGGTCTCGTCGGCGTTCAAGTCCTGAACCGCTTCAGCGAAATCCGTGCCGTCTACATTCGACACAAACCGGAATGTAAGGTCACGTTGCGTGTAGTGCTTCAGCGCCTCGTAGGCCATCACCGGTCCCAGGTCTGAACCGCCGATGCCGATATTGACAACGTTCCTGATCTTCTTGCCGGTGTGCCCCTTCCATTCGCCAGACCGGATCTTATCGGCAAAGCCGGCCATCTTGTCGAGTACGGCATGAACCTGCGGCACCACGTCCTCGCCGTCCACGATGATGGAAGCGGACTTCGGCGTACGCAGAGCGACGTGCAGCACCGCTCGATTCTCCGTAGTGTTGATCTTGTCGCCGCGGAACATTGCGTCCCTGTGCTCGGCCACACCGGACTCCGTCGCAAGTTGCACGAGCAACTTCAGCGTCTCATCGGTCACACGATTCTTCGAATAATCGAGAAAAATGCCGCACGCATCAGCCGTTAGCCGCTCCCCTCGCTGAGGATCATTTGCAAAAAGATCCTTGATGGTCGTTGTGGCGACCTTCTGGTGGTGCTGCTTCAGCGCCTTCCAGGCCGCGCGTTCAATTAGAGGTGTCATTGCCATAAGCTTCATCTCTCCTCATACGTTGCATTGATAGTGTAGTGAGCGACGCGCATGACATGCCAATCCACGCAGTGAAAATCGTGTGAGTCCCGAATACGACGGGACTTGCCGTAAACCACTTTGTGCGTTTATCGTGATTGTAGTCCGCCTATCGCACGAGGGTCTTCGCTCACTCGTTTGCTTTGCGGAGAAGGACACAAACATGCCGTCTGCTGCACGTGACCTCGCCCCGAACCTCACTCCAGGGGCTGACACTCTTCCCAACGACCCTACCGCCCCTGCTACTCGCACTTCCCCGGCGGCTTCGCTCGACGTGTACCAGGGCGATCCCAATTTCATGACCTCGCTGGCACGCGGGCTCATCGTCATCCAGGCGTTTACCCAGCAGCACCCGCAAATGACCATCTCGCAGCTTTCGATCAAGACTGGGTTGTCGCGCGCCGCGGTCAGACGCTGCCTCTACACGTTGACCAAGCTTGGGTTTGCGGGGGCTGAAGATGGTCAGCGCTATGCACTCCGGCCCCGCATGCTTTCGCTTTCGCAGACTTACACGACTTCCTCCACACTCTCACAGTCAGCCCAACCAATCCTGGAGCGCATGTCGCAGAACTACCGCGAAAGCTTCTCCGTAGCCACTCTCGACGGCGACGAGATCGTTTACATTGCGCGCACTCAGGTGCCCTCGCGCGTCATGGCAGTTGACCTGCACATCGGCTCACGTTTGCCCGCGTACTGCACCTCCATGGGACGTGTTCTGCTGGCATATCTGCCGCCGGATCAACTTGAGGCCTACCTGAATCGTGCCGAATTGATTCCTCACACGACCCGTACTGTTACATCAGTCGAGAAACTTCGGCTTGCCCTGCGAAATGTCCGCAGGCTCGGCTATGCGCTGGTCGACCAGGAACTTGAGGTTGGACTGCGTTCACTTGCCGTACCGGTTTACGCTCCCAATGGACGTGTAGTGGCCACGATCAACCTGTCGGGAAACGCGCCTCGCATGCCTGTATTTGACATGCAGACTCACTTCCTAGCGCCTCTACGAAACGCTGCGGCCGAGTTGGGCACCTACCTGCGCTAACGCACGCAACTTCTGAGGCCGCTTCGTGTCTTGATGTTAAACTGCTGGTAGATCAATTGCGGCCGGAGATCTCCGGGAACGCGTTCCTGAAAGGTTATTGAATGCCGCATCCGCTGTCCCGGCGTAGATCGGTCGTCCTCACTCTTTGGATACTGGCCGTTGCGGCATTCCCGGTTTGGACACATTTCACAGCACCCGGGTGGGACTTCAAGATATATCTCAGCGCAGTTCACTCCCTCCAGGCAGGACACGATCCCTACGCAGATGCGACCGCGATCCAGCGCGTCTTCCATCGTCAGCTTGCGCTACACCCCGACGCGACCCCGCCATACAGCTACGTCTACTCGCCCATGACATTGCCCCTGGTTCGTCTATTTGGACGTTTTCCCCTCTGGCTCAGTGGCGGCTTCTACTGGCTTTGCTACGTCGCTGGAGTGCTTACACAGACATGGTTCGGTATGCAGGCCCCGGAAGGCGAAGAGCGAAAGTATTTTGTGTACCTCGCACCTCTTGCCTGCTTCTTTCCTGGCTTTTTGGCCTGCGACATCATCTTGAGCGGAAATGTGGCTTTTATTCTCTATGCTGCAGTCTTCGCAAC
>CAZZZP010000134.1:0-8471 GCA_964658635.1 Lichenicola sp. | reverse complement strand
ACCGGCGACATCTTCCTTGGCAAGGAAGCACTCTACCACTGAGCTACTCCCGCTCGTACCTCTGTAACTATAGCGTTTCAAGGCTTTCAGGTCAACGGCAGTTATCCACTGCTGACTCCAACCGCTCAGGCAATAACCACTCCCAAAATATACAACGTTACAGATTGCACTGCTCGGCCTCTTTGTCCGGCGTTCCGCCCTCAACACTCCGCTCCGCAATCACTCTCGCAAAGTGCGCCCGCGCCTCGCGAAGCTCTTTCTGGTAGAACCACACCAGCCATTGAAGCTTTACCCTCTTCGGCTCCTGCGAAAAGCTGCGCTGCGCAGCGGCAAGTTCAGCTTCACAATCGAGAACCGCACTCCGAGCATCTTCAATCGGCTTTTCAAGGTGCAACACGCGTGCATGGTCAGAATTCATCTTCGATACTCCTCAGAAACATCAAGCCTGAGGACGTTACGCTCCCAACGGAACGCAGGAACATCGCACTTCCGGGTTACCCGTTAGTACTCAGCGGGCACAGTCGACTCGAAGGGAATTCGCCGGCTCGCCGTCAGGTTCGATCGGTGACGAACAACATGCGGTGTCACCAGCAGCACAAGCTCTGCCTTGTCCGTGGTCTTCAGCGTATCCGCAGCCGACTGCGACAACCCAGGCAGCTCGGCCAGACCTGGTATGCCCTGGATGCTGGCAGCCTCCGTCTGGGTTACCTCGGACAACATCACCGCGCTCATGCCGTCTTCAACTGTCAGGTCCGACGCAAATACCCGGCTCGTCAAAATCGGTATCCCGTCTGAACTGGTACCCGTCAGCGCCTCAATCTTCATGTCGACATTCATGTTGACCATGCCTGACTTCAAAACCGTAGGAATCAGCTTCAACGTAATCCCCAGATCCTCAAACTGGACCTGCGGAATCGTTGCCGCGGAGTTCGCGCCGAGATACTGATTCAGCAGCGTGCTCGCGCTCACCCCGTTCACCGTCACGCCCGCCAGCGCAGAGCTCGTCGCACTCGACACTCCACTCGAATAGGTGGCCGTCGTGATCGGATACTTCTCGCCGACTTTCAGCGTCACCGTCTGCCGGTCGCCTACCCGCAGGCTGATATCATCCAGAGCCCGCGTATCCGACGTGCTCAAACCCAGGTTGATCGTCGCCCCTGAGCCCAGATAGATCCCCGTCAACGACAAGCCATTGCCCGCCAGCGCAACCAGGCCGCTGACCTTCGCATCCTGCACCGCTCCGCTCAGCACCAGGTAAAGCGCTTCGATCAGCGTGTCCGTGTTCGCATTTCCCGTCGGCACATACCCGCCCGACGAGATCAACTGCTGCACCAGGGATGAATTCGCCGAAACAATCTGCTGCGCCTCGCCATACGCGCTGAACGCACCCAGAGACGTCGGTGTCTGAACCCCCGTATTGATCGTCGCCGACTTCTCCACCGAGATCAGCTTTACCTCAAGGATCACCTCGGACGCACCCTGCACCAGGTCCTCCATCATCGCGTTCAGCGATCGCAGCGTAGGCTCCGGCGCCCGCACCAGCAGCGTTCCATTCCCCTGGCTAATCGAAATCTGCTTCACATCGAAGACATTCTTGATGATGTTGGTAAACTCGTTCAGCTCCTCAGGCGTACTGCCGGGAACGTAAATCGACTCTTCCAGCTGCCTTTCCAGGCGAGTTCGATTCTCCTGCGTGTCTTTTGCGATCAGCAGTTGTTTCGCGTCCACCGGTACCGCAAACAGGTGCCCCATCTTCAGCAGCGCATGCATCGCCTGCTCATACGTCACCTGGTCCAGCCTGAAGTGCATCTCCGGTCCTGGACCTGCCTCGTCGTTCGGATCCCACGTCGCCCGCACGCCATACTGTTGCGCAACCTGGCTTACAACCTGTTGCGGACCGCCGCGGAAATCGAGATCCTTCACCCCGGCAGCCGGCTGAAGCACCACCGGTCCCAGCAGCCGCGGCCCTTTGCCCGGAATCAGCGTTTCAATCGGAGTAGACAAGCTGCTGTACTGCGGGCCCGCGCTGGCGAGTCGCTCCAGCACCTGCTCATTCGTCGGATCAATCGCCTTTGCCTGTCCCAGTAATCGGTCCGCCGTCTTTGTGTCGCCTACCAGCCGAGCCCTGGCAGCCCCCTGGACCAGCTCATTCACACGATGATCTTTAGTCAAAGTAACGGCCATGCCGTACTCGCGCCGGCTTGGATCCAGCTTCGCGGCCCGTTCAAAGTCAGACTGCGCTCCCGGCAGGTTTTGCTCCGCCAGCAGACGAGCTCCGTCCAGGTAAACCTGCTGCGCCTTCAGCCGGTCACCGGACTCCTGTCCCCGCGCTACGCTGGAGGAGCACGAAACCGCACAGAAAAGAGAAGCCGCCGCAGCAACCCGTCTTCCCGTGCCCTTGATGATCCTGGAATTCTTTACGGCCATACGGCTGATCATTGGACGACGCACACCCGGGGACGATACCCACCGACCCAAACTCTCCGCCGCTCCAACAAAAGCGCCCCTGTAAGTTCCTTACCGCATGCTGACGACGTTCGAAACCTGCGCCACAGGCTGCGGACGAAGCCGTTCGCTCATCGGTGGACGACGCATCCCGCTCCGGATCTGAGCCGTATCCAGATCCAGCTCGGCCAGCGTCCGGCTCAACGTGTTGCGATGCATGCCCAACTCATCGGCCGCCTTGCACTGGTTGCCTTTGTGCTGTGCCAAAACCTCGAGGATGTAGCGACGCTTAAACTGCCGAACCGCCTCAGCGTAAGAGACACCGGCGCTATGCATCTGAGTGACCAGGGAATCCATTTCGCGCTTCAAAGTTGTCCTCACCCTTGCAGTCTCCGTGCAGACTGCGCCTGAAATTTACATATGTTCGTGCAGCGTATGGGGCCGAAGAAGCTTTGGAGTCTCGTGCATCAGGGTTCTGGCACCCTCCGTCACCTGATGTTCGAAACCCGCGGGTACAACGAAGGATAACGCATGAGCCCCCTGAAGGAAATAGGGTGCAAGCTGAGAATCTTTCAACCACTCCGCATCCGGCGCAAATGCGGCAAACGCCATCATCGCAAGCGCCCCCAGCAGCAACCCGCGCACAAACCCGAACACCGCGCCCAGCAGCCGATCCACAAATCCCAGCCCCACAGCCTTGACCGTCTTCTGCAGCAGCGCCGCCACCCACGTGACCAGTGCCACCACCAGCAAAAAAATCACCAGAAAGCCAAGCACCTCGGCCAGCGTCCGATTCTGGATCCACTGCCCGATGCCGTTTGCCGCAGTCCGATAATTCCAACTCGCTACGATAATCCCCGCAATCACCCCGCCGATCGAAAGCAGCGCCCGGATGATGCCCTTGCTGAACGCCAGCAGCGTCGAGATCAGCACCAGAATCACGAGCACCACATCGAAGCTCGTGTAAGCGCCGCTACCCGGCAGGCCTGTCTGCACGGCTACAGCTCCTCGCGCCCAGTCAATAGCCGGAACGCCTGCATATACTTGGCGCGGGTCTCTGCCACGACGACATCAGTCAGCGCGGGTGCCGGAGCCTGCTTGTCCCAGCGGATCGACTCCAGGTAATCCCTCACATATTGCTTGTCGAAGCTCGGCGTCGGCCCGCCCGGCTTGTACTGGTCCGCCGGCCAGTAGCGGCTCGAATCCGGCGTCAGCACCTCGTCCGCCAGCGTGATCTTCCCATCGATCAGCCCGAACTCGAACTTCGTGTCCGCCAGGATCACACCCTTGGTCGCCGCGTAGTCGGACGCTTTCCTGTAAATCGCCAGCGTCAGGTCCCGTAACTTCGCCGCCGTCTCCTCGCCCACCGTCTCGACGACCGTCTCATAAGAGATATTCTCGTCGTGCCCACCCGTATTGATCTTAGCCGCCGGCGTAAAGATCGGCTCCGGCAGCTTGTCCGACTCGCGCAGACCCTTCGGCAACTCGATCCCGCAGACCGCGCCATTCGCCTGGTAATCCTTCCAGCCCGAGCCCGAAAGATACCCGCGCGCCACGCACTCAACCGGAAACATCTCGGCCCGGCGCACAATCATCGTTCGTCCCTCAAGCTGTCCGGCATAAGGCTGCAGACTGGCAGGGAACTCGGCCACATCCGCCGTAATGACGTGATTCGGCACCAAATCCTTCAGAAACTCGAACCAGAACAGCGAAATCTGCGTCAGAATCCGTCCCTTGTCAGGGATCCCCGAGCCCAGTACATGGTCAAACGCGGAGATACGGTCGCTCGCCACAAAAACCAGGTCACTCGAAGGCGATTCGGGCGAAGCAGCATAAATGTCACGCACCTTGCCGCGTGCAAGCAGCGGAAGGGAGCCAAGATCGGTAGTCAGAAGAGCACTCATCTAGACCAACTTACCACTACCCGCAGGCGAGCCCTACATCCCACGAAGTGGCGCCCGTCCGGCGCAAGCACGCACTTGCCTTTGCTTTAGCGAGGATGCAGACTCCCCAATCGTTCGGCCCCTTCGAATTTCCCGGCCCACCACAAGCGCCCCATCCTTGCACTCCTCAAGGTGAACTGAGTGCTCCTTCCCCCGGGGTCAACCCTTACGCCACCCGCCGCTGCTCCCGCTCCCCGCTCCGATTCCCCTGACCCAGATTCACACTCACAATCTTCGACACACCCGGCTCCTGCATCGTCACGCCATAAATCACATCTGCCTGCGACATCGTCCGCTTGTTGTGCGTAATCGCGATAAACTGCGTCGTCCGGCTCATGTCTGCGATCATCTTCGCAAACCGGCCCACGTTCGTCTCGTCAAGCGGCGCGTCCACTTCGTCCAGGATGCAGAACGGCGCCGGCTGGAACTGGAAGATACCCACCAGCAGCGAAAGCGCAGTCAGCGCCTTCTCGCCGCCGCTCAGCAGCAGGATGTTCTGCAGCTTCTTGCCCGGAGGCGAAGCCACAATCTCGATCCCGCTCGCGTCCGAGTTCGGATTATCCGGATCCGTCAGCCGCATGAACGCCTGCCCGCCGCCAAACAGCTTTGTAAACGTCAGCGAGAAGTTCTCGTTGATCACCTTGTATGCCTCGTCGAACTTCACCCGCGAGACATCATCAATCTCCTTGATCGAAGCCTGTGTATTGTCGATCGACTCCAGCAGATCCTTGCGCTGCGTCTCGAGGAACCCATGCCGCTCCAGCGTCTCCTGGTACTCCTCAAGCGCCATCATGTTCACCGGCCCCATCTGCTCCAGCCTCTGCTTCAGCCCGCGCGCCTCGCCGTCGAGTGCATTCAGCGTCTCGCCTTCGATCCGCACCGTCACCGTATCCTCGCGAAGCTCCGCCGCCGGCACTGCCAGGTCATTCATGCAGGTCGCTTCAATGTGCTCGATATCGCTTGAAAGCTTCGCCAGCCGCGCCGAAAGCCCCGACCTCTGCTCCCGCAGCGCCTCTGTCTCCGCGCGCACCACGCGCAGCTTGCCATCGAGCTCTGCCGTCACAGCCCGCAATGCATGCGCCTCTTCCGTCAGCCGCGAACCCTGTGCCACGGCCGT
This sequence comes from Lichenicola sp., assembly GCA_964658635.1. Classification (GTDB taxonomy): domain Bacteria; phylum Acidobacteriota; class Terriglobia; order Terriglobales; family Acidobacteriaceae; genus Edaphobacter. The sequence goes on along the minus strand of CAZZZP010000134.1, from coordinate 2,966 downwards.
CGCACGAGCCTCAGCCGCCGCCTCATGCTGCGCAGCCAGCGAAGCCGTCTCCTCCTCGCGCCGCTGCCGTTCGTTCGCCGCCGACGCCAGCTGCTGATCCAGTTGCGCGATCCTCTGTGTCTGCGCGTTGAACATTCGCGTCGTCTGCTCGAAGTTGGCCTGCGCATTGCGTCGCCGCTCCTCCAGGCCAGCCAGCGCCGCGCTCGCCTGCGCCGCCGCCTGCTGCAGTTCTTCACGCTGCGCCCGCAAGCCCTCCACCTCGGCCGTCAGCTCCGCAAGTTTCCCCTCAAGTGCCGCCCGCTCCGCCTCCAGCTCCGCCGCCTGCCCCTGCCGCGCCGCAATCAAGTCCGCCTTCTGATTGCGTGCATCACGATTTCGCTCCGTCGCCAGCATCCACTCCTGCAGCCTGCGTTCGATGCGATGCGCCTCGGATTCCATCTGCCGCAGCGCCGCGCCGGAGTTCGCAGCCTCCCGCTCGGCATCGCGCCGTTCATGATTCTTCGATTCGATCATCGAGTTCTGCGCAGCCAGCTCATGCTGCAGCTCGGCCGTGCGCATATCCGTCGCAGCCAGTTCCTGCTCCAGCGCCGCCAGCTTCGTCTCAACTTCTTTCAGCTCGCGCTTCAGCGCCAGCGGACCACCCGAACTTGGCCGCCCGCCCGTCACCATCGAACCATGAAAGGTCTCCCCCGTAGGCGCCAGGAAGTAGCCCTCCGGATGCTGCAGGGCCAGCTCCCGAGCCGTCGCCGCATCGGGCGTCACAAAGCCTTCCCGCAGCTTTGGCAGCAGCACCTCGAGCGAGCGCCCAAATCCATTCAGCACCCGCACGCACTCGGTCAGCGGCCGCACGCCCTCGCCACTCGCCCGCGAGACACTCTCACGACCCGCACCCCAGCCCTGCGTACTCGGCTCAACCAGAAACGTCGCCCGCCCCGCCACATCGCTCTTCAGCAGGCGAATCCCTTCGTCCGCCGCATCCCAGTCCTTCACCACGATGAAATTCAGCTCGTCGCGCAGAAACTCGTCCACCACCTGCTCATAAGCGCCATCCACTTCCAGAAAATCCGCCAGCGTCCCAACAGTCGAGCTCTGCTGACCTGCAGCAGTCTTCTTCGCCGTCGCACGAAAGATGTTCTTCACCGTGTCGGTCGAGTACGAGTGATCACGAATCAGCCCCTCAAGCGAACCCTGACGGCCCTTCAGCCCCGCCACCTCGCCGCGCAGCTTGTCGCCATGCCGCTTCGAGTTCGACTCCTCCGTCCGACCCTGCTCGATGCCCAGCCGAAGCTCGGAGATCTCCATCTCGATCCGCTTCAGCCGCTCCGTCACAGACTCGAACGAAACCTTGATCTGCCCACGCTGCAGACCCAGCGCCGAAAGCTCTTCGCGCGCAGTAGCCGACTCCGCAAGCAGACGTTCACTCTCGCGCTCCAGCCCGGCCAGCGCCGCCGAAGCCTGCCCTTCTTCATTGCGCACCTGCGAGACCCGTTGCATCAGCTGCATCCCGTTGCGCCGCGCCATCTCGGCCTGCTGTTCGCGTGCCTGCACGCTGCGAACAGCCTCCTGCGCGGCCTGCTGCTGCGCCTGCGCCTCTGCCCGTGAACCCGCAGCCTCGGAGTTCGCCGAATCGAGAAAACTCCGAACCTGCTCCTGCTCCCCAGCCAGGGTCGCGAGCTGCCCACGCGCCCCTTCAAGCTCAGCAGCCCCGGACTCAAGCCGCGCCGAAAGCTCCGCCACCCGGTCCTGGTTGGCCGCCGTGCGCGCCGCGATCCGCTCCAGTTCCACCGCCGACTGGTTCGCCGTAGCCCCATGCTCGCGGATCTGCTGGTCAAGCGCATACCCGTGGCGAACCCCCTCGCTATGCTCCGCATCCATCGCCTCGATTGCAGCAACCTGCGCCTCCACCTGCGTCGTCAGCAGCGCAATCTGCGCCGTAGCCGACGCCTGATCCGTATCGAGCTGAGATATCCGGCTCGCCAGCACCACACGCAGCTTCGACCGCAGTTCGTCGCGAATCTGCCCGTAACGCTCCGCCTTCGCGGCCTGCCGCTTCAGCGTGGACATCTGCTTGGTGACTTCCTCAAAAATATCGTTCACCCGCGCCAGGTTCTGCCTTGCGGACTCAAGCCGCAACTCGGCCAGCCGCTTCTTCGTCTTGAACCGCGTAATCCCCGCCGCCTCTTCAATGATCGAACGCCGGTCCTGCGGCTTCGCGCTTAAAAGCTGTCCGATCCGTTCCTGCCCGATGATCGCGTACGATTCGCCACCCAGCCCCGTTCCCATGAAGATGTCCTGGATATCGCGCAGCCGGCAGATCTTGCCATTCAACAGGTATTCGGAGTCGCCCGAGCGAAACAGCCGCCGCGTGATCGTCAACTCCCCCGCGCGAATCGGCGTACGCCCAAACTTTCTGCGGCGAATCTTCAGCACAACACCGCCCGGCGCGCCCTCCGCTGCCTCAGCCGCCTCCACGTCTTCCGGATTCAGTACAGTCCCGGGCTGCGCCTCTGCTACCGCCTCTTCCGTCTCCGCAGCCTGTGCCGCACGAAGCTCCGTCTCGTTCCAGTCCGTCGCGTGTCGGCTGTCGATCGTCACATCAGCCGCGGAATCCGTGTCGCCCGTCCCGTCATACACCTCGGGATCAACCAGCGTCAGCGACACCTCGGCCATCCCCGTCGGCTTGCGATCCCGCGTCCCCGCAAAGATCACGTCCTCCATCTTGATGCCGCGCAGGCTCTTCGCAGATTGCTCCCCCAGCACCCAGGTAATCGCATCCGAGATATTGGATTTGCCGCATCCATTCGGGCCAACGATGGCAGCAATCCCTTCCCCCGCAAGCTGCACCTCCGTGCGATCGCAAAAGGACTTGAAGCCGAGTATCTGGACCTTCTTGAGCTTAAGCATGGGCGTCGGTCGTCCTTCCATCCTCTGCTCCTCCGCCCCTCCGCTGCGCTCCTGACGCCTTT
>CAZZZP010000133.1:5119-8533 GCA_964658635.1 Lichenicola sp. | reverse complement strand
GTCCCCAGACCAGCCGGCACATAAAACGCCGGGATCCCCGCCCCGCCCGCGCGAATCCGCTCCGCCAGCGTCCCCTGCGGAATCAGCGTCAGATCCAGCTTCCCCGCAAGCACCGCCTGCTCCAGCCGCCGGTTCTCCCCCACATAGCTGCCGATGTGCGAGGCAATCATCCCCGCCTCCAGCATCAGCCCCATCCCGAACCCATCCACACCCATATTGTTCGAAATCGTATGCAGCGCGCCCAGCGTTCCCGCCGTCCCGCGCTTCACCACCGCTCGAATCAGGTTCTCCGGAATCCCGCAAAGCCCGAACCCGCCCAGCATCACCATCATCCCGCTCGTCAGATCGGCCACAGCAGCATCTGCCGACTCCACCACCTTGTGCATCGCGTGCCCCTCTACTCTTCCACCCCGAACCGAAACACCGTAGTCGACCGCATCTCCTCATTCGGCTTCAACGTCACCGGCGGAAACTTTGGTTGATTCGGGGCATCCGGATACCCCTGCGTCTCCAGACACAACCCCGACCGGAACGCCACCTTGCCCTTCCCATCCCGCGTCGGCACCGTCCCATCCAGAAAATTCCCGGCGTAAAACTGCATTCCCGGCTCGGTCGTCTCGACCGTCAGCACCCGCCCGCTCGCCGCGTCCTTCAGCTTCGCCGTCTGCTTCATCTCGCCCTTGCGCCCGAACGCCCAGTTATGGTCATAACCCCGCGCCCGCTTCAACTGCACATCGTCCGCGTCGATCCGCTCCCCGATCCGCGTCGCCTTGCGGAAATCGAACGCCGTCCCCGCCACCGGCTGCAGCTCTCCCGTAGGAATCAGCGTCTCCGACACCGGCGTAAAGTGCTCGGCAGCAATCATGATCTCGTGGTCCAGAATCGTCCGGCTCTGCTCCCCCGCCAGGTTGAAGTAAGCATGGTTGGTCACATTCACAACCGTCGTCTTGTCCGTCGTCGCCGTGTACTCCAGCCGAAGCGCCCCACCCTCCAGCGTGTACAGCACCTTCAATGTCAGGTTCCCGGGGAACCCCTCATCCTCGTCAAAACTCAGCAGCGTAAACTCCACCCCGCCCGACCTCTCCTCCGCCGACCAGAGCTTCCGGTCAAACCCCTCCGCCCCCCCATGCAGCGCATTCGGCCCATCGTTCAGCGGAACCTGGTAGGTCACCCCATCGATCTCAAACTGCCCATGCGCCAGCCGGTTCCCGAACCGCCCCACCACCGCGCCCATAAACGTCTTCCGATCGGCGACAAAGTCCACCACCGTATCGTGCCCAAGCACCACCTCGGCCATCTTGCCCGCGCGATCCGGAGCCTTGACCGACGTCAAACGCGCTCCAAAAGCCGTCAATCCGACCTCAATCACACCATCCTTCAACGTGTACAAATCGACCGGCGTCTCGTCCGGCAACACACCAAAGCTGCGTTTCGTCACTGACATGCCCACAAGCATAGCGCGCACAGCCCGTAACTGAACAATTCCCCTTCTGCATCCAACCACCCGAAAGCGAATCCAACCGCGTACGATGGGACCCGCCACCATGCCCAACCCAAAGCCCGACTTCAAATCCTTCTCCGTGCTGTTGCTCCTCCTCGTCATCCTTCCCGCGCTCGCCCAGGCCAAGCCCAAGCCGCTCCCCGACCACTGGGTAGGCACCTGGTCCACCGGCAACATCGCCGTCGACCCCCACGACCCGCACCAGCCGCCCAACACCTGGGTCCCCGGAGCCGCCGACACCACCCTCCGACAGGTCGTCCACACCTCGCTCGCCGGCCCCCAGGTCCGCCTCACCTTCTCGAACGCCTTCGGCACCGACCCCCTCACCCTCGGCGAAGTTCACATCGCCCTCGCCGCGCCTCCCGGAAACCTCTTCGGTGACCCCACCGTTCCCGGCGGAGCCACCACCGGCGACATCGCCCTCGCCTCCGCCAACAAGCTCACCTTCAACGGCCAGACCTCCATCACCATCCCCGCCGGCGCCGAAGTCACCTCAGACCCCGTCGTCCTCGCGCTCCCCGCCCAGGCCGACCTCGTCGTCAGCATCTTCCTCCCCGCGCAAAAGATCACCACACTCACCGAGCACCCCGGCGCCTACCAGAACAACTTCCTCGCCGCCGGCAACGTCGTCCGCCTCAAGTCCTTCTCCGCCGTCAACAAAAGCCTCGTCCCCCCAGCCGGCGCACCAGCACCGGCCAATGACCAACTCCTCACCTCCTGGTTCTTCCTCAAATCCGTCGACGTTCTCACCCCCGCCGCCACCAGCGCCGTCGTCGCATTCGGAGACAGCATCACCGACGGCTACGCCAGCACACCCAACACCAACCAGCGCTGGCCCGACCTCCTCGCCCGCCGTCTCCAGGCTGACAAGGCCACCGCCACCCTCGGTGTCCTCAACGAAGGCATCAGCGGCAACCGCATCCTCCACGACGGTCGCGGACCCAACGCTCTCTCGCGCTTCGACCGTGACGTCCTCGCGCAATCGAGCGTCTCCACCGTCATCCTGCTCGAAGGCATCAACGACATCGGCGTAGCCTTCGACACCCGCGAAGCTCACCCACCCGTCACCGTCGAAGAGCTCGAAGCCGGACTCTCCCAGCTCGCCTCCCGTGCCCACGCCCACAACCTCAAGGTCCTCGCCGCCACCCTCACCCCCTACATGGGCTGCGCCTACTCCTCACCCGCCGGCGAGCAGCTCCGCGAAGCCCTCAACCAGTGGATCCGCACCACCCCCAACACCTTCGACGGGGTCATCGACTTCGACAAAGCCACCCAGGACCCCGCCAACCCCACCACCTTCAACCCCGCCTACGACCACGGTGACCACCTCCACCCCTCAGACGCCGGCATGAAAGCCATGGCTGCCGCCATTAACCTCCAACTCCTTGCAAAATGAAGTTGTTGGTTATCTTTTGTTTGTTCTTGTGAAGCTATTCACCCCGCCCACAACGGGAAACAACAACAAATAACCAACAACAAACGCCACCGCCTCCTCGGTCCCATGTATCGTTGCGTCGATGGGCAAATCCTTCCGCGACCTCGAAGTCTGGTCCAAAGCGGTCGACCTGAGCGCGGACATCTACTCGCTCACCCAACAATTTCCGCGCGAAGAGATCTACGGACTCACCTCGCAGATGCGCCGTGCTTCTGTCTCGACCGCTAGCAACATAGCCGAAGGTTCAGCACGCGGAACCATGAAGGATTTTCGCCAGTTCGTCAAGATGGCTCAGGGAAGCAACTCCGAACTCCAAACCCAGCTCGTCATCTCCATGCGCCTCCTTTACGGCGACAAACAGAAATGCGAGAGAGCCGAAACCCTCTCGCAGGACGTAGGCCGCATGCTCAGCGGCCTGGCCGCCTACCTGACCGATCGCATCACAAAGAACAAATAACAAATAACAAACAACAAACAA
>CAZZZP010000133.1:0-5109 GCA_964658635.1 Lichenicola sp. | reverse complement strand
TCTCAAACGCAGCAGTCTCCTCAGCATCCGAACCATGCACCGCGTTCTCGCCAATCGAGCTCGCAAACAGCTTCCGCAGCGTGCCCTCTTCCGCCTTCGCCGGATCCGTCGCGCCCATCAGCTTGCGCAGATCGGCAATCGCATTGTCCTTCTCGAGCACCATCGGGAAGATCGGTCCCGAACTCATGAAATCCGTCAGCTCGCCAAAGAACCCCCGCTCCGAGTGCACATAATAAAAGCCCTCGGCCTGAGCCTTCGAGATGCTCATACGCTTGATCGAAACAATCTTGAACCCGGCCTTCTCGATCTCGGCGAGAATGGCAGCGGTATAACCCTTGCGGACGGCGTCCGGCTTGATGATGCTGAAAGTACGCTGTGACACGGTAATCTCCTTGAAAAGTCTCTTTCAAGTGTACCGGATACGCCCCTGACCCTACCCGCCCACCGGGCTCTGCAGATACCCGAACTCCGCCAACCGCTTCCCCATCGCCGCATACGCCGCCGGATCCCGCGGTTGCCACGTCGCCAGCCCATCCACATACCGGTTGTACATCGAGAACGCCGCCGCAATCAGCACCGTGTCATGAATCTCGAGATCCGTCGCACCCTGCTCCCGTGCAGCCGCAATATCGTCCGTCGTCACCTCTTTCCCACCCTCCTGCACCTTGCCCGCAATCGCAAGCAGCGCCTTCAGCTTGTCCGAAACCGCCGCATCCCGAAAGTCCCGCTTCACCGCATCCACGAGCCCGAAGTCCCCGCCCAGGTGCGCCGCAGCCGCCGCACCATGACTCGTCTGGCAGAAAAAGCACCCGTTCTCGCTCGAAACATACGTCGCAATCAGCTCGCGCTCACCCGCCGTCAACGAACTCGGCCCATGCAGCAGCACGTGCGCCAGCTCGCGCATCGGCTTCGCCGTCTCCGGACGAAACGCAAACCCCGCGCTGATCCCCGGCAACCCCTCTGGCAATGCAATGTGCGCCATCTCGTCGTCTCCTCAACCATGGAGCGCAGTGCGGCCGCATCGAAACCCGCGGGCACACTCGATCCGCCAGCAACCATCCAGCTGCGCTGCCGCTCCATGAGCAGCCATCCTACCCAGCCCCAGCCCCGCCGCCATCCATCAAAAGATTGAGATCAAACGATTCAGCCCAGCCACCCCGCCTCAGTACTTCCAACTCATATCCGCACCCTTCGGTGCCGTCTTCTCGATCCGCTCCACCACCTGCGGCAGGTACATCGTGTTGTAGTGGAGCCGAGAGTATGCGTTCGCAAGCGTCGGATCGCCATTCCAGCAATGCTCCGCCCTTGGCCCGTACTTCACCTCGCCCTCATAAGGAACCCCGTGCCCCGGAGTCCCCGTCTGCTTCAGAAAGTCCTCCATCAGATACACCGCGTCGTTCAAGAAGTACGTGTCATCGGATCCCACATAGAGATGCAGCTTGCCCTGCAGCTTCGGCCCCAGCTTCTCCCAGTCGCGCTCGAGAATCGCATCCAGGTCGAAGTGCTCATGCCAGTACTTCGCCGTCTCATGGTCGATCGCACCCGTCTCCTTGTCGAAGATCGGCTGCGGATACCCGTCCGCCCCCACCGGCCCATACACGGCCTGCCAGATATCGAACTGCTCCCCGGACCTCCCGTGATCCCCCAATGCCGCTTCATACGCCACGTTGTCCCGCACGCTGATCAATGTGTGACCAAGATAGTCACGCATCGCAGGCTGCTCCACCCGCTTGTTCGCACCCTGCAGGTAAAACATGTTCGCATCCTTGTACAGATTCGTCGTCATGTACGCACGAAAGTCCACCGGATCGGGGCACGCGATAAACGCGCCGTTGTAGTGGTCCGGGTAAAACATCTGCACCGCGATCGACTCCCACCCTCCCGTAGACCCGCCATACAAAAACCGTGCCCACCCCTGTCCGATCCCGCGAAACTGCTTCTCCACCGCCGGGATCAGCTCCGTCTCGATCGCATCCCCATAAGGACCCAAGTTCGCCGAGTTCACCGCGTACGAGTCGTCATAAAACGGGTTCGCATGCTGAATCTGCAGCACCAGCACACGCGGAAACCCCGGTGAAATCCACTTCCTGTACTGGTCGTAAGCCTCCTGCTGCTGAATCCGGTTGTAGCCCGCCAGGTGAAAACGCTCCGAGTAATCCGGCTTCAGATCCTTGTCCGGAGGCGTCGTCCGAAAGTCCTCAAACCCCTCCGGAAAATGTCCATGAAAAACCATCAACGGGTAATGCGCCTGCGGGTGCGCGTCAAAACCCTCCGGCAGCAGCACAATCGCCGAAAGAAACATCGGCCGCCCCCAGAACTTCGTCAGCAGCTCACTCTGGATCTTCAGGTGCTTGACATATTTCGTATCCGCTTCAGGCACAATTGGCGGAATCACCTTGTCAAGCGTCACCTCGACCGGTGCTCCCCCCGGTCCGATATGTATCTTCTTCGGTGCGCTATAGAGATTCCCCGGCGCCAGGTTCCAGTGCTGCCCCTCGCCCCGGTCCGGCGCCAGCTTCACCGTCTTGCCATCCCCGCGATGGAACGTCTCATACACATTCAGCACCGCTTGCACCATGTAATCGCCAGGCGGCACATCGCTCAGCCGCTTCACCGGGTACCCGCTCGCCGCGTCCGTAATCGCCACCGGCTGCCCCGGCTTCAATCCATCCACCGTCACCCCGAACACCATCTGCGAACGCGGCGTGTCATCAATCTGCATCCGCGGCTCCGGCGCATCATTGTTCGACAGCAGAAACAAGACGCGCCCATCCACCGGCTTCGCCATCACGCTACTCGAAAATGTAACCGAAACAGTCTGCCGAGCCTGCGCGCCCGAAGACGTCACGCAAAGCATCGCCACAGCGGAGAGAAGAATTTGTCTGAGCATGCGCAAGTATAACCACGCCCTACTTCGCAGGAGCCACGCAACTCCAACTTCCCGCATCCTTCCGCTCCCCACCCACAAACTTCCGAACCTGCGGATACACACAAACCGGCCGCGTCATCCCGTGGCCCTTCGCCACCATCATCCCCGGAGCCTTCCCCGCCTCCACCCAATCCACCAGTCCCGTAAATACATCGTGCTGCGCATCGCCACGCGCACTCTCGCCGCCCTGGCCCAGGTCCGTCACCCCAGGCCCACCGCCACAATGCAGCATCCCAGGCACCATGTACAGCCGCACCGAAGCATCCACCGCCGGCTGCCCCAGCGCCCACCCCGCCCCCTGCTCCGTGTGCCCCGTATCGGTCCCCGAAGTCGCATACCCCTGCCCAAGCGCCGCCATCATCTCGGCAAAATAGATCTCGCCCGCAAACCCGCCATTCCCCGTCCCGCGATACCGCCCGTTCCACTTCACCGGCAGCCAGACCTCCACCTTCACGTCAGAATCCGCCGAAGGCTTATCAGACACCTGCACCCGGCAGAAAGCCGGCAACCCCGCAAGCTTCTCCGCCGGCACCCGTGGCACATCCGTCGACCCGCCAGCCTCCACCAATACCGCCGAAGTCACCTTCGCCCCATCCAGCTTCAATCCCGTCAACCCGCCACACCGAGCCGCATCCGCCTGCCCCGCAGCCACTCCACAAGCCAACACCATCAACCCACAAAACACCCCAGCCATTCGCATGCCGGCAAGTATAGCCCCGTCTCGTACCCCACAACGGACAAAGGACAAAGGTCAACATGTACTCTGGACACCCACATGAAACTCCTTCTCCTCGCACTCCTCCTCCCGCTCTCCGCCGCGACCCACGCCCAGCAGCGCCTCATCTACGACGACGACTGCTCCCAGGACGTCGACTGCGTCGTCACCCTACCCATCCTCCACACCCTCCAGGATCGTGGCGAAATCCGCATCCTCGCCATGCTCGCAGACTCCGCCGACCCGCTCACCGCACCCACCCTCAAGCTCTTCGCTCAACAAGCCCACCACCCCGGCATCCCCATAGGAGCCAACCAGACCAGCCTCCCCGACAACCCCATCTGCGAGAAAGAAGCCTGCAACCAAAGCCTCTGGGCCCAGCAGCTCGTCGCCCGCTTCGATCCCACCCCCGACGACACCCGCGCCAACTTCCCCGACTGCGTCCAGCTCTACCGCCGCACCCTCGCCCCCCAGCCCCCACACTCCGTAGCCATCGTCGAGACCGGCTTCGCCACCTGCCTCAACCAGCTCCTTATCAGCCCACCCGACAAGATCAGCCCGCTCTCCGGCGCCGATCTCGTCCGCCAGAAGGTCGAACTCCTCTCCATCATGGGCGGCCGCTACCCCTCCGGCATTGAATGGAACTTCGAGTGCGACGCCCCCGGCTACCACCAGCTCTTCACCTCCTGGACCCGCCAGAACGGCTTCCCGCCCATCTTCCTCAACGGCTTCACCAACGGGGAGCACGTCCTCGCCGGCGCTCCCGCCACAGCCTCGCCCCTCACCAATCCCACCCGCTACGCCCTCCAGCTCGCCCACACCGACCAGCGCCCCATGTGGGACATGCTCTCCGCACTCTTCGCCGCACGTGGTCTTTCCCAAAATGGGACAGCCTACTTCACCCAGAGCGCTCCCGGAACCGTCCAGGTCTCCCCCACCGACGGAGCCGACACCTGGTCCGCCAAAACCGACTCAGGCCACTACGTCCTCACCAACGCCGCCTCCGACGAATCCCTCTCCGCCCTCTTCGACGGCTTCAAACATAAAGGGCTCCTCGCCCGCACCACACGATAGAATCACCCAAACCGCAGCCTAGCCTTCTCCCGGAGAACACATGAAAGCCCTGCCCGCCCTCGCTCTCCTCCTCTTTACCCTGCCTTCGCTCGCCACCGACAAGCCCGCACCCAAGCCCCTCAAGCTCCCCGAGCTCAAGTACGAGACCTTCACCCTCCCCAACGGCCTCAAGGTCATCACCCACGAAGATCACCGCCTCCCCCTCGTCGCCGTCGACCTCTGGTACCACGTCGGCCCGCTCAACGAGCGCCCCGGACGTACCGGCTTCGCCCACCTCTTCGAACACATGATGTTCGAAGGCTCCGAGCACGTCGGCGAGAAAGCCCACATCAAGTATGTCCAGGGAGCAGGCGCCACCGACGTCAACGGCACCACCGACTTCGACCGCACC
>CAZZZP010000132.1:0-8719 GCA_964658635.1 Lichenicola sp. | reverse complement strand
CAACATCCTAAGGAAACGCCACGATGGCTCGCTCAATCCCAGCCATCAACAGCTTTTACAGAACTCTACAGACTCAATCCTTCCGCTCTTCCTGCTCGCGGCTGCTATTGCCGCAAATTACTTCGTCGCAATGGTCCTGGCCCCTGTATTCCCCGGCACAGGCTGTACCGATCCGGAGTTTGCGGCTGAGACCGGTCGTCCGCTCGGTCTCTCTCCTCAACAACTTGTCTCCTATGTGCTCTGCGGTCTCGTACTTGTCGCGGTGGGCCTAGCCCTTTCCGAGCGCTGAGCGGTCAGTCAGTGGGCGCGTAACAAGCGAGCTCATTGCCTTTGACGCTGTCAGTACCCGTAAACGCATTCGACGCCAGTTGGTGATGAAAACTACTCCAGATCGGACTATTGTGACTTCACGGTAGTTGGCGAAGAGGCTGCCAATCGCGGCAGCCCCTTTGACCTCAGTTGGTTGTCGGCATCATGCCGCCATCTACGCGTAAGTTGGCACCTGTGATGAACCCGGCAAGAGGACTTGATAGAAAAGCCACCATGTTCGCAATGTCCATCGGTGAGCCGATCCTGCCGGCGGGCAGACGGGTTTGTTGCACATAGAACTGCTCAAACCTGTTAAAGTGGTAATCCTGTCCCTGCGAGATCATCATCTCCCGTGCCCCAGCTTCCATCCCCGGTGTTCGGATGGGCCCTGGGCTGACTGTGTTTGCAGTCACGCCGGTCCCACCAAGTTCCTTTGCCAAAGAAACAGCTTGTGCGATGTTGGCGGCCTTCGTTGTACCGTAATTAGCTACAGGCGGGCCTGGCATCGGGCCAAGGAAGCTGCCCAGCATGACAACCCGACCCCACTTACGCTCAACCATCGATGGAACAAGCTGCGTGACCAGCCGGACGACCGAGCCCACATTTGCGTTGTACAGATCGAGCCACTCAGCTGCAGTCGCTAGCAGCCATGGCTTCATGGGAAATGCCCCTGCGTTGTTGATGAGGATGTCGATACCGCCAAAGGCCGACAAGCAGACTTTCACGACCTTGGCCGTCTCCTCGTCGCTACGAAGATCGCCAATGGCCGCCATGGCCACCCCTCGAGCCGCCGTGATCTCCTGAACCACGCGGTCGGCCTCGGCCTTGCGCCTTCCATGAACAACAACCTGGACACCTTCCCCAGCAAGAGTCTTAGCGATCTGCTCCCCAATTCCACTTGTACTGCCTGTGACCAAAGCTCGCTTCCCGTTCAACTGTAGATCCATCGATGCCTCCTTTCCATAATGAAAACTATGGAAAGTATGCGTGGGTTGCGGGCTTTGGTCAAGAGATTCCATAATACTTGTTATGGAAACGGCTGAAGCTCCAAGAGCGAAACGTCTAGGACGGCCGCTCTCGTTTGATCGTGAGAAGGCGCTGAATGCGGCCTTGTTGCAGTTCTGGCAAACAGGTTACGAGACCACAAGCGTCGCTGAGCTCACCCACGCCATGGGCATTACCGCGCCGAGCCTGTACACCGCCTTCGGAGACAAGGAATCTCTCTTTCTTGAATGCTTGGAAAAATATGCGAACCCAGGACCGAAGACTACTCCCGACCTGATTGCGGAGGCCGGCTCGGCCCGGCAGGCTGCACAGCAGCTCCTTGAGGTTTCCGCGCGCTGGTTCACTCAAAAGGATGCCCCTGCGGGGTGTCTGGTCGCAAGCGCCGCGTCCAGCGGGTCAATCAATTCACATCGGGTGCGAGCAGCTCTAAAGAACATCCGCGACGCAAACCGGAAGGCTCTTCAAAAGAGAGCGGAACGCGACATCCGCGAGGGGCATCTGCCCAGAACGGCAAACGCACAAGCTCTCGCCTCCATGACGATGGCTATCGTGCAAGGCATGTCGACGTTGGCAAGGGACGGGGTTGGTCAGAAGGCTTTATTGGACTTGGCACGAACTGCAATGAGTGCGTGGCCCAAGGATCAGTCCTCGTAAACGTGCTTCACCACCTTCAGCAACGCGGCCAGCTCGGAATCGGCGCCCGGTGTCAGAGTTTCGCATTAGGAGTCATTTCTGTATCGCTGGACTCGCCTGCAGAACCTATGCTTCCATGTGTCATGGGGGTTCGATGAAGAGTGTTTTCAAAGTGCTTGCATTCATGCTGCTCGTGAGCCAGGGAAGCGTGGGAAAGTTGAACGCCCAGACGAGCGAGATGCAAGCAGATCGTGCACGTCGCGATATGGAAATTCATTGGCCTGCCGCTTACGATCCCTCAGTCGCCCCCGTGTTCTCCCATAATGAACTGCTTATTCATGCAGATTGCCACCGTATCTTTGCACGGCTCTCCGATGCCACTGCGTGGCCAAACTGGCTCGTCATCGTCAAAGATGTTAGCAACGAGACTCCGCAGATTACGGGCAAGGGCGCTCTCTACCGTCTAAAGATTTTCAACAGCCCAATTCAGTCCCGCGTCGTAGAGTTTGAAGCAGATCAGCGTATCAGCTGGATTCCGTTCGGTGCGGATGAAACAGAGGCCCGTCATGGTCACTACCACGCCTGGCGCTTCGTCCCTCAAGCGGGAAATTGCCTCGTCATTACTGAAGAGACAGGCATCGGACCGGGAGATCGTAAGGATCCTACCTCTGGTAGTCATCTCATGCATAAAGCGCACGAACTCTGGCTCGACAGCCTTCGCTACATCAGCGAACCGTAGGCGAGCAGAATCTAAAACACTGTGGCTTAGGTACCGATAGACGGTAGTACAAGCGCGCTTTTCGTCGCTGTGATTTCGGTGAGTGCGTTATCGCCGATGCACGTTTCGAGCTACGCCCGCTCTGGAAACGTGCACCGGCCTGTTATCGCTAGTTGAGCTTTCAAAAGCGTTGCGTTAACTAGACAAAGGCGATTCGCCATTGCTTGTTCCACTACTTTGCGATGAACTCTGCGAAGAGATTCCTGAAGGGTGCGGCGACATAGTTCAGCACGCTCACGCGCAGGGCGTCGCCTATGTTGTAACGGCCGGGATACCAAGCCGTTACGGCAACTTCGGAGGCGATGAACGGTGAAGCAAGTGCGGGCAGGGACGGAACGACACGACCGCCGTGAGTATGTGCTGTGTATGCCCCAACGAAGGCATGAGCGGTGCGTGGCAGTAAACCTGTGCATTGGCAGCGGTGATAGATGACATCTTCCTTGAGGAGTTCGCCCAGGGCATATCGGCTTGTCGTTCCGACCAACCCCTGCCCGAAACGGTCGGCGTAGCGCTTCGCGTAGCCCTGCGCTCCCTCACCCCACTCCGGAACATCGCCATGTGCGGGATGATTTCCAGGTCCAGTTGCACCGTCTGAGGGGAAGCCGACTTTCAAGGGCCGCACCGTATCGATGCCGGACTCAAAGGCAGGTGCGATGAATGCGGTGGGACCTACGAGATCAAGCAGAAAGTGCCGTTTCCTTTGCCGGGCGCTCGGAAACGAGTAAGCAGCGCCGATTGTTTGGTTGCCATAACTCGCTGACCAGCCTGCACGCTGTTGTTCGTCTTCCCACGTTCCATGACAGCATCCGGGGCATCCGGCAGTGAGGAAGAACTTCTCTGATCAACGGACGCGCTCGTAAAAGATACCGAAGTTGGTTGCAGTTTTGTGCTTTGGGCGTGCAGGGAGAGTGGACCCAGCAAACTGGCTGCCAGCAGCAGGCCTGGGGCAATAAGGCTGCGTCCTGTTTCGAAATACATGGAAGTTGTTTGGAAAACTGGCATGGTATGCCTTTCTAGTGGGGCCGCGTGCGAAGCGATGGTGTCTCTCATAGAGATCCCGCCTGCCATATTGACAATAGATTGTCATACTGTAAAGATAATTACAAGTAAGGGAAAAGAAAGCCATGCCGAAGAAGAAACTCGTTGCAGCTCCGCTTACCCCCCTCTTTATCAGCGTCTTTCGCCTGAACGGGGCCTTGATCGCCGCGGGGGATCGCATGGTGGCGGACCTCGGCCTTACGAGCGCACGGTGGCAGGTATTGGGTGTAGTGGCGAATGTTCCCACGCCGCTTTCGGTCGCCTCGATCGCTCGCACGATCGGCCTTACCCGCCAAGGCGTTCGCGGTGTGACAGCCGAGCTGGTGGCGTCAGGACTGGTCGAATTCAAGCCGAATCCGCACCATCGCCGGGCGCAGCTGGTGGTGCTGACCGACAAGGGAAGAGAGATGGAACACGCCGCAAGACTTCGGCAGGTCCCCTGGGCCACCGGACTTGGTGAGGGCCTGGAGCTACGGCACATCGAAGAAGCAGCCACGCTGCTCCAAACGGTACTCGCGCGCCTCGAACGTGAGGCCGAAGCACAAAAAGATGAACTCTGATGTTTCCCAGCCATTCGATGGTCCGCACCATGCTTCGCGGTATTCGCTTTGTTCGCAATGCGATCTCGCCGAACGTGGAGGTTACAGCCGCTTCGCTGGATATTCACGTCGACTGGAACGTGCCGGTGAGGGTCCGCGACGGCACAGTGCTACGCGCGAGCGTGTTTCGGCCTAAAGAAGGAGGCCCGTTTCCCGTAATCATGTCGGCACACCCTTACGGGAAGGACAAGATCCCTGCGAAGACCCGAAGCGGGCGCGGCGTTCCGTTGCAGTCGCGGCTTCTGCCGCAGCCGCGTCCGGTGCGCATCTCCGCGTACACCAGCTGGGAGGCGCCCGACCCCAATGTTTGGGTTGGCGAGGGATATGCCGTCGTCAACGCCGATCTGCGAGGCGGCGGAACATCAGAGGGGGTAGGAGACCTGTTCTCCGATGAGGAAGCGCAGGATTATTACGATCTGATCGAGTGGGCTGGAACACAGGCTTGGTCCACCGGACGAGTCGGCCTGGACGGCGTGTCTTATCTGGCAATCAGTCAATACAAAGTAGCAGCACTGCAGCCCCCGCATCTTGCCGCGATCTGCCCCTGGGAAGGCTTGAGCGATGTGTACAGAGATTTCGCGAGGCCCGGCGGCGTTCTTGAAAACGGCTTCAATAAGTTATGGAGCTGGCTGACGGGCAAGGAAGCTCGCATCCATACATCGCTGTACGAAGCCATCCTTCAACATCCGGAGCGTGACGACTGGTACAAGGCGAGGACGCCCAAGCTTGAAGACATCCAGGTGCCGATGCTCGTGTGCGGCAGCTTCTCCGACCATCTGCTGCACACTCGCGGTTCGTTTGAGGCCTTTCGCCGCGCAGGCTCGCGGCAGAAGTGGCTCTACACGCACCGCGACGGCAAGTGGTGCGCGTATTACAGTGACAACGCGACACAGACGCGTATCCGTTTCTTCGATCATTTCCTCAAGGGTTTGCAAAACGGGTGGAATGAGCAACCAGCCGTGCGGTTGGCCATTACGGAGGCAGGACCCGATCCTGCGAGCGTTGTCCACGAAGACGTCTGGCCTCCGCACGATATTGAATGGCGGAAGTTGTGGCTCGATGCGACCACAAAGACGATGCAGCTCGAAAAAACGGTTACCGCCGGGATTGCAGGAGTCAACCTGCCTGAAGGTCGGCTTTCTTTCCTCTGGACCGTGCCGGAAGACATGGACATGATCGGTCACATGGCGCTGTACCTTCATGTGGAGATACAAGACGCGACCGACGCCCTGCTGTTCGCGGGTTTACGCAAGTTTAGCAACGGGTCAGAGGTCACCTTCGAGGGATCCTACGGCTTCTCCGGTGACATGGTCTCGAAGGGCTGGCAGCGTGCAGCTCATCGTGAACTTGAGAGTGAACTCTCCACGCCGGAGCAGCCCGTATACACACACAGCAGGGTCAGTCCGCTCAGGCCGAAAGAAATCGTGCCGATTGCCATCTCGATGCGTCCGCATTCGACGCGGCTGCGCAAAGGCGACCAGTTGCGGCTCGACATTCAGGGCCGGTGGTTCTATCCGAAGAGCAAGTTTCGCGGCCAGTTCCCTGCTTCGTATGAGAAGAGTGCCAAGGGTATCTGCACCTTCCACACCGGAGCAGAGCATCCGGCCTATCTCTTTCTGGCAACCCGCGCAACCATCGCCGGGAGTGGGAGGCAGAGATGAGAAAGATGAAACGTTGGCTTGTGACGGGAGCCGTGATTGCATCTGGAGTTTTTCTGGCCGGGATTGGCATCCTTGCCGTACCGTCCGTGGACGATGCGATCTTCACACACTTTGTCAGGCGGCAACTCCGCACGGGCAACGACGCGCTGTTCAAAGGAGACGATCTGCGTGTGTTGCTTTGCGGAACATCGGCCCCGTTCGCCGATCCGCATCGCGCCCAGAGCTGCATAGCCGTAATCGCCGGCGGCTACTACTATCTCGTCGACACAGGACCGGGTAGCGGACGCAATCTGGAGCTTTGGCAGCTTCGAGGGCGCGAGTTATCGGCGGTGTTCCTTACCCACTTCCATTCGGACCACATTGGAGACCTTGGTGAGGTCAATACGAATGCGTGGCTGGCCGGCCATCCCGGCAGCTTGCAGGTCTTCGGCGGCCCTGGAGTAGAACGCGTCGTCGATGGCTTCAACGAGGCGTATGGCCTGGACCAGGGCTATCGCACGGCCAACTCCGGAGCGGCGTTATTGCCACCTTCGTCTGGCCACATGCAGGCCCATGTGATCGAGATGCAAGGTGCACCTACATCTGCCAAAGATCGCAAAAGCCTGCCCATGTACTTTAACGATCTCACAGTGACGGCAATCGAGGTGAACCACGATCCCGCTGAACCGGCCTATGGCTATCGCTTCGACTATCACGGCAGGTCCGTTGTCATCAGCGGCGACACCAACTTTCATCCGCCACTCGCCGCGGCTGCTCAGGGGGCGGATGTGCTGGTGCATGAAGCGCAGTCTCAACACCTGGTGCAATTGATCCAAGAAGCGGCGGGCGACGGGGGCGATGGCCGTATCGCCCAGACGATGAACGATATTCAGCACTACCACACGGACCCGCTGGAAGCTTCACGCATCGCCAACGAGGCTGGAGTGAAACTTCTGGTCTTTACTCATCTCGACCCGCCCCCTCCAAACCCGCTGCTGTACTGGATGTTCTATCGAGGGGTAAATAACAGCCGCAAAGGGGCTTGGATCAGCGGAAGAGATGGAACACTCATAGACTTGCCCATCGGTTCTAAGAAAGTGATTGTCGATACGATTCATCCGTAGTCAGTGAGGCCTTCGTTGCTAACGATCAACACATGGCCCGGAAAGGCACCGCTCTGGAGGGGCGCACATTTGCCGATGTGCATCATCATCCCGCAAGGATGCTGCGCATGCTTTGGAACGCATCCAAGGGAGCGGGCCGTCACAATAGCTCTCAGAAGTTAAGCCCCAGCGCCATTCGTGAACAGCTCAGATTTCAGCTTGACGACGAAGCTAAGGCTACCAAGCTATGGCGGGACACCGAGCACCTAGTGCGGCTGACGGATAGCGAGCGACCGGCTACCTTGATACAAAGCATTTAGCCGCCTAGAGCAGATTAGCTGTTGCTGTGGAGTGGAGGGATCGTGCAGAGCCGTTTTCCTTGGAAGAAAACGGCGTCGATATCTGAACCTCCCTGTACACCCACAGCTAATCTGCTCTAATTCCTCAGAAACTCCTAGCGTCGGTTGGGCGGCGATTCGGCTTGATCAGGTATCACCGTACAGGATCGATCAGCACAGGAGGTATCATTCCCCATGCAAAGGATTGAGAGATCGGTCGCCGAAATAGCGTCCTATCGCCAACTCGCCCTTTGGTTTGTCTTCTTCGCGTTTGCGTTGTCCCTGAGGGCGCATAGCCAAATCGCATCGGTACTCTTACCCCTTGAAGATCCGAAGATTCAAGGTTCGCGTATCCAGGCAATCACGCACGTAACAGTGATTGATCCCGGATCAGGCGGTGATGAGCAGCGTGACATGACTATTCTCTTCCGCGGCTCCATGATTATGGCCGTAGAGAAATCTGCCCAGGCACGCATACCATCGGGGACGGAACTTCACAATGAGCCGGGCCGATATGTCATTCCGGGGCTCTGGGATGCGCACGTTCACCTTACACAAGTCGGGCCGAAGGCTTTTCCGCTCTTTCTCGCGAATGGCATTACCAGCGTGCGCGATATGGGGAGCGGCTTATTCGAAATACGCCAGTGGCAGGAGGCCAGATTGCAGGGTGTCTTGATCCCACGAATCCTCACGCCCGGGCCAAAGCTGGACGGCATGACCTACGAGGAAGGCCTACACGCTGAGTACCGGCCGGATCGATTTGTGGTGACCTCTCCCGAGACGGCTCGCGCAGTCGTCGATGCTCTGCTGAAGGCACATGTCGATTTCATCAAGGTACACAACGGCATGACAGGAGCCATCTACGATGCTGTCGCTGAGGAGGCTGGTGCAATCGGACTGCCATTCGATGGACATCTTCCAGAGGCGGGTCCGCTTGCGGCGGCAGCAGCCGGCCAGCGAACTCTCGAGCACGGACAACACATGATGCTTTGTTCGGAAGCCGATTGGCAAAAGATTCGTACTGAACCAGCAAACAGGGAGGCTGATGAAGAGACATGGTGCGCCACCCTCGACATGCAGGCGAAGATGTTTCCGGCCATCGTTCGCGCTGGAGAGTGGCTGACCCCGACTCTCACGGTGTGGCGGAGCGGTGACATGATCGGGAGACCAAACGTGAAGGTTCTTGCCGCAAAACTAGATTGAGTCCGTAGAGTTCTGTAGAAGCTGTTGATGGCTGGGATTGAGCGAGCCATCGTGGCGTTTCCTTAGGATGTTG
>CAZZZP010000131.1:0-8836 GCA_964658635.1 Lichenicola sp. | reverse complement strand
AAGAATTGCGGCTGTTTTTCGCACCCATTCTCTCTCGATGAGAGGCCCCAAATCCGGGAAGTGCGATTCGAATCGGGGTGTGAAATATATTTTTTTCTGTGGAGTTTTCTGTGGGGGCTGATTCGACGGTGCCAGATATCGGTTTTATTTTCAATTACTTGGGAATCCCTGGGGGGCAACCAAAACCATGCAAACGCGCCCACGAGGCGCGTTTTTCTTTGTCCTTCCGCGCTCCTCCTCGCACTTCCTCGACCTATCTAAGCTATTCAAAGTATTGGGTAAAAGTCTTTTCCGGACTGCTCTGGCGCGTAAACTTTGGTCCGAGAGGGTGCGACTCGGTGCGAGGACAGCCAGCCTTTTCTGTGGGTACGGATGTGGGTAGCCTCATCGGGAGCGGACATCCTCCACGGCTCGGCCGCGACAATGACGGTCTTCCCGATCGTGCCCGACTACGATCGTTACCCGGAGACTGGCAGGGACCTTGCCTTGACGATGGGCGAGGTCGGGCTGGCTGGTCATTGGGTCAAACTTTTACTTCATTACCTATTTCTGTATAAGGCGCGCCTTCTTCCAGGCTGGACACTAATTCCGGAGTGACATCATGAAGACAGTTCTTTCAACAGCGAACACCCGCCGATTCAATACCGCATCTGACTACGCCACGCGCCCTACGGGGTTTACCTTGTTCCTCCGCACTTTTCTACCGTGGCAGATCTTCCGGTTCATTATGATCAACGCCAAGATTCTTATAATGACGCGAAAGAATGAGTCGCTGCACTGACAGAGTCGGTCTTGTTAGTGCCCATATCCGTCAGATTCAAGCGGCACTTTGCCCCGAAAAAGCCAGTAAACAACACAGAAGTACATGATAGCCGGCAGGATGCCGAGGCTCCACCAGATCAGACCAACGTGCAACGTGTGTGGCCCGGTCTCAGCAAGTGCGATAGTGATGTCGCGTCCCTCTGTCCCCACAGTGGGGAGTATGACCGGAAAGAGTCCGGCTGCGGCTCCGGTGAGCATCGCGGCAAGGTATACGGAGGAACCGAGGAAGGCAGCGAGCACAGCCCTCTTTCGATTAGAAAGCCAAGCCGTGAGCAGACTTGCTACAACAATCACCGGGACAAGAAAAGCAATCGGGTACTTGAGGTAGTTGTCCAGTGAATGCGGGCGTGCAATAACGGTGGCAGGGAGACTGACGAGGGTGACAAGAAGGGCCACAGGCCATAGCCTGCCTGCCATCGCGCGTGCTCTCACTTCGAGAGCCGCTTCCGTCTTCATCGCGAGATAGAGCGATCCGTGGAATCCGAGCGCCACCAGCGCCAGCACTCCGCCGAGCACCGTATACCAATCGAGGATGCCAGGA
The DNA here is from genome assembly GCA_964658635.1 of Lichenicola sp. Lineage (GTDB taxonomy): Bacteria > Acidobacteriota > Terriglobia > Terriglobales > Acidobacteriaceae > Edaphobacter. The sequence continues at coordinate 7,473 of CAZZZP010000131.1, read as the reverse complement.
TGAGGACCCGGAGCCCAGTTGGTCCACAAAGGCAGAAAGAAGTAATCGTCGGCACCGATAGGAACACCACGGACCACGTTCGCGAGTGCAGCTCCGAAGAAGATTGCCAAAAGCGCGCTCGAACCAGAGAAGACGACATCCCAGAAAGAGCGCCATAACGGATCGCTATTATGACCTCGCAATTCGACGCTGAGTCCCCGCAGAATGAGGAGCCAAAGGACGATCATTAGCGGAAGGTAGAAACCGCTGAAGGATGACGCATATACAAGGGGAAATGCGAAGAACAGGGTCCCCCCTGCAGCCAGCAGCCAGACTTCATTTCCGTCCCAAACGGGACCGATGGCGCGAAGAACCTGCTGATGTTCAGATTCAGTCTTCGCGACGAAGAGGTAAACAATGCCGACGCCAAGGTCGAAACCATCAAGAACCACATAGGCGACCAGCATCAATGCGACAATCCAAAACCAGAGAGTTCCCATTTGACTCCTATACCGTCGTCAGCGCTTCTGTCGTGTGCTCTTGCTTAGCCAATGGCCCCTTTTGAATCGCGGTGTATACCAGGACAATCCACAAGATCGAGATCAAGGTATACATCCCGAGAAAGCCGAGAAGCGTAAAAAGGCTAGTTCCGGCACCGATGTGTTTAGAGGCTCCTTCGGAGGTCCGGATCAGTCCGTAAACCAACCAGGGCTGGCGACCAATTTCAGCCGTCATCCAACCCGTTGTGTTCGCGATGTATGGAAGGGGAAAGCTTAGAAGGATCGGCCACAGCAGCCAACGAGCGGTATACAGTCGCCCGCGCCACAGCAGGAAGCCGGCTACCGCCATCAATGCGGCAAAGTAAGTTCCGAGGCCCGCCATGATGTGATAGCTGTAGTAAAGCAGCGGAAGGGTAGAGGGCCACTGGTCTTTTGGGATCTGATTGAGTCCCTTTACTTCAGCTTCCGTTGTTCCGTAGATCAGGAAGCTCAGGACTTTGTTCACTACAAGGGGGTTGTCGATCTTCTGACCTTCAATGTCCGGTTGGCCCATTAAGACAATGGGCGCACCTTTCTCGGAGTTGAATAACCCTTCCATCCCAGCCATCGCCGCAGGCTGGTTTTTTGCGACGTACTTTCCATGCAAATCGCCTGTCGGGAAGATCTGGACGATGCAGGAAACAACGCCGGCGGTGACGCCTAGCTTCAGGAAGATGCGGCCATACTCTACGTCGCGCCGCTGCAGCAGGTAGAGCGCTCCAACCGAAGACATCACAAAAGCCGCTGTAACGACCGCGCCGCACATGTTATGCGCGTACATCAGCCACGCTTCAGGATTCCCGAGCAACCCCCAAAAGCTGCTGACCTCGTAAACCCCATTCGGCATCAACTGATACGCCACGGGGTGTTGCATCCAAGCGTCGGTCACGATGATGAAGAAGCCCGAGATCCATGAACCGACGAAGACCAGGAACGCTGATCCCCAGTGCGCCCAACGCGGCAACCGCTTTTCACCGAAGAGGAACAACCCCAGAAACGCCGACTCCAGAAAAAAAGAAAAGATGCCTTCCATCGCAAGCGGCATGCCGATCACCCCGCCGGTCCGCCGCGAGAACTCCGACCAATTAGTTCCAAATTGGAACTCCATCGGGATTCCGGTGACGACGCCCAGCAGAAAGTTCACCGCGAAAATCTTCGCCCAGAAACGCGATGCGACATCGTATTTCTCCTGCCCCGTCTTCCAAGCCATCGTCTTGAGCACGACGATCAACAGGGCGAGCCCCATCGTGAGCTGCGGAAACAGATAGTGATAGGTGATCGTGAAGGCGAAATGAAGCCGGTGCAAGCTGAGTGCGTCCATGGGCCGTTCTCCTGCTTTGAGGATACGGGGACACTAGCCCTAGAGCTTGTACATTGTTGCTCTCTTTCGGTTTCCCGTCTTCAAGGCGAAGGCAAGAACGTACAAGACGGCCACGGACGAAACCCGTCAACATCATCTAACTCGTCTCGCGGCGCGCATACTGGGTATTTCCGACCATCCTTTGGAGAGCAGCTTTTGCTAAGATCACGAATCCTCCAGGGAGTGTCCCTGATCCTCTCTTTGGTCAGTACGACCTGCCTTGCACAAGAGGTCAGAAAGAACGGCCCTCAGGCTGAATGGCAGGTACATGAGGCGAAGGCGACGGACCTTCTGATCTCCGGACAGCCAGAGTCAGCAGTCGAAGAATACGCACTCGCAATCAAGCTTGCCCCTGAGCAGGTAGGACTTCACGAGGAACTGGGCGATGCCGAATGGGCATCTTCCCGAATGACCGATGCGGCACCCTTCTACGAGGCCGAATTGGTGCTCGATCCTCAATGCGCGTCGAGCCTATTCAAGCTCGGGAGTCTCGAAGTCATTCGGTCAAATCCCGGAGCAGGTGTAGTGCTGCTGCGTCGGGCGTTGGAGATCGATCCAACACTAACGGTGGCACGATACTACCTCGGAAGGGGTGAGGCGGCTCAGGGAAGCTACGAAAAGGCATCCGCGGATCTCCACACCGTGCTTTCGACTACGACGGACACATCCATTCTTTCGATGACGTGGTACCAACTGAGCGCACTCAACCGAAAGACTGGCAATCTCGCCGCTTCCGAGTCGGCAATAAACAAATTCAAGGAATTGCGAGACCAAAGAACACAGTCGAAATCGCCCGATCCTACCGTACCTGCGGACCGGAAAAGGGAGCTACCGCACAAACCGCCTTCACCAATGTAGACACGGAACGAGCCTGAAGACCTCCTCACATTTGCTACACAGCTCTTTCCGGGTCACACTCTCTCTAAGGTAATATCACTCCGAACACACCAGCCCGCGTTGCTGGGTACATTTCGAGAAAGGCAAGACGTCATGAGCCGCTTCACTCTTTGCATCGCTTTAGCAGCAGTCTCGCTCGCATGTCCTGTGAGTCGCCATAGTATGGTCCAAGCACAGCAGCCGTCTGACGCTGCCGCCAAGGCCAATGACGCCATCCCTGCCTCGGCTCTGTTGCAGCCTGCGGAACTGGCTCAGATGCTTGAAACACATGATCGACCTCTCGTGCTTCAAGTCGGCTCTCATGTTTTGTATGCGGAAGCCCATATCCCGGGATCGGAGTACGTGGGTGCCACAGGCACAAGCATTGGAATGCAGGCCTTGCGTGATCGAGTCTCTGGCTTGAAGAAAAATCAGTTCATTGTGCTTTACTGCGGGTGTTGCCCGTGGGGGCGTTGTCCGAATATTCGGCCAGCTTACGGGGTTCTCCAAACACTCGGCTTCACCCACGTCAAAGCTCTCTACATCGCGGACAACTTCGGTGCCGACTGGGTGAGAAAGGGGCTTCCGGTCGCCAAGGGGCGCTAAAGGACATCATGCCGAATTATCCAACTTCGCTGACAAACCGCGCCCCGAGATGGGCCTTCTGGCTCCTGACCGTTGTCATCGTCGTCTCCCCGCCCCTTCCTGGGCAAGACGTGTCGTCCGCGTTGAAAGGAAAGCTCGCGCCTGACTTCACGCGATCGGATTTAGCCAGGGCCAAAGTTGAATTACGGTCGTATCGAGGTAAAGTCGTGCTTCTCAACTTTTGGGCGACCTGGTGTGGCCCATGCCTTACCGAAATGCCATCATTTTCCGCATGGCAAGAGCAATATGGGCCGAAGAAGCTCCAGGTCGTTGGCATTTCAATGGACGATACGGCGTCCGAAGTTGCAGGAGTCGCAGCCCGTTTGAAGCTCAGCTATCCCGTGGTGATGGGCGATGTACACTTAGGAGCCGCCTATGGCGGTGTGCTTGGACTTCCCGTCACTTTCATTATCGGGAAGGACGGCAAGGTTTACGACAGGTTTGATGGTGCTGCAGATCTTCCTCGCATTCACGCTGAGATAGACCGCTTGATGAACCTTCGGTAATCGCAGCGAGAACTGCTCCTCCACCTCGACCGCATAGGAAGCACCCGAAGCTGAGAAGTTCCGTCCCAAGACCAATTACGATCAATGCGAAAAGCGAGATCCTCTCGAAAGTCCTTCATCCTCTGCGCATCTCGACGGACCCTCCATCAAGTTGGTTCGATTAGTGCTCTAAACATCTGAAAATTGCCATGACTTTCTTAGGTCACTGTTCTTTAGCCTTGGACAGGAGGAAGTCCTTCAGCGCTGGCGTCCCTGATCCTTCGTCGCTCATCACGATTCGCCAGTTGTCTCCGTGGCGCGCGAAAGCCATGCCGTGCAACGCCATCATCTCGCAGATCAGATCGTAGATAGGCGCGAACACGTCGATCGACTCCCAAGCGAATTCGGAAAGCCAAAGCTCATGCAGCGCCCTTCCCAGTCGACCGAATACTGCCGCTTCTGAGAGATTCTCCGAGAGAAGCTGTGTTGTGGCACTTCCTTCGGTTGGTTCGTGCAGTTCCAATCCGTGGAGATGGCCGAACAGATAACCGGCACAGATAAACGCGTCCCCGAATACTTGTTGGATCTCTCGGAACGTATCTGTCGCTCTTCCGCCGTCTCGGAAACTCTCGATCCACCTCCGGGATGCTGACCGACTTCCATCGAGCGCGAGGCAGAATGCCCTTTCGAAATCCGCCAGTGCTTCCGGACGGTACTTCGCTGAAGAACGACAGGCTGCGTATTCACTCCAGACATCTAGTGCTTTGATGAAGGTTTGCCGGGATCGGTCCCCGCAGTCGAGCGTACGACCGTACACCTCGGGAAATGTTCGGTATAAATGCCCTCGTGTTCCACATGTGCGGCTTCGTGCGCGATGCAACCACATGCTAGAGCCTGGTCCTCAGGTTTCGGCGAAAGGGTCATTAGTCCTACGCTAGCTCGCAAAACGATGTGGAATCGGAATTCGTTATCGCGCTTCACCGCGACAGTACGGGCAAGTTCCATCGTCTCAGGTTGATCGCTCATCTCCAGGGGAACCGCTCCGTCCGGTAAAGTCTGCATTTCGCAGGCGGCCTTCCGGGTATCCAGCGCAACCGTAACTCCGTCGAGAGCGAGAAGATTCATTCCATTCAAGGCGAGGTCATAGATCAGGTCCTTCGTTGTCGCAGCAATTGCCTGCCGAACATCCTGAGACTCAAAGCAAGAGACAGAGATACTGCAAGCTTTCGGTAAGAGAAGTGTCTTGTCTCCGCCGGAGTCAAAGATGAGCTGGGCAGGTTCACTCATAGAAAACCTTTCCGACCCCACTCCTCTCAACAGCGGCCAATAGAAATGAGGAGTGCGGGTCTTTAGGAGGCGCAGGGGGAATCGTCAGCGTCCGGCTAGTCCGTCGCCGCCAGCGAAAGAAAGGCTTCACTGTTATTTCGGGAGGGATCACGAGAACTCCTGAAAGTCGGTTGAAGGGAAGAACGTCTGTGGTGCGCCCCCGCAAACAACCCTAAAAACCCTCGTCGGGGAGTTCGAAAACCGGCAGAAACACGCGGTTCCATGGACCTTTAGCCGTGAAGCCTGGACATACGTCCATGGCTCCCCGACGCAAAGGCGTAGGGAATCGTTCCGTGACCGTTTGAGGTCTACGGTTTCTGCTTGGGTTTCGACACCCAGGACGGTGCGTAGCCGTCCGACTTCATCATCGGACATCGCGACACGAAAAGGCAATGCTACGGAGACGAGAAGTCACCGTTGCGGCCCGAAATTAGAGTTCCGTATGCTTGCGTCGTAGACCGCATCATGCCCTTTTTCGTGTATAGCGAAGAAATGCATGGTATTCTGGCTTCCGAGGTTAAACTTATGGAAACCGTCACCGACAGTCAAGGGCTCGTTGTTTGGGCTGAAAAGGGTGCCCTGGCGGAGGCCAGGGACGTCTTTTCTCGATTCGATGCTTCCTTCCGAACGATCCAGTCGACCTCTTCGAGGAAGGAAATCGCAAGCTCAAAAGTCTCGCTCTTCTATCTGCGCGATGCGGAACCCAATGCGGAATTTGAGTCCATTCTGAAGGCGTTGAAGGGACATAAAACCTCGTTTGTGGTCCTCTACACACCCCACCACTCTTCGGATTTTGCGTTCCGTATGGGCAAGATTGTGGGGAAGTATTCCCTCGACAGGGCTGATTGGGCCTTCAATATTCGCCATGTGGAACAGCTTCTCCGTGCCCGGAATGTCGTCGCCCATCGCGGACATAAGGCTGGGGAATGTTTCGAGATCGCGGCCGCCCGGAAGCGGCTTGGCCTAACCCAGGAGCAGATGGCAAATGCCCTGAACGTCACCACGAGAACACTCCAGAATTGGGAGAGCGGCATCGGGACAAGCCAGATGTCAAAGAAGACGCAAGATCTTCGGGAACTGCTCGGGCTTATGGACGATTACGTTCTCGCTCCCAAGGAGCGGGACTGGCTGCAATCTCCACTGCCGGCAGTGCAGAATCGACGTCCTGCGGATGTCATCTCTGATGGCAAGTTGCGCGATTTGATCGTCGAGTTCCAAAGACTCAGGGAAGGGCAGCCGGTTTGATTTTCAACATCGACGAGCTTGAGTCGATCGCGGCGTGGACGACAACCGCCAGGCCTCTGACGGGTACCTACTATCGCAGTGTCGAATACCGGTACATGGACCCGAAGGAGGTCTTGAGCGGCACAGGGGCGGCGCAATACGGTGGCCGCTTCGCTTCGGTTGGAACCCGAGCCGTCTATCTGGCGGAGTCGGATGGCGGCGCCTCCGCGGAGGTGCTCGCCAGAAAACAACGCCTCGGTGGCAACGCGCAGATCACGCTCGACAAATACCCGCGCATCGTCTTCGGCGTATCTGTCTCGCTGGAACGGGTATTGGATTTCACCAAACGCGGACTGCCTATACAGCTGGTGCCAATCCGCCAGAATTGCCTCGCCCCGGAAGAGCCCGCCCCGTCGATGGAACTTGGAGACCTGTTGCGCGCGCGATTCATCCAAGGGCTTGTCTTCCGAAGCGCCGTAGGCCGCGGCAAGAACCTGATTATTTACATGGAACACTGTCCAGCGGGAGCGCTGGAGATTCACAATGCCGCAGAGCTAATGAAGAAGATGCGACAAATTCTCAAGCCACCGCATCGCGGATAGCGTCCATTGTCAATTTGCTTCCACGATGGAATGGAATTGACACCCGCTGTTCGGCAGCCGCTGACGCGAACGAAGCTCAACCAGATCTCATATGGAATGGGAGTGCTGTCTCAGGGAACGTCCGTCGTAGCCATAGAAATTGCGAGAAAGTGCCATAGGAATCGGTGTGTGAATCCCCTTTTCAGCGTAGGGTATCTTTGCGGGTATAGCTGTGGAGAACGTGTATGAGTCGTTTATTTTCAACGATAGTGAATCCTTGGGGGGCAACCAAGAATCACGTGATCGCGCCCTCAAGGCGCTTTTTCATTGGCCAGAGCGCGTCTTCCCGGATATGTCAGGTCGTTTTTAGAGCACGTACATTGGCATGTGAGAGTCTTCATACAGTGAGGATGCCGCCTCGATCCACGTCTGAGGGGGCGCGAGTTGGTGTAAGCGGA
>CAZZZP010000130.1:0-9844 GCA_964658635.1 Lichenicola sp. | reverse complement strand
CCACGCCTAAGCCAGATTGACAAGCGCCTCCGCCTCGATCGGCTCCATGTCCACCTCCACCTTCAACACATTGCTTCCCCCACCCAGGATCAACCCGCGCAGCGGACTCACATCGCCATAATCCCGGCCCCACGCCAGCGTTACGTGCCCATCCGTCGGAGCCACATCGTTGGTCGGATCCATGTCCAGCCAACCCGCGCCCACACAATAAGCCGAGACCCACGCATGCGACGCATCCGCCCCGATCAGCCGCGGCCGCCCCGGCGGAGGATAAGTCCGCAGATACCCGCTCACATACCGCGCCGCCACGTTGATCGAACGCAGGCACGCAATCTGTACATGCGCAAAATCCTGGCACACCCCGCGCCGCTTCTTGAACACCTCTTCGACCGTCGTCCTCACCGTCGTCACCTTCGCATCGAACCTGAAATCCCGATGAATCCGCGAAGTCAGCTCCAGCAAGGCCTCCCGCATCGGCCGCCGCGGAGTAAAAGACTCAAGCGCATACGCCGCAAAATCCGGCCGAAACCGTATCCGCGCCGACTCAAACTGGAACTGGTACGCATCCAGGCCCTCGACCGTATGATCATGCGCCAGGGCCCGCGTCGACTCCTCCCAGGGCAGCGAAACCCGCCGGTTCCACTCCGCATTCCCACTTCGGATCACCTCGCTGCGCGACTCCACCACAAGCTCCTGGTGCGGCTCCTGAACCGTGAAAAAACGCAGCGAATTCCCAAAAAAGTCCGCCCGCTCGGTCGACGTCACCGGTGCCGGAGAAATCAGCAGATCGTGATAAACCAGCTTGTTCTGCGCATACGTCCGCGGCTTCAAACACGCCACATGGTTCCCGACCGAAACAGGGTAAGCGTACTTGTACGTGGTCCGATGACTAATCCTGTAGATCATGGTGCCTAATCATTCCCCATATTCACCGGCAGCGTCCTCACGTGGCTGAAGTATTGGCTCGAAAGGTGATTCGACCACGTCGGCAGCAACGCCTCCAGCTCCGCCAGGTACTTGTCCACCACCGCCAGCCCGGGCTCCCCACGCAGTTTTTTCCCGGACGCGGGGTATTTGATGCCTTGCAGGTCGATCGCGCTCAATCCCGCGAACGCATCCTCCATCGCCTTCAGATCCGCCGGAACATGCCGCGGCAGCTTCTCATAAAGCTCCGCTAGGTGCCCCAGCTGGAAGCCCAGCGAACGCGGATTCGTCTCATCCCCCATCAGCACATCCAGCACCGCCAGCGGCTGCAGCGTCGTGTAATACCGCGTACGGTACGTGACAGAGCTATCGGCAACTTCAAGCAGACACTCCAGAAACGACCAGCTCTCCGGCGGCAGCGGCTTCGTAATCACCCGCAGCTGCCGCGTCAGGTAGATCGCCCGCTCCAGCCGCCGTCCTATACTCATAAACAGCCAGCCCGACCCGCGATTCACATTCTCCCGCTCCATCCCGGAGAACGCCGAAAGCAACTCCAGGCATCCCGTCAGCAGCCCCGGAAAATCGGCCAGCTTCACCCGCTCGCCCACGTCCAGCGCCGTCCTCAGCTTGCCGATCAGCAGCATCATGTCCGCCGAAAGCCGTTCCCGCACGTTCCCGCCGATCCGCGCAACCTCCTGCAGCGTCGCCGGCAAACTATCCCCCCGGTCCGCATCCACCAGCAGCGAAAGAAGCTCCCGCTCCAGCGCCTGGAACGTAGGCTGCTTCCGCCGTTTGCCAAACTTGCTCCCCCGCACCGCCAGGCAGCCGTGCAGACTCGCCAGGCTGGCGAACTCCGCCTCTGCCCCGCGCCTTACCCGCGGAACCATCGACCTCAGAATCCGCGCGATATTCTCCGCCCGCTCCACATACCGGCCCAGCCAGAACGTGTTATCCGCCACGCTGCTCGGAACCACCCGCGAAACCCGCCGCAACTCGACCGGCTCATCCCGCGGCCGCAGCATGCTGAACGTATCCACCGGCTCATCCCACAGCACCCACGCGTCTTTGCTGTGCCCGCCGCGCTGCATGGAGACCACCGACCCGTTCGCCTCGGCCACACGCACCAGCCCGCCCGGAATCGCCACCCACCCGTGCCCCGTGTTCAGCACATACGTCCGCAGCACCACGCTCCGCGAGTTCAAGCACCGGTTCTCCCACACCGGCGCCGTCGATAGCGCAACCTGCTCCTGCGCCACGTACTCATGCGGAAACTCCCGCATCCGCGCCACCAGCTTCGCACGCTCTTCCTTCCCGATCTCCGCCCCGAACACCGGCTCCATCTTCAGCGAAGGAAACGCCGGCTTCACCACCACCTGGTCCAGATGATCCAGCACCCACTCCCGCGCGCTCGTCTGCCCGCACCACCACGTCGCCACCGAAGGCAGCCGGATCTCCTCCCCCAGCAGGTGCCGCGAAAGCCCAGGCAGAAACGGCATAATCGCCGCCGACTCGATCAACCCGCTGCCCAGCCCGTTCGCCACCTTCACATTGCCCGCCGCAATCGCATCCACCAGCCCCGGCACGCCCAGCAGCGAGTCCCCGCGAAGCTCCAGCGGATCGCAAAACCCGTCATCCACCCGCCGCAGAATCACATCCACCTGCTCCAGGCCGCCCACCGTCTTCAAATACACGCGCCGGTCCCTGACCGTCAGGTCCGCGCCCTCCACCAGTGTGAACCCCAGGTACTTCGCCAGGTAAGAATGCTCAAAATACGTCTCGTTCAGCGGCCCCGGCGTCAGCAGCACGATCCGCGGATTATCCCGCTCCGCCATGCTCGTCAGCGCATCCCGCTGCGCTCGGAAAAACGGCGCCAGCCGCAGCACGTTCGAATCGCCAAACAGCTCCGGCAGCACATCCGAAACAATCGTCCTGTTCTCGAGCGCGTACCCGCTCCCCGAAGGAGCCTGCGTTCGATCCGCCAGCACCCACCACTGCCCATCGGGCGACCGCGCCAGGTCCACCGCCAGCATGTGCAGATAACTGTGCGCGGGCACCTTCACCCCGACCATCGGTCGCAGAAACGCCGGATTCCCATACAGCAGCGCCGCCGGAAAATGCCCTTCCTTCAGCAGCCGCTGCGGCCCGTACATATCCTCGAGCAGAAGGCTCAGCAACTGCGCCCGCTGCACGATCCCCGCCTCAATCTCCCGCCACTCCGCCGACGGAATCACAAACGGCACAACATCCGTACTCCACGGCCGGTTCGCGCCCAGAGGGTCGCCATAGATGTTGTACGTTATCCCGTTCTCGCGGATGCGCCGTTCCGCGCGCGCCCAGCGTTCGCCCAGGCCATCTGCCCCAATCTCGCGCAAGCTCTCCATCAGCTTCGCCCAGTGCGGACGCGGATTCACCCCGTCGGCCGACGACTCCTCATACGTCGCCCCATACAGCAGCGGAGACTGGTACAGATCGCCCGTCATCTTCAAAGCTCCTGTCCAGACGCAGTCCGGGAAACAGTCCCGCCCGGCGTCGGCCATCTCAGGTCCAGCGTCATCGGAAACACCGGATTCTTCTCCTCCTCAGGAAGCGTCACCGTCCCCCCGCTCGCCTCCGACAGCTCAAACCGCTGCATCCGCCGCGACTTCGCCTCCTCGGCATCCTGGGGCCGCCCCTCGTAAAGCTCTCCATCCGGACGCCCAACGAAGTAGCTGCATCGACCCAGCGAAACCCGTTTCCAGCTGTCCACCAGCTCAAACACCAGCGGCGTATGCACCGGAATGCTCGGATGCAGCGTCGCATTCAGCCGCCGCGCGCGGTAACGAATCCCCGCCACCTCCTCACCCGGCACACCCGTCTTGTGCAGCGGAACCCGGCGCCCATTGCACGTCACGATATACCTGCCCTCGGTCGTCAGCCCCCGCACCTTCACCTGCATCCGCTCAAGCGATGAGTCCACACTGCGTACCGTGTTGCCCGAGTGCGTCTCCTCGGCCAGCACATTCCAAGGCTCAAGCGCCTGTCGCAGTTCCATTTCCACTCCATCGGCAGCAAGCGAGCCGATCTTCGGAAAGCGAAACTCCATCTGCGCCGCAAACCACCGATCCTCAAACTCATACCCCGCCTCGCGCAGCACCTTCAGCACCTCGGCAAAGTCCTGCTCGACAAAGTGAGGCAGCATAAACCGGTCGTGCAGCGTCGTGCCCCACCTCAGCAGCCCGCCCGTAAACGGCTGCTTCCAGAACATCACCAGCAGCGCCCGCACCAGCAGCATCTGCATCAGGCCCATCCGGTAATGCGGAGCCATCTCGAACGCTCGCAGCTCCAGCAGCCCCGCCCGCAGACCCTGGCCCTCCGGCGGATACATCTTGTCGATACAAAACTCAGCCCGATGCGTATTGCCCGTCACATCTACCAGCAGGTTGCGAAACAGCCCGTCGACGATATAAGGAGGGCAAGGCTCATCGGGCAGATGCGCAAACGCCACCTCCAGCTCGTACAGCGCATCCACCCGCGCCTCGTCCACCCTTGGATACTGGCTCGTAGGCCCAACATAAAGGCCCGAAAACAGGTACGACAGCGACGGATGATTCTGCCAGAACGCAAGCATGCTCCGCAGCACATCCGGCCGGCGCAGCACCGGGCTGTCCGCTACCGTCGCCGCCCCGATCACGATGTGGCTGCCGCCTCCCGTCGCCTGGTGCGCGCCATCGTGCATAAACTTGCCTGTGATCAACCGGTTCGCCGCCGCCGCGTCGTCCAGCAGCTTCGCCGTCGTCTCCAACTCATCCCACGTCTTGGCCGGCGGCAGGTTCACCTCCAGCACCCCCGGGTCGGGCGTCAGGCTGAACATCACCAGCCGCGAGTCGTACGGCGGCGGATACCCCTCGATCCAGATCGCCATCCCCAGGAACCGGCACGTATCTTCAATCGCCGCCACAAGGTCCAGGTAGTCGGCCAGTACAGCCACGTACGGCAGAAAGACATGCAGCCGGTTCTCCCGAACTTCGACGCAAAGCGAAGGACGGATCAGCTCCGTCGCCGTCTCCGCCGTACTCGACAACGGCGGCAAAGGATCAGGGGCAGCCTCCACCCCAAACAAATCCCGCCGCCGAACCGGGGCCACAGGCAGCTTCACCCGCTCCGTCAGCTTCTCGCTTTCGCCCTCAACCTCGTACTCCAGCTCATCCGGAGCGACAAAAGGCATCACCTCCACCGGGATCCGGTACCCAATCGGCGAGTCGCCATAAGCCAGCGTCAGCCGCTCCGGCCTCTCAAACCACAACTGGCTCGACCACGCCAGCCGTCCCCCCGGCTGCCTCCGCCGCAAGGGCAGCACAAAACCCGTCGGCTGCGCACCAGGCTCCCCTGAGTCGAACGCCGGCAGCACATTCCCTGAGCTCACCTCCAGCCGAGAGCACAGAGCGCGCACAAACTGCTGCGCATCCGCGTTCGTCGTGCTGTAATCCTGCTCCTCGAGCGCGATCAGGGCGACATCCTCCCACACCGCCACCCCATCCTTGCGCGACACGCAATGAAACGCCCAACGCGGCAGCGCCTCGCCCGGATACCACTTCCCCTGGCCAAAGTGCAGCAATCCCCCCGGCGCCGTCTTGTTCCGAATCTCCCGCAGCAGCGAAAGCCCGCGCGTCCGCTTCATCGCGCCCAGCGCCGTCAGGTTCCACTGCCCACTCTCCGGATCGTCGATCCCCACGTACGTCGGTTCGCCGCCCATTGTCATGCGGACGTCTTCCGTCTCCACCTCGCGATCGATCCGGTGCGCCACCGCTCTCACCCGGTCCCAGTCCTCGTCGCTATACGGTCGCGAAAGCTGCGGAGCCTCGTTCAACCGGCGAACCTCCATCGTGTAGCTGAAGTCCACCTCCGCCCGCTCCACCGTCCCGCCGATCGGCGCAGCCTGCGCCGCCGTCGGCGTACACACCAGCGGAATATGCCCCTCGCCCGTCAGCAGCCCCGACGTCGCATCCAGCCCGATCCATCCCGCCCCAGGCAGATAAACCTCCGCCCACGCATGCAGGTCGGCTGAATCCCGCGCCGGCTCGGCCGTCACCGGCTTGCTCTCCGCCAGTTGGATCAGGTACCCCGACACAAAGCGCGCCGCAAACCCCAGGTGCCGCAGCATCTGCACCAGCAGCCACGCCGAATCGCGGCACGATCCCGTCCCCAGCCCCAGCGTCTCCTCCGGCGTCTGCACCCCGTGCTCCATCCGCGTCGTGTACTCCACACGGTCGCGCACCCGCCGGTTCAGATCCACCAGCAAGCCCACTGTCCCCTGCGGCTCCTGCGAAATCTCGTTCAGAAAACCACGCAGCAGCGGCCCCGCAAACTCCCGCGAAGAGTAAGGAATCAGGTCGCGCGCAAGGTCCGCCGAATACGCAAACGGATACTGCTCAAACCCAGGCTCCAAAAAGAACGCAAACGGGTTCACCGGCTCGAGATCGGCAACCAGCCGAACCTCCACCCGGAACTCCTCCGTCTTGCCCGAAAAGACCAGCCGCGCCAGGTGATTGCCCAGCGGGTCAAACTGCCAGTGCAGAATGTGTTCCGCAGGTAAAACTTCAAGCGAATAGCTCAAAATCGCCGTCCGGCTATGTGGCGCGGGACGCAACTGGATCACCTGGGGCCCAAGGGACACGGCCCGGCTATACCGGTATCGAGTGCGGTGCAGAAGTTCGACCTGTTTACCCATTAGTCCTTTCATCCTATCCCTTCACCCGCAAATCTCCCTCCGGAAACCCTCCAGGCCCTTCAGATTCTGTTAACAGAGGCTTACAACAGCCCCCGAACTGCATCCCATAAAGAACGTTTTCGGCGCTGCGAAGCTCACACGCGCGCAATCCCAACCACACACGGAGCTCCATGCTCATCCTCTCCGAGTTCGACATCACCTTCCGCCTCGCAGGCCCGACAGCCATGGTGACCGTGCTCCACCTCCACCCCACCGTCGAGCCCCGCCTCAAGGCGGGCAACGATCTCCTCATCGAACACGTCGCCTTCGACGGCACCCGCTCCACCATCCCGCACGCCGTGTACACCGACTCCTTCGGCAACCGCTGCGCACGCCTCCTCGCACCCGGCGGCGAGCTCCGACTCTCCGGCTCGAACACCATCGAGGCCGACGACAATCCCGACCCCGCCTTCCCCCAAGCCACCCAGGCCCTGATCCAGGACCTCCCCGCCGATACCCTCCAGTTCCTGCTTCCCAGCCGCTACTGCCAGGTCGACCAGTTCGGCGCAATCGCCCAGGACCTCTTCGGAGCCATCCCCGCGGGCTGGGCGCGCGCCCTCGCCATCCGCGACTGGGTCCACGACCGCGTCGCCTTCAACTACAACGCCGCACGCCCCACCAAGACCGCCATGGACGTCTTCACCGAGCGCGTCGGCGTCTGCCGCGACTTCCAGCACCTCGCCATCACCCTCTCGCGCTGCCTCAACATTCCCGCCCGCTACGTCACCGGCTACATCGGCGACATCCGCCGGCCCTACGGAGGCCCCGGAGACTTCAGCGCCTGGTACCAGGTCTTCCTCGACGGCAAATGGATCGACCTCGACGCCCGCCACAACTACCCGCGCCTCGGCCGCATCCTCATGGCCACCGGCCGCGATGCCGCCGACGTCGCCATCACCACCAGCTTCGGCGCCTCCACCCTCACCCGCTTCTCGGTCGAATCGAACGAAGTCGACGCAGCCGGCAGCCGCATCCCGCTGCCCACCACATTCCCCGACGCAGACGCACCAGCACCCGCCAGCACCTACACCAACATCCCCACCCAGACCAACGCGAGCACGCTCAACAGCTGCCAGGCCAGCCCCTCGCAAACCCAGTCCGCAACCCTGTAAAGGCTCCCAGTCGCATGAACCCCGAGAACCAGACGCCAGACCCGCACAACCTCAACCGTTTCGTCGAAGCCCAGCAACCCATCTACCAGCAGGCCCGCTCCGAGCTCACCGAAGGCCACAAGCGCACCCACTGGATGTGGTTCATCTTCCCCCAGATCGCCGGCCTCGGCTCCAGCGAAACCGCGCGCCGCTTCGCCATCGCCGACATCGATCAAGCCGTAGCCTACCTCGAGCACCCCATCCTCGGCCCCCGCCTCCGCGAGTGCACCGCCTTGGTGAACGCACTGCCCGGCTCAAGCGCCGACACCATCTTCGGCTACCCCGACAACCTCAAATTCCACTCCTCCATCACCCTCTTCGACCGCGCCGCCGCCATGCGAGAACACGAAGACCCCGCCGACCGCGTCTTCAACCACGCCCTGCGCAAGTTTTTCAACCAGGCACCCGACCACGCCACCCTCAAACGCATCGACCCCCACCGCCGCTGACTGCGAGCCATGAGCTCGTGGCGAAAGACCTTGGAAGCTCAGAGCCGACACCCAACCGCAAACAAACCATCCGCCGCGGCAAACCGGTACCCGGCCATCAGCTAAAAAAACTAGCAGCCAGCAGCTAGCAGCCGATTCACGCCCGCCCTCTCCCCACCCGCAAGAACCCCCTGCCCCAGAACATCAACCGCGCCCGCCACCACCAGCAGCGCGGCCTGCGATGCCTCCACCGGACCCGAAAACAGGAACCCCTGCAGCAGATCGCACCCAATCTGACTCAGCTTCTCCATCTGGTCCACCGTCTCCACCCCTTCGGCGATCACATGCATGTTCATGCGATGTGCCATCGTCACAATACTTTCCACGATCGGCAATGTCCCATCCACCTCATTGATCGCCTGGATGAACGACCGGTCGATCTTCAGCCGATCGATCGGCAACCGGTGCAGCTGGTTCAGCGAAGAATACCCCGTGCCGAAGTCATCCAGCGAGATACTCACACCCAGCCCCTTCAGCCGCTCCAGCTGCCGGATAGACTCCGCAAAATCCTTCACCATCACGCTCTCGGTCAGCTCCAGTTCCAACAACTCCGCCGCCAGTCCCGTCTCCCCCATCGCGCTCGCCACCTCATTCGCAAAGTCCCGACGCGCAAACTGCATCGCCGAGATATTCACCGCGATCGGCACCGCAGGATAACCCGCATCCTGCCACCGGCGGCTCTGCTGACACGCCTCACGCAGCACCCAGCGTCCCAGCGTCACAATCATCTGGCTCTCTTCTGCAATCGGGATCAGCCGCGCCGGCGAGACCATCCCCAGCACCGGATGCGGAAGCCGGAGCAGCGCCTCAAACCCCGCCAGTCTCCCATCCAGCCTGTACTGCGGCTGATAATGCAGCACAAATCCGCCCTCATCCAGCGCACGCAGCATCGACGCTTCCAGCTCGCGCCGCTCCGAAAGTATATTCGCAAGCTCCCGCGAATACGCACGCACCCCATGATGGCCAAACTTCGCCTCGTACATCGCCATATCCGCGTTGCGCTGCAGCAGATCGGCTGTGTCCCCATCCTCCGGAAACAGCGAGATCCCCACACTCGCCGCCGTGTTCAACATCAGCCCCTGGAACGGAATCGGCCGTGCCAGCTCGCCCACCAGCTCCGCCGCTAGTTCGTCGATCTCGCCACGTGAGCCAACGTCTTCGATCACCGCCATGAACTCGTCGCCACCCATCCGCGCTATCACGGCCCGCTCGCGGAACCGCCTCGCCAGCCGTGCCGCAACCTCCCGCAGAACCACATCGCCCGCTACGTGGCCGTGCACATCGTTCGTCTCCTTGAACTTGTCCAGGTCGATCCAAAGCACCGCCACCGGCGTCCCCACCGCCCGGCCGCTCTCAATCGCATCGGAAAGCTGCTTCTCCCCCAGCAACCGGTTCGGCAATCCCGTCAGACTGTCGTGATACGCATGCCGGCGAAGCTCCTGCTGCAGCCGGTACCGCTCCAGCACCATCGCCGCCATCTGCGAGTGCGACTCCAGCAGACTCAGATCGAGCGCCGAAGGCACCGCCTGCAAAAG
>CAZZZP010000129.1:0-10016 GCA_964658635.1 Lichenicola sp. | reverse complement strand
TCTGCGTGCGCGAGGCGGGCTTGAAGTGGATCTGATGTGGAGCAAAGGCGCACTTGTCCAGGTGGAGATCCTCGCCCTGCGGGATGGGGAGCATCGATTCCGAATGCCGGACGGACGCAGGCTTGTGAACGGAAACGGCGTGGTTGAAAAAGGTAGAGCGGGCGGGGAAGCGAATACGTTTTCGATTCGCTGCAGGAAGGACCAGAGATACCGTATCTCGTTTGCTTGAGCCCCGAAGAAAATCAACATTACCTAGGGGCGGCTGAGAGATTCTATGAAGACGGCCGCTTCAGGTTTCCGCTCTCTCTATTGCCGGCTAACCTCAAACGTTGAGGCCAATATGCGCGTCAGTTGACGCATGCCTGTATGGCTTTAGAGTGCTGGGACCACAAGGCAGACGCTTGGCGGGTTGGGAGAAGGCGTTTGTGCTTCGTGCACTTCTCCCACGCGGCAGGCCAGAGCCATTCGATTGAGGGACCTCGGAAGGGTGATGCCTGTCTTCGGACGGAAGATTACTGGTTGAGATCGACCATTATTTTGGTGAAGGCTGCGGGATTTGCTGACCAGCGCTCGAGATAGGAAGGCGCTTCTTCAAGGGATACGATCGCCGTAACAGCTTTCTCTACGGGAAAACGACCTCCCTCGAGCATCGCCATCACCTCGCGGAAGTCTTCTGGCAATGCGTTACGCGAGCCCAGGATGTCCAGTTCCTTCTGTACGAAGAGCTTGGTCTCGTAAGCCACTGGTTCTTTTGCATAACCTATATAGACGACGCGACCCGTGAAAGCCACCTCTTCTACGGCCATCTGGAAGGTTTCAGCTAGTCCGATAGCTTCGATGATGACGTCTGGGCCGTCGCCGGAGGTAAGGTCACGCAGTCTTTGTCGCACGTCCTCGCGCCCGGAGTTGATCAGGTCAGTCGCTCCGGCGAGTTCTGCCGTTTTCAGCTTGTCGTCATCCAGATCGATGGCGATGGTGCGTGCACCCCGGAAAGCAGATCCGGCAATCGCGCCGAGTCCTACTCCTCCACAGCCGAAGATCGCAACCGTGTCAGCAGAGCTAACGCGGCCGCGAGAGACGGCGTGCACACCAACGGTAAGCGGTTCCGTCAGGCACAGGCTCTTCGCCGGGAGGGCAGACGGATAGACCTTCGAAGCGGGTACGACGATCCGTTCCGTTAGGGCGCCATCGCGCTGCACGCCGAAGGTCTGGTTGTTGCGGCAGGAGTTCTGGCGCCCGCGCCGGCATGCAGGACAGGTCCCGCAGCTTGTATAAGGCGATACCGAGACGCGCGTCCCCGGCTGCAAATCGCTGGTCCCCTCGAGTACGGTTGCCGCAATCTCGTGCCCGAGGACACGAGGATAGGTCACAAGCGGGTTCCTGCCGCGGTAGGAGTTAAGATCAGTCCCGCAAAGACCGACCATCTCCACCTTGAGCAGAATCTCTCCGGGTTGTTTAACCGGTTCCGGGAGATGGACCACGCGCGCTTCGCCAGCGGCTGTTAGGGATAGAGCCTTCATTTCGTTCTCCTGACGTAACTTTGAATGGCTCAAGTGGTGCGAGCCTGTTTATGGATCGGACTTATTTGCTAGAAAGCCGCATCCCCAAGTTGGAGGAACAGATTTTGCGTCACCTGCTGGAGACGCTTCGCTGAGCTCGCTTTGTGGATTCTGATGGCAAACTTCGAAACGGGAGATACCACTCACCCTCTTCCGCAAAGACCGACATTGCGCGGGGGGCTAGCGTCCGGGGTCAGGCTGGGCATCGAGAGTGACCTTCTCCTTTGCACCTTGGCCCGAGGGCCATACGTAATTCAGACTATGCTCAGCTGCTCTTGTGATTTCTTCGATCAGTGCATCGTCCTGACCGCCATCGAGAGCGCGCAGGTTCTCTGCAACCTGGCGAACCGTGGCCATGCCGACCAGCGTACTGGCGACATAGGGATGCGATAAGCAGAATCGTAGTGCGACTTCCGTCAACTTGACGCCGTGAGCTTCGCAGAGTTGATTGGCCCGGATGCCCACGTCACGAACATGGGACGGGGCAGGATGCCAATCGGGCGGAGGATGTGGGCTGAGGATTCCCATGTGAAGGGGCGACGCGTTGATCAGGCCAATCCCATTCTGCTTTGCGAACGGGGTAAGCGATTGATCCATATCACGAACCAGCAGGTTGTAGCGGCAATAGCTGAGAATCGTGTCAACTTCTACCGCCTGTGCGATTGTCTGGAGGGCGCTAAGCGAATAGCCTGTAATTCCAATGTAACGTGCCTTCCCGCTCTCCTGAAGGCGACGCAGCGCAGGAAGGGTCTCAGTGATGATCTGTTGGAGGTCGCCGAACTCTACATCATGGACCTGGAGCAGGTCGACAAAGTCGGTCTTGAGGCGGGACAACGAGGCATCGACACCGGCAACTACCGTTTTCGCTGAAAAATCGAACTTGTCTGGGCCGTATCGCCCACACTTTGTTGCGAGGATAATCTGCTGTCTCTTGCCTTCCAACGCTTGACCTAATCTGGCCTCTGCGAGCGTCAGCCCATAGTAGGGTGAGACGTCGAAGAAGTTGATGCCGTGATCGATCGCGAAGTGCACGGCCCGTGTGCCTTCTGCCGGGTCCGTTATTGCGAAGACATCCCCGAGCGGGGAAGCGCCGAAACCCAGGACCGATGGATGAAGGTCTGTCCTGCCGAGATTTCCATAACGCATCAAATTTCCCGCCCTGCGGTCTCTCTACAGCGTTACAGTAAACGAAAACTCAAATAGATTGCAACTGACCTCTCAACAGAAGCTAGCTCTCTCGGAAGTAGCCTAATTCCTGCTGTGGATGAGAAGAGCGTAGCTGACGCGCATCCCTCGCGCCAGCTTTTCAACAGATCTGCTTGAACTCTAATGTCAGAAGTGTCGCGATCTTGCGTAGTGTAGAGGCGCAGTGTCCGATGCCGATAGCACAATGATGAGCGGGGCCTTCAGCATTCCAATCCTGGACAAAGCGGCGTGCGCCACCAGGAAAGCGATATCTGCTGTTGGTATTTCCTATCTCAAGATTGCTCCCGCTCACGCTTTCGGCTTCTGCCACGAGAAGGCGGAAGCCACGTAGCTTATCCTCGACCACAGAGAGCAGGGTGACAGGCCCGTATTTCACGGCCATCTCGACGGAGAGTCCGCAGCCCACCTTACCGTGGTACACCTTGAGTGGACGGACTCGAATCTTATCCTGAGCTATGGCGGCATGACCCGGACCATCATGGCCCATTAGAACGACGTCCTCCACAAAATCCATGGCGTAATACTCGGTGAAGGAGCCCCCTGCCCCCAGCAGGTCCAGAATTTTCATGGCAATGACATTTTTTACCTCGTATTCGCCGGCTGTGGGAACACCGTGAGCAGTGAGGAGTGAGCATCCTAGAATCATCGAACTGAGGGTGTCCTCATTTTGCTCGACCCCTTTGCCTCCGCCATAATAAGCTAGGCAATTTAGATCATGACGCTTGATGAGACCTTTGAGAGCTAATGACGTTCTGGCCGCACGCGCGAGTTCGTCAGCGGGCGCATCGGCGTCAATGAGGAAGAACTCGCGGAAGCAATCTACTTCACTCGCTATCTCGCTGTGTGAGATTTCCTTACGGGCTGCGCTCAACTCGTCGACCTCGACCATCTCGATGTGAATGCCGAATCGTCCCGAGACTTGGGCGAGATCTGTTGAGACATCAAGCATGCCGGAGTAGTAATGACCCATAAGCCCAAGACGGCTGTGGCTTAGAATCTTGACTACCGTGGCGGCGCTCATCCAGCATTCAATCTCTTCCCATGCTTCGGGATCACCTTCCAGAATTCCTGTGACCTGATTGAAAGGCATGTCAAGGCGCCTCAGCACATTGGTCATCTCGGGGATGGGACAACTACCACAGTAGGCAAGCCACTCCCCAGTCATGGCAGTGCGATCGCCGAATGCGTTGAACTTCGGGTAATCGATGGCTGCGGCTGGTTGCAAGTTCAGAATCAGGAGCGGAACTCTCGCTTTCAAAACAACCGGAAGGATGATTGAAGAGAGCGAGTATGTCGTTGCATAGATAACAAGAAAGTCAATATCTTGGCGACGGCACTCATGTCCGGCAATCAATGCTTTTTCGCTGTTGTCTACCAGACCCAGATTGACGATCACGCGTTCGCCGTTCCGCTGGAGTTGAACCGCGACCATGTCGATATAGGCGTTCAGACGCCCTTCAAGTTGGGAGAATTGCGACCAATACGCCTCAAGCCCCAAACCGATTAGTCCTACTCTCAATTGCGCAAAGCTCTGTTCCACCAATCCTCCAGACAGCATCAAGTCCTGAACTTTTAAAGTACTGCAACGGTGAGTCTCTTGAAGGCGGGCCCTGAGGACAAATAGTAGAGTGCCTCGAAGCCTGCAAGCAAGCCATGGGCAGCGAAACGCCAATGGCAGTTCAGATGGCAAAACTCGTGTCGAGATGTGTTCTCAACGAAGGATAGGGTTGATCGACAGTGGCATTCTCGCGTGAAAGTGTGGTTTAGGATGTAAACCAATTCAATCAGCTCTCTGGGAGCTTTGCAGGTGTCGCTTTCGAATCACTGGATAGTAGCTCTGAACATTGCCGGGCGTGATCAAGTGATGTTTCACGAAGACCGCTGACGGGGTCCGCTTTCCCTGGACGATGTCGATTGCCAGGTTGATCACCTGCTCCCCATACTTTTCCGGAAAGTATCCGACTGAACCGACAAGTCGTGTAGAAGGGGAACGCATCTCTTCCACCGCTTCAGTGCTTGCGTTCTGACCCATGACGGCGCAATCCGACTCGCGCCTGCACGTGCGGAATGCTTCCAGGGCACCGAGTGCACTCGGGTCATTAATGGCGCTGACCAGGATTCGCTTCGACTTTGTTTGCTGGAGAAGAGAATGAACCATCTCGAAGCTCTGTTTATGCCGCCCTTCGCCGTTGATGGTCATCACTTTTTTATCGTCAAAGTCAGGCATCATCTCACGAAGCCCAAGCAGGGTACCTGTAAGCCGCGATCCGGGCAAAGATCCAGCCATGGGCAGTCCTAGCAACACCAGTAAATCTACTTTGCCCTGCCAGTGTCCGGCCGCCCAGCGCGCAAGGTGTCTCCCTGCGGTTAGTCCTGCCTGAATGTTATTGATTCCGAAATAGACCGCATTGGGATGCGGGATCTCAATTGCGATCATCGGTACATGTCTGGCCTGGAGTTTGGCTGAGATGAGCCCGGCGATGCTCGCATCCGTCTGAAATTCAATGACGATGTCGATGTTCTGCTTCATCAGCGCTTCTGCATTCTGAAGCGCAACTGTCGGGCTGTATGCGTTGTCAAGCATGATAAGTTCTATCCCCGCCCTCGCGGCTGCCGCTTCGATACTCCCGGTCACAGCGCGCGAAAAAGCAAACTCGTCGGTCTGCGCCGCGTAGCCGATCTTGACGCACGGAACGCCGTTAGTACCTGGCATCATGGATACGTATTCGCTTCGCGGCGTCCTGCCGACCATCTTGTAGGCCACGAGACACCGCAAAATTCTGTACGCGGTCGCTTTGTTGATTCCTGTCAACCGGACAACATCTGTTAGACGAAGGGGGGTCTTCCGTTGCGCCAATAAGTGCAGAATTTTGCACGTCTTGACGACAGAGCCTGTACTCTCCTTCCCGTTTGTGATCTTAGCTTGTGTGTCATCTGTCAAAACATCACTCCTCCATAGTTAGCGTTAGCTAAGCCATGTTTTGCCACTATTGGCGGCGTTCATCCTCTGATCAATCCTACATGGTTCATTCAATGAAACAGTTTGGGCGGCAGATTTCTGAATCGTTGCACACGGAGCAACTCGTTGCGTATGGTTCCGTGTGTTCGAAGAAGTGCCGGAAGACCGTAATGGAAAGCACCTTCGTTGATGAGAATTTTGGGGGACTCAGGTATGCGCAACTTCACAAGGGTGAGATTTTTAGGTTTGTTGTTAGCTTTGATGATGGCGGTGGGGGCCAGGGCACAACAATCGAGCGGCAGTTTCAATGGTACGGTGACGGATTCAACTGGGGCATTGATTCCTGATGTTGTCGTGACGCTGACCAATGCAGACACGATGGTGGTAAGAACGGCGCGTACGAACGGAAGTGGAATCTTCGTGTCGTCCAACATGCTGCCTGGCAACTACGTGCTTACCCTTGAGAAGGGTGGGTTTCAGACCATCAAGCAGGTTGGTATCGTTCTCGGGGTGAATCAGACCATCACGTCTAACTTCCAGCTTAGTCTGGGCAGCCAGAGTACCGACATCACGGTTCAAGCGTCTGCCGCGGAGTTGGAAGCCTCCACAGCTGAACTAGGAACGGTAATTGACCATAAGATGGTGGCGGACCTTCCGCTGAACGGACGACAGTTTACCCAGCTTCTGATGTTGACGCCGGGAGCCAGCCGTGCAAATACGGCCCAGAATTCCGGTGGTGGTTTTTCTCCAACCGCGACAGGTCCAGCCTTTTTCCCGGCGATGCATGGTCAGAGCAACCGTTCCAACTACTTCATGCTCGACGGTATCAATGACACGGAGGATGTGTTCGCCACGTTTGCCGTTTCGCCGACAGCTGACGATATCCAAGAGTTCAAGGTGCAATCGCACAATGACCAGGCTCAGTTTGGCGGTGTGACGGGGGGCATCGTCAACGTCGTGACGAAGTCAGGCACGGATCATCTGCATGGTGCCCTGTGGGAGTTCAATCGGAACTCTGTCTTGGGTGCTTCGCAACCGCTGACATTTCAGAAGGTTCCGCTCAATCAGAATCAGTTTGGCGGCAACGTCGGAGGTCCGGTCATCCTGCCCCACCTCTACCACGGACGCTCCAAAACATTCTTCTTTTTCAGCTACGAAGGATTCCGCAAAACCAGCGCCTCCAGTTCTCTTTCCCTGGTGCCGACGGCCGCTGAACTCGCAGGTGATTTCAGTGGCGACCTGATCAATGGCGCACCCGTCAAGTTGTTCAATCCCTTCACCACGCGGCAGACCTCCCCGGGCGTCTACGTCCGCGACCAGTATGCAAACAGCCACATCGATCCGTCCACCTTCAACCCGGTCATTCTTGCCTACGAAAAGCTCTTGATCCCTACATCAAACACACCCTTTGTGAATGGGACAAACTACCTCAACTCGACGCCAATTAGCCAGACTCAGAACAACTTCAACGGGCGATTGGACGAGACGCTGAATGCTTCCAACGCATTCTGGTTTCGCTATAGCACCGGCCATCAGACCACTTCCTCCAGCACCTATCCGATCCTTGGGAATGCGACCACCGTACAAACGACAAACTACGGTGTCAATTACCTTCATACCTTCAACAGTTCGCTCACGCTCAACCTTCAGTTTGGTCACAATTTCATCAATAACGTCACCGACACGCTTTATAACAACGGGACATCGGCATCCATTCTTCAGCAGGTAGCATTCTCCCCGGCCTTTGCATGTGGCCATGCAAAGTATGGCGCTTCGTCAGATTGCCTTGTGCCGTCGGTAGGCATAGATGGATACGCAGGTGGTGGCGAGAGCAGCGGCCACAACAACCCGGGCACCGATCTTTATCAATACAACGGTGATCTATCGAAGGTGCTGGGACACCACTTCATCCAGGCGGGCGGAATCTTTATCCGGAGTCGCTTCGCTGCCCAAGATTATGATGCCGGCGTGAACTTCACATCATCGCAGACGGCTGATCCGAACAATGCGGGTACAACCGGAAACGCATTGGCGTCCGCGCTCCTCGGAGCCGTTGACGGTTCTTACAACCGGGCAACGATCGCAGAGGTCAAAGGTGTAAAGCTGCTTGGTGGCTATGTGCAGGACCAGTGGAAGGCAACTCCTCATCTGACCATCAATGCTGGTCTACGCTACGACGTCCTTCTCTGGCCGATCTATGGACCGTCTAGTACGAACTCAGATGCAATCGGAGAGATCGATTTCTCGAATGGAACCTATATCCTGCAGCGTTCCGTCGGAGATTGCGCAACATTGAAAGCAGCCCCCTGCATTCCCGGTGGACTCTCTAATCAGGCCAACGTCGTGGTATCACCCGATGGACATTTATGGCGCAACTCTTACGATAATGTTCAGCCCCGTGTTGGCTTCTCATATCAAGTGAACGACAAGACCGTCGTTCGTGGCGCGTTCGGTCTTTTCTTCGACGAGTGGTCCAGCGTGAAGCAGACGGTTCAAGGAATTGGAGGGGACTGGCCTTCCGTCTCGCAGCCTGCAGCATCCAACCAGACGCCTCTTACCGCCGTGCCCACCGTGGACCCGACCAATCCACTTGCCGGAGTGGCAACGCTTCCTGCTGCGACCCCGTTTACACAGCAGGCATATTACCGCGATCCGCATGCGAAGAATCCCGAATCCGAGCAGTACAACCTCGGCTTCCAGCGCCAGATCAACTCCAGCACCACGCTGGAAGCGGATTACGTCGGATCCCATACCTACCGGCTCGTGACGGGTGGGGGACTTTACAACGTAGCCACAACGCCAGGACCCGGTAGCGCTGCTGTGGTGGCCTCGCGACGTCCATATCCAAATATCGCACCGACCAACTATGACCGCAGCAATGGCTCCGGCAACTACAACGGACTCGAGACCAGGCTTTCACAGACACTCTCGCACGGCCTGCAGTACATCGTGTCGTATACCTATTCAAAGACAATGGATGTTGCATGCGATGGTCTGTTCGGAGCGGAAGGCTGCTCCGAGCCTGATCCGTACAATATTCAGAAAGACTACAGCGTTGCCGGTTACGATCTGACCCATAATCTCTCCATCAGCACAACCTACAACCTGCCGATTGGGCGTGGACGGGCCCTCGCAATCAACAATCGGGCACTGGATGCGGTCGTTGGCGGGTGGCAGGTGAACGCAATCTATGCTTTCACCTCGGGAGTTCCCTACAATCTCACGGTCTCCGGGGATATTGCAAACACCGGTAATTCTGGGGATCGCCTCGATCGGATTGGCAATCCAAAGCTCGCTCACCCCACGCGAGCAGCATGGTTCAACACGGCCGCTTTTGCTTCGCCTGCGAACTATACCTTCGGAACTGAGGGAAGGAATGATCTGCGTGGCGCACCCTACCAGAACGTGGACTTCTCGCTCTTCAAGAGTCTGCGGATCAAGGATGCCGGGGATTTACAATTCCGCGCAGAGGCCTTCAATGCGCTCAACCATCTAACGTTGGGGACGCCTGGAAACAACATCAGTTCAACAAGCTTTGGTACCGTCACCTCCGAACGCAGTACGGAGCGACAGGTGCAACTAGCGGCGAAGTTTATCTTCTGATCGGCGATTGCTTGAGCTTGCTAAGATCGGCCAAGCAATCGACCCATCATCTGATGGTCTTATCACTGCCGCTGGCGTGAAACCGATATTGTTGCATATGACGTGGTAGTCCACTCAATTCCACTAACCCAGAATCTTATCCGCTTTGAGGGTTGGCAGATTTCGTTTGTCATGGTTCTCCCGCAGGAGGACAGGAGAAACGGTCAAAGCGAAAGAAGAGACATAACAAAGACGAGGCGTCGCGGGTTCTGCGAGAGGCGGAGTTCGCAGCGCCTCGTTGATTTTGTTTCGCCTATACCCGCAGCGCCGTATCAGACGTTGTCCTGACTCCGGAAATCTCTCCCGATCGAAACTGGAGTTCTCTCGTAAATTATTTGAGAAGACGGAAGCGATGAAGAAGAGCCGTTTCAGTGAAGAGCAGATCATCGGGATTTTGAAGCAGCGCTGCAAAGACGGACTATCGAGCAGCGTTGAGTGTCTCGAAAAAAGACACTCAACGCTATAAAGGTGTGGGTATCCCATCAGTCTTCTAATGAGCCTATTGATTGAGTTCGTGAATGGTGTCAACTGCCGCATGAGCGGCCTTGCCGGCCGTATCCTTCACGGACCCGACCGCTTGGTCCAGCATACCTTCACCTGCTAACTGCTTGTCGCCGGTCGCTCGCCCTAACCCCTCCTTGAGCTTACCG
>CAZZZP010000128.1:0-10063 GCA_964658635.1 Lichenicola sp. | reverse complement strand
TTGTCTCCTCCGTATCTTGCCTTCCTCCGTGCACCTCTGTGCCATCTCCGTGCCTTCCGTGTTCATTCTTCGCCCTTTTCATCCTTCCCCCTGACCCTCCTCCTCCATCCCGCCCGCCAGCACCGTCTCCTCCTTCACCACCTTCGCCAGCGGCAACTCCACCACCACCGCCGCCCCATGCGGATGCAGGTTGAACGCCGCAATCTCCCCGCCGTGCTCGCGCACAATTCCGTAGCAGATTGAGAGCCCCATCCCCGCACCCTCGACCGGGTCCTTCGTCGTATAGAACGGGTCGAACGCCCGCCCCGGCTCGTCGAAACCCGTCCCCGTATCGCTCACAATCACGTGCAGCATCACCGCGTCCTGCGACACCGAGATCCGGATCCTGTGCTCCTCCCCATCCTCCCGCGGCCGCGCGGCGGCAATCGCCTGCGCCGCATTGTTCAGCAGATGCTCCATTACCTGCCGCATCCGGGCCCGGTTCCCACGCACTGGCGAGCACACCGCCGGCACATGCAGCTCCAGCCCAACGCCCCTCTGCTTCAGCTGATCCTCGCAACCCGCCGCAATCTCCCGCAGCAAATCTTCCATCGGCACCGACTCGTCCGAGATCTTCACCGGCCGCCAGAAATCCGTCAGCCGCTCCACCGTCTCCTTCATCCGCAGTGCCTCGGTCGCAATCGTCGCCGCATCCGTCCGCACCCGCGCCTCGCCGCTCGTCTCCGCAATCAACTCCGCGAAACCCAGTACCGCCGTCAGCGGATTATTCAAAGCATGCGCCACTCCACCCGCCAGTTGTCCCAGCCCGGCCAGCTTCTCGGCGCGCATCAATCTCTGGCTCAGGGCCTCATTCTCCATCCGCCGGCCCAGCTTGCCCGCCAGCAGCTCCAGCCCGCTCACCAGCCGTTCCACCTTCACAATGCCGCGTTCGTTCGCCACCTGCGCCGCCAGCCCGTCAGAGCACACCACGATCGCGCCCACCAGCCGCCCGCCCGTCCACTGGCGCGCCAGCTCCGGGCCCAGGCTTCCCCCCAGACCCGTCCCCGTTCGGATCGGCAGCACGATCGCCCGCCGCCACTTCCGCCGCTCCACCCTGCCACTCGCCGCCCAGGCCGAGATCTCACGATCGAAATTCCCCCAGCGCCCCAGCGAGATCGGGACACTCTTCGCTGCATTCCCCCGCACCCAGCCGCCCAGCGGATCCTCGCCCTCCGTCTCCGGCTGCTCCGGGGCCTCACCGCGTTCTGCCTTGATCACCCGCTCCGCCCAGCCCTCGATCGCTGCCAGTGTCAGGTCGTCCACCCCCACGCTCCCCGCGCAACGCATCCTGCCCTCCGCATTGCGCAGCAGCACCAGCACCCGCTGAAACGGGCTCCGTTCCGCAACCGTCCGGCACACCCGCACCGCCAGCGCCTTCTCTCCCGAAACCTGCCCCGCACCGCCCATCTGCGGACGCAGAGACGTATCCAGCTGCGCATAGGCCTCCAGCTCCTCGCGCATACGCCGTTCCTGCGCAGCCACCAGCCGAGCCTTTGCTGCTCTCCGCCACATCCACCAAAGCCCCACGCCAAAGCTCAGCGTCCCCGCATACTCCCACGCGATCTCGCCAAGCTCTCCCACCGTTCCCATCCAATCTGTCACAATCACCTCTAGGCCCTCGCAGACGTCTTGTTCCTTGCAGACACACGAAACCCTGGTCGATAGGACATCCATGCTCCCCAATCCCCTCGCCACTCTCCGCCGCGCCGCCGCCCTGCTCACGCTCTCCGTTCTATCGGCAACCTTCGCCTTCACCCGGCCAGCTGTAGCATTCTCAAACGTTGGGCCCGCCGCGCACACTCCAACTTCCGGGTCAACCTCACGTTCTTTCGCCCCCACGCCCGCCGCTGCCTTCGCCCAGGCCGGCTTCGGCGTGCTCGACCCCGCCCCACCCACCGGCATCACCCCCGACCAGATCGTCCAGAAGTTCGGCGAGCGCGAAACCGCCTTTGCCCGCGCGCGCAACGAATATACCTACCGCCAGACCGTCAAAATCGACACCATCAGCGACGACACCGGCAAGCCCGACGGAGAATACCTCCAGGTCAACGACATCGTCTTCTCCGACGACAACACCCGCACCGAACACGTCAAGTTCGCCCCGGCCAACACCATCAGCCGCCTCATCATGAATCAGAACGACTTCGACGACATCGCCCACCGTCTCCCCTTCGTCCTTACCCAGGCAGACCTCCCCCAGTACGACCTCACCTACCTCGGCCGGCAGAAGGTAGACGACATCAACACCTTCGTCTTCGACTGCAAGCCCAAAGTCCTTGTAAAAGGCAAGCGCTACTTCCAGGGCAAGGTCTGGGTCGACCAGCAGGAGTACCAGATCGTCCTCATCAACGGAAAATCCGTCCCCGACGACCTCCGCCGCGGCCACGAAGACCTCTCCCCCCCCTACACCACCTACTACCAGGAAGTCGACGGAGGCAACTGGTTCCCCGTCTACACCAAGGCAGACGCCACCCTCCACTTTCCCGCCGACCAGGGAACCCTCGCCCAGGACGTCCATATCCGCTACGTGGTCAAGTACGAGGACTACAAGCGCTTCCACGCCAAATCCCGCATCATCTACAACGGCGAAGAGCTCCCACCCTCAGCCCCCGGCAGTACCACCCCACAACCCGCCGCACCCGGCACCCCCGCAGCCACCCCGAAGCAGGATCCCAACGCCCTGCCGCCACCCGACCCCGACGCACCCCCGCTCACCCGCCCCACCAAACCCAACTAGCCGACCCCAGAGCCCCAGACCCCGTCCCCCTTTCATCGCAGCACTTATCGCGATGAAAGGGCCTCGGCAAAGCCGGCTTTCCCAGGATCCTCAAACCAACCGCAACCCCGGCAGGATTCACCCCCCAACCCAACCCAACATTGCATCAGCAAGCATTCCCAATCCGCCACCACCCCGAATCACCCTCTCATACCCCTTCACCTCCATCGCGATTGACGTAATCATCTCCACCTTCCCAAACGCATCGAACACCGGCGCATAGTTCAGCACCCAGTCGCGGAGCTTCCCTGGCGCCGACGGAAAATCCGTCGTGTACTCAAGATTCGAGATCGATTCGCCACGCGCAACGCGTTCGAACATCTCACGCAGACCCTTCATTTCCGGAAAGATCTCAAGCACGCTCCTGCCGATCAGCTCTTGCTCAGACAAACCCATCGTCTCCGCCTGCAGGCTGTTCGCCCGGATAATCCGGAACTCCTTCGCATCGAAATAGCACATCGCAAGCGGCGCCGTCCGATAGATCGTATCCAGTTCCGCCCACTGGCGATACATCTGCGCCTCGCGCGATGTACTCACCTCCCGATCCAGAACCTTCTCCGTGATATCGGTGGCAAACACAAGCACACCCACCACCGCGCCGCTCCTGCTCTTCATCGGGTTGTAGCTCAACTCGTAGTGAGCTTCCATAACCGGCCCAGGCTCCCCCAACGGCCGGATCTTCTTCTTCACCTCGATCCCCGTCATCGGCTCCCCGCTCCGATACACCCGCTCAAGCGACTGCACGCACGTGTGCCCCCGCAGCTCCGGAAGCGCCTCCAGCACCAGTCTCCCAAGCAGCGGAGCAGCTCGATCCTGACCCAGAATCTGCGCGTAGGCATCGTTCACAAACGCAATCCGAAGCTCCCGCCCGGCAACCACCGCAAGCGGTGTCGGAGAGCCAAGCAGCACCTCCTCCAGCCCGCGCTGACCCACCGTCCTCAACACCTGGTCACTCAGCGCCGGAGCCCCACCCGTAAACTCGCCACCCCGTCCACCCAGCCCAAGAATGCCCATCTGCTTCGCACTCAGGTCCGCCTGAACGTAACCCGACGTTCCCGCATGCTGCATCACGCGCAACACCGCAACAATCATGGCCAGCGTGTCCATCTGCTCCAACTCCGCCGCCACCACACACGCAAGAAATGTATTCTCATCCAGATAAGCCTCCGTTGAGAATCCATCCCGCATCGGCGAAACACCCACCCGCTCTGAAGTAATCAGCAGCCGACGGTCACTCGTCTGACAAAAAGCCAGGTTCACTTGCACATTGCACCTTCCCGATCTGGCCATACCGCTCTATCTTGGCCAACGACGTAAAAGGCCCCACTTCAAACGGCGCTTCACACTTTCTCTGTAAGCATGCTACGGGTCCCGCCTTTCAATCTCCAGCGACAGACGCCCACCGCTGCGTGCCGCCACCGCATTCACAACCGTCTGCAAAGACTTCTGCGTCCGTCCCTTGATTCCCATCACGCGCTCCATGTCGCTCGCGTCCACATATAAAATCAGCTTCCCGGTCTCGCCCTCAAGCTCCTGCCTGACCATCATCCGTTCCGGCAGGCATACCAACGCCTCCGCCATCTGCACCAGCATAGCCGAAGCCTCCAGGACGCTCCTTGAAAAGGTCGGGGTCGAACGGGCCGAAGAATCTACCATCTTTCACCTCATGGACAGCACGATTGCTGATTCCCAAAATGGGAAACTTGCATTCAACACATACATTTGATGCAACCTTTTATCACGCATCCGACAAAACGGTGAACTCTCACGCTCTTCCTCGACGAAAGCGCCGGCTGCATCGCCCCCTTCCACCGCCCTTGGCGGCGTCCTTCCTCAGTACGAACAAATTGCAACCCAAAGACCGTCTCCACGACGCGAATTCATCCGCATCAGGCCACACAGCATCCCGCTCGCAGGCTGTCTGACCCCTTCCAGGCAACCCCAGCCCCGCCGCCCATCGCCGACACCCCACCCCCGCACCAACTGCATCTCATCCCCTGTTCGGCCAGCAACCCTGGCCACATGGAGAACCTATGGCAGATCAGAACACTCTCGTTGAAGCAGTTATCCGCGTCCTGCACGACAGCTCCAAGGGCTTCCCCGACATCGGCGAGCACCTCCAGGACCCCCAGGCCAAGGCCTTCTTCAATGAGGAAGCAACCACCCGCGCCACCTTCGCCCGCGAGCTCGAAGCCGAACTCCCCGCCGACAAGCGCGGCGACATCGGCGGCACCGGCATAGGCGCCATCCACCGCGCCTGGGGCGACCTCAAGGCCAAGCTCGGCGGCGGAGATCACGCCCTGCTCGAGACCGCCGAACAGGGCGAAGACGCAGCCAAGAAGGCCTACAAGGAAGCCCTCGAAGCCACCGACCTCTCACCCACCACCCGTCAGACCCTCCTCCGTCAGCAGCAGCACATCATCGCCGCTCACGACAAGGTCCGCGGCATGCGCGACTCCTTCGTCAGCTAACACCCACGCCAACCCATGCCCCTCCCTGGACCCAACCTTTCGGGTCCTAGGAGGGGTTCTTACAATTAAAGTGCGCGCGCAATACATACATCGTCCTGATGTTTCCCGAAAAACATACTTTCCGGTAGTAAAGGTCTACACCCTCATTGGGTCTGCATCAATGTGACTCGCCCGACAGGTTGCCAAATTTTCCCGCCATCAAGGTGAAGCTGAAAGAAATTGCCAGACGTGGGTACACCACTCATGTAAGAAAAGAAGAGAACGTAGACGACGGCTTGGGTTCGATCCGTGCTGAACCCCACTCGCGAAAGGAAAATGGCTCCATCAATCGACTTCCAGGGATTAGTGCTGGAATTGCTGACCTCGGCGACAACGTGAGGCCATGGAGTCTTAAATGAATCGGACAGCGCCTCACTCCGGGCGTTTTCGTGATTGAAACTAAGCCAGGTCGCAGCGCTCAGCGTTGGCATCCCTTGCTGCTTCAGATGACTTTCCAAATCCTCTGCCGTTGTGGGAGGTGCGAAGATACCGCAATTGTTCATCAATACGGGATTCCCACTTTTCTCACCACACCCCGAGTTCAAGGTGACGCTAGAGATCAGGATATGTGGCTGATCCTTCGGAAACTTCATAAGGGTGAGGACGGCGGTATAAACTTGCGTCTCTTCAATGTTCTGGGCTGCAACGCTCTGGGCGTTCACCAGCGGCGAAACGGCAAGGAGTGACATCAGCAAACTACATTGAATAGCCATCTTCCGGAACATACCGTTAATCTTATGACCTTCCACGCGAAACGGCGTTACCGGCAACCACAATACCGAGAACTTCGCCCAGCGAAGCCGGCACGGCTTCGGCTGAGAATCTAACGCAATGCGGTTGCGGTCAATGTAACTCGAAGGGAACTGGAAAGAGGGCAGACACGGGAGAAGCTTTCTTCCCAAACTGCTACCATCCGGACATGAGCGAAGAACAAGTAAAGGAAAGCGGTCCGTGGTCTGTAACCAGCCTTTTGGGTGCACGTGTCCGGGTGAAGCTGGTGCCGCACGAGATGGAAGGAACCATCAAGACCATCGTCAGCGAAGTCCAGAGCGAGAACGTGGAGTACGCGGTCAATTCCAGCGAATTCGCTGTAACGCTGGATGCAGGAAATACGATCCATGCACCGGGGTCGAGTTTCACCAGGATCGATCAGGAGGGCTATCCACCAAAGGCCTCATAGGTCGATGGCAAAGACTGGAGTCGAGCGATGGCCGGGTCTTCTGACGAGTTCAAACGGCCGCGCCCGCCCTCCTGCCGCCCATACCGCCGAACTCGCACAGGACCGCAAAACGGCACTTTTCAGCTCCCTGCAGACGGTCTGCCACGAACGTCGTACGCTTCGAGGCCAAAGACACATCGACGCCGTCCCATTCAGAGCTCATCCTTAGCAAACCGGCCACAACTGCGGATGCGCAGTGCGCCTTCGAGGATCTCGTTCATGGGGAGAAGAACAGTGGCAAAGCATCTCAGGAGTCTGGCGCTCACGGCACTCACGCTCTGCCTTCACCAGGCCTCCGAGGCACAAGCCCCGGCCCTCTCTCCGGACGCCACAGCGGCTTACATCAACTCGACGTTACATCAATATCCAACCCTGGAGTTTGTCGCCTCCGGCTGCCCTGGCGACGAACAGGTCGTCACGATCTCCGACGATCGCCGCAGCCTCGTCATCAAGCAGAACTTCGCCACGCCCGTCGAGGGCGGAAAATGCGACAACGTCCAAACACTGACCGTCCCCATCTTCAGCCTGAATCCGGACGGACTCAACTCATGGAACAAGCAGGCGCAACACACCTCGTTCTACTTGTACTGCACCAACAGTGTGCAGTGTTTCAGCCGCCGTCCGGATGTCCATACCATCCCATCCGGGGAACACCAGTGATTTTTATGGTCACCGCACCAGACCAGGTCTCCGACCGTCTCGCCGCCGCGATCCAACATCTCGTCGTCTCCCTTTTGGCCGAAGCAGATTCACATATCGCCCGGAATGACCCTTTCACAAAGCGCCCTCACTAAGAGCTACGCTGCGCGCTCCATCCCGTTCCCCTCTCCTCGTCTACCCCGTACTGAGCGCTGAGAGGAGATTTCTCCAGAGTCTTTTTTCGGCGATTTCAAATTACTCTCGCCGCCGAGGCCTGGTTTTGTGGGATGCGAGTTCTTTCCGCGTTCCAAGCGCTTGCGCCCTGAAGCCATAGCCCGCTTTGGAGACGGTCCATGCTTTAGCGTGCCTACTTCGCCTTTCCCTTGTGCGCTGAGGTAGCACATCGGGCACGTTGGGTAGTTCAGATCGGGACGCTGTGCTTCCCTGCTGCCTGATCTAGTTTCGGCGGGACTGGAGAGTGCACCGCCCGGAACCGCCAGACAAACGAATGCATGTGAACGCTTTACCATTGAGAAAGCGGATGCATCCTCAGGTTGATCCTGTCATGCACCGTACACGGCGACCTCGGAGCGTTATCCTTGGAGGATCGTCCAGAGCGTCGATATCGCTGATAACCCGACTTAGCGGATTTTTGCTCAACTAAGATCGAAGCGAGCACAGAGACTTGAGGTGTGGAATGCGTTTGGCCATTCAGATAGTCGCGCTTAGCCTCTTCCTTCGCGTAACCACTGTGTCTGCTCAGACCCCGCTTCAGGTTTCTGCTCTGCAACGTCTTTCGAGTGCGAAGATCTTTGCGATGGGTCCGGTCGGCTTCGCCTACAAGACATCTCAGGAAGAGATGGACTATAGGCTCATTCTTGGTCAGCCGCAGGCTCTCGCATCTTTTGAGAAGTTATATGCGGATGGAAATTTACAGGGCAAGAGCTACGCCTTGGCTGGCATTCGAGAACTCTCCCCAGCGAGGTTCAGGGAGCTCTACGCCGCACTCCCGGATTCACGCGAGAAAGTAAAGGCAATGAGCGGATGCATCCTCTCGGACGAGACGTTGCGTGAGGTCGCTCAGAGCCTAGCCTCTGTGCCGCAATCAGCTAAGTGACTGCGAGCATCGTTCCCCCGAAAACGGGATTACCGGCAATCACCTCATCCACCAAACCGGCTGTCCCACTCCCCCTCAAGACCCCCATTTCGGTCCCAAACCCACATCCACACCCCCACCCTCACTCTCCTGCTCTATCATCCGTCTCACCAGAGCTTCTTCAGGAGACCACCATGCCCGACCGCTTCCGCGCCCAATCCCGAGTCGTCCTTCCTGGCAGCGAAAAACTCACCGTCTCCACCCTGCCCCGCGCTATCGCCGCACAGGCCTCCAACACCAACACCGCCCCCCTCGCCGTCACCGTCATCGTCAGCGCCCAGCAGCAGGTGCCCCCGGCAGGCCTCACCTCCGGCGTCCGCATCTCCCGCCAGGACCTCGCCACCCAGTACGGCCCCGATCCCGCCTCCGTCGAACTCCTCCAGCAGTTCGCCGCCGAGTTCGGCCTCACCTGCATCCAGCACCCCACCGCCGGGCCCCGCAGCTTCCTCGTCACCGGCACCGAGGACCAGATGCAGCAGGCCTTCGGAACCACCCTCACCACCCACCAGGTCAACGGCTGCGCCGTCCGGGCCCGCGAAGGAGCCATCAACATCCCCTCCGAACTCGCCGGACACATCCAGGCCGTCCTCGGCCTCGACAACCGACCCCAGGCGAGGGCTCATTTTCGCCGTCTGAGCAGCAGCCCCGCCGCCGCGGCCACCAACAACACCTCCTACACCCCCAACCAGGTCGGCCATCTCTACGGCTTTCCCCAGGCAGTCAACGGAGCCAGTCAGACCATCGGCATCATCGAACTCGGCGGAGGCTTCCAGCAGACAGACATCACCGCATACTTCCAGCGACTCGGCATCTCGGCTCCCCAGGTCGTCGCAGTGCCCGTCGACGGCGGCACCAACTCACCCGGCGACCCCAACGGAGCCGACGGCGAGGTCATGCTCGACATCGAGGTATGCGCCGCCGTTGCCCCAGGCGTCAAGCTCGCCGTCTACTTCGCCCCCAATACCGACCAGGGATTCATCGACGCCATCTCCACCGCCGTCCACGACACCACCAACAAACCCAGCGTCATCTCCATCAGCTGGGGAGGCCCCGAATCCACCTGGACCGCACAAGCCGCCACCGCGCTCGACCAGGCCTGCCAGGCCGCCGCAGCCGTCGGCGTCACCATCACCGTCGCATGCGGTGACAGCGGCGCAACCGACGGAGTCACCGACGGCGCCAACCACGTCGATTTCCCCGCCTCCAGCCCCCACGTCCTCGCCTGCGGAGGAACAAAGCTCATCGGCTCCGGCTCCACCATCTCAAGCGAAGTCGTCTGGAATGAGCTCGCCGCCGGAAACGGCGCAACCGGAGGCGGAGTCAGCAATCTCTTCCCGCTCCCCACCTGGCAGCAGAACGCCAACGTCCCCGCGCCTTCCGTCTCAGGCGGCGGACGCGGCCTGCCCGACGTAGCCGGTGACGCAGACCCCTCCAGCGGCTACCAGATCCTCGTCGACGGACAGAACAGCGTCATCGGTGGCACCAGCGCCGTCGCCCCGCTCTGGGCCGGTCTCATCGCCCTCGCCAACCAGCAGAACGGCAAAGACGCAGGCTTCATCAACCCCACCCTCTACGCCAACCCCGCCGCCTTCCGCGACATCACCTCCGGCAATAACGGAGCCTTCAACGCCGGCCCCGGCTGGGACGCATGCAGCGGCCTCGGAACCCCGAAGGGCGCAGCCATCATCCAGGCCCTCGCCTCCAGCGCAGCGGCAAATCCCACC
>CAZZZP010000127.1:3581-10197 GCA_964658635.1 Lichenicola sp. | reverse complement strand
TCTGCTCGAGGGATTCATCGACCAGGATGGGGTCGCCGGCGATGGCCGGAGTAGAGGCTGCGAGGACGAAGAGCCAGCGGGGAGTGATGACGGCGGTACCAAACGAATTATCGCTGGGATTAACCAGGTGAACGCTCATAAACCCCTTCTCGAATTACGAGTACGGTGTAGGCTTCACAGTGCGTTCTTCAAAACTGAAGGTTGGACGGCGCCTGGCTGTGCCCAGCGTGCCGAAAGCCGCAAACATGATTGCGGCAGTGTTCCCCATGATACAGACCGCGTATATGTCGGAAAGCTAACGTAGCCGTTGGTCCAAATCGGGCGGATCAGCGAACGCCCCATTTTAGCTTGGAGCGGAGCACGCTGAAGAGGCCGTTCGGATGCAGGCGCAGAAGGCGTACGGCTGAGGTTGAGCGGCAGCAACGCACCTCGTCGCCGAGTTGCAGGTCGACAGCTTCCTGACCGTCGACCGTGAGGACGATCTGGTTTGGCACACCTTCGACCGTGATCGAGATGCTGGAGTCGCCGGGCATCACCATGGGCCGGATGGTGAGCAGGTGGGGGCAGATCGGAGTCACCAGCATGCAGGAGACGCTGGGCATGACGATGGGGCCGTTGGCGGCGAGATTGTAGGCGGTCGAGCCGGTGGGCGTGGAGACGATGACGCCATCGGCGCGGAAGGTAGCGACGAGCTGCTCATCGATGCGGATGGTGTAGTCGGCCATGCGCGCGATGGTGCCCTTTGCGACGACGACGTCGTTGAGAGCGTCGAACTCGCGAATGACTTTGCCATCGCGGATGAGAGCCGCGTGCATCATGGCGCGAATGTCGATATCGGCGACGCCCTTCATCCAGTTCTCGAGCGTGGTGTAGAGGTCCGAGAGCGGGATCTCCGTAAGGAAGCCAAGTGAGCCCAGGTTCACGGAGAGAATGGGGGTATGGGTTCGTGCAAAGGCGCGGGAAGCGGAGAGCAGGGTGCCGTCGCCGCCGAGCACGATGACCAGGTCGGGCTCTTCTGCGGCGAGGATGCGCCGGTCGACGCCGGGCTGGTTGAGGTATGCCGCGGAGTCTGTGTCGAGGAGGGCTTCGTAGTTATGGCTTGAAAGCCATTCGATCAGTTGCGGCAGGAGCGTGGCGACTTCGGGCTTCTGCGGTTTGGAGATGATCGCGGCCTTGTACATTGGCTTCAGTGTAAATCGAAGATGCACCGCAGAACGACTGCTCGGGGGAATCATCGGCTGGAACGTGCGCAGGATGAGTTATGTTCGCGCGGGTCCAAACCAGGCATGCAGCAGGTACTCGTGATTGCCTTCCATGCCGGTGATGGGTGACTCGATGATCTGGATTTCGCGTGCGCCGAGCGACTGCGCGGACTGAGCGACACGATTGATGGCAAGCTGCCTGGCGGCCTGGGTGCGTACGATGCCTCCCTTGCCGACATGCTCGCGACCGGCCTCGAACTGCGGCTTGATGAGCAACACCGCTTCACCCTGCCAGGCGCTCTCCGCGGTTGCCATGGCGCCGAGTACAGCGGGCAGCACGAGTGTTGCGGAGATGAAGGAGACATCCATGGCGAAGAAGGCGATGCCGTGCTGAAGCAGCGAATGCGGCTCAAGCAGGCGGGCGTTGGTGCGCTCCATCAGGGTGACGCGCGGGTCGGTGCGCAGCTTTTCGGCGATCTGGCCGTAGCCGGTGTCGATTGCGAGAACGGATTTGGCGGCGTGCTGCAGCATGCAGTCGGTGAAGCCGCCCGTGCTTGCGCCCACGTCCATACAGGCGAGTCCCGCGACATCGATCTTCCAGTGGCCGAAGGCCTTCTCAAGCTTGAGTCCGCCCCGTCCCACATAACGGAGATCATCGCCGAGGAGGCGGACCTGGGCGTCAGACGCGGTGGGTGTTCCGGGCTTGTCGATCTTCTGCTCGTCGACCAGCACGCGGCCGGCGAGGATGAGGGCCTGGGCTCGCTCACGCGAGGGGACGAGGCCGCGGTCGACGAGCAATTTGTCGAGACGGCCCTTGCTGGATGGGTGGATCGGCATACCTGAAGACAAGTTTAGCTGGTGCCCGCCCCAGGTCACCGATTTGAGTTGCTCACGGTTGCCGGATGAAGCACTTGGGGGCTCACGCTCTTCCGCTTGGGCATCGAAAGCGATAGAGTGCAGGGGAGGCCGGAAAAGGTTTGGGCCGAAAGCATCAGACGATGTATGGGTTGGATGAGGTACAGGACGGACTACAAATCGACGCAAGTCTTTGGTATTCAGCAATCTGCTTTAGAAACGGATGCGTATGTATAGAGAGACGGGAGTACTGAATATGCCGCCGCCATCCGAACTGGATGACGCCTCGCTGCTGGCGCTGGTTGAGCGCGGGGATGAGCCGGCTATGGCATCGCTGTTCGACCGCTACTCAAAGGTCGTGTACTCGGTTGCGCTGCGCGTTCTACGCGACCCGGCGTCGGCCGAGGATGTACTTCAGGAGATCTTCATGCAGATTTGGCGCAGTCCGGACAGTTTCGTTGCGACCCGAGGCAGCCTTGGCGGCTGGCTTGCGGTCGTGAGTCGAAACCGTTCGATCGACGCGCTGAGACGCAAGCGGCCGACCGATAATGTCGACGAAATGGCGCTGGCTTCTCCTTATAATCTTGCCGACGAGGCGGAGCGGAATGCGATGATCGGCAAGGCACGCGAAGTGATTGTGACCTTGCCCGCGGAGCAAAGAAAGACCCTGGAAATGGCGTTCTTCGATGGCCTGACGCACTCGGAGATTGCAGAGATGACCGGAGACCCACTGGGAACAGTGAAGACGAGGATTCGCAGTGCGTTGCAATCCTTGAGAAAGGCATTCCAGTCATGATTCCTCTAAAACTGATCGACCCTGACGATTTGCCGCTTTATGCGATGCAACTGCTTCCGCCGGAAGAGATGGAAGAGTTGACGTTGCAGTTGCAGCACTCGGTTGAAGCGCGGAAGCTGCTTGCGAAGATTTATGGCGAGCTGTCCATGGTGGCGCTTACCGCCGAGATGCAGGCGCCGTCGTCGAGTACGAAGCAGCGTTTGATGAAGCAGGTAGGCAGGGAAAAGAAAGAGATGATTCCCAGTCCGCTGGACCGCTACACGTCAGGCATGATGGACGCGTACGCGCCGCGCGAGACGAACTTTATGGAGGAAGAGGAACCGGTGCGCCAAAGCGTGGCGGGCCGGGTTCTGCCCTGGGTTGGCTGGGCAATTGCGGCGGGCATCGGCTTTCTTGCCGTCAATGAGCACCAGAAGAATGGCGACCTGATGCAGAAGGTTGCGACCGACCGCGTGCAGTTGAAGCAGACGGTTGCGCAGGCTGATCTGGCGAATGTTGTGCTTGCGACGATGAAGGATCGTGGCGCGGTGCACGTTGAGCTGACCAGCGGCTTGGTGAAGCCCGTCCCCACAGGACGCGTGACCTACGTGGCGGACAAGGGATCGCTGATCTTTGTGGCGAGCAACCTGGAACCGCTGCAGCCGACGAAGACTTACGAGCTATGGGTGATCCCGGCGGATGGAACCGCGCCGATTCCGGCCGGAACCTTCAAGCCGGATGAACGCGGATACGCAAGTGTCGTGTTGCCGGAGCTGCAGAAGGGTGTGGAGGCGAAGGCCTTCGGGGTGACGATCGAGGATGGAGATGGGTCGCAGACTCCCACCCTGCCGATTGTGCTGAAGGGGCAGCCGGCTTAGGTTGCTGTGGAAGCTGAGGGAAGGGCCATCCACGCGGATGGCCCTTCTCTCTGCTCGATGGTCGAAGGCAGTTTACGGGGTGTTGGCGCGGACCTGTCCACCGAGGCCTTGC
This sequence comes from Lichenicola sp., assembly GCA_964658635.1. Taxonomy (GTDB): domain Bacteria; phylum Acidobacteriota; class Terriglobia; order Terriglobales; family Acidobacteriaceae; genus Edaphobacter. Next base: position 6,375 of record CAZZZP010000127.1, on the reverse strand, counting down.
AGGCTGATGTGGGCGGTGACTGCGTCTGTATCGGTGCGGATGACGGTCAAGTCCTGCGAGTCAGAGGACGTGATGTAAGCCTTGCCGGTGGGCAGGCCGCTGGTCACGGCGACGAAGGTGGGGTGGCCATGGACGAGACTGTCGGCGGAGTTGACGCCGGTCGAGGCCGCGGGGAGCGTGGCGATGACGGTATCGGTCTGGAGATTGATGATGGAGACCGAACCCGCGATGCCGGCGGCTGCGTTGCCCTGGTTGGCGACGAAGGCCTGAGTCCCATCCTGAATCACGGCGATGACTGCCGGGTTGATGCCGACCGGGATGGTGGCGACGACCGTGCCGAAGAGGGTGGAGTCGACGGGGTTGTTGGGATCGCAATTCGGATTGGTGGTTACGGTCGAGGCCGTGCAAAGCGGGATGCTGATGACCGAGACCGAGCCGGGGTTCGTGCCGTCGCCCTGATTCAGAACCAGAACCTGGTTGGCGAGCGGGTTTAGGTCCGCCCAGACCGGCGCTATACCCACCGGGATGGTGCCGTTGGTGTAGGTAGTGAAGCTGTCGAGGGCGTTCTGCTGGGCATTGATGACGGTGACCGTGTTTGAGCCCTTGTTCATGATGAAGGCGCGGCGGGCATCGGCGGTCATGACGCCGTAGACGGGATTGGTGCCGACAGGAATGGAGTTCGAGACGGTGTTGGTGCCGGTCTCAATGGCAGCGACGTGCGGGGCGACCGATGAGGAGCCCTGGACGACGGCGTAGGCACGCGGGGCGCTTGCGACGGCAACGGTGTAGACGGTGCCGGCGCCCGTGGGGAGCTCCTGCTGGACGGCAGGGGGGATGCCGGTAAGCTGCGCGGTCTGGTTAAGGCCGGTCTGTGTGATGTAGAGGTTGGTCCCCTGGGAGACGATGCTGGTGGGCGCGGAGCCCGCGGCCAGGGTCGTTTCGTTGACCTGGCTCTGAATGAGCGACTGCGAGATGGCGAAGCTGTTGACCGTGCCGTCGCCATTGAGCGTGTAGCCTTCACCGGCGCTTGTGCTGAGCGCAAGGTAGTAGGGCGCGGCGCCCAGGGCTGCGGTGTCGAGAACGGTGTCTCCGGCAAAGTCGATGAAGTTGACCAGGCCGGGCGTCGTGGCGCCGGTCGACGAGATGGCGACGATCAACTTCGTCGGCTGGCCGGCGGGTCCGACAGGATTGATCGAACTGACCACTGGCCGGTACTGGCTGCCACAGCCTGCGAGAAAAAACGCTCCAACCGAGAGCGCGGAGACGAGCCGGGTACGGCGTGAGGCAAGGACGGACTTTCGATCTGAATGCAAGACTGCTCCCACTGGGATGCTCTTCGCTGAAAAAGCTGAGGTTAAATTGGCTATGCTCAAGGTTCGATTGTAAATCACGGTCGGCTGAGGTGGTGGGTGTTGGAGACGAAGCTGTGGCGGAAGGCGATCTCGCCCGCGCGAGACGCGATGCAGTCGATGATCCTGGTCTGGACGGTGGGCCCGGTGTTGCTGGCTGCGTGCATCGTGCTCCTGCTGCTGCTTTGGAATAGAGGCTTTGGTGGGCTTGCTTTAAGGGCTGGAATTGTAAGTTTGACGTTTGGGATCGTGGTTTGGGTATTGCGTGCGGCGACGCCCATGGCGGCTTTCTGCGGAGGCATGATCTGCCTGCTGGTGATCGGCGCGACCGAGGCACCGCGTGCTTGGCCGGAGGTTTATTCCGGCCTGACCCCGCTGATGGTGCTGTTCGTTCTGACATTTCTGGCCACGCGGGCTGGTAAAGCGCGCAAGCTGCGGGCGGGGCTGGCGGAGTCACGCAAAGGCCGGAATGCCGCGCAGGTGATCGCGAACCTGGGTGCCGCGGGGCTGGTAGCCGTGCTTGGAGCGGCGCTGGTGGCCGCGCCGCAAGCCTTTGGACCGCTGGCTGGGCACTTGAGCGTGTCGGCGATGCTGCTCGCGGTGCTCGGCGAAGCGACGGCAGACACGGTTTCGTCCGAGATTGGGCAGGCATTTGGCGGGACGCCTTTTCTGATTACGACCTTGCGCCGCGTTCCGGCGGGAACGGATGGAGCCTTCAGCCTGCCTGGCACCCTGGCTGGAATGTGCGCGGCGGTGCTGGTTGTGGCTGCCGGCGGCTGGTCGTTGTCGCTTCCGCCCCGGGTCCCGCTGATGGCCTTTGCGGCGAGCTTCGCGGGACTGTTCTTCGATAGCCTGCTGGGGGCAACGGTCGAGCGTCGCGGCTGGCTGGGGAACGACCTGGTCAACTTTTCGTCTACGGTCTTTGCCGGGCTGGTTGCGCTTGCGCTGGCTGCTGTGTAGCCACGTCCTAGTCGTCGGACTTGCCCTCTACCCAGCGGTGCAGCCAGGTCTCGGAGAGCCCGAGCCGGAGCGCCGTATAGCTGACGATCTCGTGCAGGTAGCGCTGCCAGAGGTCAATCGTTTCGATGTGTCCGAACGGCGGGCGCGGCGAGGTGTAGACGTCGAGCCCGGCATCCTGGCAGAGGACCGAGATGCGGAACAGGTGGGTCGGGTCGGAGACGACGACGATCTTCCGCAGGTCGCGCTCGTTCGCAATCTGGGCCAGCAGGGCGACCTGTTCGCCGGTGTCGATGGAGTGCGTCTCGGCGAGGATGTCGGTCAGCGGGACTCCGTTGGCGAGCAGGTAGTCGCGGCCGACTCCTCCCTCGGTGTTGCCGGCGTCCTTGTCCGAGCCTCCGCCGAGGGTGATGATGAGCGGCGCGACCTGGCGCTGGTATAGGGCGATCGCATGATCGAGGCGCGCGTGATAGATCGGGGAAGGGGGG
>CAZZZP010000127.1:0-3571 GCA_964658635.1 Lichenicola sp. | reverse complement strand
GGCCGCCCCGAAGACCGCGATGGCGTCAGCCCGCCTCGCTTGATCCTGCCCGGCGACGAGGTTGATCTCGTGCGTGACCCAGGCCGTCCATCCTATGACCAGCAGAAGCGCCGTCAGGACGATGGAAGCAAGCAGGCGCAGGAGCGGGTGCGACTGGGTGCGGCGGCGGGAGTTGGAAGAGAATGCCATCCTTGAAGTGAGAACAGTATGACGTGGCGACCCAATTTAGGAAAGTTGAGGCAGCAGGCCCAGCCGGACTACCCCTTCAGCGCTGCAGGCAAAGCGCGATCTCGTAAGTCGGGATAGCTCCCTCGCGCAGAATCGACCAGGCTCCATCGTCGCCACTGAGATCGACGATGGTGGTCGGGATGGAACGCACGGTGGGTCCGCCATCGACGATCAGAGGGATCTGGTCACCGAGCTGCTCACGGACGCAATTTGCCCAGGTGCACTCGGGCAGGCCGTGCAGGTTGGCGGAGGTGGCGGTGATGGGCACACCCAGCTTGGCGACGACCGCGCGTGCGATTGCCGCTTCGGGCACGCGAAGAGCTACGTTTCCTGTGTTTGCCGTGACCCGAAGCGGCAGCTTTGAACCTGCTTTGACGATGATGGTCAGGGGTCCGGGCCAAAAGCGCTCGGCCAGCCGGTCGAAGGCGTTATCGCAGTGGCGCGCCAGCCCGTAGGCCTCGGTTACATCTGAGATGAGCAGCGAAAGAGGCTTGTGCCGGGAGCGCTCCTTGATCTCGTAAATGCGATCGACGGCGCGCAGGTTGACCGGATCGACGGCCAGTCCATAGAAGGTATCGGTGGGCAGCGCCACCACCTGCCCGGCGTTGAGTGCTTGCGCCACGCGCTCGATCAGTTCGGGCTCAGGCTCGTCGGGATGGATGCGGAGGATTTCAGCCGTCAATGGGTGTCTTGCTCCTTGAGGTTGCGGCGCCGGAAGGTCCAGCAGTCTGAAAACTAGCATACCTTCCGGTGCGAATCGAGGCACCCTCCCCAGGGAATAGACTTCTAGGATGACCGAGGTTGTAACCAGTCGCACCAACTCCCGCGTGAAGCAGCTGCGCGCCGCCTTTGCCGGGCAGGCGCGGCTCGCCAGCGGCCTGATCGCGATTGAAGGCGAACATCTGCTGGAAGAAGCGTTGAAGAGCGGGCAGGCCCTGAAGACGGTTTTCGTCAGCGAACGCCGCGAGGTGCCGGACTTTGTCCCGCGCATTGTTGAAGTGGTGCGGCTTGCGAACGATGTCTTTCAGAGCTGCGTCGAGACCCAGTCGCCGCAAGGCATTGCCGCACTGCTGGTCCCGCCTGTATCGACGATTGAGCAGATGCTGGTCGCGACCCCGCTGATCCTTGTCGCGGTAGGCCTGCAGGACCCCGGCAACCTGGGCACGCTGATCCGCTCGGCCGAGGCCTTCGGAGCGACCGGCGTGCTGACCACATCAGGCGGGGTAAGCGCCTGGAATCAGAAGGCCCTGCGGGCGTCCGCCGGAAGCGTCTTCCGCGTTCCCGTCGCGGTCGCCACGCCCGAGGTGATGGAGCGCATGGAACAGGCCGGAATCCGCCTGCTGGCCGCGCTGAAAGATGATGCAACGGGAATTGATGAGCCGAGTCTGGCAGAGACGCTCGCCGGACCTTGTGCCCTGCTGATCGGCAACGAGGGCGCGGGACTTGGCGAGGACTGGGTACGCATGGCGGATGAACGCGTAACGATTCCCTGCCCGGGCTGGGTCGAGAGCCTGAACGCGGCGGTCGCCGGGTCGATCCTGCTTTGGGAGATCTCGCGGAGGAGGCGCGCGTGAGCCTCTTCGACACGACGCCGCTGGCCGCTGCACCGACCCGCCAGACGCCTCTGGCCGAGCGCATGCGGCCCCGCACGCTCGACGAGTACGCCGGGCAGACGCATCTGCTGGCCGAGGGCAAACCGCTGCGGCTCGCCATCGAAAATGATGACGCTGCTTCGATGATCTTCTGGGGTCCGCCGGGCGTGGGCAAGACCACTCTGGCGAAGATCGTCGCGGTCCGGACCCAGGCCAGCTTTATCGAGTTCTCGGCCGTGCTGAGCGGCATCAAGGAGATCAAGCAGGTGATGGTGGAGGCCGAGAAGGCCGCGCAGTTCGGCTCGCGGACCATCCTGTTTGTCGACGAGATCCATCGCTTCAACAAGGCGCAGCAGGACGCCTTTCTGCCTTATGTCGAGCGGGGCACAATCCGGCTGATCGGCGCGACGACCGAAAATCCCTCGTTCGAGATCAACGCGGCGCTGCTCTCACGCTGCCGCGTCTACACGCTTCAGGCGCTGAGTGAAGAAGAGGTCATCGCGCTGCTGCGGCGTGCGCTGGCCGATGGCGAACGGGGCCTGGGAGAGACCGGAATCGAAGCCCATGCGGAGGCGCTGGCGACCATCGCCACCTATGCGAGCGGAGATGCGCGGACGGCGCTGAATGCGCTTGAAGTCTCTGCCCGGCTAGCCGAAGGACGCGGCGAAAAGGCCATCACCAAGGCGCTGGCTTCAGAGGCCATGCAGCGGCGGATGCTGCTCTACGACAAGAAGGGCGAGCAGCACTATGACATCATCTCCGCGCTGCACAAGAGCGTGCGCAACAGCGATCCGGACGCGGCGCTCTACTGGCTGGGGCGCATGCTCGAGGCGGGCGAGGATCCGATGTACTGCGCACGGCGACTGGTCCGGATGGCGGTTGAAGATATCGGCCTGGCGGCGCCCGAGGCGCTGAACCTGTGCCTGAGCGCGCGGGACGCGATGCACTTTCTGGGCAGTCCAGAGGGGGACCTGGCGCTCGCCCAGGCTGCGGTTTACCTTGCGCTCGCGCCAAAATCGAACGCGGTTTATACAGCCTATGGAGAGGTCAAGGCTGACATCCAGAAGACGGTCGCCGAGCCCGTGCCGCTGCACCTCCGCAACGCTCCGACCAAGCTGATGAAGGAGCTCGACTACGGCAAGGGCTACCAGTACGCGCACGATGTCGAGGGACGGGTCGCCGATATGGATTGTCTGCCGGCTTCCCTGCGCGGCCGTCGCTACTATGTGCCGACGGACCAGGGGCGCGAGCGCCAGCTGGGGCAGCGGATGGAGGAGATTTCGCGAATCAGGCAGTCGAAGACCGAGTGATGGACTTGCTTCTCGCGCGAGTCAGCGTCACTCCGCGGACCTGTCACTTTTCGCAAAGCGCAGGACCTGTCCCTGCCTGATCAAGCGAACGCGCTCTACTTTGCGTCGTGGGTGATGGCGTCAAGCACCGCCGACTTGGTGAGCAGCTCCGGCAGCACATCCGGCGCGGCCTTCTGGTCCGCCGGGTAGATGACGTAGGTCGGCACGCCGGATCGGTTCAGGCTGGCGAGCTCGGCTGTGATGGCAGGCGAGTACTGCGTCCAGTCGGCCTTCAGCAGGGTGAACTTGTGGCCCGCGAGCTGGTGCTCTACATCCTTTGCGCGCAGCACTGCCCGCTCGTTCACCTGGCAGGAGAGACACCACGCGGCGGTGAAGTCGATGAAGACGGGATGGCCCTCGCTGCGCGCTTTTTCGAGCGACGCCTGCGAATAGGGTTCCCAC
>CAZZZP010000126.1:0-10387 GCA_964658635.1 Lichenicola sp. | reverse complement strand
CTGCCTTCGCCTTCGCCTTACCTCTGTGGCCCTTCTCCGTGCCCACCGTGCCCACAGTGTTCGTCTTCTCCCTGTAAACTCAACCCAAGATGATCGAACTAGCCCACTCCATCCTCGCCGCCGACTTCGCCCACCTCGCCGACGAGATGGCCGCAGCCGAGCGTGGCGGCGGCACCATCGTTCACGTCGACGTCATGGACGGACACTTCGTCCCCAACATCACCTTCGGCCCACCCGTCGTCAAGGCCGTCCGCGCCATCACAAAGCTGCCACTCGACTGCCACCTCATGATCGAGAACCCCGACGCCTTCATCCCCGACTTCGCAGCCGCCGGCGCCGACATGATCCTCGTCCACCAGGAGGTCTGCCGTCACCTCCATCGCACCCTTCAACTCATCGAGCAGCACAACTGCAAGCCAGCCGTCGTCATCAACCCCGCCACCCCGGTCGAGACCCTCATCGAGGTCCTCCCCATGGTCCACCACGTCCTCGTCATGAGCGTCAACCCCGGCTTCGGCGGCCAGAAATTCCTCCCCCTCGCCCTCGACAAGATTGCCCACCTCGCCGAAATCCGCGAGGACCTCGGTCTCAACTATCGCATCGAGGTCGACGGCGGCGTTGCTCACGATACCGTCGCCCTCGTGGTCCAAGCAGGTGCGGACATGCTCGTCGCCGGCTCAGCCGTCTTCGCCCCCGGTGATCACGCCCGCACCGAACACAACGCACGTGAACTCCTGAAGCTGGCACGTGCCGCAGCCGATCCGGCAGAAAACGCCCCCCGGGGCTAAAATAAACACCAGCAGCGCGCCAGGCTCAGGCAACGTGGAAGAGCAGTTTCAGCGCGAGGCGAATGAGGTCATAACCCCAGTGATGCAAGCACGCTCCTTCTTTCCCACTCTTCGCGCCTCGCTCCTTGCCGCCGCGACCATAGCCGCCAGCCTCTCCGCGGCGTCGGCCCAGACCTCGACCGTGCCCAATCCGGCCCCGACCACCACCACCTCGGCAGACGGCCAGAACACCACCACCACGACGACCACCACCGACTCCACCGGCAAGCCGGTCCAGAGCGTCAGCACCAGCCACACCTTCGGCCGCGGCAAGAAGAAGGACACTTCCAAGGAAGACAAGACCACCGCCTCCAAGGACACCAGGAAGGCCATCAAAAAGGATGCCCGGGCAGACGCCCTCATCGGCGTCGACGCCAAACTTCCAGACAAGCAGCTCTTCGACAAGGCCCAGGTCGCCGTCAAGAAGGGTCACTTCGACGTCGCCCGTCTGGACCTCCAGACCATGCTCAACACCTACCCGGATTCGCAATACCAGATGCGCGCCAAGCTCGCCATCGCCGATAGCTGGTACCGCGAGGGGGGCACCGCGGCCCTTACTCAGGCCGAGTCCGAATACCGCGACTTCTGCGTCTTCTTCCCCAACGCACCCGAAGCCGCCGAAGCCCAGATGCGCATCGGCGACATCTACTTCCGCCAGATGGACAAGCCCGACCGCGACTACGCCAAGGCCCTCCACTCTGAAGAAGAGTATCGCCGCATGATCACCGACTACCCCGACTCCAAGCTCATCCCCCAGGCCAAGCAGCGCCTGCGCGAGGTCCAGGAAGTCCTCGCCTCCCGCGAAGCCGACATCGCCGCCTTCTACGCCACGCGCCAGAACTGGGCTGCCGTCATTGCTCGCGACCAGACGGTCATCGATACCTACCCGCTTTACAGCCACCTCGACGACACCCTCATCTCGCTCGGTGACGCCTACGAGGCCCAGGCCCGCTACATCCGCACCCTCAAGCTCGCCGAAGGTCCCAAGGCCAAGCTCGAAGCCCTCTACGACGGGCGTGCCGCAGACGCCTACCGCACCGTCGTCCTCGAGCACTCCGCCGCACCCCACGTCGAGGACGCGAAAGACCGCCTCGCCGCCATGAACCTGCCCATCCCCCAGCCCACCACGGAGCAGGCCGCAGCCAGCGAAGCCCTTGAAAATAGCCGCAGAAACTATCGCGTCACCGACAAGGTCCGCTTCCTCATCATGCACGAGCCGGACACCGTCCTCACCGCGCAGCAGGGCGACCCAACCCTCACAGACCCAAAGCCGACGCTCGCGCCCACGGTTCTCGCACGCATCACCAACGACTTCAACGGCGCAATCAACCCCAATGCGCCGGTCGAGCACGCAACCACGGCACCTGCGGACTCCGATGCCAAGTCGGCAACCTCCGACCCCGCAACCGTCGCTCCGGCCTCCAACGCGCCGCTCTCCTTCCAGCCCGTACCCGAGAGCGGAGCAGACGCAGCCTCCTCCGAGATGAAGACCGCACCGGCAGGCTCCACCCCCTCCGGCGGCAACTCCATCGGCGTCGAGATCATGAACTCCGGCTCGACTCCCAATCCCTCGGTCACCCGCTCGCTCGTCAACGGCGCGAAGCCTGAGACCCTGCCCGCCGCAACCGGCACGCCCGATCCCAACCCGCTCAAGCCCGTAGGCCCGGCAAGCACCGACCTGCCGCCCATCGAGAAAGCAGGCGAGGCCCCCGACCGTCCGAACGAGATCAACACCGCAACCCCGGTCGCCGCCAAGGCCCCCGCCAAGGGCAAGGCCAAGCCGGAGTTCGACAAGGCGGAAGAGTCCTCCAGCAAACACAAGAAAAAGAAGGGCCTCAAGAAGCTCGACCCGCTTCCGCAGTAAGCTCCTCCCACTTGCAGACGATAAAGCCCTGGGCTTCGCAATCCAACGCGAATCCCGGGGCTTCGCTACCTCGCCCGGGTGCTACCCTTAAACCCGATGAGCACCGAATCCAGCACCATTCCCGCCGAAAACCCAGCCGATCTCGCCAAGGCTTACGACCCCTCCGCTATCGAACAGAAGTGGGCCACCTACTGGGTTGAAAACCAGCTCTTCGACACCCCCGCCGCCAGCTCCTCCCAGGCCCACGGCAAGCCCTTCACCATGCTGCTCCCCCCGCCCAACGTAACCGGCTTCCTCCACATGGGGCACATGTTCGAGCACGCCGAATCGGACATCCTCGTCCGCTGGCACCGCATGCTGGGAGACCGCGCCCTCTGGGTCCCCGGCACCGACCACGCCGGTATCGCCACCCAGATGCTCGTCGAGCGCGCCCTCGCCAAGGAAGGGAAGACCTCCCGCGCCGAGCTCGGCCGCGAAGCCTTCACCGCCCGCGTATGGGAGTGGAAGCAACAATACGGCGGCGCCATCACCACCCAGATGAAGCGCCTCGGCACCTCCGTAGCCTGGTCCCGCGAGTACTTCACCATGGACGACCGCCTCTCGAAGGCCGTCATCGAAGCCTTCGTCCGCCTCCACGAGCAGGGCCTCGTCTATCGCGGCGCCTACATCGTCAACTGGGACCCCGTCATCCAGACCGCCGTCTCCGATCTCGAAGTCGTCCACGAGGAGCGCCTCGGCAAGCTCTACCACCTCCGCTACCCACTCGCCGACGGAAGCGATTCCATCGTCATTGCCACCACGCGCCCCGAAACCCTCCTCGGCGACACCGCCGTCGCCGTCAACCCCAATGACGAGCGCTACCAGCACCTCATCGGCAAAATGCTCTCGCTCCCGCTCACCGGCCGCCAGATCCCCATCCTCGCCGACGACTGGGCCCAGCCCGAGTTCGGCACCGGCGCCGTCAAGGTCACACCCGCGCACGATCCCAACGACTTCGCCATCGGCCAGCGCCACGCCCTCCCGTCGATCGCCATCCTCGACACCACCGCCCACATCGACCTGCCCGGCTCGAAGTACCACGGTCTCGACCGCTACGCCGCCCGCGAGCAGATCCTCGCCGACCTCGACGCGCTCGACCTCCTCGTCGCCGTCAAGGACCACACGATGTCCGTCGGCTTGAGTCAGCGCTCCGGCTCGGTCATCGAGCCGCGCCTCTCGAACCAATGGTTTGTCAAAATCCAGCCGCTCGCTGACAAGGCCATCGCGGCCGTCAAAGACGGCCACATCCGCATCATCCCCGACATGTACGAGAAGACGTACAACGAGTGGATGGGCAACATCCACGACTGGTGCGTCTCACGACAGCTGTGGTGGGGCCACCGCATCCCCGCCTGGCACTGCGCCGACTGCAAAGCCATCACCGTAGCCCGCACCGCCCCCGATACCTGCGCCACCTGCGGCAGCACGGCGCTCACCCAGGAAACCGACGTCCTCGACACCTGGTTCTCCTCCGGCCTCCTGCCCTTCACCGTCTTCGGCTGGCCCGAAGTACAGGGCACAGCAATCACTCGCCAAGGCTCAGCCTCATCCCCCTCGACCCCTCAACCCCGGTCCGTGAACCCTGACTTCGAGTTCTACCCCACCGACCTCCTCGTCACCGGCTTCGACATCCTCTTCTTCTGGGTCGCACGCATGATCATGCTCGGCACCCACTTCATGCTCGACGTCCCCGACGCCGACGGCTCAACCCGGACCCTCGCCGACGCCGTACCCTTCCGGACCGTCTACATCCACGGCCTCATCCGCGACGCCAACCGCGAAAAGATGTCGAAGACCAAGGGAAACGTCATCGACCCTATCGAGATCATCGACCGCTTCGGCACCGACGCCGTCCGCTTCACCCTCGCCGCCCAGGCCTCGCCCGGCTCCGACATCGCCTTCAACGAGGAGCGCACCGACGGCTATCGCGCCTTCGCCAACAAGATCTGGAACGCCGCACGCTTCCTCTTCATGAACCTGGACCGCGCCACCGAAGCTTCGGTTGCACTCCCCGACCTGACCTCCTCCGGCAAAGCTGGCGCAGGACCTGTCTCCGTTCCCACCGCCCTCGAAGACCGCTGGATCCTCTCCCGCCTCTCCGAAACCGCCGCCTCCATGGATCGCTCGCTCGCCGATTACCGCTTCGACGAGGCCGCAAGTCACATCTACCGCTTCTTCTGGGGTGACCTCTGCGACTGGTATCTCGAGCTCGTCAAACTCCGCCTCAACTTCGACGAAAATTCCGACAAGCAAGCCACCGCCGCAGCCCTCAACACCCTCGTCACCGTCTACGAGGCCGCCCTCCGCCTGCTCAGCCCCTTCATGCCCTTCATCACCGAGGAGATCTGGCACGCCCTCCACGCCAAGCTCGGCCTCGAAGCACCCGCAAAGTCCATCGCCCTCACCCGCTACCCCCAGGCTGCCGACTTCCCAGCAGACCCCAGCGCCCAGCAGGAGATCGCCTTCCTCCAGGAGCTCATCGTCACCATCCGCGGCTTGCGCAAGGAGCTCGGCGTCCCCGAAAAGGAAGCCACCCCCATCCTGCTCCACGCCGAAATGACCCGCTTCGCCCGGCTCGCCAGCGAAAACGCCAATATGCTCGCCAAAATGGCCCGCGTCTCAGCCGTCGAGCTCGCCCCCGCACCCCTCACCGGCGAGGCCGTCCGTTCCACCGCCCAGTTCGACGTGCAGCTTGTCTACGAGCGCCAGATCGACGTCGCCGCAGAGAGCGAACGCCTCACCAAAGACCTGGCAAAGTACGAAAAAGGCCTCATGGCCGCCAACAAACAGCTCGGCAACGAAGCCTTCATGGCCAAGGCTCCCGCCCACATCGTAGAAGGCCTCCGCAAGCAGTCCGCCGAGACCCGGCTCCTCTACGACAAAGCCAAAGCCGCCCTGGACGCTTTGAACAAGGTATAGGGAGTGGGGGATAGGGAGTAAGGGGGCGAAATCCCCCGACTGCCCTCACCCCTCTTCTGATCCTTTGGCGCAGTCGGTGGACCTGGTTTTATGTGTGCCCCCACCTCTGGTCGCACGCCCTTCTCCAAACCCGGCCCCAACGCATTCACACCAAATTCGCATACGCAGGTGTACCCTTTCGAGATTGAGAGGAGCCTCCCATGGCCACCCGCAAGACCCCTTCCAAACCCGCCGCCGCAACCCCGCAAAACCTCGAGCTCACCAGCTCCTCGCTCCGCCGTCCAGCCGGCGCCCAGGTTCCCGCACCCGTCTTCGCCGACCCCAAACCCACCGCTGACCCCACCAGATACACCACTCCGCACGCCTCCGACAGCCAGGCCTACGCCGAGATGGACGCGCTCATCAAGCAGAGCAAGTTCCTCCCCATCGCCTTCCCCGTCGTCGCCAACCTGCCCGAGCCCATTCTCACCCTTGCCCAGGCCCTCGGCCCCACTGGCCGGAAGACCGTCGACCAGATCCAGCAATCCGGCCAGATCGTCTTCCACACTGCCGGAGACACCGGCGCTACCGAAGGCCCCAGGACCGAAAACGAGGTCGTTGACAAGCTCCTCGCCGACTTCACCGGTGAAGACGCACCCAACCTCCCCCAGTTCTTCTACAACCTCGGCGACGTCGTCTATTCCTTCGGCGAGCACAAGTACTACTACGACCAGTTCTACGCCGCGTACCGCGACTACCCGGCCCCCATCTTCGCCATCCCGGGCAATCACGACGGCATCGTCCTGCCCCCGCCGGCCGGCACTGGCCTCGCCTCGGACTCTCTCTCCGCCTTTCTCGAAAACTTCTGCGCCAGCACCTTCACCCACTCTCCCGACGCCGTCGGCATCTCGCGCACGACCATGATCCAGCCCGGCGTCTACTACACCCTCGAAGCTCCCTTCGTCCGCATCCTCGGGATCTACTCAAATATGCTCGAGAATCCCGGCGTCATCTCCTCGACCGTCGATCCCAGCAGCAAGCAGCCCAAGTTTCCCAACCTGCCCGACGCCCAGCTCACTTACCTCGAAGCCGCGCTCACCCGCATCAAGACCGAAAAGTTTGCCGGCGCCGTCCTGCTCGCCGTCCACCACCCGCCCTATGCCTTCGGCAAGCACTCCGGCTCCATGGTCATGCTCAAGGAGATCGACGCCATCTGCCAAAAGGTCGGTGTCTGGCCGCACGCCTTCCTCTCCGGCCATGCCCACAACTTCCAGCGCTTCACCCGCGACATCGACGGTCGCGAAATCCCCTTCTACGTCATTGGAAACGGCGGCCACGGCCTCGGTGCGCTCTCCAGGGGAACCACCATCCGCACCCCCCAGGTCGTCCCCATGTACGCCCAGCCCGAGAAGAAGGACACCGTCACCTTCGAAAATTACGACGACAAGAGCTACGGCTATCTCCGCGTCGTCGTCAACGCCCAGCAGCTTCGCATCGAATACCACCCCGCATCCGATGGCACCACCGTCAAGACCCCAGACGACCACGTCACCATCGACCTCGCCACCGGCGCGAAAGTCCACTACAAACTGCGCGCCTGAGTGCCCACCCATGGAGCCCCTTCTACGGTGCAGCAGTCTCGGCCTGCAGCTTCTCCTGCACCGTCTGCTCGGTCGCAATCACCACATTCTCGTGCTTGATCTCCAGCCGCAGCCGGTTGAACACGCTCATGTAAACGTTCGCGATCCAAACCAGCGCGAACCACGAGATCATGTACCCGCGCCAACCCTCATAAAGCATCGTGAACCGCGTCAAGATCAGGAAAAACGCCGTCACGTAATGCGAAAAGCAGTATTCGCACGTGAACAGATAAAAAAACTTCCGCTGCGGCAGCGCCTTGCAGTCCTGCGACATCTTCTTGCAGAAGTCCCGCGGCTCGCGAAACACTTCCTCATGCGTCACCGTCCACGACGCACACGCAATCGGCAGGGCAAGCATCAGCAGATACGCAAACTGGTGAGACAAAGGCATCATGGGCGGCACCTAAGTCCTTCAGATGCAGCTTCCCTCCCGCCGTCCCCTACAAAGCGTTACGATTGTTGCTGACGAGGCTAAGCATGGATTGGAACAGCAAACGCGTCCGCGCCATCATCGAGGCGGCGCTGATCGAAGACAAGGCAGCATACGACGTCACCACCGCTCTCACCGTAGACCGCAAGCTCCGCGCCACCGGCACCATCCTGGCCAAGCAGCCCTGCGTCCTCGCCGGTCTCGGTGCCATCCCCGCCATCCTCGAGGTCTTCTCCAACCTCGCCGAAAAGGCTGGCGCAAAACCCATCGGCCGCTTCGAAGTCATCCACCACCCGGAGATCTTCGACGGCGTCAAAGTCAAAAAAGGCCAGTCCGTCGCCGTCATCCGCGCCAACGCAGCCACCCTCCTCTCGACCGAACGCGTCATCCTCAACCTCCTGCAGCGCATGTCCGGCATCGCCACCCTCACCAACGAGTTCGTCAAAGCCGTCGCCGGCACCCCCTGCAAAGTGCTCGATACCCGTAAAACCATCCCCGGCCTCCGCGCCCTCGACAAGTACGCCGTCTGTTGCGGCGGAGGCGTCAACCACCGGATCGACCTCGCCGACGGCATCCTCATCAAGAACAACCACATCGCCCTCGGCGGAGGCGTCCCCAAAGTCCTTGAAGCCGCGATCAAGGGCCGCAAGCCCAAGCAGATCGTCCAGGTCGAAGTCCGCTCCCAGCAGGAGCTCGACGAAGCCATCGCCGGCGGCGCCGAGTCCATCCTGCTCGACAACATGACCCCCGCCGCAGCCAAAAAGGCCGTCAAGCTGATCCGTGCCGCGCTCCCCGGCGTCCCCATCGAATCCTCCGGCAACATGAGCCTCGAAACCGTCCGCGCCTACGCCGAAGCCGGCGTAGACTTCGTCTCGGTAGGCGCCCTCACCCACTCCGCCATCGCCGTAGACCTCTCCATGCGCATTGCCGCCGACCAGGCCTAAACGCAAAACGTCTATACCCCACCAAGCGGTCGCCGCCCAATCCGGCGACAAGCGCGCACCTGCCGTTGCCTGTATGGATCTCTATGCCCCTCAACCTCAATGATCTCGACTCCGCCCTCACCGGCACCCGCTTCCACCACCGCCTCAACCACCTCCAAATCACCACCTCCACCAACCTCCTCGCCCTCGAAGCCGCCAACTCCGGCACCCGCACCGGAGTTTGGATCGCCGACGAACAAACCGCCGGCCGAGGCCGCGGAGGCCACACCTGGCACTCGACCGCAGGTGATGGCCTGTACGTAACCGCCCTCGTCACTCCAGCCCTCCCCCTCAGCTACGCCACCAGTCTCCCCATCGCCACCGGTCTTGCCATGCAGGCCGCCGTCCGCGAAACCACCGGCCTCGCCCTCGATATCCGCTGGCCCAACGACCTCATGTTCGGCGACCTCAAATGCGGAGGCATCCTCGTCGAATCCGCATCCGAGCCCCCCGCAGCCCTGAAATACGCCGTCATCGGCGTAGGCCTCAATCTCAACCACGCCGCCTTCCCGCATGACCTCGCCCGCCTCGCCACCTCGCTCCACCTCGAAAGCGGCCGCCACTTCGAGCGCGAGCCCATCCTCGCAGCCTTCCTCAACCACCTCGACCGCGAGATCACTCTCCTTGAAGCCAGCCTCACCGCCCCTGCTCAAACCCCAACCCTGGCCGCCCGTCTCACTGCCGCCTCCACCTGGGTCAGCGGCAAACGCGTCCGCGTAGGCGCCGACGAACACGGAAACCGAGGCTACACCGGCACCACCCGAGGCCTCGACCCCGCCGGCTTCCTCCTCGTCCAGTCCGACGACGGCACCACCCAAACCGTCCTCTCCGGCGGAGTCCGCTCTATCTAGCCCCAACGGTCCACGGTCAACGAACTAGAATCCGAAGATGCTCCTCGCCATCGACATCGGCAACACCAACACCGTCCTCGGCCTCTACCGCCAGCTCCCCGGCTCGGCCCCCGCCCGCTTCGAGCCCGAGCCGCTCGCCCACTGGCGCGTCACCACCCCCGACGAACGTACCGGCGCTGCCACCACCGACGAGTTCGCCGTCCTCCTCCGCTCGCTCTTCGAGTCGAGCGCCGTAGCCCTCGCCGACGTCACCGGCATCTGCATCTCGTCCGTAGTCCCCCCGGCCGACTCCACCCTCCGCCGCGTCTGCGACCTCTACTTCCACCTGACGCCCACCTTCATCGAGCCCGGCACCCGCACCGGCCTCCCCATCCTCACCGACAACCCCGCCGAAGCCGGCGCCGACCGCATCGCCAACTGCGTCGCCGCCTACGACCGCTTCCACGCCCCCACCATCATCGTCGACATGGGCACCGCCACCACCTTCGACGTCGTCTCCGCCAAGGGCGAATTCATCGGCGGAGCCATCGCCCCCGGACTCGGCATCTCCGCCGAAGCCCTCTTCTCAAAAGCCGCGCGCCTTCCCCGCATCGACATCCGCAAACCCGCCAAGGTCATCGGCACCTGCACCCTCGACAACCTCCAGATTGGGCTCTACTACGGCTACATCGGCCTCGTCGACGGCATTCTTGCACGTATGATCGCCGACCTCCAGCCCCACCATCCCGAAACGCCTGTCCAGATCATTGGCACCGGAGGCCTCGCCCCCCTCATCGCCGAGGGCTCCCACTACCTCAAGCAGGTCGACCCGTTCCTGACCCTCACCGGAATCCGCCTCGTCTACGAGCGCAACCT
>CAZZZP010000125.1:0-10716 GCA_964658635.1 Lichenicola sp. | reverse complement strand
GACGGCTGTGATCCGCAGGGATGTGGGGATCGGAGCGGTCCGCGACGAGGCGGGTCTTAAAAGCGGAACCCAGGTCTGAATCAAGACCTGGGTTCCGTTCCGGTTTATGGCGCTGTTCTGGTTATTTGTCCTGCTTGCCATCTTCTGGCTTGGGGAGGACGGTGGCGGGGCTGAGGGGTTTGGTGATTTCGTCGAGGAGGGCGGGTGCGCCTTCGACGCGCTTGAGGGCGGGGTAGCGCTGGCCGTCGTGGTAGTCGATGTCGACTGCCGTGAGGTCGGCGTCATAGGCGGTGAGCAGGTGTACGGGCTTGGTGGTGCCCTTGGCGTCGTCGAGGGCCTGGTGGATGGCGTCGGCGGAGAAGACCTGAGTACCCACGCCGATGATCTTCATGCCAGGGCCGAGGTTGGCCTTGTCCGCGGGGGAGTTCCAGCGGACGTCGTAGATGGTGCCGTCGGGCAGGATGCGGAGGCCGAGCGAGTACCAGGCGTCGACCCCGCCCGAGCGGCGGGAGCCGAGCGCGGCGAAGACGCGTGCGGAGGCGTTGGGCTTGTCGGTGTAGACGAGCTCGTAGCCGCCGCGCTTGATGCCTTCGAGGTCGGCGTGGGGCTCGGGTACGTCGATGTGCTGGTGGAGGAAGCCGGTCCAGTCATAGGGCATGACCTGGTTGAGGTCGGCGATGATCTCGGCGCGGTTGTAGGGGACGATGAGGGGGCCGGTGTCTCCGCCCTTGCCGAAGAAGATGTGCTGGAAGTCGGTGAGGGACTTCTGGCCGTTGGTCTTTTGACGGATGAGGGTGTCGGCGTCGAGCCAGAGGAGTTCGCCTTCCTGGTAGTAGGCCTGGCCGCGCTCCCACGAGGCCCAGAGCGTGGGGTGACGGTCGACGGAGCTTGCGATGGAGGTGTCTTCAGTGGAGCGCCAGGAGCGGCCGGTCTCGTTGTCGAGCGAGGCGGCTGAGAGGGCAAGCATGTCGCGGTATTGTGCCTGATTCTTGAGGCCGGAGCGGGCGGCGAGGACGTTGCCCATGTACTGGGTCATACCTTCGTAGACCCAGAGGAGCTGGCCCTGCTGGGGGGTGGCGAAGTCGGGTTCGTAGAGCTTCTCGGGCCGGCGGTATTTGCCGTCCCAGGAGTGGGTGAACTCGTGGGCGAGGAGGTCCGCTTCCGGGAGCTGATGGAGGGTGTCGGAGAAGCCTTTTTCGCCGATGCCGTTGTCGGAGGACTGGCCGTGCTCGAGGCCTTCGCCGCCGGCGACGTCAGAGAGGGTGAGCAGGAAGTGGTAGGCGTTGTAGTGGTGTGAGGCGTAGGCTGCGCCGGCCTCGCGGACGAGGTTCGAGATCTCGGCGAGTAGCTCGGGGCGGAGGTTCGAGTCCTGGGGCTCGTCGGAGACGACGTCGATGAAGTGTTTGGGGGTGACTTCGGGGGCGAGGGCGAACTCGTGGAAGTACTGGCCGGTAATGACGGGCGAGTCTTCGAGTTGCTCAACGGTGGTGGTCTGGAAGTGGGTAGTGGTGGCTCCGGCGGTGGGGTGGTGATCGTCTTCGAGGATGCCGGTAACGGGCGGGGGCGCCCCGGTTCCGTTGGGCACGAGGGCGGTGCCGATGCCCCAGCCTGCGGGGACGGTGACGGAGGGCTGGATGGCGATGTCCTTGACCGGGATGTGGGCGGGGTACAACATGAGGCGCTCCCACTCGAGGCAGGCCATGTGTTTGGAGAGGCGGTCGGGGACGATGGCGTCGAGGTGAACGTGGACGCTGGTGACCCCGGCGGGCACGTCGACGTGGAATTCGTAGAGGTCTACGTCGTCACGGCGCCAGGTGAGCTTTTGTCCGTTTCCAGTGAAGACGATGCCGGTGACATGGGCGATGGGTCCGTTGGGCGCGTGGTTGCCGGGGATCCATTGGGGCATGACGAAGGCTGCGGGGCCGGGCTTCACGGGAAGGTCGATCTCGGCGTGGTAGAGCTTGCGGGGGGCTTCGGAAAGGTCAGCCGTGATGGTGATGGGAGTCTTCTGGGCGAAGGCGCCTGTGGAGGTGAGGAGGGCGGCGGCGAGGAAGAACTTTGCGGGAGGGGGCATCGGGCGAAGACTCTTTCTGGGAGCTGGTTTCAGGATTTTGCAGAGACGCGCGGGGGAGCTGGAACTTCAGGTTGCGGGAACGACGACCCACCTCGTTGTCTGGGCGAGGTGGGTGAGTTGCAGATGCTGATGATTCTGCGGTTGTCCGAAGAGCGAATGCGAGAGTTTTGCGCTTTTCGAATGAGGATTTATTGGGCGGGGGTGCTGCCCTGGAGGGGCGGGAGTTCGCGTTCGATGGCCTGGATGAGGGCGGGGTCCGTGGGGAGGGTGTCGGGTGCGAAGCGGGCGACGACCTGGCCGCTGCGGTTGACGAGGAACTTCTCGAAGTTCCAGGTGAGTTCGGGGGCTTCGTGGACGGTGAGTCCGTAGCCGCGGAGCTTGTCCTTGAAGCCGGGGTCAGCGATGCGTGCGACGGGCTGGGCGTTGGTGAGGGTCTGGTAGAGGGGGGACTTTTCGGGGCCCGTGGCGACCACCTTCTCGAAGAGGGGGAAGGTGACGTTGTAGTTGGTGGTGCAGAAGTTCTGGATCTCTTCGCTCGAGCCTGGTTCCTGTCCGGCGAAGTCGTTTGCCGGGAAGCCGAGGACGTCGAAGCCGCAGTGCTTGTAGGTGGAGTAGATTTTCTCGAGGCCTTCGTACTGAGGCGTGAGTCCGCATTTTGAGGCAGTGTTGACGATCAGGAGGACGTGTCCCTTGAATTTTTCGAGGGTAGTGGGCTCACCTGCGATGGTTTTGAGCGGGATTTCGAAGAGAGTAGCCATGTTGCTGAGGGTAAATGAAGCGACTGATTGTTTGCACATGAGCGGGTGCTTTGGGGTGGGGGATATGCACCTGAGTCAGCTGGTTCAGGTTTTGGCAAAAGGGCGTGGTTTAGCATAAAGGTCCGGGTTCCAATTTATGCTGCCGCGCTGGTGTTGCGGCGGCTCCCAGTGAAGGGACTCGGATGTGGGCTGTATTCGCTGATTGCACACGGGATTTGGGCATGTGCGATGTCATTCCAAGCGGATGCGAATCGGAGAGTGTCCTGATACGGAGGGGGCGCGCCTGGTCTGTCCTCATCACTTCTTTTGATTCCGATGATTCCGAAGGAGCAACGATGGACTGGCAGCCCGATTTGAGGCGGCTGGGGATGACCTCGGCGGAGGGCTCTTCGCCGGTATTCCTTGAGCCTGCATTGATAAATGAGATGCGCGACTGCGTCGTTACCGCGACGCTCGATGGCGAGATCACGTGGTGCAACCGGGCGGTGGCGATGGTCTTCGGCTATGCGGCTGACGAACTGGTGGGGCGCTCGCTGAAGGTGTTCTATGCGCAGGAAGAGGCGAGCTTTGTCTCGGACGTTCTGCTTCCGAAGGTGTTGTCGGAGCGGACCTTCAGTGGCGAAACGCGAAACGTGCGCAAGCTGGGGAACTCGATTTATGTCCACCTGTCGGCGGGCCTGCTACTGGATGGGCAGGAGGAGCCTGTGGGGGTGATCACACTGATCAGCGATCTGACGTCGCAGAAGCTGGCGGGGATTGAAGGTGGGGGCCGGTTTGAGGTGCTGACGCAGGCGCTACCGCAGCTGATCTGGTGGGCGGACCGGAATGGGGCGATCAACTATGTGACGAGCCGGACGACGGGATTTTTCGGCGTGCCTCTGGAGCGGTTGATGGGCGACGGGTGGTTGGATTTCGTACATCCGGAGGATCGCGAGAAGTCGAAGCAGGCGTGGAATACGGCGGTCGCGACGCGCCGGCAATATGAGCTGGAGCACAGGCTGCGGCGGCAGGATGGGGAGTACATTCTGCATTTGGCGACGGGGCACCCGATCCTCGATGCGAATGGGAATGTGACGGGATATGTGCGCACGTCGACGGACGTGAGTGCGCGGAACCTGGCGGAGAATGCGCTGCGCGAGGCGGAGAAGCTGGCTGTGGTGGGCAAGCTGGCGTCGAGCATCTCGCACGAGATCAATAACCCGCTTGAGGCGGTGACGAACCTGCTTTACCTGATTGGGAGCAACCCTTCGTTGAACCGGACGGCGCGCGAGTATGTGAAGGCGGCGGAGGAAGAGCTTGCGCGGATGAGCGAGATTGTGCGGCAGACGCTGCGCTTTCATCGGCAGTCGACGGCGGAGACGCCGGTGCGGATGGCGGATCTGATGGATTCGGTGCTGGCGGTGTTCAAGCCGAGGATCGATGCCGCCGGGCTGAAGCTTTTTCGGGATTACCGGCGGACGGAGCCGGTGCTTTGTTTTTCGGGGGAGATTCGCCAGGTGGTTTCGAACCTGATTTCGAATGCGCTGGATGCGACGCCGCCGGAGGGGAAGCTGATTGCGCGGCTTCGGCCGGGGCGGCGGTGGGATGCACAGGGTCAGCTTGGGGTGCGGATCACGCTGGCCGATAGCGGGAAGGGGATCGAGCCGGCGCAGAGGCGGCGGATCTTCGAGCCGTTCTATACGACGAAGGGGATTAACGGGACGGGGCTGGGGATGTGGATCTCGAAGGACCTGGTGGAGAAGCACGAAGGAGTGATCCGGTTCCGGAGCTCCGCGCGGAAGAGTGCGAGTGGGACGGTGTTCTCGGTGTTTCTACCGTACGGGTCGTTTCGGGCAGCAAGGCTGGAGTCGTGGCGGGATGAGCGGATTGCGGCGGCTGAGCCTGAGGACGGTTAGGGCTGTGGCGGGTGCGGGTGGCGGCGCTTGAGGGTGTAGTGGAGTGGGATGCCGAGCAGGATGACGACTGCGCCGGCAAGTGAGTTGCGGGGCTGGTCGACGAGTGAGAAGACGACGAGCACGGCGGCGGCTGCGATGAAGATGATGGGGACGAAGGGGTAGCCCCACATGCTGAACGGGCGGGGGGTGGCTGGCTGCTGCGCGGCGTCGCGTTTGCGGAAGAGGAAGACGGTGCTTGCGGTGAGGGCGTAGAAGACCCAGTCGGCGAAGATGGCGAGCGAGAAGAGGGCCTGGAACCTGGCGATGGCGAGCAGCAGGAGGGTGGCGAGGGTGGCCTGGACGATGAGTGAGACGTCCGGGGTATGGAAGCGCTGATTGACGTGGGCGAGGCGGGCAAAGAAGAGGCCGTCGCGGGAGGCGGCGAAGGTGACGCGGGCTCCTGAGAGAGAGGATCCGACGAAGGTTGCGGCCATGCTGATGGCCATGCCGAGGGTGACGAGGGCGGCTCCTGCGGCTCCGGCGACGAGGTGCATGGCGTCGACGGTGGGGCGGTCGGCGGTGGCGATGGAAGCGGCGGGCAGGACGTACTGGATGGCGGCGTTGGTGAGCATGTAGAGGCCGCCGACGATGGTCATGCCTCCGATGAGGGCGAAAGGGAGGCTGCGCTGAGGTTGCTGGATTTCGCCGGCCATCTGGGTGACATCGGACCAGCCGTCATAGGCCCAGAGAGCGGCGATGAGGGCGACCATGAAGCCGCTGAAGCCTCCGCGCGCGTGGGGGAAGGTGGTGGCGAAGTTGTGCCATCCGGCTCCGGCGTAGGCGTGGAAGGCGCTGGCGGAGAAGCAGAAGGCGGCGATGACGAGGATGAGGGCGCCTTTGAGCCAGGTGAGGACGAGCTGGACGTTTGCGGACTCGCGGGTGCTGACGATGTTGAGGGCGGTGATGAGCCAGGTGACGGCGATGGCGAAGACCTGGCTCCAGAGGATGGGGCCGATGGCGGGGTGGGCGAAGAAGCTGAAGATGGGGAAGGTTCCGAGGACACGGGCGAGGCCGGCGACGATGGTGGCGAGGGAGGCGGGCTTTGCGATGGCGATCCAGGTCCACATGTAGAGGAAGCCGGTGAGGTCTCCGTAGGCGTCGCGGAGGAAGGCGTAGTCGCCGCCGTAGAGGGGTCGTGCGGCGGCGATTTCGGCGTAGGTCATGGCTCCGAAGAGGGAGAGGAGGCCACCGACGATCCAGACGGCGTAGACCATTCCGGAAGAGCCGACTGCGGCCATCATCTCGCGGGGGACGAGGAAGATGCCGCTGCCGATGATGATGCCGACGACGATGGAGGTGGCGTGGGAGAGATTGAGGACGCGGGGGAGCTCGTGTTGGGAGCCAGGGGCTGGAGTGGGCATGCGTGGGGCTAGGTTCCGCGGACGGCGATGACGTTGATGAGGCTGCGGAGGTCGTCTGCGGCCTTGATTTCGGCGGGGCTCCAGAGCTGGGAGTTGCCGTGGGTCTCCTCCTGCCAGGCGGCGAAGGATTTTCTGGGGCTGAGGCGGAATCCGTCTTCGTCGGCGAGGACGGGTTTATGGGGGTTTCCTGCCCAGGTGACGACCTGTGAGAGCTGGGGGCGGAAGAAGAGGATCTGGCGGCTGGGCTTCTGGGAGAGGCGAAGGGCGATAATGCCGGAGGCGACGGATGCGACGTTGTCGGCATCTTCGTAGCGGCCGTTGAGGCTGGAGACGGCGAAGGTGGCGGGAGTGGAGGGGGCACCGAGGGTTGAGGCGATGCCGAGCAGGTGGCTGTAGGAGGGGACGGAGCCGATGGCGTGGACGTTCTCTCCGCTGACATAGGCGGCTCCGGTGCAGGAGACGAGGTCCATGAGGTTGGGTGTGGAGTGGAGGAGGGTGAGGACGGGGTCGGCTGTGGTTGCGGCCATGCTTTCGAGGAAGCGGGCCTTGATGACGTTTGCCTGGGCGGCGAAGGAGGATTCTTCTTCGACTTCGCGGCGGACGATTTCGCCGTTGAGGATTCTACCGAGGAAGGTGCAGGCTTTGCGGGTCTCGTAGGAGGGAAGACGCGGGGTGCGATGGTGGCATGCGATGAGGCCCCAGAGCTTTCCGTTGCGGATGATGGAGACGGACATGGAGGCGCGTACGCCCATGTTCTGGAGGTACTCGCAGTGGATGGGCGAGACGCTGCGGAGGGATGCGAAGCTGAGGTCGGTAGGGCGGCCGGAGCGGGGATTGATGACGGGGAGGATGGGGACGGGCGTGTAGTCGACATCGGCAATGGCGCGGATGGGGGAGAGGACGTACATGCGCCGGGCCTGTTCGGGGATGTCGCTTGCGGGGTACCAGAGGCCAAGGAAGGGGTCGAGTTCGGAGTCGCGGGCCTCGGCGACGACCTGTCCGTCGAGGGTCTCTCCGAAGCGGTAGATCATGACACGGTCGAAACCGGTAACGGTGCGGATGGCCTGGGCGGTCTGGTTGAGGAGATCGCCGAGATTGGCTGCGGCCTGCATGTTTGCGGTGGCGCGGGAGACGGCCTTATAGAAGTTGAGGAAGAGATCTCGGCTGACGGAAACGGTGAGTTCGAGTTCGAGGAAGGAGAAGCCGTCGTAGCGATGGACGATGGCGTCGAGGTCGACTCCGGCGGCGCTCCGGAGATCGATGGGGACCGGGTTGTTCTCGGCGGGGTCGGAGGAATCGAGTGCGAAGCGGATGAGTTCGATCTGGCCTGGGCTGAGGAAACCGGAGAGGCCGCGGGCGAGGAGCATGGAGGGGTCGAGGCCGAGAACGGCGGAGCAGTTTTCACTGACCTGGAGGACGGCGAGGTCGGGTTCGCCGAGAACCAAGAGGACGCCGTGAGGCTGGATAGAGCCCGGGATGTGGATGGGTTCGCGGGCGCAGTTGTCGAGATTGACGATGGGTTCGTTTTGGCCGGTCTGGTCGGTCTGGTTGATAGGCAAGGCAGGTCCTTCCGATCTCAGCTGGCAGAGGTGAGCCAGTGTTCAAAGTGTTGAAACATGGTGCTGGCGGCGGATGCAGCGTCTTCAGGGTGGGTGACGTTTGATTCGAGCGCGGCGAGGAAGCGCTTCCAGTGTGGACCGGTGGCAGGGCCATCCCCGAAGAAGAAGGCGGCTCCTGTGTGCTGGTCGAAGCCGAGGCTTTCGTGGATCTGGCGGTAGATGATCTGTCCGCCGAGGTTTGAGCCTTCGAGGACGTAGAGTGCACCCCAGATGGCGTCTGGCTGATGGAGGCCGGGAGGAAAGGTGTAAGTGGAGAGGTTCTGGATGGCGTTTTCGGTCAGGCCCAGGGCAAGCAGGTCGGATTCGAGCAGCGGAACGCGCCGCCGGTCTGGCCAGCCGATCGCGGTGTGGAGGGATGCTGGCTGGACTGCGATGAGCGCTTCGATGGGCCGGTAGAGGCCCAGATAACGGGCGAGGAGGCGGGTGTAGAGCGCGGGCGAACTGAGTTGATGCGGAAGGTCCAGATGCGCTTCGAGACGGGTGTGCAGAACCTGGGTTCTTGCCCGTATCGTTTCCAGCACATAGGCCATGGGGTCATGCTATTACAAACCGTCGGGGTGCCGACAGCCGTGCGGAAGGGCAGGGTGGCAGAGGAAAACAGTCCTCAGCGATTTGCCTTGACAGGTGTACTCTTTATAACGACATGGCGATTCAGGATCGGATTTTTGGCAGGCCTCTCGCGACTAGTGAAGAGCGAGCAGAGCATATTGGAGTTTCAGCGGGCATACCGATTTTCGGGCTTGACGCACTGACAAGCGCAGCATACGGACCGGAGCAGGCTCTTTTGTACCTGATTCCTCTCGGGGTCCTCGGGATTCATTATCTGATTCCGATTATCAGTTCCATTCTGATCCTGCTTGTCATTGTTTTCTTCAGCTATCGTCAGACGATTGCCGCGTACCCGAATGGCGGCGGGAGCTACACGGTAGCGAGCGAGAATCTGGGTGAGGGTGCCGGTCTGCTGGCTGCGGCTGCACTGATGATCGACTACATCCTGACGGCCGCAGTAGGAATTTCGGCCGGCGTGACGGCGGTGACTTCAGTGGAGTCGAAGCTGATTCCGTATACGTTGCCGATGTGCCTGCTGATCCTGGCGATTCTCGCGCTGGTGAATCTGCGCGGGGTGAAGGATACGGGTGCGGCGTTCATCTTTCCGACGTTCATGTTTATCGGAACGCTGCTTGTGCTGGTGGGCGTTGGGGTGTTCAAGGTGCTTGCATCGCACGGGAACCCGCATGCGATGGCGGAGATGCCGGCGCCGAGCCCGGCGGTGGGACATTTTGCCGGTTTCGCGTTCGTCTGGCTGATTATGAAGGCGTTTTCCAGTGGATGTGCCGCGATGACCGGAGTCGAGGCTGTTTCAAACGGGGTGATGGCGTTTGGCGAGCCTCGAGCGAAGAAGGCGCAGCTTACGCTGACGGTGATTATCGCGATTCTGATTGTGCTGCTGTATGGCACGTCGTGGCTTGCGAAGCACTACGGCATCATGGCGATGAACCCGGATGATCCGCAGTACCAGAGCTTGTTGAGCTTGCTGGTGAAGGCGGTTTTCGGGCGGACGTGGTTCTACTTTGTGACTATGGGGAGCGTCTTTCTGGCGCTGGCGCTGAGTGCGAACACTGCATTTGCGGACTTTCCGCGGCTGACGCGTGCGATTGCGATGCAGGATCACCTGCCGCACGTGTTCATTCTGCGTGGGCGCCGTCTGCTGTTCTCGCATGGTGTGTATGCGTTGACCGGCTTCACGGCGATCATCCTGATTATTTTTGGCGGTGTGACAGACAAGCTGATTCCGCTGTATGCGATCGGGGCGTTCCTTGCGTTTACGCTTTCGCAGGCGGGCATGGTGCAGCACTGGCGGAAGGAAGAGAAGGGTCATGCCGGGCGTACGCGGCACATGATCGTAAATGGCATCGGCGCGGTGGCGACGGGGCTGACGACGATCGTGGTGCTGGCGTCGAAGTTCATGGCGGGCGCGTGGGTAACGGCGATCCTGGTGCCGGTGCTGATCATCCTGATGCACTCGGTGAAGAAGCACTATGAGCGGGTGAAGGTGGAGATGTCGGACCCGGCGCCGATGAATGTGGCGAACCTTGAGCAGCCGCTGGTGGTGATCCCGATGGCTGGATGGAACAAGATTTCCGAGAAGGCGATGCGGTTCGGGCTACTGATGTCGAAGGACATCAAGGTGGTCCATGTGCATTCGGAAGATGAAGGCCACGGAATTGAGGATGACTGGGAGTTGCAGGTTGCGGGACCGATCCGCAATGTCGGACTGAACGAGCCGGAGCTGGTGACGATCATGTCGAACTACCGGTTCATCATCTCGCCGCTGATGGAGTACATTCTGCGGCTGGAGGCGGATAACCCGGGGCGCAAGGTTGCGGTGCTGCTGCCGGAGCTGGTGGTCAAGCACTGGTGGGAGAACCTGCTGCATAATCAGCGCGTGCAGTTGCTGAAGCTGGCTTTGCTGGTTCGCGGCAATCAACGAATTGTGGTGGTCAACATACCCTGGTATCTGTAGGTCATTGGCAGAAAAGCGGAGTAACCAACATGCCGGCTCTCCATGAGTCTTTCGACCTGATCCGGGTGATCAACCTTCCCGAGCGCAGGGATCGATTTCGCGAGGTGAGTCGGCAGCTTGCCGATCTGAATATGGCTTTTGAGCCGGGGCGGGTGGAGATCCACGCTGCCATCAGGCCGACGGAGCTATGCGGTTTCGACTCGCTGGGCGCGCGGGGGTGCTTTCTGAGCCACCTGGCGATCCTGAAGGATGCGCTGGGACGGGGTGTGGAGAGCGTGCTGGTGATGGAGGATGATTGCGAGGTGCCGGCGCGCAATCTGGAGTCGATCGGGCAGGTTGCGGCGGGTCTACGGGAGCGGGAGTGGGGATTCTGCTACCTGGGGCACATTGAAGCGGTTTCCGAGCCTGGAGCGGGATTAGAACCGGGTCTGGTGCAGTTCAGCGGG
>CAZZZP010000124.1:0-10937 GCA_964658635.1 Lichenicola sp. | reverse complement strand
ACGCCGTTTTCTTCCAAGGAAAACGGCTCTGCAGATCCCTCCACTCCACAACAACAGCTAATCTGCTCTAGAAGCGGCGGAAGGGCAGAAACTTGCCAGACATGGTGATGCGCACGCGGTCGCCGGCGGGGTTCGGCTCGCGCTCGATGGCCATGTTGAAGTCGATGGCAGACATGATGCCGTCGCCGAACTCCTCGTTGATCAACTCTTTCCAGCTCGGGCCGTAATTCTGAATCAGCTCGTAGAAGCGATAGATGAGCGGATCGGTGGGCGGCATGGGATTGTTACCGCGTGTAGGGATCTCGCTGAGCAGGGCGGCATCCGCCTCGTCGAGCTCAAGCAGAGTCACCGCGCGCTGGGCTTCCTCGGCGGTCAGCGTCGACTGGCCGAGCAGTGCCGCGGTGTAGAGCACGGGCGAACCTGTGCCCAGCGTGGATGCGATTGTTGCCCAGCTCAGCCGGAGCTTGCGCTTTTGATCGAGGATCTTGTGGGTGAGCCGCTCACGGGAGGTCATCCTGCATTATTGCCCCAAAATGGAAACTCCACCAAGCTGCTGGCTGGCAGCGATGCGAGCGGACCACTCCGCGGGGCCCGTTTTGTGGACGCTCGTGCCCTTGGCGTCGACGGCGACGGTGACCGGCATCTCGACCACGTCGAACTCGTAGATGGCCTCCATCCCGAGGTCTTCAAAGGCAAGAACCCGGGAGTGCTTGATGGCTTTCGAGACCAGGTATGCGGCCCCGCCAACGGCCATCAGGTAGACCGCGTGGTTGTCGCGGATGGCGTCAATCGCCGCATCGCCGCGTTCGGCTTTGCCGATCATGCCCAACAAGCCGGTCGATTCGAGCATCTGCCGGGTGAACTTGTCCATGCGCGTGGCAGTGGTGGGGCCGGCCGGTCCAACAGCCTCGTCGCGTACGGCGTCGACCGGGCCGACGTAGTAGATGAACTTGTCGGCGAAGTCGACGGGCAGCTTTTCGCCCCGGTTGAGCATGTCGGTCATACGCTTGTGGGCGGCATCGCGCCCGGTCAGCAGCTTGCCGGTCAGCAGCACGACCTCGCCCGGCTTCCAGGATTCGACGTCGGCGCGGGTGACGGTGTCGAGGTTGACGTGACGCGCGGTGTGCACGTCGTAGGTGAGCTTGGGCCACTTCTCAAGCGCCGGCGGATCGAGATAGACCGGGCCTTCGCCGGAGAGGACGAAGTGCGCGTGGCGCGTGGCCGCGCAGTTCGGGATCATGGCCACGGGCAGGTTCGCGGCGTGGGTGGGCCACTCGAGGATCTTGACGTCGAGTACTGTCGTCAGCCCGCCGAGCCCCTGCGCGCCGATACCGAGCGCATTGACGCGGTCGTAGATATCAACGCGAAGCTTCTCGATGTTCGTCTGCGGGCCGCGGACCTTGAGCTCCTGCATGTCAATCGGGTCCATCAGGCTCTGCTTGGCGAGCAGCATGGCCTTTTCGGCAGTGCCCCCGATGCCGATACCGAGCATGCCGGGCGGGCACCAGCCGGCGCCCATCGTCGGAATGGTCTTGAGCACCCAGTCCACGACTGAGTCCGACGGGTTGAGCATGACGAACTTGGATTTCGCTTCGGACCCGCCGCCTTTGGCCGCTACCGTGACGTCGACCTGGTTGCCGGGAACCAGCGAAACCTCGACCACGCAGGGAGTGTTATCGACCGTGTTCTTGCGTGAGAAGGCGGGGTCGCGAAGGATCGAGCCGCGCAGCTTGTTGTCAGGGTCGAGCCACGCCTGCCGCACACCTTCGTCGCACATCTGCTGCAACGAGAGGCCAGGCGAGGCGCCGGTGTCCCCGGTAAGCCGGACGTCGAGGCCCAGCTTGATGAAGATTGTAACGATTCCGGTGTCCTGGCAGATGGGCCGGTGGCCCTCGGCGCACATGCGCGAGTTGATCAGGATCTGCGCCATGGCGTCTTTTGCCGCGGGGCTTTGTTCCATCTCGTAAGCGCGGGCGAGATTGGTAATGTAGTCCTCGGGGTGGTAGAAGCTGATGTATTGGAGGGCGGCGCGAACGCTTTCGATCAGGTCGGCTTGTTTGATCTCGGTCATGAATTTTCTCCCTTTCAGCCTAATCCTTTTGCGTCCTTTGCGGGCCCGGGACCATCCGTCGGGTGGCCGACGTAGCTTTTCCTGCATCCTACGGATTGAAAGAGAACGGACAGGGCCCCATGCAACAGACAGCGAGCACCCCGATCAATCAGGAACAACCCTGGCAGGCGCTCCTGGATTCAGCCGGCGAGGGAATCTGGGGTGTAGACCTGGAGGGCAAGTGCACGTTCGTGAATCGGGCGGCGTTGGCAATGCTCGGTTATACGGCGGACGAGCTGGTCGGGCGCAACATGCACGAGATGATCCATCACTCCTATCCCGACGGCCGTCGATACCCGGTGTCTGAGTGCGCCATCTATAACGTCTACCGCAAAAACACCCCGTTCACCGGTCAGGTCGATCACGTTTACCGGAAAGACGGCAGCTGCTTTTATGTAGAGCTCTCAGCGCAACCCATCATGCAGGATGGGCAGCCGCGTGGCGCCGTGGTGACATTTCGCGACATCACCCAGGCGCGTCTGGCCGAGGAAGCGCTTCGCCGCTCTGAAAAGCTGGCGGCCGTGGGACAGCTTGCAAGCTCGATCGCGCACGAGATCAACAACCCGCTCGAGGCAGTCATCAACCTGCTCTACCTCGTGCGAACCGCGGCCAGCATGGACGACATGAAGATGTACGCGTCTTTGGCGGAGCAGGAGATGGCGCGCATCTCCGATATCACCATGCAGACGCTGCGCTTCCACCGCAACCAGACAGCGGTCGCTCCGGTCGACCTGCACGAGACGATTCCGGCCGTGCTTCGGCTCTACACAAGCCGGTTCAGTTCGCGCAAGGTCGAGGTGAAGTTGAAGATGCGGCAGACGCCGACGGCTATGCTGCTTGAAGGTGACCTGCGCCAGGTGCTGAACAACCTCGTGCGCAACGCATTTGACGCCATGCCGAGGGGCGGTCACCTGCATGTGCGACTGAGGCCGGCACGCTGTCCGGTCACGGAACGCCCGGGCCTGCGCATATCGGTTGCCGATACGGGAACGGGCTTCCTGCCCAAGATCCGCAAGCACATCTACGAGCCATTCCATACCAGCAAGGAGATCACCGGAACCGGCCTCGGGCTCTGGATCTCGAAGGGCATCATCGACAAGCATGGCGGACGCATCGCGATGCGCAGCCGGCTTGAAGAGCACTCACCCAGGTTTCACGGGACGATGTTCTCGCTCTGGTTCCCACTCGAAGGTGGCGCCCAGGTCGCGGCCTGAGCGCCCCTAAACTGTTAGCTGGTACGGCGGTTCAGGACCGTGGCGCTCGACTGATCCACCGGCATCAGCACCATGGTGTTGATGTTTACGCGTGCAGGGCGTGTCGCCGCCCATAGGATCGCATCAGCAACGTCCTCGGGCTGCAGCGGCGTGATGTTCTGGTAAACCTTTGCCGCACGCTCCGTGTCTCCGCGAAAACGAACCTCTGAGAAACTCGTCTCGACCATGCCCGGGTCGATTGACGTTACACGAACCGGGGTACCGATGAGGTCAATCTTCAGACCTTCGCTAATGGCTCGCTCGGCCGCCTTGGTGGCGCAGTAGACGGCTCCATTGGCGTACGTCTGGTGCCCGGCAATCGAGCCGAGGCTGATCACATGCCCGCGTCCGCGCTCCACCATACCGGGAACGATGCCGCGCGTGACATACAGCAGGCCCTTGACGTTGGTGTCGATCATCTCGTCCCAGTTGTCGGGATCGTCCTCCTGCAGCTTGGTCAGCCCTCGGCTCAGCCCCGCGTTGTTGATCAGGATGTCTACCTGTTTCCATTCGTCCGGCAGCCCGGCCAGCGTCTGCTCCACTGCGCTACGGTCGCGAACGTCGAGGCGGAAGGTGAAGACCTCTTCCGCTCCGTCGAGGGTTTGGGCCAGTTCTTCAAGCTTCTCCTGCCGCCGTGCGCACAGCAGCAGGCGTGCTCCCTGTTGCGCAAACGCGCGTGCCGTCGACCGGCCGATTCCCGAGCTTGCGCCGGTCACAAAGACTGTTTTTCCACGAAGAGATTCCATACCTTCTTTCTACCAGCAACCGTGCACAAACGAGAACGGCTGCCCCGAAGGACAGCCGTCGTTTGTTCATGCAACAGGGTTTACTGGTTGGGAGCCGAAGCATCGGGACCGGCACTCTGCTTGACGCCGATCGCATCGCCCGACACGACCATGTTCACCCGGCGGTTCTGCGCGCGGCCCGCGGCGGTTCCGTTATCCGCAACCGGGTCGGCCTTGCCGAAGCCCGAAGCCGAGATATTCGCCTGCTGCACGCCCTGCGAGACCAGGAAGTTCATCACGGCATTGGCGCGGTTCTCAGACAGCTTCTGGTTCAGCTGATCGGACCCAACCGAGTCCGTATAGCCTTCCACCTGCACCTTGAGCCCGGGGTAAGCCTGCAAAATGCCCGAAACCTTGGCCAGCGAGAGCTGCGTGTTC
Source organism: Lichenicola sp. (assembly GCA_964658635.1). Classification (GTDB taxonomy): domain Bacteria; phylum Acidobacteriota; class Terriglobia; order Terriglobales; family Acidobacteriaceae; genus Edaphobacter. The sequence continues at coordinate 6,411 of CAZZZP010000124.1, read as the reverse complement.
GGCTTCAGCGTGTACTTGCCCGTGTCGAAGAGCACGTCCGACATGTTGACGATCAGACCGCGTGCACTTTCGCTGGTCGCAAGCACGCTGTTCAGCTGGTCGCGAAGCTTCTCACGGGTAGCCTCAGCGGACTGGGCCTGCTGGTTGGCAGCCTGCGCCTGGGCGCGTGCCGCCTGGGCCTCGGCCAGAGCCTGTGCGCGCTCGGCATCGGCGGCTGCCTTGGCCTCCTGGGCCTTGGCTGCGTCGGCGTTGGCGGCTTCGGCTGCCAGGCGAGCCTTCTCCGCCTGATCCTGCGCAGCTGCTGCCTGATCCTGCGCCTGGTTGCGCGCAATCTCGGCGTTCCTCTGGCGCTCGGCTGACTTCTTGCGAAGCGTGTCGACGCGGGAGTCTTCAGCCTTCTGCACCGCCTCGCGAGCGTACGTGATCTCCATCTTCACGTCGCGATGCTTGTTCGCGTCCATGTCCGCCGCGTTCTTCAGGTCCTCATTCGCCGCGGCGTAGGTTTCGGCGGAGTACTTGTCGGCTCCGGTCGCCTGCGCGATGCGAACCGCGTTGTAAGCCTCGTAAAGCTCAAGCGGCGAACGCTCGTCGCGCGTGATGGGGTGCGACACAGTGTGCGCGCCGTCGGTCTCCTCGGCGTAGATGCCGCGGGGAAGCAGGGTCGTCTTGGCCGACACCTTTTCCATCACGCCATTGGTGTTGTCGGTGACGACATTCTTCAGCACGACCACATCCGACGGGGTGCTGACCGAGAAGTACGGCTCCGCGGTCACGATCAAGCCAAAACTCTGGAGCGCGGTGGTGACGTGGATGTTGTTCTTGGTGCCGGACGGCAGCACTTCACCCAGGTTAGCCGGACGGCCGTCCGGGGTGATCGCCCACAGAACATAAGTCAGGTACTCGGGACCAAAGCCGTTGGCCGGAGTAAGGCCCTTGAACTCGGCGTCGATCGTGATGCCGCCGCGCTCGCTCTTGACCGTCGCCTTCCCTTCGCCGTTCGGCAGCAGGTTCGTGCCGGTAAACTTGATGTCGGTCGACCCGCTGCGGTGCAGGTAGTTCACTGCATCGATGTCGCGCTGTACGGTCTGCACCTTGTAGAAAAAGATGTCACCGTTCTGGGTGACGACAGGTCCACGGGGAGGCTGAACGCTGGTAGGGTTCGCCTCCTGCGCGCCGGCGATGCCCATAAGGACGGCACCCGAAAGAAAGGAAAGCTGGAGGAAGCGAACCGGCAGAGAGGGGGTCGTGCGGGAGGTGCTGCGCTGCATTTTTTATTCTCCTTGAACTTCGGCTCGCGGTGCTGTCCGGCGCGCTTCCAGGCGTTCTGGACGCTGGAGGCCGGATACTGAACGTTGAGCCCAGTTAGAGGGATGCCCTGAAATCTACAAAGGGTGCACCAGATCCAATCAGCACGAGGAAAGAAAAATAAACATAACAGGCAACTTGCGAGCGTCTTTCTCAACCCGTGTCACGGATCGCACGTGAAAAGCGGACCATCCGCTTCCGGAATGGCCCGCTTTTCAGTAGATCCTGGGCGCCTTCGCGACTACGCGTGATGAGCGTGGGTGCCAGAGGTGCGCTGTACAAAGTGGTACGGGGGCCATGGTCCGGAGAGTTGCATCCTGCACTCTTTCAGTTCCTGCGTGGCCGAGGAATACTTGTTCTGGTAACGCGCCACCGTCTTGTGGTCGATCAGGTGGGCGATGTCGAGCAGCATCTTGCCGGATTCCATGCGCTTGCACGTGATCTCTTCTGCAATCGGAAGAAACATGCGGTGCATCTGGATGGAAAGGGCGCGAGCCTTGGACTGCCGTTCCCTCTGCCGGCTTGCGCTCTCGCGCAGGCTGGTGAGGTATTGCTGGCCTACTGTCATGTCGCGCAGCGAGTTGCCCGGGCAGGTGTCGTCAACGAGCACTTTCAAATGCATCTCAGCCTTGCCGCGAAGCCGCTCAACATTGGCCAGAAAGTGCCTCTGGTTCGAGCGGACAGAGCGGCGGAGCGCGTCGTCATCCTGAAACGTGGTAGCAAAGCGGAAGGGTAGGACAGTGGAAAGTTTAAAGCAGTCCGAGATCACGCGTGCGTGGTCCTTGGCTGCCTGCTGGTCGAAACGTTCCGTGTCGGACGCGGCATGTTCCGAGACAATGACGGCAAGGTCACCGGCCGGGAAGAGAAAAGTCTGGTTCCCGAAGAGCCCGTTCACACCACCAAGAGGCATGGGCCGGCGATGGCGGGCAAGTTCAGGAAAGGATTGACGTTCGGCGATGCAGTACGCATACCACGACATAGGTGTTCGCTCCAATGCACGCTGATGAGTCTTGTAGCCCAATCATGCGTTGGTTCAGCTCTGTTGAGTGCGAAAAATGGCCTCAAAGCCACCCGGCTCTTTCTGGAGATAAGAATGGAGTCGAGTGCGAAACGGATACTATGCTTATCGCGGGACGATTGGCAATAACTTCTTTTCCGCCCCGAAATAGCATCGTTTCATTCAGATTGAACCTGCATTATCAACAACTTGCCCGGTAGCTGCTTAGGGTGTAACTGTGCCTGGAGTAGGAACAATCTGCGGAGCCGGGTTCCCGGACAGGATTGCCTTCACCGGATCGGGCAGCGGCTGGTCCGCGTTCTTCATCAAAAGCGACACCTGCCACATCTGCTGGGTGGTGTAGACGTGCTCAAAAGAAGGCATGCCGGTGAGGCGAATGCCGTTCTTCACCTTCCAGTAAGTCTCGCCCGCCTCGTCGTCCGAGACGCCGACAACGTTGCCATGGGAGTGCTTTTTGAACAGCTGCGGCGCGCCCGGATATTCATACTGGCCGATCGTCGAGTCGTGACCGGGTGTGCCATGGCACATGGCGCAGCTGGTCATATAGATCTTCGCGCCGGACTCGTAGACCTCTTCGCTCGTGCCGAAAGGCGGCTGCTCCAATTCCTTGTCGATGCGCGCGCCGAGAGGAACGTGGACGACCTGCGCTTCGAAAGGGAACGCCTTGTCCGATACTGCGACGGGCGGGCGGCCGTACTTGAGGTAGGCCCAGCCTCCAACCGCCAGGGCGATAAGAGTAAACAAAACACCGAAGATAAAGGCGCCGAAAGCGCCCGAGGAGCGTCGATCAGTGGAGTAGTTGCCGCGGGGTACAGAACCCATAACGTTCGTCCTCATTGGCGGCCTGATGCCGCATCTTCTCGATTGTTGTGTCGTAGGCTTGAAAGCAGTGCAGGTGTTCTAATGAAGAGTGCGGCAGGCTCTTTCGAGTTTTTGGAAAGACATCCAACCGTATCAGAAAGCATCCGCAGTCAGGAGTGAAAACGTTGATTCATCGTACGTACGACGCATCCCATGAGGGTGCAGACGCGGGCTTAGCTACGCGAGTTTCAGACGGTTTGATGTGCAGTAGAAAGCAGGGGAGGCTTGCTGTTGCCGTCGTGGCAGCCGCGACCGCGGGGCTCATGCTGTCGCTTCTGCCAGGTGTCGCGGGAGCGCAGAATACGCGTCCTGCCCGGCGTGAGACGACGGCCAACCGTAAGGCGCGCATTCAACGTACGATTGCCGAGACATACAGTCACAGGTGGGAAGTAGGCGGCGGCGGCGGCTATCTGCGTTTCCGTCCCGGCCAGTACCTGCAGCAGAGCAACGAAATTACTTTCTGGGCGTCGACCATGTACGCGCTCAACCCCAGGCTGGGCGTGATCGGCGACGTGCGTGGAGCCTATGGCACAGCCAAGATCGGCAACCTCCTGCCGTCGGGCAATACGCTTGCCTACAATCCGAAGATCTCCGAGTACTCCTTCATGGGGGGGCCGAGCTATCGATTTGTCCGCAAAGAGAAATATTCGGTCAGCGGCTTTGTCGAGGGCGGGGCAGGCATCGGCAAGTTCGCGGGCGATTCAAAGGGACTTACCGCGGCCAATATCGGCGTCTGGACGGGGGATTATGCTGCGTCGTTTGCCGCGGGGGTGAACTTGGACTACAACCTGTATCCAAACATCGCGCTTCGCGTCGCGCCGAATTACCTTGGGACGACCTACGGAGGCACGCTGCAGAACAGCAAGGGAATCAACCTCGGCGTCGTCTACCGGTTCGGGCAGTCGAAGTAATCGAGATCTACTGGTTAAAGGTGTACGGTCCAGCCGAGTTCGGAGAGCCTCTCTTCGATCTCGGCGAGGGCCGTCGAAAGTGCAGACCGGCGATGCGGGCTGGATGTGCGTTCGGACAGGATGCGCTCGCGCTGGAGCTCAAGAGCCTGGCGCCGCCGGCGCTGTTCTGCATCCGCGGCAAGATTCCCTTTTACAACGGCTGCAGCCGCGGCCTTCGCCGCTCCGGTGCTTTCCTGAGGCTTGCGGTCCTCTGACGCTTCATGTGAGGCTTGCTGCGACTCGACCATTTTGCTCTCCCATCCACGCGACATGATTCAATCTTAGCCCTGTTCCTTCAGTCCGGCCGCATTGTCTTTGGGTCAAGGCCAGATCGCACATCAATTTCCAGCAATAGCCTCGTTTCAGTCCGCCTGCATCAGGCGGCTCCCTATAATTCGTGCAGGGGAACACGGTGATAGTCGAGGTAAGGAGTCTCAGGAAGGTTTACGCGGGCAAGCAGCAGGTGACCGCAGTGGATGACATCGATCTCGATGTCGACGCGGGTGCGATCTTCGGCCTCCTGGGTCCGAATGGCGCGGGCAAGACGACGACGATCAGCATCTGCACGACCAGGGCGATGCCGACATCTGGAAGAGTCCACATCGACGGGGTGGACGTAGTCGCGCACCCGGCGATAGCACGGCGTTCGATCGGCGTGGTGCCGCAGTACAACACACTCGACCGGGCGTGCACCATCGCCGAAAACATCCACTTTCATTGCCTCTACTTCGGATTTTCGGGAGCCGAGGCCAAGGCGCGTACGGCGGCACTGCTCGAGCAGTTTCATCTGACCGAACGTGCCGCAGCCTACCCGGCCCAGCTCTCGGGCGGACTCGCCCAGCGGGTGCAGATTGCGCGCGCCATCGCCCACCGGCCGAAGGTCCTGTTCCTGGACGAACCCTCCGCCGGGCTCGATCCCCAGTCCAGAATCGCCATGTGGGATGCGGTCCGGCAGCTCCGGCAGGAGGGCATCACGGTCGTCCTGACGACGCACTACATGGAAGAGGCCGACGAGCTCTGCGAACGCGTCGCCATCATCGACCACGGCAAAATCCTCGTCCAGGACACCCCGGCCGCCCTCAAAAGCACGGTGGGCGCCGAGAAGGTCTACGAGCTCCACCTGAAAAACCAGGCCGGCCGTGAGCCCCTCGTCGCCGCGGTCGGAAAGATCGCCGGGGTGACCCACGCCGAGGTCACGGGCGACGGCGTCCGGGTCTTCACCAAGGGAGCCGATGGCGGCCTCGCGGACGTAGTCGGCGCAGCCAATCCATGGGGCTTACGCGACCTCTCGATCACCGAGACGAGCCTCGAGACGGTCTTCATCAAGCTCACAGGGCGCGACCTGCGCGAGTAGGTACCAGAAGAAGGGAATCAGGCATGGCTACAGTCGCACCCCTTTCACCCGCAAGACAGAGCAACCTCACGCTGTACACGCGTGCGTTTGCAGGGCTTTTTCTCAGGGACCTCTTTGTACTCAGGCGGGAACTTGTGCCGTTCGCGATCCGCGTAGCGATGCAGCCGCTGCTCTTTCTCTTTGTGTTTACCTACGTCTTCCCGCACATGAGCGCAGGTGCAGCCAATAACCCGATGGGGCATGGCGCAGGCGGCGCGAGCTTCTCGACCGTGCTGCTGCCCGGGCTGATGGCAGTCGCGATCATGTTCTCAGGGATCGCGGCGATTGCCCTTCCGCTCGCGCAGGAGTTCGGCGTCACCCGCGAGATCGACGACCGCGTCATGTGTCCTCTGCCGGTAGCCGCTGTCGCCTTCGAGAAGATCTGCTTCTCGGCGATGCAGAGCTTCGTCGCTGCAGCCATCGTCTTTCCACTCGCGATCTGGGTGCCGGCGGTCCCGGCCCAGGCGAAGGTAAACAGCTGGCCGTTCCTGATCCTGATCCTCGTGCTTGCCTCCCTCGTTGCAGGCGCGCTCGGCCTCACCATCGGCACATCGGTCAAGCCGCAACAGATCGGCCTCATCTTCGGCGTCGTCGTGGTGCCGATCACCTTCCTCGGCTGCGTCTACTATCCGTGGTCGGCGTTGAAGCCGATCCCCTGGCTGCAATACGGCGTGCTGTTCAACCCCATCGTCTACATGAGCGAAGGCCTGCGCGCAGCACTCACCCCTTCGCTCAATCACATGAACTCGTTCGTCATCGTCGGGATGCTGCTGTTCTTCTTCCTGGTGCTGGGATACTTCGGACTGCGCGGCTTCCTGCGGCGGGTCATCGGCTAGAGCAGATTAGCTGTGGGTGTACAGGGAGGTTCAGATATCGACGCCGTT
>CAZZZP010000123.1:0-10980 GCA_964658635.1 Lichenicola sp. | reverse complement strand
AAACGGCGTCGATATCTGAACCTCCCTGTACACCCACAGCTAATCTGCTTTAGCGCGTGAGGGTAAAGGTCGCGTGATTCTCGGCCGTTGCATCCGTGCCTACCCAGAGATCGAAGTCCGAAGGCTCGATGGACCAGCGGTGTGTCTGCGGGCTCCAGAAGCCGAGGTCGTTTGTGTCCAGGGTGAGGGTGAGGGACTTTCTGCTCCCTGCCTTGACGTTGACCCGCTGGAAACCTTTCAACTCACGCACTGGACGCGAAGCGCTTCCGTAACGCTGGTGGGTGTAGAGCTGAACGACTTCGTCGCCATCCTTGCTGCCGGTGTTCTCGACGTCCACGTTGACGGTCAGCTTGCCCCCGGCTGCCAAGCTGGTGTTCGAGAGCTTCAGGTTCGACAAAGCAAAGTTCGAATAGCTGAGCCCGTAGCCGAAGGGGTAGAGCGGGGCGCTTGAGCCATCCCAGTAGCGCGTGTTGGGGGACTCGGGAATCTGCGAGAGGTTATGGGCGTAGAAGATGGGGACCTGGCCGATAGAACGTGGCCATGAGAACGGAAGCTTGCCGCCGGGGTTGGCGTCGCCGGCAAGCACGCTGGCGATGGCGTTGCCGCCTTCCGTGCCCGGGTACCAGGCTTCAAGGATCGCGGGTACATGTTCGGAGGCCCAGAGGATATTGAGCGGACGGGCGTTTACGAGCAGCAGGACGACGGGCCTGCCTGTCGCGACGGCTGCCTCGAGAAGCTTCTCCTGGTCGCCCGGAAGGTCGAGGCTCTGGCGCGCGGCACGCTCACCGCTCATGCTCTGCAACTCACCAAGGACGAGGACACTGATGTCGGATTTCCTGACCAGATCGATGGCATGCTGGAACTCCGCATCGCGTTCGGCAACGGTCTTCAACTTCGGCTTGGGACTGGCGAACTGCTCATCGAAGATGGACGGCTGGACGCGCTCGATCTCGACTCCGGCGGTATATGTAACAGTTGCCGATCCTTTGAAACGCTTCTCCAATCCCTCGCGGAAGGTCACCGAGTCGGAAGGATGACCGGCGAGGCTCCACGAGCCCATGATGTCGGCCTTCGAATCGGCGAGCGGGCCGATCAGCGCGATGGACTTCACGGAAGGCTTGATGGGAAGCAAGTTTCCCTCGTTGCGGAGCAAGACCGTGGTGCGCGTCGCGACTTCCCTGGCGGCCTGTCGCTGCTCTGCGTTGACAAGTTGCGCATCGGTCTTTGCAGGATCGGCGTAGGGGTTCTGGAAGAGGCCCATCCTGTACTTTGTCAGCAGAATGTTTCGCACGGCCGCGTCGATCTGCGGCTGTTCGACGATGGCCGCCTTGAGGGCAGCCGGCATGGCATCGCGAAAGGTCGTGCTGGTCATCTCCATGTCGACACCAGCGTTGACCGCGCGTGCGGCCGCGTCGGCGGCATCCTTCGAGAAGCCATGCGTTGTGAGGCTCTTGACCGACTCCCAGTCGCTGACGACGAAGCCATTGAATTTCCAGTCGTCACGCAGGACATCGTGCAGCAAGAACTTGTTGCCGGTTGCGGGCACGCCATTGAGGTCCATGTAAGCGCTCATGAGTGATCCGGCACCAGCGGCTAACGCAGCGTGGAAGGGCGGCAGGTAGACATTCCAGAGCTGTTCATCGGAGATGTTCGACTCTTCGTAGTCTCGCCCGCCAACCGCAGCACCGTAGCCTGCGAAGTGCTTCACACAGGCGAGGATGTGTCCCGGTCCGCCGAGCGTATCGCCCTGGAAGCCGCGCACCTGGGCTGCGGCCATCTTCGAGCCAAGGAAGGGATCTTCGCCGGCGCCTTCCATCATGCGGCCCCAGCGAGGGTCCCGCGCGATGTCGACCATTGGCGCAAAAGTCCACTGCACGCCGGTCGCGCTTGCTTCGCGGGCGGCCATCCTCTGGGTACGCTCGGCGACGGCGGGATCCCAGCTGGCCGATAATGCGATGGGCACGGGATAGATGGTGCGGAAGCCGTGGATGACATCGAAGCCGAAGAGCAGGGGGATGTGGAGGCGGCTCTTCTCGACCGCAAGGTGCTGCAGGCGATTGATCTCCGCGGCATTGGTGATGAAGAGGAAGGAACCGACTTTACCCTGACTCGCGAGCACATCGGTCGGCAGGTCGTTTGGCTGGTTGAGCGGGGCCTGGCTCATCTGGCCGATCTTCTCTTCGAGCGTCATGCGCCGCAACAGATCATCGACGAATGCCTGAGCTTTCGCGTCGACAACGTGGGCGGTGATGGGGGCTGTCACGTCCTGGGCGGCAGCAGGCTGGCAGGTGACCGCAGCTGCCGCGCTGAACGCAGCGAGGGCGGCGATGTTTCGTGTGAGAAGCCGGGCGTTGGCTCCAATTGAGAGCTTCATGGATTGTGACTCCCTGCAGATTTCGTGCTGTGGCTTGGCGAGGTGGCATGTGCTGAGTCACAAGGCTTGAGCTCACCCAGATTAGACAAACGATTGTTCGGTGTCCATGGAAATAAAAATGAAGGTGGTCGCGAAAGAAAACGGGAAAAGAGGTCTCGCAACTTGCCGGCAACTCGCACCTTGATAAGCTGATTTGACCAGACTCTCAGAACAGCGGAAGACGAAAACATGGCACGACAGGGTGGAAGTCGAAACAAAGCCGGGCGGCCCATCAGCCTCAAGTTCCTTGCCGATCATCTAGGCCTCAGCGCATCCACCATATCCTACGTGCTGAATAACACGCCGGGACGCTCGATTCCGGAAGCGACACGGGAGCGTGTGCGCAAGGCGGCCGCTGAGTTCAACTACCAGCCAAGCCTGATCGCACGCACCCTGCAGGGCAAGCCGATGCGGACCATCGGCATACTGCTGCCGGAGCTTGGCGAAGGCTATCACTCGCAGGTGCTGAGCGGCGTCGGGGACCTGCTGATGGATGCCGACTACTTTTATTTCACGGTTCACCATCGTCATAAGCAGGAGCTGATCAACGCCTTCCCTGCCCTGCTGCGTGCGCGGGGCGTTGATGGCATCCTGGCGATCGATACGCACCTCGTCTTTGCGCCTGCGATGCCGACTGTCCTGATCGCAGGCCAGACCACACTGCGCGAGATCACGAATATCGTGCTGGACCACGAAGAGGCGGCCAGGCTTGCTTTGCGGCATCTGTACGAACTGGGCCACCGCAGGATCGTCTTCATGAAGGGACAGTCTTTCAGTGCAGACACCCAGCTGCGCTGGGAGGCCACGATGGCGGCGGCGAAGAGCCTGGGGATCGCTGTTGACGAGCAGCTTTGTGTGCAGCTTGATATTGACTCGAGCTCTCCCGAGATCAGCTACCCGGCAATCCACCAGTTACTGCAGAGCAAGGCCGAGTTTACGGCGGTGCTCTGCTTTAACGATGTCTCGGCGATGGGGACGATTCGCGCTTTGCACGATGCGGGTTTTCGAGTGCCCGAGGATGTTTCGGTGCTTGGCTTCGATGACATTCAGTCGGCATCGTTCCAGGTGCCGAGCCTGAGCACGATTCGCCAACCCTTGAAGCAGATGGGGAGCATGGGAGCCGCCGTTCTGCTGAAAAAGCTTGGTCATGAAGAGGTGGCTGCACTGCTGCATGTGGCACCGGAACTGATCGTACGGGAATCAACAGCGGAGGTCCGGCGATGATCCTGGCGGGCGGTAAGCGGGATGCAGAATGAAGGCGTGGAGCACTTGCTTGCGAGGGGCGCAGGGTCAATACCACGAGGGTGCGGTATGCATCCCCCTGGTGTGTGTAGCTCTTTGAAGAGGGCCTCTGTCAGTATCTGACAAAGGCCTCCATGTAGATTTCGCAGACGCATAGGCCGCGTGGTTACTCGGCCCGACTTCAATTCATCCGTAAGCAAGTCGCGAAGGTCTTCGTGAGAAGAAGGGAGCACCACGGGCTTTGGCGACTTTCAGGCTTTCTTCGCTGCTACGATTTGCATGGCTCTTGGCTGCCCTGGGGTCAGCCTTGCCCGCGAGTGCGCAGAGGCAGCTGTTTCGCGAATACGGCCCGTCGGACGGGCTCAGTAATCTGAACGTGAAATGTATGCTGCAGGACCACACCGGGTATCTCTGGGTGGGCACGGACAATGGTCTGTTTCGCTACGACGGCAGCTCCTTCAAAGGCTACGGGCATGCTGACGGTCTGCCCAATACGGAGATTCTGAGCCTTGCCGAATCTCCGCAAGGGACGCTTTGGGTGGGCACCAACAGCGGCGTTGCCCAGGCTGCCGGAGATCACTTCCAGGCGATTGAAGCGGGCGGTGAGGCGCGCACACCAAGCATCGGCTTCGACGAGAGCGGGAATGTTTATCTCGAACAGCAGAGTGGAATCATCCGGGGTGGACCGACGGGGAGTGGGGCCTATCGTTTTCAGACCGCGGTTGCCGGCACGATTGTGGGCCTTCTGGTGGACGGGGGCGAGATCTACTTTGTCAAGGATGGCAAGCTCTGGAGTTTGAAGGGCGGTCGGGCACAGCCGTTCAATCGCTCTTTCGGGTTGCCGGTCGATGACTGGGAGGCTGCGGTCGAGGATAGTCTTGGCAATCTCTGGGTGCGGAGCCGGACGCGTTTATACGAGCTTCCACGCGGGCAGGGACGCTTTCTGGATCAGTCCAACGGCATTCCTCGTGCGGCGGAAGCACACCTCTATGCCGATCGGCACGGCAGCGTGCTGGTCTTCACAAGCTCCGGGTTGATTGTTCTCACTGGAGAGAAGCGTAGTTTTATCGATGTCCGGCATGGTCTTCCGGCAGATCCTTCCGGCCCTATGTTGATCGATCGGGAGGAGCTTCTGTGGCTGGGCAGCGACGGGGGCGGTCTGATCAGGCGGCTTGGTCATGGTGAGTGGACGGCCTGGAAGCGAGCCGACGGCTTGCTGCGCAACAGCGTGTGGTCGATTCAACCGGCGCGGGATCGAAGCATCTGGGTGGGATCGAACGGTGGCCTGAGCAAGCTCGATCCTACAGGCCAGGTGACGCGCACATGGACCAGCCGGGACGGGCTACTCGGCGATCGGATACTGTCGCTGGTCGAGGGGCCGAACGGCGATATGTACGCGGGTTCGGATATTGGAGCCATCAGTCACTTCAACCACGACGGGAAGCTGATCGAGACTTATGCCGCGAATGCCGGTTTCACGGCTGATCTCGTGACGAGCATGAAGATCGACGGGGAGGGACGGCTGTGGGCAATCGGAACTGGAGGTTGTTTCAGAACACGGCAGCCTCTCGGCTCAGGTCAGGTGCACTTTGAACGCATCAGCATTCCTGGTGTGGATCCCCACGCTTTTCTTCGAGACATTCTCATCGAAGAGGCGGGTGTGGTGTGGGTTGCGTCGTCAAACGGCCTTGCCCGCTTCGACGGGAAAAAGTGGAAGCTGCTTTCCGTTCGCGACGGTCTGGAATCGCCCGATATCGCTGTTGTCTCTCAGGCGCAGGGTTCCATATGGCTAGGCTACCGAGACGCGCTTGGGATGACGCGCCTTAGCGGAACCGCTCTTACACCGACCCAAATCACGGTTCAGGATGGCCTTCATTCCAACCAGATTTATGCGATCAAGTCAGATCGCAAGGGACGGCTCTGGGTAAGCACGGATAGTGGGGTGGATGTGCTTGAGGCCGGCAAGTGGCGGCACTATGGAAGCGAAGACGGGCTGATCTGGGATGACACCGATTCGCTCGCGTTGAACACCGACCTGGACGATAACGTCTGGATCGGGACGTCTGCAGGGCTATCAAAGTTCGCACAGCCTGAGTTCCCGATCAAGGAGCAGGCTCCACTGGTGGTGCTTACCTCGATCAGCGGCAACTCGCATAGCTGGCAGGCGAACGATGTTCCGGCTCTTCCCTTCTCGCAGCGCTCGCTCAACATTCAATACGCTGCTTTGAGCTACGAAGCTCCCTCGGCGATGCACTTCCGCTACCGGCTGGCCGGCCTGGATGACAAGTGGACGGAGACGAGCGAACGCAACGTACGATTCGCGGCACTGCCCTCCGGACACTATGTTTTCGAGATCACAGCAGCCGGGCCGAACGGGCTTTGGAACCAGACCCCTGCACGCTTTGTATTTTCGATCCAGTCTCCCTGGTGGTTCTCGTGGTGGTTCGTCGTCTCTTCTCTCCTCTTCCTGCTGTTGATCAGTTCCTCCTTTGTCAGGCTGCGGATCCGGGTTCTGGAACGCCAGAAAAGAGGGCTCGAAAGGCAGGTGTCGGATCGCACCGCTGAGCTGATCGCCAGTCACCGTCAATTGGAGGAGATTGCCTACTACGACGTGCTGACGAATACTCCGAATCGTCGTATGTTTGCCGAAGAGATCCGCAAACGAGTGACGCAGGCGAATCAGTTCACCACGTTTACGCTGTTGCTGATCGATCTCGACTTCTTCAAAGGTGTCAACGATCGATTCGGTCACGATGCCGGGGATGCCGTTCTGGTGGCTATCGCATCTCGACTGAATGCGGAGGTGCGCCGCACGGACTGCGTGGCGCGGCTGGGTGGCGATGAGTTCGCGCTGCTGCTGTTCGATCCTATCGATGTGATGCGGATCGAAGATATCTGCGACCGGATTATTAACAGCGTCGCGTTGCCGATTCGCTACAAGCGCACCAACCTGCAGGTCGGTTGCAGCATCGGCATAGCGCAATACCCGGCCGACGGCGAGACGCAGGAGAGTCTTTACAAATCCGCCGACATGGCACTCTATGAGGCCAAGCGCACCAGTCGGAATACATACTGCTGGCACAAGATCCAGGCGGATGACGAGGCGGCGAAGGCATCGCTCGAAGAGGACCTGCAGACTTACCTCGATCAGGATGAGATCCAGGTCGCTTTCCAGCCCATCTACTCCGTTCTTACAAAAAGGATTGTTGGCCTCGAGGCGCTTGCGCGCTGGTCTCATCCGAAGCGTGGCGAAATTTCTCCGAAGATCTTTATCGCCATCGCTGAAGAAAATGGACTCATTCAGAAGTTGAGCGCAAAGGTTCTGGCGACTGCGTGCCTGAAGCTGGCAGAGTGGAATAAAGAACTGGGTTCCGATCTATTCGTCAGCGTGAACATCTCGGTGCGCCAGTTCTCCAGTCCCGTGCTGCTTCCTTCTGTTCTTCAGACGCTGGAGAGATCCGGTTTGCCGCCTCACTGTCTCCATCTTGAAATCACGGAGTCCGCGCTGCTGCTGGATGACACCATCGTCGAGAAGACGCTGGCCGAGATACGCCACCACGGTATCGGCGTCTCTCTTGATGATTTTGGGACTGGCTACAGCTCGCTCAGTTATCTTCTGAATCTTCCGGTCGACGAACTGAAGATCGACCAGAGCTTTATCCACGACCTGGAGTTTGACCGTCGGCGAGTCGAACTTGTCAAGGCCGTTCTTTCGCTTGGACGCACCCTGGCCAAACGCGTGGTGGCAGAAGGTGTCGAGACGAAGGAACAGCTTGAAATCCTGCGCGAGCTTGGGTGTGAGTACATCCAGGGATACCTGATCTCCAAGCCTCTGACCAGCTTGTCGGTGCCAGGGGTGTTACGCGCCCAGGCGATCACCGCCTCGCCTGACGAGTGCTTCGCAGAGGCGCTGCACGACAGCATGTCCGGACCCACTTCTTCCCTGCTCATGTAGCGAAGCAGGCTGGCAAGCTCCCCGGAAGGAAGCCACCTTTTCTCGATGGTTGAGGATTTTCGGCTCGCATCAGAAGTGGAAGCGATATCGAACTTCTCCATAGACCTCGCGCGGATCATTGAAGTGGAATCCGCCAAAGGTAAGGCTGTTATCGGACAGCACCCGGCGGTTTGCCACGTTCGTTGCCGTGACAGAGGCCGAGACTTTCTCGCCAAAGGTTTTTCCAACCGTTAGATCGAAGGTCGTGTGCTGAGGAAGATAAGGATTCGGGTAGGGGGTCGTCGGATCAGGATTCCCGTTCACAAACCCTGATCCGTACATGACATTGGTCGCCGCGGTGATGCCAAGCGGGAGAGTGGCATTGAAGCCCACGTTGAGGGTGTTTCGCTGGTCGTGGTCAACAGGGGTGTACGTAAATCCGGCATCACATGCAGGGTCCCCCACGGGCACGCAGATCAAACCTCCTGTGATGTTTCCTCGCTGCTCTGCGATCTGATTCGAATAGGCGAGATGTGCCTGGCCAAAACGCCAAAGTTGCGGCGAACGAAGGGATAATTCCCACGCGCGCACACGAGCGCCATCGATGGTCACGGGGTAGTAGATGCTGGAGTCACCGATGTTCGAGTGGTCAAGGAAGTTGTTGATGCGAGTCTTGAACGTGTCTGCGTCCAAGAGCCAGCCCTTGAGGGGGATCTGCACACCGAACTGATGCTCTTCGTCCCGTTCCCCGTGCAGGGGTGAAAAGTCTGTGTTGTTTGCCTGGGCAAATTGCAGGACCGGCCCGGTAGCGGTGAGCAGCGGGGGTGGCTGATAGAAGCGCCCGTAGAACCCGCGGAAGACCCAGTTGAGCCTTGGAATACGGACGGCAAGACCGAGTCGTGGTGCGGTCACGTCTTCTGTAAATTGCCCCTGGAAGTGCGTCTCGCGAAGGCCCGCGATGACTGTAAGCCAATCTGTCGCTTTGAAGTTATCGGAGATAAACTCCTCGACGACTCCGCCCGCCGATGCGTCAGGGAGGCTGAAGTTCGGGTTTCCGCTGGCATCATTGAAGACCGCGCCGAAGAGATATCGATCGTGCTGGCCATAGCTGTAGAGGCCGGCCTGCAGGGTGTTGCGGGCGATCTCTGTCGTGATGGACCCTTGCACCCCAGCGTAATTCGAAGCGCGGTGCGAGGTGGTTGCGACGGGCGTGTCGTTCGGGTTCGGATCGTAATCGGCGGCGTTGTAGTGGAAGAACGGGGAGACCTGCAGAACCGTCGAAGGGCTGAACGTATGCAGCCAGGAGAAGGCTGCCAGAGCGTCGTGCTCATGCTGCGCGTCGCGAAGACCGCTTGAATCGAACTGCAGGTTTTCAAAGCTGTTTGGGTCCGGATCGTAGGGGATCTGGAAGAAGTCGGAACGTGCCTGGGTGACGAGACGGAACTGATTCGAAGGCGTTCGGTTATTGATGAAGGAGGCAAATCCTCCGAAGCCATTGGCTGCGTCATGATGTACGGAGCTAATCGGCGGAGACAAGCCAAAGTCGCTGCGATTCCCATTCAGGCTTGCGTAATAGGCAAATTTCTCTGTGTGATCTCCGAAGTTCAACTGGTCGTCCGTCTGCAGAAAGCTGCCTGCCGAAAGAACAAGTTCCGCTTCCCGGTCACGTTCAAAGCCTGTGCGCGGGACCACATTGAAGACACCGTAGGTTCGATCACCGACATCTGCGGTATAGCTGCCTCGCTGCACCTCGATATAGTCGATGTCCTTTGGATCGATCTGTGCTCCGAGATTGCTTGAGATGTTTGTGTTTGGGATTTCGACGCCGTCTATAAGCCAGCTTACCTGGTGACCACCGCGCATGTGCAGCATGTCATGCGTCATGTACGCCCCGGGTACGTAGTCGGTGATCATGGCCATGCTGTTGGTGCGGTCGGCCCCTGGGGTCTGCGCAATCGTGGCTCGATCGATCAGCACCGTCGGGGTGACGGTGTTCTCGTTTGAAACGTTTGAGGTGGTATCGACGGAAACTCTTTGGTCGACACTCTCCACCTGCAACTCAAAATGCAGCAGAGGCGAGGTGTCCGAGCTCAGTGACAGAACTTCGCTGAATTTCGCGAAACCGGTCTCCGAAACCGTGACGACATACTCACCGACTGGAACCCCTGCAAGCGAAAATTCACCTTCATCGTCGGTCATCGTCTGGAACGACAGGTCTGAGTGTGCGGCCTTCACAATGACTTGCGCACCCTTGACGGGGCGATGCTGCGGGTCATGTACGAGCCCTTTTACCCGTCCGAATACGGTAGCGTGAGCTGCGGAAGCCAACGACAAAAGCAGCAGCAGGAGTGACTTTTTCAAAGCGAGCATGATGGACTCCCCGAGAGGAAAACGGGCCGTTGGAAATGCGCGCGCACGCCCCATGGGTGGAGGCAGCACAGCGTGCTATCGGTTCGAGAGAGAGTTCATGCGATGGGCGGTCCGCGCTTCTGGTTGGATCTGTCGCGACTGATGCGCCACCTGGCCAATGTCTGCGGATAGACGGCCGAATGACTTACCAGTACCGCGAAGATTGCATTTCCAGGCAAGATTCCTACGAGATCATGAGCCGGCCTGGTGGCCAGGTGAAAGGGTGCGAACGGACACTTCTCTGGAGGAGCCTGAAAGAAGGGCCTGTTGCCATGCGCTCCACTGCGTTCGACCATGCCTGCCCTGCACTGGTGTTTGCCGTCCCGCCGGCAGCAGGCCGGCAGAGTCGCTTCGGTCCTAGGCGTAAGAGCCAGGAGCGAAGAGGCAAACGGCAGACCGAAGACGGCCAGCAACGCGATGACGATGAGCTTACGCAATAACGGTATCTAAGCACTTGCAGCGTAAGTGCGCAATCATTACTGTGTCTGGCTGCGCGAACCGTTCCGCTTTGGCGCATCGGAAAGGACTCCCCTCAGCGAAGAGAAGCGGCTTGCTTTGCAGGACGCTGTCTGCAGATCAGGTGTGCCCTGAAGAAGACACAGATATGGATCGCCAGGCTGTGGGTGGACCGTTGGATTCTGGCGAAAGACCCCATTCATCCTGGGAGGTAGAGGGCTCGAGAAAGCTGAATGCTTATCGGGCATTTATCTGGATCCGACTCAGTCTTTCAACTCCGACATTGTGCATCGTTTTGCCAGCCTTCCATTGGACGAAGGCCTTGCGCCTACGATGGGCTTCAGGTTCGCGGGGAGGTGTGAAGGAGCAGGCTTCCCTGCTTCCGGTGCTTGTAACTCGCGAATCGCTGATTCCCGCGGTGTTTTGACGCTGACCTCTTGCTGGAATGAGGTTTTGGTGGGCCGTGAGGGACTCGAACCCCCGACATCCTGCTTGTAAGGCAGGCGCTCTAACCAACTGAGCTAAC
>CAZZZP010000122.1:0-11025 GCA_964658635.1 Lichenicola sp. | reverse complement strand
GAGAACGGAGGCTTTATGGGTTTGGATATTCGCGTGCCGCTTGGTCTGATCTTCCTGATTACGGGCGGAATCATGAGTCTGTATGGTTTGTTTACGCGTTCGAGCGGAATCTATGAGCGCTCGCTCGGGGTCAACCTGAACCTTTACTGGGGAGTTGCGATGTTTATCTTCGGGCTGGTCATGTTCCTCGTGGGCCGGCGCCAGAAATGGCAGGACGATCCAGTGAATCCGCGCCCGTGGGAGCAGGAGACCAAGCCGAACCGCATGCATTAGGGGCTGAGTTCGAGCCTGCGGGAAGTTCGGGCGACATGCTGACGAGGCCGTGCATGTGCTGGGTCTTTGGCTGGGAGGACTGCGATCCGAATCGGGACTTGATGTGAGGCTTGCCCGAGCGAACATGAAGAGATGTTGAAGCCGGGATGCGGGACGGTCCTCCCACAGCGAAACGGGCGATAATGGGGTATGGCCCGTCGGATCATCAGTCACTACGAGCTTATCCGCAAGATCGGAGCAGGCGGCTCCGGCGTCGTGTACCTGGCGACGGACACGCTGTTGCAGCGGCCTATCGTGCTGAAGCTGTTGAAGCGTGGCGCGCTGACCATTGAGCAGGTGAGGACGACGCAGCTGCGCGAGGCGCGGCTAGCTTCGGCGATCGATCATCCCAACGTGTGCGCCATCTACGAAGTAGGCGAGACGCGTGACGAGCCGAGTGGACAGCCCGAAGCGTACATCGTCATGCAGTACATCCCGGGCAAGCCGCTCGACAAGATTATTTCCGAAGGCGCGGCGAACCTGCAGCTTGTTCTTTCGGCTGGAATCCAGATCGCCGACGGGCTGTCGGCCGCGCATTCCCTGGGTATCTTTCATCGCGACCTGAAGCCGGCGAACGTGATGCTGACCGAGGGCGGGTTGATCAAGATCCTGGACTTCGGCCTGGCGCGCCGGCTTAACATGGATGCGGTCGAGTTCGATCCTTCGCATCACACCGCGACGCGTCCGGTGCCGCCCGCGGGTGCGACCTACACGGCGCGCGGGGGAACGATCGCGTACATGGCTCCCGAGCAGTTTGTGACCGGGCAGTCTTCGGTACAGTCGGATATTTTTGCGCTCGGGCTGATCCTGTATGAACTTGCGACGGGCAGGCATCCGTTCCACCGGCCGGACGCGCCTGACTTCCAGTCGATTCGCGCGATCCAGTTTGCCTCTCCGCCGGCCATCCGTGAGATCAACCCGAGCGTGCCGCGGGAGCTTGAGTCGGTGATCCTGAGGTGTCTCGAAAAGCAGCCATCGGCCCGGTTCGCCTCGGCCGCGGACCTGCGCGAGGGACTGAAGACGATCATGATGGGACTGCACCTCGACTCGGTCGGGCTGCCCGGTGAGGCGATCACGCTGCTGCCTTCGCAGCGTCCGACGACGGTCGAAACGGTTGAAGAAGAGAAGCGGACCACGGGCATTCTGTCCATGCTGGCGGAGCATTTTCGCGAGTCCGGAACGCAGAACGTGAGCAAGCAGAACACGATTGTGGTCCTTCCGTTCATCAACTACGGCACCACGAACCGGCCAGGTCCGGCGGGGATGCCGGAGACCTATGCGGATTCGGCTTATGTGCCGGCCGAGGCTTACCAGGAGCCGTCGCCACTGTACGGCTACGCGCTGGCCGATGCGATTGCGGCGCGGCTGGCGAGGATGCCGTCGCTGGTTGTCCGGCCTTCTTCGTCACTGGTGTCGGTGCCGACGCAGCAGCTCGATCCGCTTTCGATCGGGCGGAAGCTGCTGGTGCACTTTGTGCTCGCCGGCAACTTCCTGCGATCTGACCAGGGTTTCGACCTCAATTGGCAGCTGCTCGATGTGACGACGCAGTCGGTGAAGGCCGGCGGTTCGATCAACGTGGCCAGCTTCGATCTTGTGGCCGTGCAGGCGGAGATCTGCAATGAGGTCTTCTCGACCCTGCAGGGTCTGGGCGGCCTGCAGGCCTTTGGGAATCCGGGGGCGAATGGCACGCAGGGCCCGTCGCTCTCGCAGGACATCTCGGAAGATTACCTGCAGGCGCGTGCGGTGCTGAGCTCGTTCATGTCGCGGACCGGGAGCAGGGAAGACCTCGACCGGGCGCGCGAGTTGTTTGCGACGGTGACGGTGCAGGATCCGAAGTATGCGCCGGGCTGGTCGGGGCTTGGTATCACGCACCTGCAGTATGCGCAGCATGGGCTGGGCGGCCAGATGCATGTGCTCGAGGCGCGCCGGGCGTTCGACAAGGCGCTGCAGCTCGATCCAGGATCGGTGGAATCGAATCTCTACCGGGTTTATATGCTGCTCTCGCGCGGGGAAAAGGAGTCTGCCCGCCACGGCATTGAGTCGCTGCTGCAGACCGCACCGAACGACTGGAACGTTCACCTGGTTGCGGGCCAGACGCTGCGCATCGACGGCATGTACAACGAGGCACTGGACCAGTTCAATATTGCGCTGCGCCTGAATCCGTCGAATGCCGCGTTGATCTACAACAATCGCGCGCGCGTCTTTCAGTATCAGAACCAGCTTGAGCTTGCGGCCGATGAGCTTGAAAAGGGACTGACGCTTGAGCCCAAGCAGCCTCTGCTGCGCATCTCGCTGGGCTATCAGCAGATGCGCCAGGGCAATCTGGCTGAGGCAATCGACACGCTTGAGTCGGTCACGCGTGCGGAGGCTTCGCTGCGCATCGTTTATCCGACCATCGCGCTTTGCTACGTGCAGCTCGGTGACCGGGAAAAGGCGGCGAGTTTCATCGTGGACGAGACGCTCTCGGCGGCCGAGGCAGACAGCGAGATGGCTTACCGGCTCGCCACATATTTCGCACTTGACGGCGATGAATCGGAGGCGTTGCATTGGCTACGGCGAGCGATTTATCTCGGGAACGAGAACTACCCGTGGTTCTCGATCAACCCGGCGTGGCGCAAGATGGGCGGAAACTCGGATTTTGAGCGGACGCTTGAGGACCTGAAGAAGTCCTTCAAGCGCAACCAGAAGAACTGGCGTCGTCTGCTGGCACAGATCAGGGACTAGAGCCAACCACCGTCCTGCCCAAACAGAAACGCCCTGCCTGTGGGCAGGGCGTTTCTGTGAAAACGAAAGACTACTTTGGTCCGACGATGAGCGCGCGGTTAAGCTCTAGAGTGAGTTCTGTGCCCTTTGGCAGCTCCGCCTGGCGATCCTGCTTGAGCCAGATCACGGTGCTGACGCCCGCTCCAACTCCCGCTCCGACCAGCGCTCCTGGAGGTCCAGCGACCATGGCCCCGGCGACTGCGCCCGAACCCGTGGTCAGCCCGAGGACACCAGCCTCTTCGGCCTTGTGGTCGCGGCGCAACAGGGTGCCTTCCTGGTCGACCTTGATACCGTGACCAAGCTCGGTGTCGATAACCTGCGCGTGCATGCCGATGCGGCTGCCATCAGGCAGGGCAATCGAGACAGGCTCGAGGTGCATGGAGGCTTCGCCGGTAATGCGGCGGCCGCTGTGGGTGTCGGTGACACGCCCGGTGAGGATGGATCCGGCCGGGATCAGGACGCGTCCGTCGCGTTCCATCGGGCGGATAAGTTCAGCGGTCCACTGCGAGCCGACCTCGGTCTTCTGCGTGGAGAGGGTGTCGAGCATCCGGACCTTGAAGACGGTTCCGGCGGCAAAGCCATTTTGAGGGGCGTCAACGTGCGTGACGATACCGGCGTCCGCGTCGTTGTCATTCAGACTATGACGATCGTCGCTGCGGATGACGTCATTGGTCGGACCCACCACAGTGAAGCTGCTGGGCGTGCTGGCCGGTGTCGCCTGATCTAAAGAAACGTCGCGGTGCTGCATCGGCTCTGCCGCAGGGTAGGGGGTCGCAGCACTGGGTTTCGGCGTGGGGACATAGCCCGGCGGCAACGAGGAGTTGTCCTGCGCGGCGGTGCCGGCGGGGGTATCTTCGGGATGGCTGGTGCCGGAGAACTGGGCGAAGGCGACCGTGGGGAGTGTAAGGGCGGCCAGAGCTACGGCTTTCAAGCCGAAGCGAGTGTTTCTGAATTGCATCATCTCTGAGGACCTCCGGGGAACCGGGTAAGGTTCGACCTATGTAAAGCCTAGTGCGGCGCGGGCGTGTGGGCCACTGAAAAGGTCAGCGGGAATCGAATCCGCTAATACCGGGCCGAGTCTTGCTCCCGTAACGATTTAGACGCGCCAGCTTTGCTAGAATGGCCTTCACGTGAATCGTAAGCCTGAGATTATTTCGACCATTGCCGGCGCGAATCCAGGATCCGCACCGATCCCCGTCGATCGCCGTCCGAAACTGAACGATCGGCTCAGCCATCGCATCGCCGCCAGCATCCCTGGCTCCACTCAGCAAAGGAAAAACATGAGCTTTCAAGCAGCGCAGACCGACATCGTTTCCATCACCGCACGCGAGATACTGGATTCGCGTGGCAACCCGACTGTAGAGGCGGATGTGCTGCTTTCCGGCGGTGCGATGGGACGGGCAGCGGTGCCGTCGGGCGCCTCAACGGGCGAGCATGAGGCGGTCGAGCTGCGCGATGGCGACCAGGACCACTACCTCGGCAAGGGTGTGCTTTCAGCCGTGGACAATGTCGAGTCAATCCTCTCGCCGGAGCTTGTCGGCCTGGACGCGACGAACCAGCGCCTGCTCGATGCGACGATGCTTGCGATCGACGGGACCGAGAACAAGTCGCGGCTGGGTGCGAATGCGATTCTCGCGGTCTCGATGGCAGCCTGTCGTGCGAGTGCGACGGCGCTTGGAATTCCGCTTTACCGCTACCTTGGCGGCGTGAATGCATGCCTGCTGCCGACGCCGATGATGAACATTCTCAATGGGGGTTCGCATGCCGATTCAAACGTCGACTTCCAGGAGTTCATGATCATGCCGGTCGGCGCGGAGACGTTTTCAGATGCGCTGCGCCAGGGGACCGAGGTCTTTCACACGCTGAAGGGCGTGCTGAAGAAGAAAGGCTACAACACGGCGGTGGGCGATGAGGGCGGTTTTGCGCCGAGCCTGAAGTCGAACTCCGAGGCGGTCGAGCTGATCCTCGAAGCGATCGAGAAGGTCGGATTGAAGCCGGGCGAAGACATAGCCATCGCGCTCGATCCTGCATCGTCCGAGTTTTACTCGAAGGAGAAGGGCAAGTACATCTTCAAAAAGTCTGATGGGCGCGAGCTCGACTCGCAGCAGATGGCGGACTTCTGGATCGACTGGACGCGCCAGTATCCGATCGTCTCGATCGAAGATGGCCTGGCCGAGGATGACTGGGATGGCTGGAAGTATCTGACCGAGAAGATCGGCGACCGCATCCAGCTGGTGGGCGACGATCTATTTGTAACCAATACGGAGCGACTGCGCCGCGGTATCGAAGAGAAGTGCGGCAACTCGATCCTGATCAAGGTCAACCAGATCGGCACCATCTCGGAGACGCTTGAGGCGATCGAGCTGGGCCGCCGCTTCGGCTTCACCAGCATCATCTCGCACCGCTCGGGCGAGACCGAAGACACCTTCATCGCGGACCTTGCGGTCGGCACGGGCGCGGGCCAGATCAAGACCGGTTCGGCGAGCCGCACCGACCGTATCGCAAAGTACAACCAGCTGCTCAGGATTGAAGAGCAACTGGGGCAGTCGGCCGAGTTTCTGGGCATTGAGTCGATCAACTACCGCGAGGTTTGATTTCGGTTGAACGTTTGAAACTTCATAGGGCCCAGGGTCGTATGGTGTTTGGCCCTCCCTATGAAAATTAGCTCCATCAGCCGCAGACAAGCTCTCCAGCAGCTCAGCACCCTCGCCGCAGCCTCCGTTCTTCCGCGGAGCGCTGCGGCACTTTCGTTTCAGAACCCCGCGGCAACGTCGCCTGGGAAGACACGGACAGTCTCAGACCCTGGAATACTGATCAACCAGGTGGGCTACCTGCCGGGCGCCGCGAAGGTGGCTTCGGTAGCGAACCTCGCAGAGGGGAGTGCCAATCCGTTTCGCGTCCTGAACGCTTCCGGGGCCGAAGTTTTCACAGGCACGCTGAGCGACGCTGCTCTCGATAGCGCGTCGGGAGACAGGATTGCTGGGGCAGATTTTTCAAGTGTAGCTACTCCAGGCACATATCGTCTGGAGGCCGGCGGGATGCAATCGGATGCATTCGTCATTGCGCCCGATGTGTACCGGAAAGCGCTCTATTTGTCGACGCGCGCATTTTACGGGCAGCGTTGCGGATGCGCGGTTGACCTGGGTGACGGCTACAAGCACGGAATCTGTCACAAAGATGGTGCTTATCATCACACGTCCGGTCGCGACGGCCGTGCGAAGCACCTGGGCGGGTGGCATGATGCCGGCGACTATGGGCGATACGTGGTCAACTCCGGCATCTCGACCGCGACCCTGCTGTACGCTTTCGAGCTTTATCCAAAGACGCTGCACGATTTCAGACTGGACATACCGAGGCACAAGGTAGGCGAGCCGGACATTCTGTCTGAGGTGCGCTGGAACCTGGACTGGATGATCTCGCTGCAGGACGACGGCAAGCATGAGGCCGCAAACGGGAAACCAGGCGGGGTCTGGCACAAGCAGACATCGGAGAAGTTCTGCGCCTTCATCATGCCCGAGAAAGACACGCTGACGAGCTACATCATCGGCTCGGGGCATGAGCCCTGGAAGACGACCAGCGCGACGGCGGATCTTGCAGCGACCGCAGCCATAGCCGCTCGTGTGTACAAACCGTTCGATGAACATTATGCGAAGCGCTGTCTTGAGGTGGCGCGCAAGGCGTGGACCTGGGCCGTGGCCAACCCGGATCAGACGTACACCAATCCGGCGGACGTCTCGACCGGTGGCTACGATGACAAGGATCTCTCGGATGAGCTGATGTGGGCCTCTGCCGAACTCTTCCGCACGACTGGGGAACCGGAGTTCGAGGCGCAGTTCCTGAAGGGGTTTGCGGCACGAGCCGATGAGTTGGAGATCGGCGATCCCGGCTGGGGGAATGTCTTCGCGCTCGCATGCTGGGCGTACGCGCTTGCAGATGGGGCGAAGAGCGAGACAAAGGATGCGATCATCAAGGCCACGCGCGATGCTGCTGCGCGACTGGTCAAGACCAGCGCCGCGAATGGCTATGCCAACACTCTGACGGAGCGCGAGTATGGCTGGGGTAGCAATGGCACGGCCGCGAATCAGTCGATCGTGCTGTTGATGGATGACCACTTCGCTGCGAATCCGAAGAGCAGGGAAGTCGCCTTGAACAACTTGCACTATCTGCTCGGGCGCAACTGTCATGCGGTCTCATGGGTCACGCATGTGGGCGTGCGGCCGTTCATGCATCCGCATCACCGACCGAGTGCGGCTGACGGAATCGCCGCGCCCTGGCCTGGCTTGCTTTCGGGTGGCCCGAACCGGCACCCGGGAGACGAAGCCGCAAAGACGCTGCCTGAGATGCCACCCATGAGGATGTGGCTGGACGATGAGCGGGCTTACTCAATGAATGAGATTGCCATCAACTGGAATGCGCCGCTGGTCTTTCTGCTGGCTGCTGCAAACTCAATTTCGTGAACGGAGGAGCTCTGCCACCAGCTGCCTGAGAAGGTTTTCTGCTTAGCCTTCTACGACGACCTTGAGTTCCTGGGCGATCTGGTTCATGGCTTCAGCCTGGGCGGATAGTTGTTCGCTGGTTGCGGCGGTCTGCTCGGCATTTGCTGCGCTCTCCTGTGTGATCTTGTCTACCTGCTGGATAGACCGAAGCACTTGTTCGATCCCTTTGCTCTGTTCTTCACTGCCGAGTTTCACCTCTTCGATCAACGTCTTCACCCTGCCCGCGCTTTGGCTGATACCGTTGAAGACGGTGACGACAAGCTGCAGTTTCTCGCTGCCCGTCCGCGATTTGTCGAGCGAGTCTTCGATGAGTGTGGCAGTCTCCTTGGCGGCGTTGGCGGAGCGTGTGGCGAGGCTTCTCACCTCTTCGGCGACGACCGCAAAACCGCCTCCCGCTTCCCCGGCACGCGCGGCTTCGACGGCGGCATTGAGCGCGAGGATGTTGGTCTGGAACGAGATCTCATCGATAACCTTGATGATGCGTGCGATCTTGCCGCTGGAGTCATTGATCTCCTGCATGGAGTGGATCATGACGGCGAGCGACCGGTCGCTTTCGGCGACTTGCTTATGCACCTCGTCCATTTCGCTCGAGACATTGCGCGAGTTCTCAAAGTTGCGCCGGGTCAGTGATGTGATCTGTTCAGCAGCGGCGGAGGTTTCCTCGATGGAGCCGGCCTGTTGCGAGGCTCCCTGTGCGAGGCTCTGGCTGGCAGAGGCGATTTGCGCGGCAGCACTCGTTACCTCCGATGAGCCATCGGAGACCGAGTGGGTGAGCTTGATAAGGCGGCCGCTGATGCGCGAGATGATCGCGTATACCAGCAGGCCGACGACGAGGGCAAGCGGGAGCAGCCAGTACAGGGTCTGAAGCATCCCGCGGCGCACGACGCCGTTGACTCGATCCAAGCTTGAGCTGAGCAGGAACATGCCGTGCGGATCGCCTGTCTTCCAGCCTTCCATGTTGAAACCGAGGACATCCTTGCCGTTGTGTTTCAGACTTTGTGACGGGTCGCCGTGACATGCGAGGCAATCTGCGCTGAGCCGGATGGGACGTGCATAGACGATGCGTCCGGCAGCGTGATCGACGGCGAAATAGTCTTCTTTACCGCTTGATTCGAGCGTGTTCAGGATGGTTTCTTCTTCGCCTCTCGGGGCGTTGTCCGGATTTCGTGCGTGATGAGCGGGAACGCGAAAGTCGTAACCCTCCCTCTTGGCCACGTCTGAGATCGAATTCCAGGCGGCAACGACAGGCACCGTGGAGTAGATCTTCGACTTCCGGTAGTCAGACGTCTGCGCCAGTTCGGAGAGCAGAAGGTTGTCGTCGAAGATGCCGTCCGACCGCATCTTCGATACGGATTGACGGGTGTTCTCGGCGCCCAGGATTACGGCGCGCATGGTGTCGCGCGTCATGTTGATGCCTTCGTCTTCGATGACGGATCGCTGGATGAGCAGGCCCGCCGCAGCCGTGAGCAGTACAGAGCCGACGGAGATGAGCACAATCCTGGTGCCAAGTTTCACTTTGATGCCCTCGCGCGGCATTGCCTGCTCGCACTTCAGTCATCGGTTTATGCTTCAGAAACTTGAGAGATTTGTTGATTGCATCATTTCCCACTGTAAGCAGTTTTCATGAGCCTGTACGCCGTGCTGGCCTGGGTCTGATCTCCGCCGGGTGCGGCTGCCCGCTGATAGTGGGCGAGAGCGCCTTGACGGTCGTGGAGCAGGTCAAGCATCTCGCCTGCGTTCAGGTCGGCGCGCTTGCGCAGCCAGTCGGAACAGTTGGGCTGGCTGGCCGCGTCCGCGTAGTGCTGGGCAGCATCCCTGATGTCGTTCTGCCCACGTTCGGTGTCGGCCAAGCCAAAGTAGGCGAGTTGCAGACGAGGATCGACGAAGAAGCCGGGCTTCCTTGCGTCCGCTAACACTATCTTGTAAGTTGCGATGGCGAGTGGTCCGTTGCCCTCATCCTTGGCCAGGTTTGCCTCCTCCAGACGGAAGAGATAGTCATGCGGGAACTGGGTTGCGAGTCCGTGTTGAACGGCAAGGGCCTCGGGGTAGCGTCCGTCATGGCGCAGGAAGAGCGACAGCACGGTGCGCGACTCCACATTCGTGACCACACCATGCGCGGCCGAGTTCCTCAGCATATCGAGGCCGCGTTCCTTGCTCCCTCCGACGCCCGCGATGCCGACGGCGAGCCGGACGAAGCGCGGCAGACTGGCCACGGCGAACTGCTGGATGCCGATGGCCATGTCGGCGTCGGCGTAGTCGGGATCGATCTTGAGCACGGCTTCAGAGTCGTTGCGCGCGGCCAGGCCCTGGCGCGCGGCCGAGAAGAAGGAGTGATCGACCAGCGTGATGAACGACGCATGAAGGCCGCGTGCGTAGCCGCGTGCGAAGAGTGCGTTCTTGTCCTGGGGATTGGCCTTCAGACGCTGCTCGGCGAGGCTCGCCGTCTTGTCGTTGAGAAACTCGATGCGATCCCGAACCTGCTGCGGAACATCGACCCGGCGCTGGTTGGTGAGGAAAGAGTCTCGCGCATAGTAGGTGGTGTCGAGCAGGTCCTGGTGATAAAGCTCGCGAAAGATGACGACCATCTCGTCCTCCGCGTAGGCCAGGGGCTCCTCGGGGTGGGCAGCAAGCACCTTGTCGAAGAGGCTGAGCGCTTTGTCGTAGTCGAGATTGTAGAAGTCGTTGTAAGCTTCGCGGACTGCCGGGTCGAAGTTCAGAGGATCGGCATGCGGGTTGACGGCGGGTGTCTGGGCACAGCAGAGGACTGTGAGCAGCAGGGGCAGAATCGAGCGAAGTCTTGGCAAGTGCTTGAATCCCGTATAGAAGATGGAGCGGCAGGCGCTCGGCGTTGCTGATGTGGCCGTGTTCGTTGATTCCTCGTCGTCCGCAGATTTAGACGCGAAGCCAGGTCCCATGGTGGACCCCGGTGTTTTCCCCGTACACTATACCCCGAGAGCCGTGGCTGAACGAACGGCCGCACACGGGGCATGCACGGATGACACGGTTCCAGTTGCTGCGCCTGCTGCTGGCGCAGGCACGAGAGAATGGGTTTCAGTTGCGCCGCTGGTATACGACCAGGCTGCAGCTTCCGTGGCAGAGCGCGCGCCACGCAACCGAAATGCTGGCCGCCGAACGACGATACTACGCCCTCCTGTTTTCGCATGAATTCGCCGAATGCTTCTGGAAGCCGGGCGCGCCCATGACCTTTCTCGTCCCTTCGCAGACGTTCCAGCGGATGAAGCCGGATGGCAGCGTAGCGATCGTCCAGCGCAAGGGGTATATCCGGCGCAGCGGCCGTCCCGACGCGTGGAAATATCACCTGCGCGAGCTTGCCATGCAGGAAGAACCGCTGCGTTACATGCGGCGTTATCTACGAATTGAAGATGAGATGAGCGAAGACGGCTAGAGCAGATTAGCTGTGGGTGTACAGGGAGGTTCAGATATCGACGCCGTT
>CAZZZP010000121.1:0-11036 GCA_964658635.1 Lichenicola sp. | reverse complement strand
CCTACGCCATCTTCAGCAACCAACAACGGGCGGTCCAGATACAGCACTAAGACTTGTCGTCATTGATTGCAAGGGCGTTCTCGCTTGACGACTACAGGCCAACGCACTCATCGACTTGGTTTGGGCCGCCACTCCCCACAACATAGATCCCGGTAAACGCGGCTCACGCCAGTTTGCCCGTTCTGCATCAACTCGCTAGCGTACGATTTTTGACGTTTGGTGTAAGGACCCCTTATAGGCTGAGACCGATACCGTAGCCACGCTGAATCTCTCGTTGTGGGGGCTTTTGACCCTGTTCCTGCTGGGGCGTCTTCTCCCGTTCGGGTGCCTTCTGTTGCTGAGCCGCGGGGGCTGTCGTGTGAATGGACACATCCCGGGCGTTCGCAGGAATGCTCTTCAGGGTCTTGGCTTCGGGGGTGTCCCCAGTCACGATGAACCGTTCTGCTGAAACGCGGCGTCCGCTTTCGATGGCGTAGCCGTGTTCGATGTGCCGGGCTTGCCTGGCTGTCAATTTGATCTCCTTGCCGCTGTCCAGCCGAACTCTCAGGCTGCCCCTGTCGTCGATCCGGGTGACGGTTGCAAAATCCCCTGCCCGGACGTTCAACTCTTTGTCATTCCGAGTGATGCGGATTCGGTCGCCTTGAGAGATGGGCTGCTGCTCCGGGCGGTAGACCTTGGAATTGTTGGTCGCGGTCTTCAAGCGAGAGGGGCTGTAGGTAACAAGATCATCCTGGCCGGTCCTGACGACGATGAGGTTGCGGCGGGAGTCTACCGCTTCAACGGTAGCCTCAGTCTTCGGGAGCAGACCGTGCTTTGGACTTCCCTTGCCGTACTGGATCACGTCGCCGGGCTTGTAATCCGCCGCTCTGCCTTCCTGCCTGAAATGCTGCTCCTGTAATACAGTCCAAACTTCCTTGTTCGGCGCGAGTCGGCCCGCCTGCTGCAGCTCGGCTCGAACCTGGGCAGTGATGGCCGCTCGATCCGATTGCTTTTCTGAGAGGACAACGGTTCTGTCTCGCGTAGCGGCATACTCTTTTGCGACTGCGGAGATCCGTTCCGAGGGCCTGGCGTGCTGGTGGACCTTCCCTTGGCTTCTGAGCTTATCTATAGATGCGTCCGTTTTCCCCGCTCGAAATCCTTCCACGGCCTGGCGCAACTCACTCTTTGCCTCGTCACGTGAATTATCGATGGCTGCGGTCTTCGAAACATCGACGGAAAGCCGCTTGCCCAGAGAGTCGGCGTCGTTTGTATAAATTCGGGCGTCCTGCGAAGCACGCGAGACAGCCACATAAGCGAGCCTGGTATTCACCAGCGAGCGGGCGGTGCCGGTGTCGAAGTTTGCAAGAACCCGGTCCTGGGTCAATCCCTGCGAGCTGTGAGACGTCACGGCGTAGCCGTGGTCGAACTGCCGCAGCTTGGAAGGATCGAAGGTGACGGTGCGCTCGCCTTTGCCGTCCATCCGGACGGTCATCTGGCCCGGCGCAGCGGATACAACTGTCGCAAGGTCGCGGTTCCGAATGTCGAGCTTTTTGTCGTTCGTGGTGAATTGAATCCGATCGCCTGCGGCAAATTCCCGGGTGCTTTCCCGGTAGGCGTTGACGCCTCGCAGACGCTTCGGATCGTAGCTAACGATCTTCCCGTTCTCCAGCTCCACCGTGATCCGATTCGCAGCGGTATCAATGCTGCGGACAGTAGCGAAGCTATCTCTGGCGATGCCCTCGGCCTTGCTGCCGGTGGTGTACTGGAGAATGTTTCCGACTTCGTAGCGAGCGGCCCAGGTGCGCTCCGCGCCGGTCATATCGTTACGATTCGTAAGAGTGCGGAACGTCTCTGCGTTGCCAGAAAGGACGCCTTTCTCCTTCAGTTCCACGCGCACCGCCTCGTTCAACATCTGACGGCTTTTGTTATCCGGGGAGACGATGATGGTGCTTTCCGGCTTGCTGGCGTAGTCGCGGGCTATGGCCTGGATGCGTTCCGGTCCGTTTGGAATCTCTGTGACCCGGCCTTGCTCGCGAAGCAATGCGACGCCGCGTTCGGTCTCATTCCGTGCGAGATGTTCGACAGCCCGCAACAGCTCGGGGTCCTTCTGCCGCACGATCTGGTCAAGCTGCGAGGTTCGCATTCCAGCGTCCTGCATCTGCTGGAAAGGGCGGCCTGCCTCTACGCCTTGGTGCTGGCGTATGTCTCCAATGACGACGATGTGATCGTTCGGTCCTACCTTGTCGAGGAACTGCCGCATCTGTTTCGAACTGGCCAGACTCGATTCGTCCAGTAGGTAAAGATGCCGCGCGTCCGGGTCCGTTGCCGTTTTACGCTGAAGGAAACTTTGCAGCGTGTTGGCCTCGATTCCCGCGTTGCGGAGCTGGCCGCTGGCCTTCGACGTGGGCGCGAAACCTTCTACCTTGTACCCGCTCTTTTCCGCGCTTTCACGGATGGTTTCGAGGGTAGTGGTCTTCCCTGTTCCAGCCAAACCCTGCAAGCCATGAACCCGGTCCCGCGTCGTCAGAATGTCCTCTACGACGCGCCGTTGTGAGTCGTTAAGAAAGCCCCGAGCGTTCGCCTGCTCCCCGGCCATCGCTGCGGTTGTGATGGAAGAAACAGTGTTCTTTCCTTGGAGTACATGGTTGATGTTCGCCCGTTCCTGAGCGATGGTTTCGGGTGTGGTGAAACGGCCAGCGGACGCGTACTTGGGTGCCTCGACAGAGCGGAACTCACCGGCTGTCTGCCTGGTCTGGAACTCTGCTCGAACCTCGGCGGCGGTTACGTCGCCCATTCCCCGGCGAAGCGCATCCCGCAAAATGACCCGCTCGTCGGCAACGGCCTCGCGCTCGAAGGCGTGGGCTTTCGCGTATGTGACGGCCTCCCTCGCCTGGTTGGACTGCTCCGGGGTGACGGCATTCTCCCTGGTGCGGCTCCGGGCCGCGCTGATGACAGTTTCGTGCTGGTTGCCGAACGTGGCCGCAAGATCACGGTGCGCGGCGAGTACCTGGGCAGAGGTCAACTCCTGCTTGGCTTCACGGGTGGCATGAGCGGCAATCTGAGCGGCTCCCGGCCCGGTGAAGCCGGCCTTTTCCATGTGCTCCCTGATCTGGGCGGACCGGGGGCTGGACGCCTCCAGGTACTCGGCAGAGTAGCCCTTGATCTCGGGTGCGCCGCTCTTCCCTGCCTCCATTTCGTAGCCAAGATTCTTGAGCCCTTGGAAGAGTTCGGCCTGATAGACGGCCGTCACATAGTTCTGGCTTTCAAAGAAAGCCTTCTCCTGCAAAGCTCGCGTCGATCCGTCCGCACGCTCGGTCATGTTGAAGATAACGGCGTGGGTGTGGAGCTGTGGGGCGGCGTACCCGTCTACCGGTCGGGCTGTGTCATGTTCGAAGGTAGCGGCGACGAACTTCCCGGTCGTCTCGGCGGGATTGTTGCCGCCGATCCGCGCCTGGGTAAACCGCTCCAGCTCGGCAAGCGCAACGCCAACGGCCTCGTGGTGGGCCTCTCGAACTCGCTCGTCCCCGCCCACCAGGGCGGTCAGGGAAACCGACTTCGAAGGGGCGAACTGGGCATCCCATCCGGCCCGGTGCTCGACCGCTTTCGTAGTCGAACCGTCTGGGTTCTTGTACTCCTGGGCGTCCCTGTGTCTTACCAACTGCTCACCGGTTTCCGGATGCTGCCCTTCGACAAGCCGGTTGAAGGCAAGCGAGCTGACCTCACCCGAAAGACCAAGCGAAGCTGCCAGCTCACCTCTCCATTCGCCCCTCACTTCCTCGCCCTGCTGGTAATAGCTCTGGGTCGAGGAAGCGTAGTCGAGCTTGTGGTACGTGGCGGCTTGTCCGGCGTTGAGCGCAGATGAAATTGTGAGCATTTGAGCGGGGTCGTCCCTCTACATCTGAATGAATTGTTGCTGATTTGACGGCTTTTCCGGTCCGGCTTTCGGACGATCCAGCTCCCTCGAAAGACACTCTTCCTGAAGGATTTCTGCTTCCGTTTCCGGCTCCGGCTGGGCCTCCTGCTTCTGCGACTTCTTGCGAGACTTCCGGCTTTTGCGGTGCTCGGTAGCCTCTGTGCCAACCTCCCCGCCTGCGGCTGGTGCGACCGTCTCGGCGACTTCCGTCTCCACGATCTCAGCTTTCTCAGGAGGCGCTTCGGACCCAGCAGATGTGGTCGCTGGTGCCGCCGCCGCACCTGCCTGTTTGGAGGCGGCTCCCGGCTTTGGAGGGCGCGGTTTCAGCGTGTCGGGGTCGAAACTTAGTTCTCCTTCCGCGCCGGTGCGACTGACAAAACCGGGGCTCACTTTCGGCAGGCTGATGTAGTTGAAGTTGAACTGCGCGACGTTGTTTCCGTGCTTCAGGTAGGCGTGTAGATCGTCCAGTCCGGCAATCTGGGACTCCATGACGAGCGGCTCGATCTGGCGGTCAAGGGAGTAGTTCCGGCCTTGCTTCGCCCCGTCGTGTTTCGTCTCCTTGACGCGCTCAATCTCGACGTAGCCGATGGCTTTGGAGATCCACTGCGCTGCGTTGGGTTCCGCCGTCTTCATGAAGAGCTTGGTGGCCGGTTGGGACACCATTACCTCGGCCAGCTTGTCGCCGTAGATCGCTTGGAGCTGTGCCCTTCCCTGGAAGCCAAGCACCATCGGGTTCTTCGATTTCCGTGCCTCGGTGAGGGCGGTATGAAGCTGTGGGAGTCGCTGCAGACTTGCCAGCTCGTCGATCACAAACCAGACTTTCCGTTGGTTCGGGGCAGGCTCATTCATCAGCCGCATCACCAGCAAGTCAATCCAAAGGGAGTGCAGCGGACGGAGCGTGTTGCGCTCGGTCGGACGTGACGTGATGAACACCCAACCCTTGCGGGTCTTCGACCAGGAGCGGGCATTCCACTCCCCGTTCGCCTGCTTCTTTGTTGGCAGAAGCCGGAATGACTTCGCCACAATTCCAAGTGAGGAAAGTACCCCAGCCCGTTGCGGTCCGGCGTTCCGGTCGATGTAGAACGCCATCTCCGTTCCTTCCACCTTTGCGAGCAGCTCGTCATCGCTGGCGAGCCAGTCTGCAAGCTGATGAGGGGTTGGTCCGTATTTCAGAAGGTGGGCGAAGATCTGCGCTGGCGTCTGATGAAAGAACTCGTCTTTGCCCTCGCCCGTCGGCTGATACAGAGAGGAAGCAACGGCGTCCGCCTCGGCGTTGGACTCAATCTCCTGGGCTGGACCCCAGTAAGGGCAGCGAGCGTCCAAGGGGTTCAGAATGATGTCGCCGCGCTCCGCGTCGAAGAATTTCTGGACGTATTCGGTCGCTGGATCGTAGACCACCGCAGAGTCTCCGCGCTCCGCTACCTGCATAAGGAGCTGGGTAATCAGCTGAGTTTTACCCACGCCGGTATCGCCCATCATGAGGAAGTGCTGCGCTTCTTTCCGGGCCGGAATCCGAATCTTTTCCTCCATGTCAACGGAGTTGAACCCGATGCCGTCGCCCTTCTGCTTGCGCACGAACTCTTCGGGCTTCATGAGGACGGGTCCGCGTAAGAGGCGACCGTATTTCATCTGGCGGAACCGCTTCATATCCGCTGGAATGCTCAGGGCGAGCAGGGCCACGAGCGAGAGTGCCGCCCATCCCAAACTCACCGCATAAGAACCTATGAAAGTGTCCCCCTCGAAGATCGCGCCGCGAAGCCAGCGGCTCATTGCCACGTCGGTAAACGTCTCTGCCTTACCGGTGTAGAAGCCCCGGTATCCCTGAGAAAGTGGGAGAGCGGAGAGCTGGACCGGCAGGCGGTGACCGTCCGGGAATACTGTCTCGCCGTCTTCGAAATCGACCGGCAACGCTCGTCGCGGCTGCACCTTCGGGCCTCCAAGATAGACGAGCTGGTAGTTCCCGTGCGCCTTGAAAAGTGCTCCTGCGGAGCTGCGCAGATAGGCTCCGCTGTAGGCTTTTTCGAGCGGCGTCGTGCCAAATCGCAGGTGCTCCCAGCCGAACAACAACGTGAGAAGCAAAGCGAGACCAAGGGCGAAATAAGAATAGATCGGAACGTGCGGCGGGAACACCAGTGTCTCTTTACGGCCCGATGCGTTATGCGGCATTTACTGCTCCTTTTGATCATGGCGGTACTGTTCCGTCACCTGACTGGCGACGCTTCGTTTCTCTGCGCGAACGTGGTCAAGCAGGGCGCGGAACTGCTCGTCGGTGTAGTCCTCTCCAAGCGCAATTGGTCTCAGAAGATTCACCAGAAACATGCGAAGGCCAATGAGTTCCGTAAGCAAAATATTGTCTTTGGGTCTGTTTGCCACTGCTAAGAGCTGCTCCCGCGCCCACTCGCCTGCGGCCTGATTTTTAGCCAACGCAAGCTCCTCAACGTGTTCACGTTCCGCTCGGGTGAGCTTGACCGTGAGCGAAATTACTCGGCCAGCTCGACCTCGGGAACGTCGGATTCCCTTCCCGATAGCCTGGCCCAAATCAACTGCGGTTTCGCTCATGCTGCCTCTCAATGTGAAGGGTTCCTATAGGAACCGTGCGGGGTCCTATAGGAACCTGCTTGACGCTAAGTTGTTGTTCTGATGAGGGTTGCTCGGCGGTAACTTTTCCGATGCTCTACACCACCCTGGAAGGGATGAAGTGTCATCCTTCCCCATGTGCGCAGCACATTTCGGTTTTTAGGGTGGGTAGAGGCTGCGGTTGCTGTTCCTGCGAGTGCGATTGCTGCGGGCTACTTGGAGCCCACAGCGTGAGGACTCGCACCGTTCGTCGCACCATTGCCAGCGCCATTGTTCTTGCTGGCGGTGGTTGCGGCGGGCTTCTTGATGCGAAGGGCGGCAGGAGTCTCGCCGCCCTGATGCTGCGTGAGGTATTGCTGGAAGTCCTTATCCTTGGTAAACACATACTCAAGGGCCTGGTTCACCACATCGTCAGCGGATGCCTTCGCGAAATGTGCGTACTGGTCAACCCGTTTCGCGGTTGACTCTTCAAGTCTTACGGTGGTCTCTACCTTCTTCGAAGCCTGGATGCTGAGCAATGGCATGGGGCGGTTCTCCTCTACAAACTGGTTAGGCTGCGTGGCTGGAATCGGACGCGGAATAGATCACGTCGTGGTCATACGTCTGGGTGTTCTGGTCGTAACCCCGAACATGAATCAGTTCGCGGACCCGGCGCTTTCCATCGGGTGCTCGCTCGCAGTACAGGGCGAAAGCGATGGCTGAAGCCGTCTCAGAGCGCATGAAGGAATGATTGAGGTTGGGCCTCGCACTCAGGGCAAGGTTGGCAAGCCTGCCGAGTGCGTCAAGAGCACTGCTCGCGTGGATGGTGGAGAGCGTTCCTCCATGGCCCGTGTTCATGGCTTGCAACAGGTCGTAGCCGCACTCGTTACGAATCTCGCCCATGATGATCCGGTCGGGCCGGTGACGCAAAGCTGCAGCCAGCAGCTCACTCGGGGTCACGGCAACCTGGCCCGGAATCGCATCGACCGCCTCCCACTGAACCGCATTCGGGTGAGATATCCGCAGCTCGGTCGGGTGCTCAATCACACAGAGACGCTCGGTCATTGGAATGTGGTCCAGCAGCGCCTTCATCAGGGTGGTCTTGCCACTCCCAGTTCCGCCCGCGATGATGCCGTTCTTCCGCTGCATAACAAGGCCAACCACGAAGTCACGAACCTTTTCCGGCAGACTGCCCGACGCCACAAGCTGATCGCTGGTGAACCACTGGTTGAACTTGCGGATGGTGAGCGAAGGCCCATCCTTCGACGCTGGCGGACCTACCACCGCAACACGCGAACCATCTGGCAGCCGGGTGTTAAGGATCGGGTTTTGACTCGTCAGATCCTGTCCAAGCACTCGCGCCACCCTCTCGATTGCGGCGGTGAGGCGTTCGTTGGTGTAAGGGTCGGAGAGTTCGATCTTCTCGACCTTTCCCGCACGGTCGGCAAAGACGCCCCTGGTTCCGTTCACCATCAGGTCGGAGATGGTTGGGTCTAAAAGAAGCGCCTGAATCTCTTTTGGAAAGTACGGCAGAATGAGGTCGTAGCTCACTGCTGGCCTCCGGTCTGTCCAGCTACAGGCGGCGCATCCTGAACCCCCGAGCCGACACCGGGAATGAAGGGCTTCCCTGCGACACCCGGAGCGAAGGCCGGTTCTGCCGGCTTCGCCGCACCGCCATCGAACCCGATGCGGCTCTCATGGAACTCCGTAATGGTGAGCCCGAGCGGATTGATCGTCTCGAACTGGGGAAAGCGCTGCGACTGCTGGTTCACCTGGGCCGGGTTGATGTAGTAGGTCACCGAGAGCATCCAATGCTCGGTGCGCGGTGCCTGGGAGGTACGCGACGAGTAGAGCTTGTCGAGATTGATGAGGGCGGTTCCCTTGGCCAACGTCACGTTCTGGACCGTCTCCTCGCTCATGGCTGTGATGGTGACGTTCTTGACTTCCACCTCGCTCTGCTCCGTCTGCCCGGACATTACCTCCGAGATTTTGTGATTGGTGTTGTCGTCGGCCATGCCCTGGGCTGCAAGCGGCTGCGAGAGAAAGTAGTAGTTGAGCGGGTACTTCTTCGCG
This sequence comes from Lichenicola sp., assembly GCA_964658635.1. Taxonomy (GTDB): domain Bacteria; phylum Acidobacteriota; class Terriglobia; order Terriglobales; family Acidobacteriaceae; genus Edaphobacter. Next base: position 2,515 of record CAZZZP010000121.1, on the reverse strand, counting down.
ACGGTTTCCTTGTTGAGCGTGAACCGGTAATTGGCCCAGTCGGTAAGGTAGGTGCGCACCTCACCCTCGCGCGGGCTGTATTGGAGATCGCTGTACTGGATAGCCTGCGCCCGGCCCATCTCGTCGATGCGTACGTAGCGGTTCACCAGCGGTTTCTTCGACAGAGAAGCAATCGTCGCAAACGATCCAAGCAGGGTGATGGAAAGCGCCCCGATCACCAACCGGCTCGTCTTCCGCTCGGCATAGTGAGAGGCATAGACCTCATTCGCAATCTGGTCAGTGAGCATCGCTTGCTGGGGCGTCCATGCTGCGTCGGTGAGCGGGGCGATTTGAGTTGCCATGTGAGTTCCTTTCGGGTTGAGCGCTGTGGTGGAAAAGAACGCGGACGATTGCGACGATGACAGCCACCAGAAGAATCCACCGGAAGATGCGCAGCAGCTTTCTGGGAGCGGCTGGGTGGATGAGTACCGGGTGTTCGTCATAGAACGGTGGTCGAAACATAGCTACACCCCTACAAGAGCTATCAGTTGAGAGCCAACGGATTCAGCACGGCCAGCCATCCCGGCAGCCCCGCCGAAGATCGCCTGAGTCAGGCTCGGAATGAAAAGCATGTTGAAGATAAAGGCGACGAACATCGTGATCACAGGCACGAGATTGGCGAGCCACATTGCGATGGAGTAGTCCCCGTTGAATGTCTGCTGCAGGAATGTGGTGAGGAAACCGGCCCACACGAAAAGAAAAGCTGCAGCGACGGCTCGAATCATCGCGAAACCAATCAGCACATCGATGTACTGGAAGAACTTCGAGCGGAAAGAGTTCGTCAGATAGAGCGGAATGAACACTGGTCCGAACAGAGCCGACACGCCGTACAGAATGAAGGAGCTGATGTTTATAAGAAAGAGAATGGCCGACGACACACCCAAGATTGCTTGCACCACCATGTAGCAAAGAAGCTCAAGCGGAGCTGTAAGCGAGGGGGTGTCCATCTTTGTTGAGGCCTCGCGCAGAAGGCTGGTGAGGGTGTTGAGAGAGGTTTGGTCTAAAACCTGTGCCAGCGCCTCTGCAAGGTAGCTGAACAGGTGGTTGAAGCCGAAGCTTGCACCTGGGAACGGATTTACCCAGAAGTGCTCCAACAAAGCGCAGAAGCCGAGCCTAAGCAGGAAACGCATGACAGTTCCGGCGTCCACACTCTGCGGACGAAAGCTGATGGTCCAGTTGGCCGTATTGATTGAAATGACCATCTGGACCAGCATCATGATCGCGACGAAGCTGAGCAGAGACATGCCGACACTCGTGAGCACGCCACCATTTTGGGTAGTAAGGTTTGTGAGGTTCTGCGCAAAGACGGAGAGCCAATTCACACCCTGAGCTGGGGCTTGAAACATCGCTAGTAGTGCCATCGGAAGTCCTCAGAATCTTGGCGTCGTGGTGGTTGTAAACAGCTACGGAATGTAGTTGTTCCAGGTCTTCTGCTCATTCGCAGGCATCTTGCTCTTGGAACGGCGGATTGTGTCCACCTTCTTCGCTTCGTCCTCGCGATATTTCTGATCCGCTGCAGCCTGGCGCTGCTGTTGTTCAAGGACGGCAGCGGTGCGTGCTGCCGCCGCTGCCTGCTCCTTACGGATGCCGTTCTGCCTGACCAACAACCCACCGATAACGGCAAGTGCTGCAAGGATCGCGATTAGAAGTTTGGTGTTGATAGCTTTGAGCATCCGGTGTTTCCTCCTCGACGGTTAAGGCTTCGACATGCCCCGCAGAGATGGTTATGGAAGGTAGTTATTCCACGTATCGCCCTGGTTCTCGGGGTGCTTCGGAGCAGTCAGATTCTGCTGCCGAATGTACGCGGCGGTGTTGAGGTCGCGTGCAGCGGCGTTCCGTTGCTGCATGTTTTGGATGGCGAGTTGGGTGGCAATGCAGGTATGGAGCGATCCCTGGGCCTGCTGATCGTTCATCTGCTGAACCTGCCCAGCGTTGAGTAGGTTGAGTTGCTGCACCTCACTGTTCGTGTCGTCGCTGCCGTCGAGTTGCTGTTGCTGCAAATTCTGCTCAGCGGTGCTGCTTGCCGCCCTCGCTGCCCGATAGGAACCGACTGCATTGAGACAGTCGGGTGAGGCTGCATCGGACGCCTCGATCATCGCGAGCTGGGAGAGCTGGGTGGACGATCCAACCGACTGCCCGCTGAGCAGGCTGGTGGTGTCCGTGGACAGGGAGACGTTGCCGTTTTTCCAAGCCGAGTTCGCGGTCGTGGCCGAGTCGGAGTTGAGGGCGACGGTGAGGCCGTTTGTCTCACCGAAGGTGTTGGCGACGTTCACGTTCTTGAGCTGGTTGAGTTCCGTCTTCCAGACCGTTTTGATGGAGAAGTTCTTGAGGCTGGCGACGGTCGTGTTGTACTGGCTCTTCGCCGTGGTGTACATGTTCGTGAGGGTTGAGAGCTGCGAAATCAGGCTGGCGTACGACGTGGGTAGGGTCGAGGACTGGCGCGGTATTCGTAGAGTGAGCCTATCTGTTGCTCCCC
>CAZZZP010000120.1:0-11220 GCA_964658635.1 Lichenicola sp. | reverse complement strand
ACTCCGGCCCCGCAGCCTCCACCCGCAGCTTCTCAACCGACGCCGAACCCCGTGCACGGTCCCGGCAAGCCAACACCACCACCGCCCCGTGACGCGCCAACTCCACCGCGGCCGAGTACCCCACCCCGCTATTCGCACCCGTAATCAGAATGCGCTTGCCTGCCTGCGATTTCATCCGGTCCAGCGTCCAAAGCTCGCTCATCCAGCCAGTCTAGCCCCGCAACCCGCGAAACAGGCGAATCCAGCGCCAAACAAGCTGAACCTGATCAGCTAAGCCCGCACCAGCGCCGCTTCGATCCCGGCATTCACGTTTGCTTCGGCAAACTCCGCCGCCACGCGAATCCCGTTCATCACCGCCTTGTCGTTCGAAGACCCGTGACCCACGATGCACACCCCGCGCACCCCCAGCATCGGCGCCCCGCCATACTCCGAGTAATCCAGCCGCTTCTTGAAATCCGCAAACGCAGCCCGCGAAAGCAGCGCCCCCACCTGCGACGTCACCGTAGACTTCAACGACTCCCGCAGCGAAACATTCACCAGCTTCGCCACGCCCTCGCTCGTCTTCAGCGCCACATTTCCCACAAATCCATCGCAAACCACAACGTCCGCGGCCCCATTGAACAGGTCGCGGCCCTCGACGTTCCCAATAAAATTGATCGATTCGAGCGCGCGCATCATGGGCAGCGTGTCCCGCGTCAGGTTGTTGCCCTTCGAATCTTCCTCGCCGATCGACAGCAGCCCCACCCGCGGATGCCGGATCCCCAGCACCTTCTTCGAATACATCGAACCCATCACCGCAAACTGCAGCAGGTTCTCCGGGTCCGAATCCACATTCGCACCGACATCCAGCAGCAGCGTCGGCGTCCCCGTTGAAGTCGGAAAGAAGGTAGCCAGCGCCGGCCGGTCCACCCCCGCCAGCCCGCCCAGCACCATCTTCGCCGTAGCCATCGCAGCCCCGGTATTACCCGCCGTGAAGAACCCCTGCGCCACGCCTTCGCGGACACGCTTCAGCCCCACGCGCATGCTCGAATCCCGCTTCGACCGAACCGCCTGCGCGGCCTTATCGGTCATCGTGATCCACTCACTCGCATGGACTACCGAAATCCGCTCAGACAGCTGCTCAAACCAGCGAACACGCGAAGCCGCCCGCAGCGCAGACTCAAGCGCCGGGCGAATCGTCTCCTCAGGTCCAACCAGCGTTACCTTTACATCCAGGGTCCGGGAAGCCAGTATGGCTCCTCGAATCTCAGATTCGGGAGCCCGGTCCGATCCCATCGCATCGACCACAATCTCGACTGACATCAGCTCCGACCGCGTTCCTGGTAAGGTTCTGCCCTGAAAATCAACTGGCTAGCGGACTAGCTCGCAGAAGCGGTCGTAGCAATCACAGCGCGGCCCTTGTACTCGCCGCACTTCGGGCACGCACGATGCGAAAGCTTGCGCTCTCCGCACTTCGGGCACGCGCCACTATTAACAGGTGTAAGAAAATCATGGCTGCGGCGCTTCGCAGTCCGCTGCTTGGAATGGCGCCGTTTCGGATTAGGCATAGTGAATCCCCTTCAATCTCTAAACTCTTCGCTGCAAGATCCCGCCCTACTGCTTCAACGCCAGACCCTGCAACGCGCTCCAACGCGGATCCTTCGACCCCGCGCTCGCTGCACATCCACAAGTCCCAACATTCAGATTCTGCCCGCAGTGGGCACAAAGACCCTTACAATCCGGCCCGCACAACGTCCGCCCAGGCAGGGTAAGTAACACCTGCTCCCGCACAACGTCCTCAAGCTCCAGACCGCTCTTGCCATAATACCCTATTTCGGTCTCGTCCTCGGTAATCGCACGCTCACCCGCCTCGGCATCCGCATTCTCGGGCCGAAACAGCAGGTCGAACTCACCCGACAGCGGAACCTCCACCGGCTCCACGCAACGCGCACAAAGCACCTCAAACTCGCCCTTGTACGTCGCCCGTACCCGGATATCCTCTACCTGCTCCTGCGGCCCGCGATGCTCCACAATCAGGTCAGCCTTTCCAACCACCGGTAAAGCCCCCAACTGGCGCGTGTCCGGTGCATAGTCGATCGCACCTTCCCGAATCTCTTCGCGAAACTCTAACGGCTCGTTCTGCAGGTCCAACGGCGTAATCAGCACAGTTCCAGCCTATGACCGCGCCCCCCGCAGGTCAACTCTCACACCATCTGCAAAGAACATTCGAATTCCCGCCACTCCCGCCGCACCCGCCTCCACACAAGCCGCCGCATTCCCCGCATCTACCCCGCCCAGCGCAAACACGGCCATCGGCCCCGCCGCCACACAAGCCTCCCGCAGCCGTTCGAGCCCCACCCCGCCCACCACCTCCACGCCATCCAACACCTTCCCAAACACCGGAGCAAACAGCACCGCATCCGCACCCTCCAGGCGAGCCCGCTCCACCTCTTCCACCCCATGGCACGAGACACTCACCCAGGTCCCGGGAATCCCCTCCCGCACCCCTCCAACCAGGCCCACGCCTGAACCACCACCCAGGTGCACCCCCTGCGCCACACTCCCCCGCACCACCACCCGCGCAGCCGTCCCGGCGCACTCGGCCACCACCCGCCGCGTCAGCCCCACCATCTCCTCATCCCGCAACGTCTTCTCCCGCAGCAGGATAAAGTCCACTCCGCCGCGCGCCAGCTCTCCCGCACGAGACACCAATTCGTCCGCGCGCACATCCACAGCGTCACGGACCGCACCCGGTGAAATGGCATAGCGAAGCACCTCGTCAGTGTAGGGTGGCCTCGTAAATTGTGGTAGCTTCAAGGCAGCAGCGGCATGCGTCCTTCGCCTCCGCCCGTCCCCGTAAGACGAGATGGAGTAAACCCGCGGCACGGAAGAAAACCTCACGCGCATGAGCAGTGTCTACGATCTCCTCGTCATCGGCTCCGGACCGGCAGGCCAGCGCGCCGCCATCTACGCCTCCAAGCTCGGGAAAAAGGTAGGCCTCATCGAGATGCGCGAGGTCGTCGGCGGAGCCTGTATCAACACCGGCACCATCCCCTCCAAAACCATGCGCGAGGCCGTCCTCCACCTCTCCGGCTATAACTACAAGTCCATCTACGGGATGAACTACCGGGTCAAGGAACGCATCACCATGGCCGACCTGGCCTTCCGCGTTCAGCACGTCATCAAGACAGAAATCGACGTCACCGAAGCCCAGCTCCAGCGCAATAACATCGAGATGCTCATCGGGACCGCAAGCTTCGTCGACGCCAACCACGTCAAGGTCACCAACTCGCGCGGCGAGTCCATCTACGAAGCCAAAAACATCCTCATCGCCACTGGCACCAAGCCCGCCGCAAGCGCCAAAGTCCCCATCAACGGCCGCTCCATCATCAACTCCGACCTCGTCCTCGACCTCGTCAACCTTCCCAAGACCATGATCGTCGTCGGTGGAGGCGTCATCGGCGTCGAGTACACCTGCATGTTCTCCGCCCTCGGCGTCCGCGTCACCCTCATCGAGCGCCGCCCGCGTCTGCTCGAGTTCGCCGACCAGGAGATCGTCGAAGCCCTCAGCTATCACCTCCGCGACTCCCGCGTCACCATGCGCCTCAACGAGGAAGTCGAATCCGTGGAGGAGATGCCCGACGGCACTGTCGTCGCCAACCTCGAATCCAAAAAGAAGCTCCAGGGCGACGCACTCCTCTACGCCGTCGGCCGCCAGGGCAATGTGGACGAGCTCAACCTCTCCGCCGTCGGCATCGAATCCGACTCCCGCGGTCGCATCCCCGTCGACAAGGACTTCGCCACCAAGGTCCCCCACATCTACGCCGTGGGCGACGTCATCGGCTTCCCCTCCCTCGCCTCGGTCTCCATGGAGCAGGGCCGCATCGCCTCCGCACGCGCCTTCGGAGACGAAACCGTCATCTCCAATCCCAGCTTTTACCCTTATGGGATTTGGACCATTCCGGAAATCTCCTTCCTCGGAAAAACCGAAGAACAGCTCACCGAAGAAGACGTCCCCTATGAAGTCGGCGTAGCCTACTACCGCGAGATCGCACGCGGCCAGATCCGCGGAGACACCACCGGACGGCTCAAGCTCATCTTCCACCGCGTCACCCACGCCCTGCTCGGCGTCCACATCATCGGAGAGGGCGCCAGCGAGCTCGTACACATCGGCCAGGCCGTCATGGCACTCGGCGGAAAGCTCGATTACTTCGTCGAAACCGTCTTCAACTATCCAACTCTCGCGGAATGTTATAAAGTTGCGGCGTTCAATGGTTTGAACCGCGTCAGTAAGTTTGAATAGACACCAACCCATTCAAACCTGCTTTTAAACTCTTGAAAGCCCGCAACCCTCGCAGTTGCCGGCATTCCATTTCTCATTGTCCGAGACAGGCGAAAATCACATGGCGAAGACCATCGGCGTTGTTCTCTCTCACCGCGTAAGCGTCGCTCTCGTCGACGACCACCGGATCGACGGGCCCATCCGCTCGTTCCCCGATATAGAAGATGACAACGAAGCCGCACTCGTCGAGCTCCACACCGAGGCCCTCGTCCGCACCATCTGCGAACAGGTCTTGGCCGTCGTCGGCGACAGCCCAGCCTCCGCCAACATCGCCGCAGTAGGCGTCTCCCTCCCCGGCATCGTCAAGCATGGCGTCGTAGAAGACTCCCCCAACATCCCCCAGCTCAAGGGCGCACGCATCGCCGAGCTCCTCGGCACCGAGCTCAAAGCCTCCGGCCTCCACACCTACGTCCACGTCCTCAATGACGCCGACGCGGTCGCCGCAGGCCTCGCCGCATCCACCGGCAAGCTCGACCACCTCATCCGCGTCTGGACCCTAGGCGTAGGCATCGGCTACGGCCGCTACCCCTTCGCCGAAGGAGTCTTCGAGGGCGGTCACTCCACCGTCTCGCTCGACGATAAGGAAAAATTCTGCGGCTGCGGCGGACGCGGACATATCGAGGGCATCATGGGCCACCGCGCCATGCGCCTCCGCTTCCTCGACATGGAGCCCGAAGAGATCTTCGCCACCGCACGCCAGGGCGGCCAATCGAAAGACACCGCACGCTGCAAAGACTTCGTCCACCTCTGGCACAAAGCCCTCGCCGCCGGCATCGCCACCTGCATCCACCAGGACGGCGCAGGAAAATTCCTCATCACCGGCTTCAACGCACGCTTCGTCGACCTCGGTCTGCTCAAGGAGTACGTCCACCAGATGGTCAAGATGAGCCCCCTCCAGGGCTACACCATCGAGATCGTCGAAGACAACGCCGAAACCCGTATCCTCGGCTCCGCGGTAGCCGCGGAACAAGCCGCCCGCTAACCCCATCCCGCGTCCCCCATGGATCGCGAGCCTCACTGCGATCGATGGGCCCTGGCGAACGTAGTCCCTGCCGGACGCTCTTATCTGGCAGGAGCAAAAACCGACCTTCCCAGCACACACCGCCCGCCACCCCATCGCCAGGCCGTCCCCCATCGAGCGCTCCGCCCTGCCCCCGGAAGACGTCGCGCCGTGAAGGGGGTCCCTAACCAAACCTCAAATTCGTACGCGAGCGAATTGAGGCAGAGCGGCGATAACTAAGGCTTGGCAGGACCTATTCGGTACTTCCCTGCAGGCCTCGCCAAAGGGCTGTCATTTGGAGTTCCAGCAAGGATTGGCGGTCTGAAAGATTTGCATCCTCGCCTGACGCTAAAAACACCTGCGCGGTTCCGAACAGGGACACCCACCAAGTGTGTGCCTGTAGGAGCCCATCTGTCTTGTGGAGAGAAGCCCAGGCTACCTGAAATGTCTGCACCAGGGCAGCGAAGCACTCACGGCCTACAGCATCAATATACCGCCCCGACTGCACCTCTCCCCAATTGCCTGAACTCATGAATACTGTCCGAAAGTGGTGGGGGTGTTTCATCGCGAAGGCGACGAAGTGCCTCGAAGTCTCGAAGAGAACTTCCTGCCTGTCGCCGCGCTGCGATTGCAGCTCGCTGACTTCCGCCTGAAGCTGCGCAAAGGTCTGACGGCAAATCTCAGCAAGGACAGAGAACTTGTCGGGGAAGTAACGGTAGAGCGCGGCATGAGCATAGCCCAACTCCTCTGCGATGGCGCGCAAGGTCACGCTCTCGTAACCCTTCTGCACGAAAAGCCGGCTTGCGGTGTCAAGGATGTCCTGCTTGCGCCGTTCGCGACGCTCGGGAGCTCGACTTGTTGTTCTTACGGCCATGCGTCAACCATATCTTTGTTGTATTTGTATATCAAGTGACCATTGGTCACATGTTGTGGTATGCTCTGTTTTAGGAGCTGCCCATGTCTACTGCCCTAACGCCCTTTCACCTGTCCATCCCTGAAGAAGCTCTTACCGAGCTGCGAGAGCGACTAATTCGTACAAGGCTGCCCTCCTCGGAAACCGTCTCCGACACAAGCCAAGGCCCAAAGCTGGCTGCGATGGAAATACTGACGAAGTACTGGGCAGAGCAGTACGACTGGAGGCGGTGCGAAGCCCTGCTGAACGGCTATGGCCAGTTCACGACTGAAATCGACGGCCTGCCCATTCACTTCCTGCATGTGCGTTCGAAGGAACCTCATGCGTTGCCGCTTCTCCTCACGCATGGCTGGCCCGGCTCGGTTATGGAGTTTCGCAAGGTGATCGAGCCCCTGGTCGATCCCGTCATGCACGGCGGCTCGGCGGAAGATGCCTTTGACGTCATCATCCCTTCGCTTCCTGGCTTCGGCTTCAGCGGCCAGCCCAAGGAGCCTGGCTGGGACATCGGGCGCATCGCCAAGGCTTGGGCAACCCTGATGGAGCGGCTTGGTTGTAAGAACTGGGGGGCACAGGGCGGGGACTGGGGTGCTGCGGTTACGCTGATGCTGGGCCACATGGCCTCGGCAGGATTGGCCGGCATCCATCTGAACTTCGTCATGTACCAGCCGACGCCGGAAGAGATGGCCAACGCCGATGCGGACGAACAAGCCATGATGGCTTCCGCGCAGAACTATCAGCATCGTTTGTCGGGCTATGCGCAGGTGCAGGGCACCCGGCCGCAGGCCGTCGCGTACGCACTTTCCGACTCACCCGTAGGACAAGCCGCGTGGATCTACTCGCTCTTTGAGGACGTGGCCGACTGCAACGGCGATCCGACTTCGGTCTTCTCAATGGACGAGATGTTGGACGACATCATGCTTTATTGGCTCCCGAACACCAGCGCTTCTTCTGCACGTCTCTACTGGGAGTCGATGTCGGCCATGATGTCCGGGCCACCGCCCTTTTATCCTTCGACCATGCCAACCGGAATCAGCATGTTCCCCAAAGAGCAGGTACGCATTTCGAAGCGCTGGGCAGAGGCGCGCTTCAAGAAACTCGTCCACTACAAGCAGGCACCGGCGGGCGGCCACTTTGCAGCTTTGGAACAGCCACAGGCATTCGTGGAGGGCGTTCGCGCGACCTTCCGCAGTCTGCGGTAGCAAGGGAGGACTCTGATCATGCAGAACGTCATCAGCATCGCTGGGGAAACAGCAATCTTGGCGGACGAGTAGCCTCCGCACTTCGCCAGCGGGCGCGGCAGTACGCGCGTCCTGGGCACATCTGACGAACATTGGTCCTGAGATGTTGCACAGGCCGAAGTTGACCCCCTCGGATGCCGTTTTGGGCTGGCTAGGCTTTCTGGCTGGTGTGAGCGGCGTTTATGGGGAGTAATCCTGCGCAGACGATCTTCGGTCATACACGATGTGTAGCGGATTGGCTTGCGAACCCGCGTCAGTATGATCCTCGGTCATGGTCTGCCCGTCCGGAGAGATTGTGATCACTCCCTGCGCAACGACCTTACCTTGGCGAAGGCTTCGTTCCAGAAGTTGAGATGGGCCCAATACCTTGTAGCGGTTCCCTCGTGCCGGACCAAAAGGCACATAAGCCCCCTGCGGGCTGTTCGCCTCGCGCAAGGAGAACTCAATGTGGAGCTCTCCGTTTGGAATGGCGATTGTCATACGGCCTCGATGGACGGAAATGCGGTACGTCGTCGGAGCTTCTATGGAGCGTACTTTGCGCCATGAACCCGCTAAGCCAGTGCCTGGGGTCAATCGAACGTAAAGGTCAGTATCCATTAACCGTGTTCCATCAGGAACAACGCGCCAAGTCTCCACACTGAGTTCCGTATGACTTGCGCTCAGCTTGTAGTCGATGCCGGATTGCGGGATACGGCCATCTGCGAGTGGCATTTCCGCAAGGAAATCGCAGGGCACTCCGTGTGTACAGTCCAGCCGAGTGCGCCCGCCTCCGGGTTCGGCCAGGAAGTACGCCATGTCTGCCGCTTGCACTATCGACATTGTGGAGGGCACGAAAATGGAACTCTTGTCGGCGTCCTCTCGCCATACACCGGTCCAGAAGCGGCTCATGGTTACCTGCTGAGCCTGCGCATGGAGCGACACCCATAGAAAAAGACAAAGGTGAGATCGCATGTCAGCAAGATACCACCGACTACACCGTGAGCATGAGTAAGCTGTTCCGGCTCGATCGGTAATAAGAAGTCGCATAGGTGGAAGTTAGCCGCCCCAGACAAATTCTGAAGCCGACCCGGCTCGCTGACTGGCATGAGCGGCGTTTCACAGGATCTATTTGCGAGGGGATGGCCCAACCGGGTTCTATGAATGCATTGGCCTGTTGGCGTTACTTGAGCGCACCCTGCTGGATTGCTTGCGAGCATGCGACTTCCCGGTACGCCGCGCCTCGATCGTGAGGAGTTCTTTAGGGTCGGCTGCTTTTCTTTGGTGGACTAGAGGTCACAACGTATCGAACCAGCTCACCAGCTGTAGTGAACCACACCCCAGGCCTCCCCTGCATGTAGGTAATTAGATCATCGAGATGTTGCATGGGAGCTCGGTGGCCGCTCGCATATGGGTGGAGCGTCAGTATGAACACGGTCCCTTCTTTGTATGCTGCGTCGAACTCCTGCTTGTAGGTCTCGAACAGAAGATCGGAAGAAGGCATATGGCCCTGAGAACCGAGGTACGGGCTATCCGTGAGTGTCCAATCGATCGGGAGTTCCACGACTCCGGTGTTCCTGCCTGCCGCGAGGATTTGGTAGGGCATCTCTGCCGACTGAAGACTTGAGTCGTAGACGAAACCTTTTTTCTCGATCAAAGCCATGGTGTGGGAGCTGAACGCCCATGACGGTGCCCGGTAGCCTTCTGGCTTTTTGCCCGTGAGCAAGCTGATGCGGGCGATGGCCTTATCTAACAAGCGCTCCTCTTCGGCTTCGCTGTCCAGCCCCGGTGGATACTCGTGTATCCATCCATGGATGCCAATCTCGTTTCGGCCACTCTTCATCAATAAGGCAACGAGGCCAGGATGAATTAACGAGTCCACTCCTGTGACGAAGAAGGTGGCAGGCACCTGGTGTTTTTCAAGCACCTCGAGTAGCCGGGGAGTTCCTGTCTGCGCACCGTAGTCTGCGCTTGACAGCTGGGTAGGCTCGGTTGTTCCGTCCCGAAGCATGTACGACTGTGTGTCGTCATCGAAGGTGAGTGCGACGGCAACACGTGCATGATTCGGCCATGCTTTTGGCACAAGAAGCGGTCCCATGGCGACGGCATTTACCGTATCGAGAAGCTTCTGATCCGACCAGAAAGTGCCGGGCTGCGAAGCAGCTTGACCCTTCACCGGAGATGACTGTGCCGCGAGCTGAAGAGCGACACTGAGCGAGGCAGCACATAAACACAGCGCCCGAAGAACAAATCCCATAGCAGCACTCGCGCGTAGATTCACAACGACTGCTCTTACTCTAATAACTTTTTCAAGAGCAGGCACTAATCCTGATACACGCGCTTCCCTTTGTGCTAAATCGCCAATGCGCACATTGACGTCAGATTAGTACCGGGATGTCTTAGTGCTGTATGCGAACCGCCCATTATTGAGCACAGACAGTGGCACAGGCTCGGGTGGGGCGGTTCGGATACAGCGACTTGAAGGAAGCCGCTTTCTCCGGGGCCGCCGCTCTATGGGAGTTAGATGGGGTTAGTCGGTCTGGAGGCCTGGTAGCGGAACTTTGCGGAGTCCCTGAGCAGGCTGAGAGTGGGTATGGGCTGAGTTCCATTCGCTCCGTTTGGTGGTTTTTGCGAGCGTGCTGGAGCGATAGAAGGAAGTCAGAGCCGTTTGGGCGCAGTCTGGGCGGGCATGCTGTCGCATGGCTTGGGTTCGAGGCTGGATGTGGGCGTTTATGCGGCGCACCTCTCCTGCTGGGGTGGGGAGCGAGGAAGTAGTTGAGCTGAGCAGAGCCGCTCGACGACGCGCATGGTTCCGCTGCACAGCGGGCATTTGGGAAGCGTGAAGGTTGGATTGGCTTCGTCGGTGCTGTCTTCAGCTCTGGCGTGATCGGCTGAACTGCCAAGCAGTCTGCAGCAGAGCGGCAGCAGCTTCGCTCGTTGGCGGTTGGCAAGGAAGCCGAAGTTGCGGATGCGGACGAAGCCGCGTGGGAGCAGGTGCAGCAGGAAGCGGCGGAGGAACTCGTCTGCCGGCAGGCTCATGATGCGCTTCCGGTTGCCGTGCGCGGAGTCCCGCCAGCGGAAGCTGACCTGGCCGTCGGGGAAGCAGACCAGCCTGCTATTCGCGATGCCCACGCGATGGGTGTAGGCGCCGAGGTAGCGCAGCGCGTGCTCGGGTCCTCCGAAGGGCCGCTTGGAGTAGACGACCCAGTCGTGACGGAACAGGACTCTGAGCCATGCGGCGAAGCGGCGTGGTTCGGCAAGCGATGCGAGATGACCGTGGAACTCCAGCTTGCCTTCACGGAACGCAGCCTTGAGACCTGCGAGGAACTTGCCGCGGAAGACACGGCCGAGCACCTTCACCGGCAGGAAGAAGCTACGGCGCGAAGAGATCCAGCTGGCATGATCCGGTGCAAGGCCGCCGGCGGCGATGACGCAGTGGACGTGCGGATGATGCTGCAGCCGCTGGTTCCAGGTGTGGAGCACGCTGAAGAAGCCGATCTCCGCGCCCAGATGCCGAGGATCGCGTGCGACTTCGAGCAGCGTCGCGGCACTGGCCCGGAACAGGAGGCCGTAGATCACCTGCTTGTTCTGCAACGCAAGCGGAGCCAGTTCACGCGGCATCGTGAACACCGCGTGGACGTAGCGGGTCGGCAGCAGCTCGCGCTCACGCTGTTGGAGCCAGCGGATGCGGGCGTTGCCCTGGCACTTCGGGCAGTGCCAGTTGCGACACGAGTTGTAGGAGATGGCCGTATGTCCGCAGCCGGAGCACTGG
>CAZZZP010000119.1:0-11278 GCA_964658635.1 Lichenicola sp. | reverse complement strand
AAAACGGCGTCGATATCTGAACCTCCCTGTACACCCACAGCTAATCTGCTCTAAGGGAGGCAGAGGTGCAAAGGACAAGGGCGACCCGTTTGGGCCGCCCTTGTTGGTTGATGCCGAGATTACCTGGGGAGTTCGGCGAGGCGCTTTTCGAGGAGTTGTTCGAGCTCTTCGAGGGCTTTCGAGAAGCCTTCGATGCCTTCCTTGAGCTTGTCGTGGGCCATGCGGTCCTCGGCGTGCATTTTCTCGAAGGTGGCCTGGTCCATGGGGATCTTCTGGATGTCCATCGACTTGGACTTGGCGGGGTCGAGCTTGCGCGGCAGGTCGCCTTCCTTGGTGTTGAGCTCTTCGAGGAGTTTGGGGGCGATGGTGAGGAGGTCGCAGCCGGCGAGCTCGGTGATCTCACCGATGTTGCGGAAACTGGCGCCCATGACGACAGTTTTGTAGTCGAACTTCTTGTAGTAGTTGTAGATGGTGGTGACGGACTTGACGCCGGGATCTTCGGCTGCGGTGTAGTCCTTGCCTGTGTCCTTCTTGTACCAGTCGAGGATGCGGCCGACGAAGGGCGAGATGAGGGTGACCTTGGCTTCGGCGCAGGCGATGGCCTGGTGAAGGCCAAAGAGGAGGGTGAGATTGCAGTGGATGCCTTCGGTCTCGAGCTGTTCGGCGGCCTTGATGCCTTCCCAGGTGGAGGCGATCTTGATGAGGACGCGGTCGCGGGAGATGCCGGCCTTATCGTACTGGGCGATGATGTCGTGGGCCTGCTCGATGGTCTTGTCCTTGTCGAAGGACATGCGGGCGTCGACTTCGGTCGAGACGCGGCCGGGGACGATGTCGAGGATCTTGCGGCCGAAGGCTACGGCGAGGGTCTTGAAGGCGTAGGCGGCGACGTCCTTGTCGGATGCGTTGGCGCCGGCTTCCTTGCGTGCGGTCTTGAGGACGTCATCGACGATGGACTGGTACTCGGGGAGCGCGGCTGCGGCGGCGATGAGCGAGGGGTTTGTTGTCGAGTCCTGCGGCTGGAATTTCTTGATGGAATTGATGTCACCCGAGTCGGCGACTACGGTGGTGACGTTGCGAAGTTGCTCCAACAGCGTGGGCATGGTGAATCTCCTGGCGTCCAGTTTATCAACTTGTGGGACTGGGTGGGAAAGACAAGGGCCAAGGCGGTGCGGAGGACGCCAAGGAAGGCTGGTCAGGCCAGGAGTTGGCGGTAGATGCGGTGGAGGAGGTCGGCTACGAGGGCGAGGGGGCCTGGCCGGCTCCGCGGAACTTGAGGACTTAGATGCCGGAGTCGTCGGCCTCGACGATGGCGGGCAGGGAGCCGCCTTCGCGCAGGGGGAGGACGTAGCGTTCGGCGTGGATGGTGCGGAGCATTGCTCCCCAGTGTACGGGGCGTTGAGGCTATTCGGGCGCGAGGGTGTTGCGGAGGGTTCCGAGGCCGGGGATGGAGACTTCGACCTGGTCGCCGGAGGTCAAGGGGGCTACACCGGCGGGTGTGCCGGTGGGGATGAGATCTCCCGGGCAGAGGGTCATGCAGGCTGAGATGTAGCGGAGGAGATGGGCGATGGGGAAGATGAGGTCGGCGGTGGAGGCTTGCTGGCAGAGGGCTCCGTTGAGATGGGTGGAGAGGGTGACGGGGGTGGTGAGGGGGTCGAGCTCGTCGGAGACGATGGGGCCCGCGGGGCAGAAGGTGTCCCAGCCCTTGCCGCGGGTCCACTGGCCGTCTGACTTCTGGATGTCGCGTGCGGTGACGTCGTTGACGAGGGTGTAGCCGCGGATGAAGGGGCGCGGGTCTGCGCCGGGGCTGAGGTTGCGGAGGGTGCGGGCGATGACGATGGCGAGTTCGCCTTCGAAGTCGATGCGTTTGGAAAGCGCGGGCATGCGGATGGTGCCGCCGGGCGCGAGGAGGGAGGAGGGTGGCTTGAGGAAGAGCAGAGGCTCTTTGGGGACGTCGTTGCCGAGCTCGGCGGCGTGGTCGCGGTAGTTGCGGCCAACGCAGACGATCTTCGAGGGGCGGACGGGCGCGTGGAGTTTGAAGGTGTCGAGCGGGGCCGGCCTGAAGGGCTGGGGTTGGATGGGATCTTCTTCCGGGCCGGGGCGGGGTGCGGCGGCGAAGAGGGTGCCGTCGCGTTCTTCGACGTGGGCGTAGGTGGTTCCGGTGGGGGTGCCGATTTTGGCGTAACGCATGCTGATTCCTGAAGGCTATTTGTTGAGTTGCTGCCGGAGCGGGGTGGAGGGCGCGGACTCGTTGCGGCGCTGGTCGACGGCGGTGACGCGGTAGGAGTAGGCGTGGCCGGGCTGGGCGGTGCGGTCGCTAAAGCCGGTGCCGGGGATGAGTTCCGGGTTGAGGCGGGTGAAGGTGCTGCCGGATTCGGCGCGGTAGAGGTTGTAGCCGAGGAGATCGAGCTCTGAGTTGGGCTCCCAGGAGAGATCGATCGAAGGAGCTGAGCCGAAGGGCCCGCTGGGGATGGCTGCGAGGCCGGTTGGGGCTGCTGGGGGAATGGTGTCGTGAAAGGTGAAGGCGACGGGTGGCGAGGGCTCGCCGCGGAGCTCCACGGTGACGGAGGTGGGCGGAGGGAGGCGGTGTTTCGGGGCTTTGCCGATTACGGGGGCGGGTGGCTGGGCGGGAACGGGAAAGGTGACGGTGCGGACGCGCTGGGCGGTGTAGGTGAGGGTGTCGCCGTCGTGGATGCTGCGGTCGATCATGCCTCCGGGGTCCGATTGCGATTTTGGCAGGGTGAGGGTGGCCTGGGGCGGCGTGGTGTTGGGCTGACTCTGCCTGGCGCCGGACTTCTTGCCTGGCTTAGCGATTTTGGCTGAAGTTGCGGAGGCAGAGGTGCGGCTGAGCTGGATGGGAGCTTCGCCAGTGGCGGCGGCCCAGGTGATCTGGGCGGCGTTGCGCAGGGGGCTGACGGTGATGGGGCCGGCGGGTGCGGGCGGCTGGCCCGCCGCAGTGTAGACCGTGGCAGCGGGTCCTGCTGAGCGATTGTGAGCGTTGAGAAGTTCGACCTGGAAGCCGAGGAGGGTTGCGGGGCCGGTGCGCAGGGCGGAGGGGAGGTCGATGCGGGTATCGATTGGGCCGGGCTTGACGGCGATGCGCTGCACTGGATTGCAGGGGCTGGGGAACTGCGTCTGGTTGGGGGCGAGGTCCTGGCGGCAGATGATGGCGGAGATGGGACCGGCGAGGGTATTGCCATCGGTGGTCTCTGCCGATGTGGTCCATGAGAGGCGGACCTGAGAGCCGACGCGCTGGGCGACGAGGCTTTCTGCGGGCCGGGGCAGATGGAGGGACGGTGGGCGGGGCGGCCCCGGGTTGGCGCATCCGGCGGCGAAGACGAGGGTCGGCAGGCTGACTGCGACGAGTTTGCTGCGGGTGATCGCGAGCTTTGAAGGAAGGTTTGGGCGGGCAAACATCCAGTTCAGGCTAGCACTCGTACCTAAAAGTGAGGTTGGGGTGTCTTCGTTTCGGGAGGATTGCAGCCAATTTGGTGCGGATAAGAACTATTCTCAAAGGCTGGAAACTTTTCACAGGGCATCAACATCTATTCACTTTATGAAACCTATGTCCAAGTCAACGTTTGCAACGCAAGACGTAACGGGGTTAATGAATCCTCTTCCTGAGCCCAGTGATGCTATCCACGTCCAGATTGATGGCGAGGCGGCTGAGTCCTTTATTGCCGAGAAGCGAATCGGTGAACGCATCAAATATCTTCGCTTGAAGAAGTCGATGGGCCTGGTGGAACTTGGACGGCACACGGGTTTGTCGGCGAGCTTCCTATCGCAGCTGGAGACGGGGCGCGTGGTTCCGACGCTGCGCAACCTGGCACGGATCGCGATGGTTTTCTCGAAGGATCTGAGTTATTTCTTCGATCCGGAGCCGCAAACGCTGTTCCGGGTCCACCGGCAGAAGGATCGTGTGCGTCTTCCGCAGACGGGCGTGACGGATCCGGCTTACTTCTTCGAGAGTCTGGGCTACCTGGTACCGGATCGCCAGCTCGATCCTTACTTTGCCGAGTTCCTGCCGAAGAAGGAAGGGCGTGAGCCGCGTGCGCACCAGCATGTGGGCGCCGAGTTCCTTTATCTGCTAAGCGGCAAGCTGGACGTCATGCATGGCGAGGTGACGCATCATGTGGAGCCGGGCGACGCGGTTTATTTCGATGCGACAACGATTCACAGCTACTCATGCGCGGGCGATGAGCCAGCGACCGCGTTGATTGTGACTCTGCAGCAGCAGGTTGGTGCACCGCAGGCTTCACGCGCGATGGGGTATAACTCGGCGCGTGCGCGGGCTACGCTTGCAAACGGCTTACAGGGGCAGGGGATGAGCAAGAAGGCTCAGTAGCAAGCTGGACGAATGACTTGGACGAGCGACCCGCCGGGAGGTTTCCGGCGGGTTTGCTGCGTTTGGGGGGAGTCAGGCGACGCGCGCGGCATGTGGTGGCATCGATAGGGGTGTTGCGAGCGGGGTCGTGCCCGGAGGTTGGCTGCGGCTCCCCTGAGAGACAAGAGGAGGATGGAATGGCATCAACGACTGAGGGTGTAGTTTCGGTGAATACGGCGCGGCAGCATCTGAGTGTGTTTCCGGGAGCGAAGCAGGCGGGAGATGAGTACGTTGCGCTTCCGAGTGGGCAGAAGGATGGCTGGCAGCACGCGCATACGCGGCAGACGATCCTGGTGGAGCCGCAGGCGTTGTATGAGTTGTGGAGTGATGTGACGTTGTTTCCGATGTGGCAGGAGCACGTGATTTCGGTGACTCCGACATCGGGCAGACAGACGCACTGGGTGATGGGCGACCCGGAGGACGCGGACGGCAAGCGGATTGAGTTCGACTCAGAGATTACCGAAGATATTCCGGGTCAGAAGATTGCGTGGAAGTCGACTGGCGGGGATGTGGAGCAGTCGGGCGAGGTGCAGTTTCTTGCGCGGCGGGACGGGCGGGGGACGGTGGTTACGCTGATCCAGCATACGAAGGTGAGCTTTCTTGCGAACCTGGTGGCATCGACCGCGAAGCGTGGGCCGCACCAGACGGTGGTCGAGAATCTGCGGCACTTCAAGGAACTTGCGGAGACGGGTGAGATTCCGAGTGTGAAGGGTCAGCCGCATGGACCGCGTGGCGTTTCGGGCGGGATCAAGGAGTGGATGTACGGGGAGACGAATCCTACGCCGCCGGGGACCAGCGATGCACCTGCCGGGCAGGTTGAGTAAAAGCAACGGCAAGTGCGTCCTTGCGCCGGCACTTCGTGCGGTATTGGGCTTCGCGTTGGATAACCGGGATTTGAGGAGAGATTGATATGAAGGCTGTTTGCTGGATGGGTTCGGGGAACGTGGAAGTACACCAGGTGGAGGATCCGAAGTGTCTGAATCCGCATGATTGCGTGATTCGGGTGACGCGGACGGCGATCTGCGGAAGCGATCTGCACCTCTTCGATGGGTATATTCCGACGATGGAGTCGGGTGACATTCTTGGGCATGAGTTTATGGGGATTGTCGAAGAGGTTGGCAAGGACGTGAAGAAGTTGAAGCGTGGCGATCGGGTGGTGGTACCGTTCACGATTGCTTGCGGGTCCTGCCAGTTCTGCAGCCGGGATCTTTGGTCACTTTGCGACAATACCAATCCGAATGCGCATATTGCCGAGGCGATGTACGGGTATACGGGGTCGGCGCTGTTTGGCTACTCGCATATCTACGGCGGGTACGCGGGCGGGCAGGCACAGTATGTTCGGGTGCCGTTTGCGGATGTGGGGCCGATCAAGATCGAGAGCGATGTGACCGATGAGCAGGTGCTGTTTCTGTCTGACATCTACCCGACGGGCTACCAGGGCGCGGAGAACTGCAACATTGTCGAAGGCGACACGGTTGCGGTCTGGGGATGCGGGCCGGTGGGCCTGTTTGCGATTGCGAGTGCATACATGCTGGGCGCAGGCAAGGTGATTGCGATCGACCGTTTCCCGGAGCGGCTGAAGCTGGCGCGGGAGTACTGCGGGGCAACGACGATCAACTACTCGGATGACGACGTGACGGTGGTTGAGGCGCTGCGCGATTTGACGGGTGGCGTGGGTCCGGATGGCTGCATCGATGCGGTTGGGATGGAGGCGCACTCGACGACGGCGGTGGGGATGTATGACAAGGTGAAGCAGACGTTGATGATGGAGACGGACCGGCCGTTTGTGCTGCGGCAGGCGATTCAGTCGATCCGGAAGGGTGGTTCGCTTTCGGTGCCGGGTGTTTATGGCGGGGTGCTGGACAAGGTGAACTTCGGGGCGGCGTTTGGCAAGGGGATCAAGATGGGCATGGGTCAGACGAACATGCACAAATACCTTGCTCCGCTGCTGAAGACAATTGAGGAGGGTAAGATCGATCCTTCGTTTTTGATCTCGCACCGGATCGGCATCGAGCAGACGCCGGAGATGTACAAGACGTGGCGCGACAAGAAGGATGCGGTGACGAAGATTGTGATCGATCCGTGGCGGGATGCTGTCGGGGCTTAGGCTTCGAGCGAAAGCGGAGGGAATGGCGCCGGGTGGAGGTTTTCACCTGGCGTCGTTTCTTTGTGTGGATATACTTTGCGGATGAGTGACGCGTTGAATCCGGCGGGGATCAGGGTTGCGGGCATCCAGATGGTGCCTGTGATGGGTGGGAAGTACAAGGTGTGGACGAAGCGGATGGGTTCGGGTCCGTTGAAGGTGTTGCTGCTGCATGGTGGGCCGGGGTTTACGCACCAGTACCTGGAGGCGATGGAGTCATTTCTGCCTGAGGCCGGGATCGAGATGTATTACTACGACCAGCTTGGGTGCGGGAACTCGGACAAGCCGACGGATCCGGCGCTGTGGACGCGGGAGCGGTATCGCGAAGAGGTGGAAGAGGTGCGGGTGGGGCTGGGGCTTGAGGACTTTGTGCTGTATGGGCAGAGCTGGGGCGGGATGCTTTCGATCGAGTATGCGCTGAAGTATCAGCAGCATCTGCGGGGGCTGGTGATCTCGAATATGACGGCGGGGATCCAGGCTTACCTGGGGCGGCTCGATTATCTGAAGGGGCTGCTGAGTGGGGCGTCCCGGGCAGAGCTGGAGAGGCTGGAGGCGGCTGAGGACTATGACAACCCGGAGTACGAGCGGATCATGATGGAGGAGCTTTATCCGCAGTGCATCTGTCGGACGAAGCCCTGGCCGGAGCCGGTGTCGCGTGCGTTCCGGACAGCCGCTTTGAATATTTATAACGAGATGCAGGGTAAGAGCGAGTTTGTGGTGACAGGGAACTTCAAGGATTGGGAACGGTGGGAGGATCTGCACAGGATCGATGTGCGCTCGCTGACGATTGGGGCGGCGCATGACACGATGGATCCGGCGGATCTGAAGAAGATGGCGGAGCTGATGCCCAGGGGCGAGCATCTGCATTGCCCGAATGGGAGCCACCTGGCGATGTGGGATGACCAGGCGGTGTATTTCGAGGGGCTGATCCGGTTTTTGAAGTCGCTGTGAGTTGAGTGGGATGCGGGATGGCGACGCCTTATGAGAGTGCGACGTTGAACCTGAAGCTGTTCGAGATGCGGCGCGAACCCGTGCTGCGAGAGGCGCGGGCGTGGTTTGTGCAGGAGTTTACGCCGCTGACGCTGGAGGAGCTGGAGGCGATGGCGGGCGGAGAGCATCATGCGCAGTTTCGCATGGTGCTGAGCTACTGGGAGATGGCGTGCTCGCTGGTGACGACGGGAGCGATCGACGCGATGACGTTTCTTGCGGCACATCACGAGCTGGTGGCTACGTTTGCGAAGGTTTATCCGTTCCTGGGAGAGCTGCGACGGATGTTTGGGGAGGCGGACTTTTGCACGCACATGGAGCAGGTGGTGGTGGGGATGCCGGGTGGAGAGGCTACGATGCTGCGGCGGCGGGCGAAGATCCGGGCGGGGTGGGAGGCGCGGGGTGGGCTGAAGGTGAGTGGGGAGTAGGGCAGCGCGGTTGAGGGCCTTGGAGACAGGATCGAGCGGACGGTATAACCTTTGTCGCGTTGGGCTGGGACAATTTGCGCGGGGTTACGGGATGAATCGTCGGGAACTGCTGTATGGAGTGGGTGGGTCGGCTGCGTTGTTTGGGCTGGGGACGCTCAGGGCGTGGGCGGAGCGGGTTGCGCCGAGCGATAAGGTCACGGTCGCGTGTATTGGGGTTGGAGCGCAGGGGATGCGGGTTCTGCTTGACCTGCTGCGGCTGCCGCAGGTGAGGGTGGTCGCGGTGTGCGATGTGAACCGGCAGAGCAGCGATTACCTGGAGTGGGGCCCGAACGAGCTGCGGGGGAAGGTGCGCACGGTGCTTGGGGAACCGGGCTGGGGCGCGAACCATGCGGGGCCGACGGCCGGACGGGAGGCGGCGCAGAGCATTGTGAATGCGTTCTATGGCAAACAGTCGGGCAAGACGTCTACCGGGTGCGCGGCTTACGAGGATTTCCGGGAGCTGCTTGCGAAGGAGAAGGATCTTGACGCGGTGGCGATCAGTACGCCGGATCACTGGCACGCGGTGATCTCGATTGCCGCGATGCGCTCGGGGAAGCATGTGTATAGCCAGAAGCCGATGGCGCACAACGTGTGGGAGTGCCGGGAGATGGTGCGGGTGGCGGCAGAGACGCGGCGGGCGACGCAGGTCTCGATCTTCAACTCGAATCTGCCGGCTTCAAAGCAGGTGCATGACATTCTGGAGTCGGGTGCGATCGGGCCGGTGCGGTCGATCGATATATGGACGAAGCGGGCTTCGAAGTTCTGGCTGCAGGGTCTGGCTACTCCAACCGAAGCTCAGCCGGTACCGGAGGGGTTGAACTGGGATATGTGGCTTGGGCCGGCGCGTTCGCGACCTTTCAACCATGCGTATCTGCCGTTTATCTGGCGAGCGTGGTATGACTTTGGCTGCGGCGCTTTCGGGGATATGGGCGAGTATGGCTTCGACACGCTTTCGCGTGCGGTTGGGCTGCAGCCGGCGAGCCGGATCGAAGCGAGTACGACGGATCGTTTTCCGGAGTGCTACCCGGTTGCGTCGACGGTGCATATGGATTTCGAGGCGACCAGTGCGCGTCCCGGGCTGCGAATCAACTGGTATGACGGCGGGATCGAGCCTGCGCGTCCGGCGGAACTGCCTGCGGCCGAGCAGATTGGTGAGGGTGGCGAGGGCGTGATCTATCACGGGGATGATGGCAAGCTACTGACGGCGTACATGGGGCAGAATGCCCGGGTGCTTTCGCCGAGCGGGAAGGTGGAGATGCGCTATCCGAAGGAAGCCTCGGTGGAGGAGCCTTTTGGGGCGGGGAATCCTGAGCTTGGGGGCAGCGCGAGTGGAGCGAGTTCGGCGCATTATCTGGAGTGGATCGATGCGTGTAAGGGCGGTGCGGCGGCGCGCGCCAACTACGCCTACGAGGGGCCGATTGTGGAGACACTCCTGCTGGGGTGCATTGCAGTGCGGACGCATGAGGCGCTGGTCTGGAATGCGGAAGGGTTCGCGTTCACGCAGGGATCGGCGGAGGCGACCGCGTTGTTGAAGCCGGAGTACAGGGCTCCGTGGGGGATTGCGGGGGCATAGGTTCGAATGACCCGAACGAAGCAGTGAAAGAACCAGGGTGCAGACGCTATGCTTGTTTGCGTGAGCTGTAGGGGGCCTTATTAGCGTGCGTATGCGGCTCGGGGATCTGCTGGTCCGGGCAAAGTTGGTTTTCGAAGAGCAGATGACGGCGGCGCTGGTCCAGCAAGCCGAGCAGGGGGGCCGTCTGGGCGATATCCTCATTGCGACGGGGGTGCTTACCCAGACACAACTTGACAAGTTTCTATATCGCACGCCGACGGAGCCTGAGGCGCTGGCGGCGATCAACATCGACAAGAACGATCTGATCGCGTTGTTGATGAAGCTGATTCACGTAAATCGGCTTGAGTCGGGCAGGCAATTTGAGCAGGCTCTCAAGCTTCCGTACCATATTGTTCTCGAGCTGGTGCGAGCGGCGATCGAACGCAAACTTTTATATAGCCGTGGCGTCCGTGGTTTCGACAACACGGGCGACCTGAGCTACAGCCTGACGGAGGAAGGTCAACGCTTCGCTGCTGAAGCGCTGGAACATTCGCGTTATGTAGGTCCTGCGCCGGTGACGCTGGATGAGTTTACCTTTCAGGTCAATTTACAGAAGCTTACGAACGAGGCGATCACCTTCGACCGGATACGTGAAGCGATGGGTTCGCTGGTCATCGATGAGAATGTGGTCGAGCAGGTTGGCCCGGCTTTGAGTTCCGGCAGTGCGATGCTTTTGTATGGACCCTCCGGCAATGGAAAGACAACGTTTGCGACGCTGCTTACCGAGGTGTTTTCCGACCTGATCTATGTGCCATATTCCGTGATTGTTGAAGGGCAGATCATCCAGTTCTTGGATTCGCGGATTCATGTTCCGGCGGAAGTGAACCCGATTAAAGATCCTTCCGTGCCTTCTTTCATGCGTGAGAATTCCGATGCGCGATGGGTCGCGATCAAGCGTCCTTTCGTTGTTACAGGCGGGGAGCTGACGCTCGAGATGCTCGACCTGCACTACGACGCATTGACCCACACGTACGAGGCGCCGCTGCACATGAAGGTACTTGGCGGGTGTTTTGTTGTAGATGACTTTGGACGGCAGTTGGCCAGTCCGACGCGTCTCTTGAACCGCTGGATTGTGCCGCTCGAGAGCCGGGTGGACTTTCTTAAGCTGCATACCGGCAAGAGCTTCAGCATTCCTTTTGAGCAGCTTGTTGTGTTCTCGACCAACCTGGATCCGAACGATCTGATGGACGAGGCGTTCCTGCGACGCCTGCCTTACAAGATCTACGTGGGGTCTCCTGACGTGACGCGGTACAAGGCCATCTTTGCTCAGGAGTGTTTACGTCAGAATGTGAAGCTGACGGACGAGGTTCTCGACGCAATCGTGCACAGGGTTTCCGTGGAAGAAGGGATTGAACTTGCGGTGTATCAACCGAAGTTTATTGTCGACCAGATGGTGGCGATGTGCCGGTTCTGGAACAAGCCCACGCACTTCGAACCACGCTTCATCGGCTATGCAATTGAGAATTTGAGGGTCAGAACGAGCACGAAGAAAAAGCAATTGGCTTGTTAGTGTTTCGGGCGGGTCTCCAGAAACGCATAATCGTTGATTTCAGGCGGGTCCGGAGGCGAACGGATTTGTGCGTGCGTGGGATATCGGTGGGTGTGTCGCGGGACGCAAGGTCACATATGTTGACCTAGGAGCTTGTTGAAATACGATCCTGTATTCGGTTGGTTTAAGACTTTGTTGG
>CAZZZP010000118.1:9066-11329 GCA_964658635.1 Lichenicola sp. | reverse complement strand
GACTCGGGCCTGGTCGTCCTTGACCAGAGTCTTCAGCTGTTCGACCTTCCGGGCGAGGATTCCGGCTTCGCCGGTGAGAACACGGGTCGTGGCTTTCTGCTGGCTGAGTCGAAGGGCTGTGGCGAAGGCCTGATCGACCTCGTGGTCAGCGAGCTTTTCTGCCTGCTGTGCGTAGGCCTGTTCCTCGGACGAGACGGCGAGCGACGCAAGGGTCTGCGCGGTCTGGTAGGGTCGCTGGTCGATGAGGCCGGTGACCTGGCCCTGGTGCTGGCGCAGGAAGGCGAGGTCCTCGAGGGTCCCGCGATTGACAATCAGTAGCACCAGCAGGACCAGCAGAACCACTGCTGGGACCACCACCCAAAGCCGACGTAACTCCTTCATGCACACCTCGTCCCTCTTTATCCTACCGAGCGGGGAGCGAAGAGGCGATTGGGGTGCGGTTTATACAAGAGAGAGGGTGGCCGGGTAAAATCCGTTTGCTGCATCTAAAATTGAAACAAGATTTCGGCAAGTCAAAGGATTTCATGCAGATCGTCTCCGTCGGCACCGCATTTCCGCCGCATCGTTACACTCAAACGCAAATCGCTGAAACGCTTGTGGCCCGCTGGGGCGACAGGATGCCTGAGCCCCGCCTGCTTACCCGTCTGCATGCCAACTGCGGCGTGGACACGCGGTATTTTGTGCTTCCGATCGAGCGCTACCCGGAACTGCACGGCTTCAAACAGACCAACGATGAGTGGATCACGGCGGCCGTCGAGCTTGGCCAGGAGGCGATTACCAGTGCGTTGACGCCGCTTGGACTGACCCCGGCGGATGTGACGGCGATCTTCTTTGCTTCTGTGACGGGGATCGCGTCGCCCACAATCGATGCGAGGTTGATCAACAAGATGCCGTTTCCGACGCATGTGAAGCGCACTCCGATCTTCGGACTGGGTTGCGTGGCGGGAGCGGCGGGCATTGCGCGCGCCTCGGACTACCTGGCCGGGCATCCTGAAGAGATTGTGCTGCTGCTTTCGGTGGAGCTGTGCTCGCTGACCTGGCAGGATGACGATCAGTCGACGGCGAACCTGATCTCGTGCGGGTTGTTTGGCGATGGCTGCGCGGCGGTGGTGCTGGCGGGCGACAAGGTGGTGCTGCCGAAGCCTCCGGCTCATGCGCCGAGCATCCTGGCGACGCGGTCCACGTTCTATCGGCATACGGAGCATGTGATGGGCTGGGATATCCGGGATACGGGGTTCCGGATTGTTCTGTCGCCCGATGTTCCCAAGGTGGTACTCGAGAATCTGCGGGGCGACGTGGATTCGTTCCTGACGGAGCAGGGGCTGACGCTTGCGGATATCACGTCGTGGATCTTTCATTCGGGTGGCCCGAAGGTCCTGGAAGCGACCGAGAAGGCGCTCGATCTGCCTGCGGAGGCGCTTGCGCTGAGCTGGAAGTCGCTGCGCGAGGTGGGGAACCTGTCGGCTGCGTCGGTACTCTGTGTCCTGGAAGACACGTTGAAGAATCAGCCCGGGAAGCCTGGGACGTACTCGATTCTTGCGGCGATGGGGCCTGCGTTCTGCCTGGAGCTTGTCTTGTTGAAGTGGTAGTTGCGAAGGGCCTGCGCTGCAGTTCGGCCGCGAATTTCAGCGCAGGATGCCCTGAGTGGGGCGCAACACGAAAATGGCGACGAGTTGTCGTTGTTCGGCATCGCCGCGTAAACTAAACTCTGCCTATGATTGACGACATCACGGAACGCGTAATTGGCCTGATTGCCCGCTCGAAATCCCTGCCTCCAGAGTCCGTGACGCCGGCGTCCACATTCGACGAGTTGAACATCGATTCGCTGGACAAGATCAATTTGTCGTTTGAGGTGGAGGAAGTGTTCTCGATCGTGATTCCGGACAGTTCACTGAACTCGCTGCGGACGGTCGGCGATGTGATTGCGGGTGTGCACCGGCTCGAAGCGGAGAAGATGACTGTCGGGCAGCCTACGGCTTAGCCTTGCCGGTTTCCACGCCGGATGGCCGCTATCTGGTGGTGCGCGGTCGGCTTTGGCGGACGAGCAATCCCAATCTGGATGAAGGGCTCCGCGAGAAGCTGGTTAGGGAGCTGATGTCGGCGCGCCGCGCCAAGGGAGCGGCCGTGCGCGCGGGAGATGCTGTGGCTCGCGAAGAGGCGCGGCAGGCTGTGGATGATGCCAAGCAGGCGCTGGGCGAGCGTGGGCCGGTGTGGTGGACGGATGGGGCGCCTGATCTGAATCGGCACATGGTGAAGAACACAG
>CAZZZP010000118.1:0-8966 GCA_964658635.1 Lichenicola sp. | reverse complement strand
CGGGTGGAGGGCCAGTGGAAGTGAAGTAGCATCACAGAGGGAAGGGAAGTGGACGAATGCAGCGTGTCGTGATCACCGGTCTGGGCGCTATTACGCCGATCGGAGCAACACCGGAGAGTGTGTGGAGTTCACTGGAATCCGGCAGGGGCGGGATTGTTCCGCTGGCAGCGGAGGATCCTTCTCTGAAGTTTCGCAATGCCGGCCAGCTTCAGGATTTCGACAATTCGAGCCTGACGGCTGCTCAGTTGCAGACGGCGGAACGCTGCTCGCAGCTTGCGATTCTGGCGGCCCGTCAGGCGGTGCGGGAGTCGCAGCTGACCTCGCATCATCCTGCTGAAAAGATTGCGATCATGCTGGGGTGCTCGACCAATGGGCGGCAGGCGGAGGAGCCCGAGATTGCGAAGGTTTATACGCAGAATGGGCGTGTGCATCCGCTGACGATTCCGCGCTCGATGGCTTCGAACGGGGCGAGCCAGGTGGCGATCGACCAGCAGATTACGGGTCCCGCGGTGACGATTTCGACGGCATGCGCATCGGGCGCGCACGCGATCGGGCTGGCGTTCCACATGATTCGCAGCGGGATGGTGACGGCCGCGCTGGCGGGTGCGCATGAGGCTCCGCTGACGCGTGCGTTTCTGCGTGCGTGGGACTCGATGCGGGTGGTGTCGCCGACGGCGTGCCGGCCGTTTTCGGCGGATCGGGACGGGATGTCGCTGGCCGAGGGCGCGGCGGTGCTGACGCTTGAGACGCTGGCCTCGGCGCGGGCGCGCAATGCGCCGATTTATGCGGAGTTGCTGGGCTTTGGCATGGCGACGGATGCATACCACATGACGCAGCCTAGGTTTGAGGGGCCTGCGCAGGCGATGCTTGCCGCGGTGAACGATGCGGCGGCGACGCTGCGTGGGACGGATCAGCCGGGGACGGCGCAGAGCCTGATCGAGGAGATGGGATACATCAACGCGCATGGCACGGCGACACCGACGAACGATTCGGTTGAGGCTGCGGCGATTCATCATGTGTTCGGCGCCCGTGCGGGGCGGATACCGGTGTCGGGGACGAAAGGCTTTCACGGGCACTCGCTGGGTGCGTCGTCGGCGATCGAGACGATGATCACGGCGCTTGCGCTGCAGCGTCGAAGGCTGCCGTTTACTTATGGTACGAGTGTTGTCGATCCGTCGTTGAACCTGGACGTGATTTTGGGTGAGACGAGAGAGACTGGTTCCGATGGCCCGATGACAGCGCTGACGAACTCGCTTGCGTTTGGCGGGTTGAATGCGATTCTGTGCCTGCGAAGCTACTCGCGATAGCACCAGAAATTCATCAGGTCAGCGACTGATCTTCACCTCTGCGAAACATTTCTCTTGCGCTTGCCTCCGGCAGACGCTACTGTAGCTCAAATCCTTGTCCTAAATGGCCTTTGCCGAGTGTTCTCAACGAACCCCCGGCGTACCGACGAAGCGCATTGCCTCGCCTAGGAAGACCTGTTCCTTCATCAAGCTGTCGTTCTGACGGCATCGCGGCCCTGTATCTACTCGAGGTGAATCTGCATGAATAGAAATTCCGCCAAGTATCTTGGACTAGTCGCAACACTGGCTTTTTCAGCTCCGCTGTATGCACAGGGTTTTCGGGGAGCGATCAATGGAACGGTAACGGATTCGACCGGGGCAGCGGTTCCAAATGCCGCGGTGACCGCTGTGGACGATGCAACGAACGTCTCTTACAAATCCGCCTCGACGAGTGCGGGCGAGTTCAATTTCAGCAATCTCCCGGTCGGGAGCTACACGATCACGGTGTCGTCCCAGGGCTTTTCTACTTCCAAGTTCGACAAGGTCCAGGTAGAAGCTGGCGCACCTTACACCCTTGCCGCCAAGCTCTCCGTCTCGTCGTCCGAGCAGACCGTTGAAGTGAATGCCGGCGCTATCGCGATCGATACCGTGACCGACATCCAGGCGACGACACTGCCTGAGGTTGTGGTCCAGAACCTTCCGAACAGTGGACGCGACTTTACGCAGATGGTCGCGCAGACGCCGGGCTTTGCCGGGCTTTCAGCGAATGGCGGCGCAGGTGTAGCGAGCGTTAATGGGACGCGTTCGAACTCGGTGAACTGGCAGATTGAAGGAACGGACAACAACGACCTGTGGTGGAACATTCCAGCGGTAAATCAGGGCGGGGTTTCGGCGATTGCAGGCGTGGTGTTTCCGATCGATGCAATTGAGAGCTTCAACTTCGTTACGACGGGGTCTACGACGCTGGGTAGGAATCCTGGTGGCACGGCGAACCTGATTATCAAGTCGGGTGGCAACCAGCTGCACGGGTCTGCGTACTACTCCAATCACAACGAATTTTTTCAGCATACAAATCCTTTCTCGACGCAGCGGAATGCGAAGTCGCGATTGCTGGATTACGGGTTCCTGGTCACGGGTCCGATTCTGAAGGACAAGTTCTTCTTTCTGCTTTCGGGCGAGCACCAGAATTTCCTGATTGGTGGCGAAAGCTCGGCGACCGAACCGACACTGGCATACCAGGCGGATGCCTACAAGCTGCTTGACTACTATGGTGTTCCGCATAGCACGGTGGCTGCTGCACTGCTGAATGGAAATGGTAGCCTGCCTGGGCTCTGGCCAACCGCTGCGCTTGCATGCCCTGTTGGAGGCACGGCTCCCAATGGGGCGGCGTGCAATGCGCCGGCAAACTACACGGCGACGGGAAACCTGACTGGTCATAGCTTCAACGGGTTGATCAAGCTGGACGGAAAGCTGACCGACAAGGACACGCTTTCGGCACGATGGTATGTGGGCCAGGGGACGCAGACCGCACCGACGTCGTCAGCACTGACGCCTTATTTCGAGAATGCCCCGATCCACGTGGATAACTTCTCGTTGATCTACAACCGCATTATTTCTCCCTCGATTGCGAACCAGCTCTCCGCGGGTGTGAGCTACTTCAACCAGGTGTTCTCGGACGCGGATACGGCGTTTTCGCCGATCGGCCTGGGGTTGAATACGGGGGTGACGGATGCAGCGCTTGCGGGTGCGCCGCACATCGTCATCGGACCGACGGCGGCGGGGGCTGGCCTGACTGCCTCGAATACTGGTTTCGATCCGACTGGTGTTACAGCGCCCTCTGGCAGAAATGACATTACAGGGCACGCGGATGAAGATCTAAGCTGGACCAAGGGCGCGCACCAGATCCACTTTGGCGGCGAGTATCGCCAGGCGCAGGTGGATGACTTCTACCAGACCGGCCAGCGCGGCACGCTGAACTTCGATGGCTCGCAGGGACCATGGAGCGGAAATACGTCGAATCCGTGCGAGGCTTTGGCGACCATCAACCGGCCGAAGCCGAACGTCGATCCCAACTATCCTGGCGGCCCGACTAACCTTGCGGACTTCCTTGCCGGGTGCATCAATTCATCGGCTTCCAGCATTGTGCTGGGTAACCCCAAGCGCCAGGTGTTCGAGCGTACGTGGGCGGTGTATGCGCAGGACGCGTGGCAAGTGAATCGGCGCCTGAATGTGAACGTGGGCTTCCGCTATGACTATGAGGGGCCTTTCCACTCCGAGTATCCGAATCTGTCGGTCTTCGATCCGACGAGCGCGACCGGGCTGGACGTGGTTGGCAATAGCGGCAACCTTCCGGGAGGGAATGCCTCGAGTGTGTATCACCAGTTTTACGGTGCGGCGAGCCCGCGGGTAGGGTTTGCGCTGCAGCTGGACAGCTCGGGCAAGACGGTTCTGCGGGGTGGTTACGGGTATTACTATGACTCGATCTACCTCAAGTCGATGCTGCAGAACAACGGGGCGCAGAATATCTCGGTGTTCGGGCCGGGTCTGAACCCCGCGGGCAGCGACCTTGTGGCCAATGCGCACAGCAACAATGCGGTGATTCAGCCGGGGGTGGACATCTTTCCCACGCTTGCGGGAGCTACGTCGGGGGCAGTTGCTCCCGCAAGCGTAAGTATCTCGACGGTCGATCCTAACTTCCGGCCTTCGGACACGCAGTTGTGGAATCTGAATGTCCAGCACAGCCTTACGAATGCGATTATCTGGCAGATCGGCTATGTGGGCTCGAAGGGGTCTCACCTGCTAGGGCTGTTCGACATCAACGCGGCGCTGCCGAATACGAATGGTCTGGACAACACGACGCGCCCTTACTACTCGCCGACCGGTCCGGCGTGGCACCAGCAGTTTGGCGTGATTGACGAGGCTCGCAGCAATCTCGGGTCGATCTATCACTCGTTGCAGTCGACGCTGAACCTGCAGAGCTATCACGGCCTGACGGCACAGCTGGCTTATACCTGGTCGCATGCGCTTGATTATGAGACGGGTCTGCTGCCGTATCTTCCACAGGATCCGCTCAACGAACGGGCTGAGTACGGTAACTCCGACTTTGATGTGCGCAACACGATGACGGGCTACTTCGACTACGCGTTTCCTGCTTTCCGTGGACCGAAGCGCCTGACCCACGGATGGGAGGTGAACTCCGGCTTCTCGCTGCACGGCGGCACACCGTACACGGTGATCGCGGGCAGCAATGTAAGCAACAATGGCGACAACGCGGATCGGGCGATCCAGGTGCTGGCCAACCCAAATAACGTGAACCACGCGATCACGGGCGGCTCGGTGCAGTGGTTCAACCCGGCGGCGTTCGTCGACCCTGCGGCCGGCACGTACTCGCCCACGCGCCGGGGACAGAACTACAACCCGGGTTATGAGTCTGTCGATGTGGCGGCGATCAAGAACACGCTGATCACGGAGCGGGTGACGGCGCAGTTCAAGGCGAACATCTACAACGTCTTCAACCACACGAACCTGGCGCCGGTCGGTTTCCCGTCGACGGGCGAAGGTGGCACGATCGGATCGACCATCGGACCCTACCTGGGGAACCCGACGATTGGTCCGGGCGAGCCTCTGAACGCCGAGTTCGCGGTGAAGATTCTCTTCTAGGCAAGTGAGTGTCAGTGGCCCCATGTCCGTGTTGCGGGCGTGGGGCATTTTTGCTGATCGTGTTGTTGGATGGCTTCCTGGACCGGAGCATACTGCGGCGGCTCAACGTCGTCTACACTCGAACCTATGTGCGGAATCGTGGGTTATATCGGTCCAAAGTCAGTTGTCCCCGTGGTCATTGAAGGTCTTCGCCGGCTGGAGTATCGCGGTTATGACTCGGCTGGTATTGCGGTGGGTGGCTCGTCAGAACATCCAGGTGTGCTTGAGCTTCGGCGCGCTTCGGGCAAGCTGAAGAACCTGGAAGCGGTGATTGCGGCTTCTCCCATTTCGGGAACATACGGGATCGGCCATACGCGCTGGGCCACGCATGGCCGGCCGACGGAGGAGAATGCACACCCGCACCGCGACGGCTCGGGCACGCTGGTGGTGGTGCATAACGGCATTGTCGAGAACTATCTTTCGCTGAAGCAGGCGCTGATTGCCAAGGGGCACCGCTTTCAGTCCGAGACCGACACGGAGATCATTGCGCACATCATCCAGGACGAGCTGGAGA
The DNA here is from genome assembly GCA_964658635.1 of Lichenicola sp. GTDB lineage: Bacteria > Acidobacteriota > Terriglobia > Terriglobales > Acidobacteriaceae > Edaphobacter. Next base: position 3,467 of record CAZZZP010000118.1, on the reverse strand, counting down.
TGGCGGCTGTGCTGCCGCATACGCCAGACCGGACGCTCGATGCGAATGAGTCCGAGGCGGTGCTTGCGGACTCAACGCAGGCGTCGTCGCGGCTGGCGATTCCGCTGGACGAGGCGGTGCGGCGTGCGGTGAAGCGGCTGACGGGGGCGTTTGCGATCGGGGTGCTGTCGGCGCATGAGCCGGATACGCTGGTGGCGGCGCGGATGGGGCCGCCGGCAGTGCTGGGGATCGGCGAAGGCGAGTACTTCCTGGCGTCGGACGTGCCGGGGATCCTGCACCACACGCGGAACATTCATTTCCTGGCGGATGGGGAAGTTGCGACCCTGACCAAGACGGGAATTACGCTGACCGACTTCGAGGGACGCGCGCTGTCGTTGAAGGTGCAGCGGATTGCGTGGGATCCGATCCAGGCCGAGAAGGCGGGGTACAAGCATTTCATGCTGAAGGAGATCAACGAGCAGCCACGTGCGATTCGCGATACGACGCTGGGGCGTGTTTCGCTGACGACGGGTGAGATCTTCCTGCCGGACATGCAGATCACGCAGGAGGAGTTCCGAAGGATTACGGGCATCACGATTGCGGCGTGCGGGACATCGTGGCATGCGGGGCTGGCGGGAAAGTTCATGATCGAGCGGCTGGCGCGGCTGCCGGTGGATGTCGACTACGCGAGCGAGTACCGGTATCGCGATCCCATTCCCGATGCGACGACGCTGGGCTTGCTGATTACGCAGTCGGGTGAGACGGCGGATACGATTGCGGCGCAGCAGGAGCTGATTCGGAAGGGCTCGAAGACGCTGGCGATCTGCAATGTTGTGGGGGCGGCGATCACGCGGGCGGCTGAAGGGACGATCACGACGAATGCGGGCCCGGAGATCGGGGTCGCGTCGACGAAGGCGTTTACGGCGCAGTTGACCGCGCTGTTCGTGTTTGCGGTGTACCTGGCGCAGCAGCGGGGGACGATCAAGCCGGAGGATTCACTGCACCTGGTGACTGAGCTGTCGAAGCTTCCGGGCAAGCTGGAGGAGCTTCTGCGGACGGTGGACGCGCAGTGCTGCGATCTTGCGAAGTCGTTCTCAACGGCGCGGGACTTTCTGTTTTTAGGGCGCGGGATCCATTATCCGATTGCGCTTGAGGGCGCGCTGAAGCTGAAGGAGATCTCGTATATCCATGCCGAGGGGTACCCGGCGGGCGAGATGAAGCATGGGCCGAACGCGCTGATCGACGAGACGCTGCCGGTGGTGTGCATCGCGACCAAGGACCCGGCGGACCCGAGCTCGGTGCTGAAGTACGAGAAGACGCTTTCGAATATCCAGGAGGTGACGGCGCGGTCGGGGCGGGTGATTGCGATTGCGACCGAGGGAGATGAGGATATCGCGCAGCTGGTGGAGCATGTGATCCATATTCCGCAGGCCCCTGAATTATTGCTGCCGATTTTGGAGGTGGTGCCGCTGCAGCTGCTGGCGTACCACATTGCGGTGCGGAGAGGGTGTGATGTGGATCAACCGCGGAACCTGGCTAAGAGTGTGACTGTGGAGTAGACGGGGCGGCGCGCGGGTGGGTGTGGGGTCAGTACGGTGCTTGGTGCTGGTGGAGATCAGCGATGTTTGTCCTATAACCACGGCAATGCCGGGGGCAGCCTCGCCAGACTAGGTGATGACGGCTTCGAAGACTTCTACTCGGTTGCGGCCTCGGCTTTTGGCCTGGTAGAGGGCTCGGTCGGCGGAGGAGAAGAGTTCGGTGGTGTCGAGGAGGTGATCTCCGGTGGAGATAGCTACTCCGATGCTTACCGTCATTGAGCCCAGGGGGGCGTTCTTGTTTTGGATTTCGAGGTTGCCGATTGCGGTGCGCATCTGTTCGGCGAGGGCGAAGGCTGCGGCGGCGTCGTAGTTGGGCAGGATAGCGACGAACTCCTCGCCACCGTAGCGGGCGAGCATCTGGTCCTGGGCTTCGAGGCGGGCGCGGAGGGCGTGCGAGGTGGCGATGAGGCAGTCGTCACCGTGCTGGTGGCCATAGGTGTCGTTCAAGAGCTTGAAGTGGTCGATGTCGACGACCAGGAGGGAGAGCGGCTGGGCGGTGCGGCGGGCCCGTTCCTGTTCGACGGCGAGGGCGTCCTCAAAGCGGCGGCGGTTGGCTACTCCGGTGAGGCGGTCGACGAAGGAGAGCTGTTCGAGTTGGTGGTTGGCGGCACGAAGGGCGGCCTCGCTTTCGAGCAGTTTGCGTTCGGCGCGCATGGCGTGGCTCTGTGTGAAAGAACTGCGCATGGCGTAGCTGACGAGAGCGAAGGTAACGGCGGCGAGTCCGGCGAGGGGGCGCTGGTGGCCGACGTAAACGCCCATGATGAGCAGGGCCATGGTGAAGAAGACGGGGCTTGCATTGGTGACGAGCAGGCCGCTCCAAGTCTGGTCGGGGAGGGCTTCGGGTTCGTCCTGCACGGGCATGCGGGAGACTACGAGGGCAACGACGGCGAATGGGAGGTCCCAGGCGAGGTCCCAGAAGGTGCCTGTCTGGAGATTGTCGGACAGGGCGAGATGGTTGAGGTAGGCGGCGATGACGGCGTAGGGTGCGAGGAAGAGGAAGAGGACGCGGTAGAGCTTCTTTTCCTCTCCGCGCGGGCTGGCGAAGAGGCGGAGACCGGCGGCGATGGCGAGCATGGAGTTTTCGGCGTTGTAAGCGTGGGTCATGCGCAGGGCCGAGATGGCATCCTCGGCGGCCGACCCGGTGACACCGGGGAAGATCTGAAGGTGGACGAGGTAGATGGCAAAGAGGGCCTGGAGACCGTCGATCCAAAGCAGGGGTGCGTGGCGCTGGCGTTCGTTGGCGGAAGAGATGGCGAGCAGCAGCGGGATACCGAAGAGGAAGAAGTAGAAGTCGGAATTGACTGCGGTGGCGGCCTGCTGGAGGTTGAGAACGTCTTCGTTGTAGGTGTTGCACGCCTGGCCGAGAGCCCAGATGAAGATGCCGGCTGAGAAGAGGATCCACTTCCACCTTGCCGGCCCGGAGCAGCGGGAACTGCGACGGAGACAGATTGCAGCGACGATGAAGGCCAGCAGGTCGAGAAGCAGATCGGACAGGGCCATACGGAATCTGGAGAACGCCAGCACGAGAGTGTGGACGATCAGCAGCCCGGTGATCAAGCTGGCCCAGTTTGCTCTTCTCATGTTGCCTAACCCCGAAGATCCGTACAGATTCAGCTTTGGAGCATGTCGGATAGAAATTCCTTGGCCGTGTCTCACTCCACAAAGGGAGTTCCGTTCTTGATCGAGCGGTCAGTCGCCCAATGAAACAAATTGCGGTCGCTCCCATACGGCAGAGGAACGTTATTCAACATCGCTTGAAAAGTGACGGTGATGAGTGAACCGTCGGCCTGCCGCGACGTCCTTACGATCGTCCGTTCTTGGGTTTTTCTTGGCGTCTGCTTTTCTCTTTTGTTGGGCCTTGTGAGCCTCAGTGAAGAGCTCCCCGAAGAG
>CAZZZP010000117.1:0-11553 GCA_964658635.1 Lichenicola sp. | reverse complement strand
AACAAAGTCTTAAACCAACCGAATACAGGATCGTATTTCAACAAGCTCCTAGAGCTGTAGCGCTGGACTGCAAGCCGATCTCGATGTCGTAGATCATCAGTATCCCCACCTATCCGCTCCGAAAAGGGCCGTCCTCAACCGGTAGTAGAGCCCTTCATCAGAGAATCAGACAACTGTCGTTATTGGATTTAGATTGGAGCTAAGATGGAGAATGCGCCGCCCTCGTAGCCAGTAATAGTCACATCGAAGTACGATCGGAATGCCGGATTCTTCAATGATTCGAGAAGTTCTTTTGGCACTTCGAGAGTATCAAGGTGCATGGTTTGAAATACCGCTCTATTTTCTGTCGAGACGATCGTCGAAGCTACGTTCAAAACCTCATGCATGGCATCGAGCAAGGGTTCATCACTCGGAGGAGAAGTGAGGCGCTCTTTGAGGGTCGCGGCTGGAAGTCCGAGAAGTGAGCCACCCAGCGATCCGAGCAAGGGAAGGTCAAGTTGAATGATCCGCGTCGTATCCATAGGCTTTATCATGTAAGTCCCGTAAGCCTGCGACGCTTGCCTTGACGGAGGCTTTATTACTTGTGTAACGTTCACGGCGCGACCGGTTAAGCCAGTGAAAAGTTCCGCGATTGTAAAAGGTTTCGGTTCAGCCATGCTCAGCACCCGCCCAGGAAGGGATCAAGAGCGGTTTGCACTTCATCCGGATTGAAAGGCTTAGTCAGCAGAAAATTTGCACCATTGCTCATGGCGATGTTCTTTATCTCTGTGGAGCTTTCTGAAGTAATAAATCCGAAAGGCGTCTTGTTTCCAACTTGGCGCAAAGCCTGAAGGAGCTGAATGCCGGACATCTCCGGCATATTCCAATCCGACAGCACAAGCTTGGGTGTTTCCTGTTTCATTGATTCTAAAGCTTGAATACCGTTCTCAGCTTCTCCTATAGCGAGGCTTCTATAACCCGCCTGGCGAATCGCACGTTGCACCAGCATCCGCATCGTCTTACTGTCATCCACCAATAGAATGTCCATTCAAATACTCCCATGGTCGACCGGCATATCTGCGTCAGCTTTACAGCGTTGCAGTTACATTCTCCATCGGCACCTGATGCTGAATATCTCATAGGCGGGGAAGCCCTGTCGGGTCGGCATCATGCGACTTTCGAGTATTCATCCTCACCCGAATATGACATATTACCAACCGCTGCTTGATCCGATAATGGAACACTAATAGAACACATGTCACAAGGATGATCACAATCAGCGAGGTTCCTTATCTCGCATCGGGAACTAAGTAGGCCCGTTCAAAAGACCAACGAGATTCTGGTGTATTACCAGTCCCCATATAGAAGTCTGGGCGGAGCGCAATGGAATTTGATGATGAAATACGCGAGTTCTTGATCGAGAGTAACGAGAACCTTGCTACGTTGGACAGGGAAATCGTAAGCCTGGAACAGACACCAAATGATCTCGAGCTGATATCGAGCGCCTTCCGCACCATCCATACGATCAAGGGGACTTGCGGTTTTTTTGGCTTCGAAATCCTAAGCTCCGTCACTCACATCACAGAGAACATCCTCAGCCAGGTTCGAGAACGCAAGCGCGAGCTTACACCAGAACTCATCTCACTCATCCTCGAGTCGGTTGATGAAGTAAAGATGATCCTGGGAAAGATTGAATCTACTGGGAGCGAGGGGAAGGATACCAGTGCTCCGCTGCGAGCTAGACTCGAAGCGGCACATGCGGCATCTAGCCTTACACCCCCAGCCGTTTCATCTTGCCCGGTTCAACTCTCCACCGTCGACCGCGCCGAGCCCCCCACCATAGTCAATCCTTCTGTACCCTTGATCTCCGGAACCTCTCCATCCATCTCCGGAGCTTCCGTCGTTGAGATGGCCAGGGCTCAAAGCCTTCAGGAGATCGTTCCAGTCAAGGATGCCAGCCCATCTGACCGCAGCGAAGTGCACGCTACGAAAGCAGAAAGCGAGCAGACAGCCCTTAGGCCCACCCTCTCCGCGGCCCCCGTCACCGCGGAGAACGTCGCTTCCGAGAGCACTCCTGTCAACGGCTGGCACGGACAGGAGCGCAGGCGTTCGCGAGAGGGAGGGGAATCCGCCGATGGCGGTGACCAGGAAAGTTCGAACCGCGAGGCCCAGCTTGTCGATACTTCCATTCGCGTCGATGTGAGTCTGCTTAATCGGCTGATGAACCTGGTGGGAGAGTTGGTGCTCGCGCGCAACCAGCTACTTCAGGACAGCTCGTCGCAAAATACGGCCCTGCAGAAGACGGCGCAGAGGCTGAACTTGATAACGAGCGAGTTGCAGGAAGGGGTGATGAAGACTCGTATGCAGCCGATCGGCGTGGTCTGGAACAAGCTTCCACGCGTCGTGCGTGACCTTGCCTCGAAGTGTGGCAAGCGAGTCCAAATCGAGATGGATGGCGCAGGCACCGAGCTCGATAAGACCATCATAGAAGCGATCAAAGATCCCCTCACCCATATCGTGCGCAACTCCTGCGATCATGGAATCGAAACTCCCGATGTACGCATTGCCGCAGGCAAGAATCCCGAGGGTTTGCTGCTGCTCCGCGCTTACCATGAAGGCGGCGTCGTCAACATCGAGATATCCGACGACGGAGCCGGCATCGACCCAGACCGCGTGAAGGCCAAGGCTGTCGAAAAGGGCCTGATCTCGATCGATCAGGCGGCCCACCTAAGCCTTCGCGATGCCATTCACCTAATCTTCCTGCCAGGTTTTTCCACCGCGGCCCAGGTCACGAGTATCTCGGGTCGAGGCGTCGGCATGGATGTTGTCAAGACCAATATCGAGAAGATCGGCGGGAGCGTAGAAGTCTTCAACAAGGCGAAGGGTGGAACGACGCTTCGTATCAAGATCCCGCTTACGCTTGCTATCATTCCGGGCCTCGTAGTCACTCTCGATCGTGATGAAATCGCTACCTCCGACAATGGGCCACGGTGGAGCAAGGAAGAGCGCTTTATCATCCCCCAGGCAAATCTCCTTGAGCTGGTTCGCCTGGAAGGGCTGGAAGTGACAAGGCGTATCGAAAATGTGCATGGCACTCCAGTCTTTCATCACCGCGGGAAACTCCTGCCCCTGGTATACCTGGGTCGTGTCCTTGGCCGGTCTGCCTCGTTTGAGGCAAAGGATGTCGTAAATATCATTGTTCTGCAGGCCGAGAACCGACAGATGGGCGTGGTCGTTGACCGGATCTGCGATACCCAGGAGATTGTCGTCAAGCCTCTGGGAAGACAGCTTAAGGGTCTGATCTGCTATGTCGGTGCTACCATCATGGGCGACGGCCGCCCAGCCCTGATTTTGGATGTAGCCGGGCTTTCTAGGCTTGCCGGTCTGGGACCGCAGTCGCGTCTCTTGGCGCCCACCCCACAGCCGTCCCTTGATATGGTCGCGGAGCCGCAGATGATGCTGCTGTTCCGCGCCGGCAACTACGAGCGCATGGCCGTCCCGCTTTCACTCGTGGACAGACTGGAAGAGATTAGCTCCGCCAAGATTGAGAGGTCCGGAGGAAGGTCGGTGCTCTATTACCGCAACGATATTCTGCCTCTGGCCAGTCTCGGGACCTCTGACAACGATCAAGCACCCCGCGAAACTGTGCAGATCATTGTCTTTTCGAACGGCTCCCGCCGCGTTGGCCTCGTGGTCGATCAAGTGCTCGATATCGTAAATGAGGTCGTGACTGCTCGTCGCAGCAGCTCCGCCCCGAATCTGCTGGGATCCGCCCTCATTGGCGGCAAGATCACCGACTTGATTGATCTTCACGCGGTGATCCAGTCGGCGGGAGAGAACTGGCTCAACCCGATGCGCGACAAGCCCAACGTGGCGCCTAGACTGCTCCTTGTTGACCCCTGCGAGGTAGCCCGCGAGATGATTGGCGGCCTTCTCGAAGTTTCAGGGTACAAAGTCTTTCAAGCCGCGACCCTGTTCGAGGCCAGTTCCAGAAACAAGCAGCGTCCATTTGACATGCTCGTGGTCGCGAACGGCATGGCTGAGGCAGATAAGGACGAACTGGAAGGAACCATGCTGCTCAATGGCTCCCGCGCACGTGTTCCTTTGGTGGAACTGCTGGATCACGCCGATCAGGCCAGCACCCTTGGACTGCTCGCAACTGTCCATGTTGTACGCTCCGATCGTCCAGCTTTATTGACGACCATCACCGCTCTCATACAATCCACCACTTCCCGAAAAGAGATCTCCAGTGAACTCTACACTCAGTGAGACCCGCCAATACTCGACTTTCCGGATCAACGATCTTCTCCTTGGTATTGAAGTGGTTAAGGTACAGGAGGTCATCCGGTATCAGGACATGACCGTAGTGCCGCTTGCACCAGGCGTCATTGAAGGCCTGATCAATCTACGCGGCCAGCTCGTCATTGCGATTGATACACGGCGAAGTCTTGGGCTGCCTCGTCTGACTGGAGATGCCTTGCCAATGAATGTCGTCATTCACTCCGAAGACGGCGTGGTCAGCCTGTTAGTCGACGATATAGGCGACGTCATCGATGTACCTCTCCACGCCTACGCACCCGTTCCCGACAATATGCCCAAGGAACAAAGAGATCTGATTGAGTGCGTATATGACCTGAAAGAAGGTCTTATGCTTGTGCTGAATACCACCCAAGTTCTGCAAAATGCCTGTAACTAGTTTCAGCAACCCAGTTCTTTGAGGATATGACAATGCGTAATGGAAAAAGAGTAGTCGTCCCAATTATTCCCACCAATCAAGAAGCTATCTCCCCGGTTCCCCTCCGCCCGTCGACGGGCGTACATGTGCTCAAGAATAGCGTCGCCTCGGAACAAGCTGCCATTCTGGCGGCCATCAGCAGAGCTCGGCTGGTCATTCACTTCTCGCTTGATGGAACCATTTTGACAGCAAACGAGAACTTCCTCACGATGATGGGGTATACGCTCGGCGAACTTCAGGGCAAGCATCAGAGCATGCTTGTAGATCCAGATTTCAAAAATTCGCCGGCTTATAGAGAGCTCTGGGCCTCGCTCAACCGCGGAGAGCTTGTCTCAAACCAATTCAAATTCATCCATAAGGACAAACGCGAGCTATGGATACATGCGAACTTCAATCCTATCTTGGACCTCAACGGCAAGCCATTCAAGGTAGCCACGTTTGCTACCGATGTGACTGTAGAGAAGCTCAGGAACTCCGAATTTGAAAGTGCGCTCGCCGCCATCAACAGATCTCAGGCGGTCATCGAGTTTTCGCTCGAAGGCACCATTCTGACGGCGAACGAGAATTTCCTCAGGACGATGGGGTTTACGCTCGCTGAAGTCCAGGGCAAACACCACGGCATGTTTATCGAGCCAGCCGTTCGGAACTCGGACGAGTATCGCGAATTCTGGGCAAAGCTTAACCGCGGTGAGTTTGTCTCTGGCCAATTCAAACGCATCGGCAAGGACCACCGCGAGGTGTGGTTGCAGGCCAGCTACACCCCCATGTACGACCTCAACGGTAAGGTCTACAAGGTAGTTAAGTTTGCTATCGATCTGAGCGAGCAGGAAGCTAAAGTAAACAGCCTTCTCAGTGTGGTCGCGGCGGCCGCGAAAGGCGATCTCACCGTACCCATCACTCTCACTGGAGACGATGCTGTCGGAAGAATGGCGGCTGGGCTCCATCGTCTCCTCTCCGATTTGCGAGAAAGCATTACGAGTATTGGGCAGACTGCAATGGGTATGGCCTCCTCTTCCGAGGAGCTTTCCGCCATCAGCCAACAACTGACCGCCTCCTCGGTCGATGCCGAACACCAGGCGCAAAGCGCCGCAAGCGGCAGCGAGGAGGTCTCGGCCAACGTAAGTATCGTTGCGGCAAGCTCGGAAGAGATGTTGGCCTCGATTCGGGAGATCTCAAAGAGCGCAACCGAAGCGGCACGCGTCGCGAAGAATGCCGTAATCATGGCTGACGACACCAATGCAACCATCAGCAGACTGGGTGTTTCCAGTGCGGAGATCGGTAAGGTCATCAAGGTCATCACGTCCATCGCGCAGCAGACCAACCTGCTCGCCCTCAATGCAACCATTGAAGCGGCGCGGGCCGGTGAGGCCGGCAAGGGATTTGCCGTCGTTGCCAACGAAGTGAAGGAACTCGCCAAGGAGACCGCGCGAGCCACCGAAGAGATTAGCCAGAAAATCGATGCTATCCAGACCGACACCAAAGCAGCCGTCAAGGCGATTGGAGAGGTAAGCGGAATCATCAATCAGGTCAACGACATCTCCGGCACAATCGCCTCCGCGGTCGAAGAGCAGACCGCGACTACCAACGAGATCGGGCGCAACGTCTCGGATGCGGCTCGCGGCACAAGCGAGATCGCACGCAACATCTCGCTTGTGGCTGAAGCCACTCTGCAGACCACATCCGGAGCAAAGGACACGCAGACGGCTGCCCAGGCACTTACCGAGATGGCGTCGCAGCTGCACCTGCTGGTCAACCGTTTCAAAATATAACGCAAGCCGGAAGGTGCCCGCCGCACCTTCCGTCACCCTTTCTAAGTGGAGTAGCACATTCAAATGCAAAAAGCTCTGGTAGTTGACGACTCTCGGGCCATTCGCGGGATCCTGAAAAGGATGCTCGCCGAATATGGATTCGAGGTTTTACAGGCGGGCGATGGCGTGGAAGGATTGCAGGCGTTGGATAGGGACGCAGCAAATATCTCTCTTCTCTGCGTCGACTACAACATGCCGAATATGAATGGCATACAACTTCTCAGGAACATGCGCGCCGACCCCCGCTTCAAAGACATTCCTGCCATCATGATTACCACCGAGACCCATTTGCGCAGCATGGTGGCTGCTTTCGAGGCCGGAGCTAACGAATACATTATGAAGCCATTTACCGTGGAGATGCTGGCCGAAAAGCTACGCATCGTCGGAGTGGTGGCCCAGTAATGTCTAAAGTGGAATCGGCAACGCGAACTTCCGCGGGGCTCCTTCCTGCCCGCCCTCCTCAAGAAGTTCCAATCCGCATTTTAGTAGTGGATGATTCTGTTGTGATGCGGCAGCTAATCACCCGCATGCTCTCTGGAGAAAAAGACTTTGATGTCGTGGGGACAGCCCGTAATGGGACCGATGCAGTGCTCAAGGTGGAACAACTGCGGCCGGACCTTGTCACGCTCGATATCGAGATGCCAGAGCTAGATGGCCTGGGCGCGCTTCGACTGATTCAGCAGCGTTTCCCTAAGACACGTGTCATTATGTGCAGCAGTCTTACCGAACGTGGCGCTGCCGTCACAATGGACGCCCTGCTCGCCGGCGCCGACGACTACGTCACCAAGGCGCACAGCGGCGGGATGGCCGAAGGCGCATACAACAAACTGAAAGATTCACTTAGTACAAAAATCCGGCAGTTATTTCGCAGAAAAGAGCCCGCTTTTCCCGCAAAGACTTTTGCAGAGATGCGCCACCCCCTTCCCGTTGCCGCGTCGCCGGAGTCTGCTCCTGTTTGGCGACAGTGCAGGCCGACTCCGAAAATACTTGCGATCGGCGTCTCGACAGGAGGACCCTCCGCCCTGGCCGAACTGCTTCCCATGATCCCGGCGGACTTTCCCTTGCCAATTGCCATCGTGCAACATATGCCCCCTCTCTTCACTCATCTACTCGCTGAGCGCCTTACCAAAATAAGTCACCTCTCCGTTCTGGAAGCTAAACAAGGAACCACGTTGCAGGCCGGCCAAGCGATCATTGGCCCCGGCGACTATCACATGTGCCTGGTTCGGAAGGAAAGCAATATCCGGGTTCAACTTAATAAAGACCCTCAGGAAAACTCCTGCCGCCCTTCGGTAGACGTGCTCTTCAGGTCTATAGGCGAAGCGTACGGAGGCGGTGTGATAGCCGTCATTCTTACTGGGATGGGCCAGGATGGCCTCCTCGGAGTGCGCGTCCTGAAGGGCCTTGGTGCTTCTGTAATAGTGCAGGACAACCAAACAAGTGTGGTGTGGGGAATGCCCGGTGCGATTGCAAACGCGAATCTCGCAGACGCAATACTACCGCTAAAAGAAATAGTGCCAGCCATATTGAGGCTTATATGACATATCTCAATCCTAAGCCCGCTCCGCATGCCGGACAAGCTAACGCAAGTGCGCTCTCTGCGAAAGGTTATGCCTTTCTGCAGAAATACATTCATACTCAAACCGGCATCGTCCTAGATGCAGATAAACAATATCTGCTGGAATCCAGGCTAGTGCCTATTATCCGAGATCAACGAATTGATTCGTTAGAGACACTCTCGAACATACTCGCAAATAAGTCTTCCGCTCTCTTGCCAAAGCTTGTCGCCGAGGCAATGACCACCAATGAGACGTTATTCTTTCGCGATAAAGCAGTCTTCGACGCACTCCGCAGCCAAATCGTTCCATCCCTCTTTGACAAGATTAAGGGGACGAGAAAGCTGAGAATCTGGTCCGCTGCTGCTTCCTCCGGACAAGAAGCCTACACGCTGGCCATGATCCTCTTGGAGATGGGAAAGACACAGAATCAGGTGGAGATTGTTGGAACAGATCTTTCCACCCAGATACTGGAGCGGGCTCGCCAGGGTCGATTTGTACAATTTGAAGTTAACCGCGGGCTGCCCGCTCCATTGCTAATGAGATATTTCATGCGCGTCGGCATGGAGTGGCAGATTAAAGATGAAGTTCGCGGCATGGTCCGTTTTGAACAGTTGGACCTGCGACGGGACTTCCGCTATCTCGGGAACTTTGACCTTATCTTGTGCAGGAACGTACTTATCTACTTCGACACTGAAACCAAGGCAAAAATTCTCGATCGGATCCACCAGGTCCTCTACCCGGAGGCGCTTCTGGCACTTGGGTGCGCGGAAACAGTGATCAATGTACACGACGGATTTAAACGCGTGTTATTCAACCAATCCACGTTTTACGCGACTCGCCAGCAACCATAACCAGGAGCCCATGCATGCAGCCACTCATGATGACACCGAAATCACTCGCGGACCAGTCCTCGATCGCTCAACAAGTATTTCTTACAATGGCCGACATGGAGCTATTTCCCACCTCAGTCCCCGCTTCGGCCGGTCCAGTCATTGCCTCAATTCTGCAATACTCCGAACCCTCTGAAGGCACGATGCTGCTGGAATGCACCCCGTCGCTCGCCTACGCCTTCACCTCACGATTCATGCAGGTACCGATCCCCGAAAGCTTGGATGACGACGTGCGTGACGCAATGGCAGAGTTGGCCAATATGATAGGCGGCAACTTGAAAGGCCTGATGCCGGAGGAAACCTGTGTTTCGATGCCATTAGTGCTCGAAGAGACAGACCGTCAGAAGCTACTGCAAACTAATCACCCTCTTAGCCGCGTTTGCCTGGATGGCTTCGATGGAAACCTCTGCATTAGCCTGCTCGCGTCTGGCCCCGCCGCTCTAGAGCGTGTTTGATAAATAGGTTCGGCCTCAAGTTGGTGACTTCAGGCTGCAATCTTCAACCTCCTCAGGACATCCGCGGCGAGGCTCGCATCGTCGAACGTGCTTGCAGGATCGGTGCCAGCGCGCTCGCCGAAGCAGCCGCACTGATCACTAAACAACTCGCCTGACACCCGGAAGCAACCGCACCCCCGGGATGCCCCCTGTCCGTGACTACTTTTTGCTACTGAGCCGGGCGTTCTGCGTCCGTAGAAAAATGTAACACGGCACCGGTAGTTCGGCTGCAATCGCGCGGGGGCGTGCCACTCTAATGGTTATCAGCTGGCAGAGGAGGAGAATAAACCCCTGTTTTGAGAGCGTCGTTGAATTCCTCCACCGCATGATCGTTATACGCATTCCGCTCAGCGATCGGTCTTTCCGTAAATTGATCTGATAGCAACTGTACAGCTTGAGGCGCTTTTACCCAGCCAACATAGTGCTCCTGAATGCCGCTCATTCTTGTATGAAGCTTGCGGAACTCTACGAGCTGACTCGACACGCAAAACAGAAACGCAAGAACGAGACATGCGCCGAGAGTCGATTTTCCCCCCCCTCGATTCCCTTAGAGGCGAATCAGGTAGATCCGTACAGACCCCATGTACAACAGAATGATCAACAATTGGGAGTAGATGTAGTAACGGGAAGCAAATGCACCAGACAATCCCAAATCATGGCGAACTGTACCTAGCCCGACTGCCGTTAGGACCACAAAAAAAGCCGCGTACATGGTTGTGAGGTCCACGACTTACCACCGTTTACCGGTGAGAAATGCGACGGTACTTACCAGAAAGCCGTCGCAGAGATCAGAGCGGCACGCGAAGCACCTGAAGCCGAATCCCTTGGAGCCGACTTCTGGAATAGCGCCCGCGTCGTCATGCCAACTCGAAGCATAGAAAAGTGCTCAAAGAAAACCAGCGATGATTTGTCACCACACTCATAAATTGCACCGTATGTAAAATTGGTGCAATATGGAATTATGCGATTGACTGTCAATCTCGATCCGGATGTTTACAGCTTCACCTCTGCTTACGCCGGCGCAAAAGGGATCACACTTTCCGCCGCCCTCGGTGAACTGATCCGCCGTGCCGAGCAGGCACCAGAGCCGCGAGGTGACTCGCCCAGGCTGCAAATGAACGAGCATGGCTATCTGGAAATCACGGCGATCGGAGATCCCTTGACGCCGGAGATGGTGAAAGAGGCCGCAGAGGAAAAACTTGTCTAAGGCTTCTCGGTACCTGCTCGATGTAAATATCCTGGTCGCGCTCACGACCAGAAGCCATGTTCACCATGCACTCGTCAAAGAATGGTTCTACGCTTCCCCTGATCTTGCATGGAGTATTTGCGCTTTTACCGAAGCAGGTTTTTTACGCAATGCCACCGCACCGCGTTCAGGACAGATCACGATGAGCGAAGCGACGGCGATCCTGAAGCAGCTCGCCCAGCATCCTGGCTATCGCTACCTGCCGATCGACGCCAACTGGCAAACCCTATGCAGCCCCTTCTTTACTCGGCTGTATGGCACCAACCAGGTCACGGACGCCTATCTCCTCGGTCTTGCCCTGCGCGAAGATCTTGTTCTGGTCACCATGGACAAGGCCATCGTTCATCTCGCCGGCGCAGAGTTCAGCAAACACGTTCTGGTGCTCAAAGACGAGTAAGCCGAGGGAGGCAACTGTGAGCAGCAAAGCGTTCGACAAACTGAGACAAGGCCTCGAAGAAGCCAGGGCCTACATGGAAGGCGAGCGGGAGGGCTACAAGGTCACCGTTCTTCCAGCCTCGGATCCAGCAAGGAAGCCCAAGAGCAAAGCATTTGAAGCAATACATAGCGCCGTCACGGGCATGTCTCGGGCAGGCACTGTGGACCAGGAGACTGTGAGGCAATTCGATCAGTCCTGTCTGAAATCCACGGAGTGCCCGAGCAGGCAATCCAGGAAGCCGTCAAAGAGATGAGAGTAAGACGAAGAGAAAGCCAGAACCAACCCAGCTAAGCATGGCGTTTCATTCCTGACGGCTGCCGAGATCTTCGCCAACGAGAGCAACACGCGGACCTAGAGCAGATTAGCTGGGGGTGTACAGGGAGGTTCAGATATCGACGCCGTTTTC
>CAZZZP010000116.1:0-12007 GCA_964658635.1 Lichenicola sp. | reverse complement strand
GTTCTTTGTGAAGCAAGACGGCGGGCGTTGGCCCGCCGTCTTGCTTTTGTATGGAAGTAGAATCTTCTACACGGCGCCTTCGGCGCAGATTGATTTGAGGCAGGAGGGCATGCTCTTCGGTTCTCTCGATGCGTTTAGGTTTCGGTCTTCGGTTGCGATGAGCCATGAAGAGTTGATCGCATTCTCGCGGCGTAATCGTCCCTACAAGATCGAACGAAATGCCGAAGTAGAGCTTGAGGTGGTGTTACCTGTCGGCATGGATGGCTTACGTTGGGAAGCCTTTGTCATCAGTAAACTGGCAGGATGGGCGGAGGATTATGGTGGAGTGGTCTTCCGTTCGAGCGGCGGCGTCACTTTGCCGGACGGGTCCATGCGAAGTCCTGATGCGGCCTGGATCTTGGACGCACGCTGGAATGCGCTCAACGAAAAAGAGCAGGCGCCGTACTCTCCCATTGGCCCCGACTTCCTGATCGAGATCCTGTCGATCGACGATTCGCGCGTTCCACTCGAAGCGAAGATGCAAATGTGGACTGAAAACGGGGCGCAGTTCGCCTGGATGCTTGATCCTTCTGTGCAAACGGTAAACATCTACCGACCGCAAATCGAAGCTGAGGAGCTAAAGACGCCGGATTTTGTCGATGCGGGTGAGCCGGTGACTGGGTTTCAGCTGAAGCTTGCGGCCATGTGGCAGCAGGCGTCCGAAAGGAAACCGTTACAAGCTTGAACCTTGCCGTGGTGCTGTAGCATTTCCGGCTGATTTCGTGGATAATGGTGAAGGTTGAGCGTGGCCTGACCGCTCTCCCATCAACAGATTTTCAGGATTTGCCCGCAGGGGCTACTCACCCTGCGTTGCGGCGTGTCACCCGGTTTCCTTTGGGCTTCCGATGATTTGCTGCTCGCCAGCCGAGGTGGCTGGCCATACAAGAGAGGAAGTACAACATGCGCGAGATCATTACCCTGCAGTGCCCCGAGTGCAAGAACCGGAACTACTCCACGACGAAGAACAAGAAGACGACGACCGGCCGCCTGGAGTTCTCGAAGTTCTGCAACACGTGCCGCAAGCACACGGATCACAAGGAAACGAAGTAAGAGCGAGTGGGATGGGAAGAGCGGCCAGTTCCTCTCATCCCCGCCCAGCTTTTAGTTGGGGGAGTAAGCTCAACGGTTAAACTGTCGGTCTCCAAAACCGAACTTCTCGGTTCGAATCCGAGCTCCCCCGCCAGATTCGCAGTAAGTTCCTCCGAGCTCATGGAGGGATATGTACGAACCAAGATGGAAGACATCTTGTAGATGAAGTTCCTGAGGCAGTCGAAATGGCCAAGACAATGGCAGTGGTGGATCAACCGAACACAGGGCTGCAGCATTTGAAGACGGGTCCGGCTCGCCTGGGCGAGTTTCTGAAAGATGTCCGTTCGGAGATGCGCAAGGTGGTCACTCCATCGCGCGCCGAGGTGCAGGCGACGACGGTCGTGGTGATCGCGACTGTTTTCATCTTCGCTCTTTATTTCGGCATTGTGGATTATGTCGTGCAGCACGCGATGGACTTTTTGTTCAAGCACACAGTGAAGTAACAGCCGCTTGTTTCTGCGGCAGACTTGCATTTTTGCAGAGAAGTTTGTGCTTTTTCGAGGCACATTAGGAAAAAGGCTTACACGATGGCGTTAGACGAGTTGAATCCGGACGAGCAGCTTTCACCCCTTGTGGATGGTGGTGATGCTGGTGAAGCACCGACCGAGCCGCTGGCTCCGCCCGCAAATGAGAACTTCAAGTGGTACATCATTCACGCCTACTCGGGTTTCGAGCGGAAGGTGAAGGAATCACTTGAGAGCCGGATTCGCGCTTACAACCTGGAGAACAAGATCGGCCGCATCGAGATTCCTCTTGAGCCCACCACGGAGCTGCGGAATGGCAAGAAGGTGACGATCGACCGCGTGTTTCTGCCCGGGTACGTTTTTGTTGAGATGGATCTCGACAACGACCTCTGGCACGTGATCAAGAACACGCCGCGAGTCACCGGCTTCCTGGGTACAGGTGATTCGCCGGTTGCACTTAGTGAGGTTGAAGTTTCGAGCATGCTGAACCGCACCGACGTCTCGAAGGACAAGCCGACGATGAAGGTGAAGTTCGACAAGGGCGAGCAGGTCCGCATCAACGAAGGACCATTTGCGAACTTCAATGGTGCGGTGGACGATGTGAACGAAGAGAAGCAGACCCTGAAGGTCATGGTCAGCATCTTCGGACGCCCGACGCCGGTTGAGATTGAGTTTTCGAAGGTCGAGAAACTGGTCGACTAGAGAAGAAGTTTGGGGACTGCGCCGCCCGGCCTGCATGCACAGGACCGGGGCTTCTCGGAGTGGGAACCGTGGAACGGGTAGCATAAATTCCGCGCGAGGCCTGAAGGTCTCCGCAAGAAGCGTAAAGAGGATTGAACTATGGCACCGAAGAAAATTAATGGATACGTCAAGCTGCAGGTGATGGCCGGCAAGGCTACCCCGGCACCGCCTATCGGGCCCGCGCTGGGTCAGGCGCAGGTCAACATCATGGAGTTCTGCAAGCAGTTCAACGAGCGCACGAAGGATCCGTCGATGGCGGGCCTGACGATTCCAGTCGTTATTACTGTTTTCGCGGACCGCACTTTTTCTTTCATCACGAAGACGCCGCCTGCGGCCGTTTTGCTGAAGAAGGCTGCCGGGATCGAAAAGGGTTCGGGCACTCCTAACAAGGAGAAGAAGGGCAAGGTTACGGAGAAGCAGATCATTGAGATCGCGACGCAGAAGATGCCGGATCTGAACTCGACCACGGTTGAGGCGGCAGCGCGGAGCATTCGCGGGACAGCACGTTCGATGGGCATCGAGATCACCGCTTAGTTTTTTAGGAAGAGTGGGGAGGGGTGGGGCTTCGGCTCCGCCCTTTTTCTGTCTGCGCCGAAGGTACTCAGGCGAAGAGCTTCTGCTGCAGCGCGTGCGGGCTGGGAAGTGGCTGCTTGCGCACGGGGCCGGCGTCACGGGTGAGCAAAGCGTCGGTCGAGCGCGCGGCCAGCCCGTGGCGGCGGCAGGCGGAGCGAACCAGGGCTGCGAGGTGCTCGCGATAGGGACCGGCGGCGAAGGCTTCGGTCGCAAACCGGGTCTCGTAGTCTGCGATCAGAGCCGGGAAGTGTTCCCGGATGAAGCTGAGGAAGGTGCTTCGGGAGCAGGACTTGAGGAAGAGCGGCTCCGCGGCCAAGAAGCTGGCGCCGGACTGGGCCGCTTGAGTTGCCATGCTGTCGATCGCCTCGGGCGTGTCGGTGATGCCGGGGAGCAGGGGGGAGCAGAGGATTCCAGCGGTCAGGCCGGCGGCGCGAAGGGTCTGCACGGCAGCGAAGCGGAGGTCCGGCCGGGGCGCGCGAGGTTCGAGAAGGCGGGCGAGGACGGCGTCGGGCGTGGTGATCGTGAGGTGCAGCACGAGCGTGTTGCGGCGATGAATCTCGCGCAGGAGATCGATGTCGCGCGTGATCAGGCGGGACTTGGTGACAAGCCCGATGCGCAGGCCGGACTGGCGGGCCAGGACTTCGAGAAGCGAGCGGGTGACCCTGGCGGTGCGTTCGATCGGCTGGTAGGGGTCGGTGGCGGTTCCGATGGCGATCTCGTCCTGCGGGTTGTGGCTGCGCAGTTCCTGCGTGAGGAGCCAGGCGGCATTCTCCTTGAGAAAGATGAGGCGTTCGAAGAGGGCGGGGTCCTTGAAGTCGGGAGAGCCGGGTGCCTGGGTGGTCGGTGAGGCGGCGAGGAATTCGTGGGTGTAGCGTGCGTAGCAGTAGCGGCAGGCGAACTCGCAGCCGCGGTAGGGGTTGATGGAATAGGCGACGGAGAGACGCCGCTTCGAGGCCGTTTTGTTGAGGATCGAGCGGACCTCGAGCGTACGGAACTCGATCTCGTGTCCGTTGGCGACGTGAGTGGCCTCGGCTGCCATGCGGGCGAGGCCGGTGACGCCGGGCTGGAGGATGGGGAAGAAGGATTGAGTCTGGTGCATTTTCGCCTTTAGTTCGCCTTACTTGAACAATACGGAGACTCCATCCCATCGTCAAGAACCCTCTTGGCCTTGACGCGGATACAGCCTTCAGGCATACTCATAAGGTTGCCTCAACTGCACGTTGAGAGCCATCGGACCACGCAGCCGCGGTGAAGTGCGGCGAGGGTGGTAGATAAGGAAAAGAATGTCACAGAAGATTTCCAAGAATCTGGCGAAGGCGCGCGCGATGGTTGAGCCGCGTCCCTATACGCTCGTCGATGCGGTCCCCCTGCTTCAGAAGGCCAAGTACGCAAAGTTCGATGAGACTGTCGATATCACCCTGCGTCTAGGTGTCGATCCCCGCCACGCCGACCAGATGGTCCGCGGGACGGTGGTCCTGCCGCACGGTCTGGGCAAGTCGAAGATCGTAGCCGTCATCGCTTCGGGCGACAAGTTGAAGGACGCAGAAGCGGCAGGCGCCGAGTTTGTCGGCGGTGAAGATCTCGTCGAGCGCATTCAGAAGGAAGGTTGGACGGCGTTCGATGCGCTGATCGCGACTCCTGACATGATGCGTTCGGTTGGTCGTCTGGGTAAGGTTCTTGGTCCCAAGGGCCTGATGCCGAATCCGAAGACGGGTACCGTAACGACCGATGTTGCTTCGGCGATCCGCGAGATCAAGGCCGGTAAGGTCGAGTTCCGAACAGACAAGACGGCGCTGGTGCACGTTCCGGTTGGCAAGCTCTCGTTCGAGCCACAGAAACTGGTCGACAATGCGATGACGGTGATCACGAGCGTCATGAAGGCGAAGCCTTCGGCATCCAAGGGCAAGTACATCAAGGGGATCACGATCTCCTCGACCATGGGTCCCGGTGTACAGCTCGACAGCTCGGTTTCGGACCTCGCGGGCAAGGCGTAAGGCCACCTTCAGCTACTAGCTTTCAGCTTCTAGCTATGACTTGGATGGCGGGTAGGCCGACATTTTTCGGCGCATAAAATTTGAAAGCTGGTAGCTAGAAGCTAGTAGCTGGGAGCTGGTTTGTTATGGCGATTAGCAGGGCAACAAAGACGGAGAAGGTGAAGTTCCTGACCAAGGAGCTTGAGAACTCGACCTCCGCGATTATCGGTACATTCGCGGGGCTGACTGCCTCGAAGGACTTCGATCTGCGCAAGACGGTTCGCGCGACGGGTGCGAGTTACCATGTGGTCAAGAACAAGCTGGTGGCGAAGGCCAGCCAGGGTTCGAAGATCGAGGCTGCGCTGCAGGGGCTCAAGGGTGTTTCGGCGGTTGCGTACACGTCCGGAGACCCGGTGGTTCTGGCAAAGGCCCTTAGCACCTGGGTGAAGGACAACGCGGAGTTCACGTTCAAGCTGGCGATCGTTGACGGCAAGGTGCTGAGTGTTGCCGAGATTGGCGAACTTGCGACGATGCCTGGCAAGGAAGAGCTGTTCTCGAAGCTCCTGTTCCTGATCCAGTCGCCCGCACAGCGTCTCGCGACGGTGATCAACGCCACGGGCCGCGACCTGGCCGTGGTGATCAACCAGGCTGTCGAGAAGGATAAGTTCGCGGCGGGTGCAGCGCCCGCGGCTTCCGCTCCGGTGGCTGAGCCCGAGGTTGCGGCGGCCCATGCCGAAGAGGCTCCCACCCCTGCCGAGCAGATCGCTTCAAACCCTGCTTCCGAGGCGGACGCGGTTGCAGAGCAGCCGGAGAATGGCACGGCGTCGCAGGCTGGTGAAGCGGCGAACACGGAGCCGGCCGAGGGGTAAGCACAAGTTTCGCTCCATCCCACAGGGTGCGCTTGTCTGGGCGCAACGGAAACCTTGTGAGGTGTGGGCAGCCGAGGCGGAACGGTGGCTTCGGATACGTCAATGAAGTTCGGTACCTAGACATTGAAATTGGAGAGATAACATGGCGGACATTCAGCAGTTGGAAGATGCAATCGTTAGCCTGAGCCTGCTCGAGGCTTCGGCGTTGGTCAAGAAACTCGAGGAGCGCCTTGGCGTTTCGGCAGCAGCGGCAGTGGCTGCGGCCCCGGCCGGCGGCGGCGCAGCGGCAGCAGCACCGGTGGAAGAGAAGACCGAGTTCACCGTCATCCTCAAGGATGCAGGCGCGAACAAGATCTCGACCATCAAGACGGTCCGTGAGGTCACGGGTCTTGGTCTGAAGGAAGCGAAGGATCTCGTCGACGGCGCACCCAAGCCGCTGAAGGAGAACGTTTCGAAGGACGATGCAGCCGCCATCGCGAAGAAGTTCGACGGCATCGCAGCAGTCGAAATCAAGTAACTTACTTAAGTTGCACGAAAAGGCAGAACGCGGTATCCTCATTGGTGGGGATATTGCTTCTGCCTTTACGTCTGAAGTATGTCACCGATGGGCTGGTTCGTCAGCAAGTTTCTAAGTAAAGTTGCGATATGAAGAGGGTTCACTCCGGTCCATCCCGCGTACGCGGGCTATGGGGCCGGCCATGTTATCCGTCAAGCGGCGGATGGGTAGCGTGAAACGGGCAGGCGGCAGCGATCTTCGGGGCTAGGCGAGCCTCGACGGGTGGCAGGCATTTCTCTCCATCAGTACAGGGCAAATCGGAGTTTCGGACCAGCGCTCTCGGGAGAGGTATTCCCGCGGGGCGCGTTTGCTGTCTTTATCGTCTGATGCAGTTCAGCTTGGAACGTTTTGCTCCGGCGGCAGCGGTTGAGTGCGCGGAGAAGGAAACAGCAGACCCGCGGTGGTTATAGCAGTTCCAGAAGCCGGCGGGAAGCGAAAGTTTGTAACACCCCTGGAGTCAATGCGTAAATCCAGGACGGACAGGGCAGGGTGCAGTGCGATCTCAGAGTGCTTCGAGATCCCTGGCGTGGCAATGACTCAAAGGTAGTGAGTGGGACCGGCCCTGAATCTTGGGACGGGAAGTAATGCGCACAGGTTGGTCCGCGTGCGAGGGCGGGCCGGTCTGAGGTCAGACAAGTGACAGGCGCACGTGAATTGAAAGGGGATTGGCTCCGGCCGGTCCTCCCCTCGATGGCAGTAAAGAAGTTCTCAGGAGAGAGCATGTCCGACCAGAACACGACGTCCAGCGAAATGCGTGCAATCCGCAGCCGACTTGACTTCTCGAAGATTCCTACCGCGATTCAAATCCCCAACCTGATTGAAGTGCAGCGCCGCAGCTACGAGCGCTTTTTGCAGATGGACAAGCTGCCGCAGGAGCGCGAGGACAACGGGCTCCAGTCCGTGTTTACCTCGGTCTTCCCGATCACCGACTTCCGCAACGTAAGCGAACTCGAATTCGTCGACTTTTCGATCGGCAACTGGGAGTGCAAGTGCGGCTACCTGAAGGGCCTGAACCACCTGCGCACCGCTTGTACGAACTGCGGTCACATGGTGATTACGGATCCGTTCCATCCGGGCGACGTGCTTTGTAACTTCTGCGGTACGTACAACAAGAACACGCCGGACTTCTGCACCAAGTGCGGAGACCCGGTGGGTCTGCAGCTGAAGTACGACCAGGCGGAGTGCGAAGAGCGCGGCATGACGTATTCGGCACCCCTGAAGGTGACGATCCGGCTGAAGATCTACGACAAGGACCCGGAGACGGGCGTCAAGAATCTGCGCGACATGAAGGAGCAGGAGGTGTTCTTCGGCGACATCCCGCTGATGAGCCAGAACGGCACCTTCATCGTCAACGGGACCGAGCGCGTGATCGTCTCGCAGCTTCATCGTTCTCCTGGCGTCTTCTTCGAGACCGCGAATAACCGCACCTACTTCCTGGGTAAGATCATCCCGTACCGCGGCTCGTGGGTTGAGTTTGAGTATGACCAGAAGAACACCCTCTATGTCCGTATCGACCGCAAGCGCAAGTTCCTTGGAACTATTTTTCTGCGCGCTCTCGGCCTGCGTACGGATGAGGAGATTCTCAAGACGTTCTACACGGTCGACACGATCACGCTGGCTGACGGCAAGCTTAGCTGGAAGGTTGCGGAAGAGGGTAAGGTGACCAACCTCCTGGGCACCCGTCCGGCGGCTGCGGTAAGCCATGCAAGCGGCGACATCGGCGCAGCGGGCAAGAAGATTGGCCCTAGCGTGATGAAGGCTTTGCGCGCGAACAAGATCGAGGCAGTCGAAGTCGAGACGAGCGAGTTCGATGGCGCGATGACGGCTTCTGATGTGGTCGATATGGCGACCGGTGAGCTGCTCTACGAGGCCAACCAGGAGTTGACCGCGGACAAGCTGCACAAGATCATCCAGAGCGGCGTGACCAGCTTCGAGATCTTCTTCCCGGAGCGGGACGATGTGGGCAACATCATCACCAACACTCTGCGCCGCGACTCGGTTCGCAAGCCGGAAGAGGCGCTGATCGAGATCTACCGCAAGCTGCGCCCGGGCGACCCACCGACGCTTGACACGGCGACCGCGCTGTTCGAAGGCATGTTCTTCGATCCGCGCAAGTACGACTTCTCGCGCGTCGGCCGACTGAAGTTCAACATCAAGCTGTATGAAGATCAGTCGCCTGCGGGTCTGGACAACCGGACACTCACGCCTGAGGACTTCTACGGCACGATCCGTTACCTGCTCAAGCTGCGCAAGAACATCGGAGTGGTGGATGACATCGATCACCTTGGCAACCGCCGTGTGCGTGCGGTCGGCGAACTGATGGAGAATCAGTTCCGCATCGGCCTGGTGCGCATGGAGCGCGCGATCAAGGAAAAGATGAGCGTGTATCAGGAGATGTCGACGGCGATGCCGCACGACCTGATCAACGCCAAGCCGGTGATGGCCGCGATCCGCGAGTTCTTTGGATCGTCGCAGCTTTCGCAGTTCATGGACCAGACGAACCCGCTGTCGGAGATCACGCACAAGCGTCGTCTCTCCGCACTTGGGCCCGGCGGTCTTTCGCGTGAGCGCGCAGGCTTTGAAGTCCGCGACGTGCACCCGACTCACTACGGCCGTATCTGCCCGATCGAGACGCCGGAAGGTCCGAACATCGGTCTGATCTCGTCGCTCTCTTGCTTTGCGCGCATCAACGAGTACGGCTTCATTGAGAGCCCGTACCGTCGCGTGAAGGACGGCCAGGCGCTCGACTACGTCGCAGTGACCAATGCCGGCGAGAGCGGGCTGCGTCAGGGCGATCACCTCGAGACCGATGAAGCCAGGAAGCTCAACGAGGAGCTGCGTGCGGCAGGCAAGCGCACGATGGACCTCGAGCCGTTCAGCTTCTATCTCTCGGCGTGGGAAGAGGATCGTCACACGATCGCGCAGGCGAACATCGAGCTCGACGAGAAGCTGAACATCGTTCAGGACATCGTCGACGCACGCCGCCAGGGCAACTTCGTGCTGGTCAACAAGAGCGAAGTGGACTACGTCGACGTCTCGCCCAAGCAGCTGGTTTCGGTTGCGGCTTCGCTGGTGCCGTTCCTCGAGCATGACGACGCAAACCGCGCGCTGATGGGCGCCAACATGCAGCGCCAGTCTGTGCCTCTTCTGGTTGCAGAAGCGCCGTTTGTCGGCACGGGTATGGAAGGTGTGACAGCGCGCGACTCGGGAGCTGTGATTCTCGCCAAGCGCAACGGCATCATCGACTCGGTCGATTCTGAGCGCATCATCGTGCGTGTGGAGGGTGAGCATCACCCAACGCAGCTCTCGCGCGAGGTGGGTTCGGACATCTACCAGCTGACGAAGTTCAAGCGCTCGAACCAGAACACCTGCATCAACCAGAAGCCGATCGTTCGCAAGGGCGACCGTGTGCTGAAGGGGCAGGTTCTGGCCGACGGTCCATGTACGGAGCAGGGCGAGCTTGGTCTTGGCCGCAACGTGCTGGTCGCGTTCATGCCGTGGCGTGGTTATAACTTCGAGGACGCAATTCTCATCTCCGAGAAGATCGTTCGCGAGGACTATTACACCTCGATCCACATCGAGGAGTTCGAGATTGAAGCGCGCGATACCAAGCTTGGACCGGAAGAGATCACGCGTGATATCCCGAACGTCTCCGAGCACGCATTGCGTGACCTGGACGAGTCGGGCATCATCCGCATCGGTGCGAAGATCGGCCACAACGACATCCTCGTCGGCAAGGTAACGCCGAAGGGGGAGACCCAGCTGACGCCGGAAGAGAAGCTGCTGCGCGCGATCTTCGGCGAGAAGGCCGGCGACGTGCGTGATGCTTCGCTGACCTGCCCTCCGGGTATCGAAGGCACGGTGGTCGATGTACGCATCTTCTCGCGCAAGGGCCAGGAGAAAGACGAGCGCGCCAAGCAGATCGAGCAGGAGATGGTCGAGAAGCTGGAGCGCAATCTTGCAGACGAGATTCGTATTCTTACGGATGAGCGTTTGAAGCGTCTTGAGGCGATCCTCGGCAAGAAGGAAGTGCTTGCCGACCTGCATGACGAGCGCACCAACAAGAAGCTGCTGAACAAGGGCGAGATTCTCGATCGCGACATGATCGAGCTGATCTCGACGCGTAACCTCAAGCGCATTCGGTACGCGGATAAGGACCCGCGTGTGAATGAGCAGATCGAAGAGATCGAGGAGATGACGTCGCGCCAGATCGACGTGCTGCGCAAGATCACCAACGAGAAGATCGGCAAGATGCAGAAGGGCGACGAGCTTAGCCCGGGTGTCATCAAGATGGTGAAGGTCTACATCGCGATGAAGCGCAAGCTGAGTGTCGGCGACAAGATGGCCGGTCGTCACGGGAACAAGGGTGTCATCGCACGCATTCTTCCCGAAGAAGACATGCCCTACTTGCCGGACGGCACGCCTGTCGAGATCGTGCTGAACCCGCTTGGTGTGCCCTCGCGTATGAACGTCGGACAGATCCTCGAGACGCACCTTGGCTGGGCAGCCCATGAGCTTGGCGTCCAGGTTGCGGAGCTTGCGGCGAAGATGGAGTCGGCCAACGAGGTGCGTGAGCTGTTCAAGGCGCGCTTCGCGGGGACGGCTGCTCTGAACCAGTTGCTGGATCTGGACGACGAGCAGACGATGCGGGTGGCTGCGGGTATGAAGCGCGGCATCTGGTTCGGCACGGCGGTGTTTGACGGCGCACGTGAGACCGAGATCAAGGCCCTGCTGAAGTCGGCGGGTCTGCCGAGCTCGGGTAAGACGAAGCTGTTCGACGGTATGCTGGGCGATGAGTTCGAGCAGCCGGCGACGGTCGGGTACATCTACATGCTGAAGCTGTCGCACCTTGTGGACGACAAGATTCACGCACGTTCGATCGGACCCTATTCGTTGATCACGCAGCAGCCACTCGGTGGTAAGGCGCAGTTCGGCGGACAGCGCTTCGGTGAGATGGAAGTCTGGGCGCTTGAGGCGTATGGCGCGGCTTACATCCTGCAGGAGCTGCTGACGGCGAAGTCGGACGACGTGTTTGGCCGTACCAAGATCTATGAGGCCATCGTGAAGGGCGAGGCGGCAATCGAGCCGGGTGTTCCCGAGTCGTTCAACGTGCTGATCCGCGAGCTGCAGTCGCTCTGCCTTGACGTCGAACTGATCAAGCAGTCCGAACAGAAGAAGGTTCCGCTGCCGCAGATTGCGGCTGCCGACTAAAGAACAGCCTCAGGCCTTCAGCCCCCAGCATTGCTGAGTGGGAGCTGAAGGCCGGCGAGGCAGGCACACGGCTGAGTTCTGAAGAGACTTCTTCTGCATGAGGCATCTGCTCAACATGCACGAGCGGACTTCGAGAGCGAGGCAAAAAGAATAGAAGCAGGCGATGAGACTTTTAGCAACGCTTCCCTCGCTTGAGCAGTAAACGCAAGGAACCGCAGCGACGCGCTGCAACGGAGACGCAAAATATGTTTCGCTCCAGCCCTTTTGAATTGACCGGACCGATCGCCGACTTCGACGCCATCAAGATTCAGCTTGCCAGCCCCGAGAAGATCCGCAGCTGGTCGCATGGCGAAGTCACCAAGCCCGAGACCATCAACTACCGCACCTTCAAGCCCGAGCGCGACGGCCTCTTCTGCGCTCGCATCTTTGGACCGATTACCGACTGGGAGTGCCTCTGCGGCAAGTACAAGCGCATGAAGCACCGCGGCGTCA
>CAZZZP010000115.1:0-12076 GCA_964658635.1 Lichenicola sp. | reverse complement strand
GTCACCGGCTCTTCCAGAGGCTCGTCAAGATGCGCTTCCAGGTCCTCGTCCAGATGCTCGTCGATGCCACTCTCCGCGCCTTCAAACGGGATCGCCGTCTGCTGTACCTCTTCGGCGATCACCACCGTCTTCGCGTTCAGAAACTCGCGCATGCCGGCCGCCGACAGCTCCCGCCCATACCCGGAGCGCTTGGTACCGCCAAACGGCAGGCGCGGGTCGCTCGCGACAATCGTGTTCACGAAAACCTGTCCGCAATCGAGCTCCGCAACCATGCGCTTCTGTTCATCCGGGTCACGCGTCCACACCGAGGCTCCCAGCCCGAACGGCGTGTCGTTGGCAATCTCAATCGCCTCATTCAGATCGGCTGCGGCAAAGAGCATCGCCACCGGCCCAAAGATCTCCTCGCGGTAGACGCTCGACGAGCGCGGCACATCCACCAGAATCGTCGGCTCGAAGTAATTCCCCAGCCCCAACATGCGCTCGCCGCCGCATAGAACCGTGGCGCCCGCCTGCCGTGCGGCCTCGACCTGCTGCTCCAAATCAGCGACCAGTTGCTGCGTTGCCAGCGGACCAATCTCGGTCGATTCACGCATCGGATCGCCAATCTTCAGCGCTTCCATGGCCTGCACGAAAAGCACCTCGAAGCCCGCATAGATCGACTCATGAACGATGAAACGCTTCGCCGCGATGCAGGATTGCCCGTTGTTGATAGTGCGCGATTTCACGGCGGCAGCCACCGCAGCGTCCAGGTCAGCCGAAGGCATCACGACAAACGGGTCTGACCCGCCAAGCTCCAGCACCGATTTTTTGATCAGCCACCCGGCCTGTGCCGCAACCGCGCGACCGGCAGCCTCTGAGCCCGTCACCGTCACCGCGGCCACCCTGCGGTCCGAAAGTACCGCCTCCACCTGCCGGGACTCGATCAGCAGCGTCTGGAAACTCCCCCGTGGAAAACCCGCGCGCCGCACCAGCGCCTCGATGGCGATGGCGCACTGCGGGACGTTCGAAGA
Organism: Lichenicola sp.; assembly: GCA_964658635.1. Taxonomy (GTDB): domain Bacteria; phylum Acidobacteriota; class Terriglobia; order Terriglobales; family Acidobacteriaceae; genus Edaphobacter. The sequence continues at coordinate 11,066 of CAZZZP010000115.1, read as the reverse complement.
GTGCTTCAACAGGCACATGTTGCCTGCCATCAGCGCCGGAGTCAGGAAGCGGAAGACCTGCCAGAACGGAAAATTCCAGGGCATCACCGCAAGTACCACGCCGATCGGATCCCAGCGCACATAGCTGTTGCTGTTCTCCGTCGGAATCGGCTCCTCGGTCAGAATCCGCGCAGCGTTCTCGGCGTAGTACCGGCACGCAGCTGCGCACTTTGCAATCTCGGCACGGGAGGACGTGATCGTCTTGCCCACCTCGCGCGTCAGCAGCGTGGCAAGCTCTTCCTGCTCGTGATCGAGGATCCCCGCCAGCTTGCGCATGCACAGCGCACGATGGGGCAGCGGAACCTCGAAGTAATCGGCAAACGCCTGCTGCGCAATGCCGATCTTCGCCCTCAGCGTCTCTTCGCCGAGCGGCTCAAACCTGCGGAGCAGCTCTCCGGTCGCGGGATTGATGGACTGTATAGCCATGTTGTGTCACGTGCCTGATGCAAGTTTAGCAAGCGCAAACTCGCTTGGAACACGTAGTGTACGCCGATTTACGCTCAACGCTCCACGCCAGGCTGTATGCCATAATCGAGCTTGTCCCTTGCAGCTCAATATAGCGCAGTTCCATCTCCCACCTGCCGGGACGGGCCTGCGCCGACAAGGAAGCCCGACGATGCACCCTGACGAACACTTCATGCGGATGGCCATACAGCTTGCAACGGAGAATGTTCTCTCCGGTGCCGGCGGTCCTTTCGGAGCAGTCATCGTCCGCGACGGACAGGTCGTCGCCACCGGGGTCAATCGCGTCACCGCAAGCAACGACCCCACCGCCCACGCTGAAGTGACGGCCATCCGTGCAGCTTGTCGGGCCTTGGGTGCCTTTGAGCTCAGAGACTGCGCCATCTACTCCAGCTGCGAACCCTGCCCGATGTGTCTCACGGCGATCCTCTGGGCTCGCTGCGGTGCACTCTACTTTGCCAGCACCGCAGCTGATGCCGCCGACGCCGGCTTCGACGACTCCCACTTCTATGACCAGGTCGCCAAGCCCTTTGACCAGCGTCAACTGCCGACGCAAAATGTGCTCCGCGAAGCCGGACTTGAAAGCTTCAAAGCCTGGCGCGAGTACGAAGAAAAGGTTGAGTACTGATGCTTTCAAACACCCAGAAGACTGGTGCCACCAGGGTTGCCATCGCAGGATTCGGAACCGTCGGCCGCTCCGTCGCAAAGCTGCTCGCCGCTGGCTATCTCCCGGGCCTCAAGCTGGTCGCCATCTATAACCGCGACGTCGCGCGCAAGCGCTCCTCCAATGCCGGCGCGCTCGTCCCCGCAGGAGTTCTCTGGACCGACGACTTCTTCGAAATCCTCGAGTCGGATGCCGACGTCGTCGTCGAGCTCATGGGCGGCATGGAACCGGCGCGCGAGTGGGTCACCCGTTCACTCGCAGCAGGGAAGTCCGTCGTCACCGCCAACAAGCAGCTCATCGCCTACCGCGGACCGGAACTCGCCCGCCTGGCCTCCGATCATGGCGTTCAAATCCTCCACGGTGCGGCAGTAGCCGGCGGAGTGCCGGTGATCCCAGGTCTGCTCCAGGGCATCAGCGGTGATGAAGTCCTTCGGATCAGCGGCATCCTCAATGGCACCTGCAATTACATCCTCAGCCGCATGGAGCGCGGAGACTCCTACGCAGAGGTCCTCAAGGACGCCCAGCGCCTCGGTTATGCCGAGTCCGACCCCACGGCCGACGTAGGCGGATTCGACGCACGCGCCAAGCTCTGCATCCTCGCCCGTGTCGCCATGCACGCTGAAATCGACATCGAGCAGGTCCCAACCCAGTCCATCGCCGACATGGATGCCATCGACTTCGCCTATGCGCGCGAGCTCGGCTGCACGATCCGCCAGGTATCGAAGGCCCAGCGGCTCGCCGACGGAGGCATGTACGCCCGCGTCGCGCCGATGCTCGTGCCCCTCGACTCACCCATGGCCTGGTCCCGCGGCACCCAGAATATGGTTGTCTCGACCGGTCGCTTCGGCGGCGACGTCGTCTTCTCCGGCCACGGTGCAGGCGGAGACGCGACAGCCGTAGCCGTGGTCTCGGACCTCGTCGCGGTCTCACAGAACTCCCAGGCAGTCGGCCTGCCGTTTGCCGCAAAGGAAGTTACAGGCGACTCGGTCGCACCCCACTACCTGCGCTTCATCGTGAACGACAAGCCGGGCATAGTGTCGGCCATCTCGGGCGCGCTCTCAAAGGTAGGAGCCAACATCGACTCTCTGCTTCAACGCCGCGGCTACCCCAAGAACCGCCTGCCCTTCGTCGTCACCACCGAGCCCACACTCAACTCCGTCATCGCCCAGGCCGTGGAATCCATCGCCAGGATGGACTGCATGCTCGAGCGCCCACTCGCCGTCGAAATGCTTGTAGTGGACGATAAGGACGAAGAAACCGCCTGATCTCCTCCCGTCGGCCGGCAGAATTCTATGCCAACCAACGGGAGAACCACGCAAAGCAATCGAAGTCACGGAGTGACCGCCGCCCGCGCAGGGAGCCCTTAATACTTGGGCAGCGACGGATCGATCTTGTCCGCCCACTCCAGAATCCCGCCCGCAAGATTCTCAACATGCGTAAAACCGTGGCTCTTGAGAATCACCGCAGCCTTCTGCGACCGCGCACCCGATCGGCAGTGCACCACGATTTCCGCATCCTTCGGCACTGGAATCTCGCCAATCCGGGCCTCAAGCGACCCCACCGGGATCAACGGCGCGCCCAGCGAGGCAATCGGCACCTCGTGCGGCTCGCGCACATCCAGCAGGAAGAAGTTCTCATGCGCATCCTGCTTCCGCTTCAGCTCCTGCACCGTAATCTGCGGAATGCCATCCACCAGCGACCCCGAGACATTCTGATCCTTCGCCACTTCCAGCGGCCCAGCCTCCGAAGGCTTCGGAATCCCGCAGAACTGGTCGTAATCGATCAACGCCGTGACCGTCGGATTGGTCCCGCACACCGGGCAGTCTGGATTCTTGCGCAGCTTGAGTGTGCGGAAGTTCATCCCCAGCGCATCCACCAGCAGCAGCCGGCCAACCAGCGTATCCCCGATTCCAAGAATCAGCTTGATCACCTCGGTCGCCTGAATGATCCCAACCAGCCCAGGCAGAATCCCCAGCACACCACCCTCCGCGCACGAGGGCACCAGGCCCGGCGGTGGCGGCTCCGGATACAGGCAGCGATAGCAGGGCCCATCCTCGGTCGCGAAGACACTCGCCTGGCCCTCGAACCGGAAGATCGACCCGTACGCGTTCGGCTTGTGGCCCGAAAGCACGCATGCATCGTTCACCAGGTAGCGTGTCTGAAAGTTATCCGTCCCATCCGCGATCACGTCGAAGTCTTTGAAGATCTCCATCGCATTCGCTGACGTCAACATGGTGTTGTACTTCACCACGTTCAGGTTCGGATTCAGCCCCTTCAGCATGATCTCGGCCGAATCCACCTTCAGCTTGCCCACCGTAGCGGTCGAGTGAATCACCTGGCGCTGCAGGTTCGAAGCATCGACCGTGTCGAAGTCCACCAGCCCGATCGTGCCCACGCCAGCCGCAGCCAGGTAGAGCGCAAGCGGCGCACCCAACCCACCCGTGCCCACGCAAAGCACCTTCGCAGCCTTCAGCTTCTGCTGGCCTTCATACCCCACCTCGGGCAGAATCAGGTGACGGGAGTAGCGTGCAACTTCCTCGTTCGTAAGCTTCGGCAGGTTTGCCGGCTCAAGCGTAGTGGTGGACATAAAATTCGCCTCAAACATAAGATGGTGCCGTCTTGGTAGTTGATTCCATTCGGCGAGTGCTGCTACCGGCCGCCGGCAATCGAAGGAATAATCGTCAACTCATCCTTCTCCGCCACCGCCGTCTTTTCCTTCTCCGGCAGATAGCGCACATCCTCATCGTTCAGATAAACATTTACAAATGAGCGAAGATTCCCGTCAGCCCCAAACAGGTTCGGGCGAAGCTCTGGAAACTGCGCCACAAGCGCCTCCAGCGAGCCGGCAACAGTGGTGGCAAGCACGTCAATCGACTCCTTCTGGCCGGTATACGCGCGTAGAGGGGTCGGAATATGGATAAGCATGAAATCTCCTGGGTCAGGCATGAAATGTAAGGGGGAAGTGACACTAGACAGGCCGCAGGCGCGGCAGCACGGTCGCTAGCAGCGACAACAACAACGGATTGGGCAATCCTGGATCATGGGTCGAATCATGCGTGCGCCTTTGATTCTACGGCATTCGGCGTGACGATGATCTCGATCGGCTGATCTTCAAAGCTTTTATCCTCTTCGCTCGTCCCGCGCAGCAGAAAAGAATTCGTCACGTCCGCCTTACCCTTCGCCACCCGCGTAATCACGTAAGAGCAGCCCAGCCAGTGTGCCTCGGCAAAGTCCGTCGCCGACCACTGCGCAGGATGATCCGGATGCGAGTGGTAGAACCCCACAATATCCAGCGACGCCGCACGCGCCTGCCGCTGAATCTGGATCAACTCAACCGGGGCGATGTGGTACCGGTTGTGTGCCGAATCAGTCCGTGTATTGCCCGCGGCAACAATCTGTCGAACCACATTCTTCCCATCCTCAAACTTGCCCAGCAACACCCCGCAGCATTCGTGCGGATACGTCTCCTCGCCATGCGCGCGAAGGGCCTGGTAATCAGCATGCGAAAGCTGCAGCATCAGCGAACCTGCCCTTCCGTCCAGAACCGCTCGGACATATACTTCTCGGCTGAATCGCACAGAATCGTCGTAATCACAGCCTCGCGCCCCGCTGCATGCTCGCGCTTCGCCACCTCCAGCGCAGTCGCCACCGCGGCTCCCGCCGAAACCCCAATCAGCATCCCCGAGTGCCGCGCGAGCCGCAGGCACATCTCGTACGCCCGCTCCGTCTCCATCGCAATATTCTCGTCTGCCAGCGCCGGATCGTAGATCCGCGGCACAATCGCCGTCGCCATATGCTTCAGCCCTTCCAGCCCGTTGAACGCCGAATCCGGCTGCATCGAAATGCATTTGATCTCAGCATTCAGCTCCCGCAGCCGACGCGTCGTCCCCATGAACGTACCCGAAGTCCCCAGCCCGGCAACAAAATGCGTCACCCGGTGCTCGGTCTGCTCCCAGATCTCGTTCGCCGTGGTGTGATAATGCGCCAGCCAGTTCTGATCATTCGAATACTGGTCGGCATAAAAATACCGGTTCGGCTCCGCAGCCACCAATTCACGCGCCTTCCGGATAGCCCCGTCCGACCCTTGCGCCGGGTCAGTCCACACGATCTGTGCCCCGTAACACGCAACGTACTTCTTGCGCTCGGGCGAAACGTTCGACGGCATGCACAGCGTAACCGGGAAGCCCAGCGCAGCACCCAGCATGGCGTAAGCAATTCCGGTATTGCCTGAAGTCGCGTCGATCAACCCCTGCGTCGATGACAGGAGCCCACGCGTCAATGCGTCCTTCACAATAAACGAAGCCGCACGATCCTTGACAGAGCCCCCCGGGTTCGCCCACTCAGCCTTGCCCAGGATCTCGATCCCCGGCAAGTCACGAGTCAGCTCTTCCAGCCGTACCAGCGGCGTGTTGCCGATGCGTTCCAGCAGAGTTGTGCCCAGCAGGCTACCCATTTCGGGCGCGATGTTTTCTTCAGCGATGGCGGATGCGGTGGTCATCATATTTTGAGATGCGCCGGCGGTTGAGTCGATGCACCGGATGTGCGAGAGTTAGGTGAGACTCCATTATGGCAAAGAAGATTCAGAAACGAAGCTTTAACGACGTATTAGCTGCGTTGGGCTCTGAGCGATTCGATGTTTCGCAGGCAGGCGAAGGTGCAAGCCGCCGTCCGGGCGCCATGCGCGTCACCAAAAACGGCGTCGCCGCAGAGATCGCCGACGGCCAGGGTGGCCCCGTCATGCTCCTCCAGAAGCCCGGCTGGGTCCTCAACGGCGAGATCAGCCGCCTGCTCGATCGTGGCTATCAGAAGTTCCTCAAGACTTCCAAACTCGAAATCCCCGCTACCGCAGATAAGCTCCGCGCCATCCACGATTTCGCCCAGGAACTCGACCTCGCCACCGGCGAGACCGTCCTCTACAACGAAGCCCTCGGCACCACCAGCGACATCTACCAGTACGACCGCGTCGCCGGACGGCCGGACACAGGCAAGTAACTCCGCCACCCCAACCCTCGCCGCTGAACTTTTCAAGCGTGGGTCGACGGGTCTAAGCTTGGGAACGCGCTCCCGAACGGGAGCGCCAGGAGCAAACCCATGGCCACAGCCGTCCAGACCCCGAACCAGGCACCCAATGCAGACTTCCTCCCCCTCAAAGGCACCGACCACGTCGAGTTCTACGTCGGCAACGCCAAACAGGCCGCGTACTTCTACCGCGCAGCCTTCGGGATGAGACTCGTCGCCTACTCGGGACCGGAGACCGGCCGCCGCGACCGCGCAGCCTACGTCCTCGAGCAGGGCAAAGTCCGCTTCCTGCTCAAAACCGCCCTCCGCGAGGATTCCGACATCGCCCGCCACGTCGCCAAACACGGCGACGGCGTCCGCGGCATCTCGCTCTGGGTCGACGACGCCCGCGCAGCCTGGCTCGAAACCACCGCACGTGGAGCAAAAAGCGCCCAGGACCCCATCGAGATGCTCGACGAGCACGGCAAGGTCGTCACCGCCTCCATCCACGCCTACGGCGACACCGTTCACACCTTCGTCGAACGCACCGGCTACACCGGAGCCTTCATGCCCGGCTACCGCGCAGTCCAGGAAGACAAACTCGCTCAACCCGTAGGCCTCCTCCACATCGACCACTGCGTCGGCAACGTAGGCTGGAACGAGATGAACGAGTGGGTCGACTTCTACTCACACGTCATGGGCTTCGGCCTCTACCAGCACTTCGACGACGCCGACATCTCCACCGAATATTCCGCGCTCATGTCCAAGGTCATGGCCAACGGCAACGGCTACGTTAAATTCCCCATCAATGAGCCCGCCGAAGGCAAGCGCAAGTCCCAGATCGAGGAGTATCTCGACTTCTATGCAGGCCCCGGCGTCCAGCACATGGCGCTCGCCACCGACGACATCCTCACTACCGTGGCAAAGCTCCAGGCCCAGGGCGTCGAGTTCCTCACCGTCCCGCACAGCTACTACGCTGAATTGCAGTCGCGCGTGGGCAAGATCGACGAACCCCTGGAAGAACTCGAAAAGCTCGGCATCCTCGTCGATCGCGACAACGAAGGCTACATGCTGCAGATCTTCACCAAGCCCGTGGAAGATCGCCCTACAGTCTTTTACGAGATCATCCAGCGCAAGGGCTCGAAGAGTTTCGGCAAAGGCAACTTCAAAGCCCTCTTCGAAGCCATCGAGCGTGAACAAGCCACCCGCGGCAACCTCTGAGCACTTCGGGCCGTATTGGCCTCCCCGTCGGTCAGGTACAAAATTTCGTGCCGACCACCGGAGGAGCGCGGGAAGCATGTTAACTCACGAAGTGACCGCGACCCGCGTAGGGCGTTCCCAGCCTGAATAATCATGCTTCAAAATGGATTTTCATTCCTATAGACAAGCGTGTAAGTGATTGACATCCTTAGGCGATGAAGAACCCTGACTTACTGATGTGCGCCCCCACTTACTACGACGTCGACTACGTCATCAATCCCTGGATGGAAGGGAACCTCCATGCAGCCTCGAAGAAGCGCGCCTGCGAGCAGTGGACAGCACTCCACGCAGAGCTTTCAACCCGCGCAGACGTGCAGCTCGTGGATGGCGTGCAAGGCTCGCCCGACATGGTCTTCACCGCAAACGCTGGGCTCAAGTTTGGGAAAGAGATTGCCCTCTCCCGCTTCCAGTTCGCCGAGCGCCAGGGTGAAGCGCAGCATTTCGCAGGTTGGTTTAGAGATGCCGGCCTCACCGTGCGCGAGATGCCCGAAGGCATGCCCTTTGAAGGCGAAGGTGACGCGCTCTGGTCTGTAAACGGTTCGCGACTGTGGGCCGGATGGGGCTTCCGCACCGCCATCGAAAGCCATCGCCTGCTCGAGCAATGGTGGGGTGTCGAAGTCGCGTCCCTGAAACTCGAAGACCCACGCTTCTACCATCTCGACACCTGCTTCTCTCCCTTGCCAAATGGCGACGCGATGTACTTCCCCAAAGCCTTCGACGCAGAGTCCCTGGCTAAGATCGAAGCCTTTTATCCAGCCGAAAAACGAGTGGTTGTAAGTGCCGAAGACGCTCTTACTTTTTGCTGTAACGTCGTCTGCTTGGGTGACGAGTTAGTCATGAACCATGTGAGCCCCGATCTAAGAAGAAACCTGGAAAGCCGAGGCTTCAATGTAGTAGAGACTCCACTCGACGAGTTCCTCAAAGCTGGCGGTGCCGCCAAGTGTCTGGTCATGACACTCTAAGGACAGGGCGTAACGCCGATCAAAGAAATAAGAGCGGATAACATATCGCTTTATCCCGTTCTTAACTCTTTGATCCGTGTCAATCCTTTGCTTGCTTCAAGGATTGCGTAGACTTCAGCAGCTCCGCCCACGGCTCCCTCTTCAACCGCCCCGACCATTCCGCAAAGTTCACCACACGGAAATCCGGACGCGCAGGAGACTTCAACTCGGTCCATGCCAGCGGAATGGAAACGGGTGCTCCCTTGCGTGCGCGCGGACTGTAAGCTGCCACTGCCGTCGCGCCGCGTTCGTTCCTCAGATAGTCCAGGTAAATCTTGCCGACACGCGCAGCCTTCGTCATCTTCGTCAGGTAAAGCCCCGGATTGTCACGCTCCATCGCAAGTACAAACCGGTGCGCCCATTCCTTCACCGCCGGCCATTCCTGCTCTGGCTTGCAGGGAACCACGACATGCAGCCCCTTGCCGCCAGTCGTCTTCACCCAGGACTCCAGCCCCATCGTCTTCAGCCGCTTGCGAACTTCGAGCGCAGCGTCCGTCAGCCTGGACCACGGCAGCGCCTCGTCCGGATCGAGGTCGATCGTGATCCGGTCCGGCTGCTCGAGCAACGCGTTGCGCGAGCCCCACGGATGAACCTCCAGCACACCCATCTGCGCCAGCCCCGTCAGCGCCTCCGCCGTGTTCAGCGTGATGTACGGTTCGACCACGCCCTTCTTGTCCGCTATATCGACCGAGCCAATCCCCGGCGGCAGCATCGACGTGACATGCTTCTGAAAGAAGCACGGCTTCTCCGAGCCCTCCGGACAGCGCACCAGCGACAGCGGCCGATCGGCAATATGCGGCAGCATCCGCGGAGCCACAGCCCAGTAAAAATCCGCGAGCTGCTGTTTCGTCAGCTTCGTCTCGTTATCGACGATCTTCTGCGGATGAGTCAGCCGAATGCTCTTGGGCGCGGGCTCAAAATGAACCGCCTTCGCGGGCGGCGCAGCAGGTGCCGGCTTCGTAGGCGCCGCAGCGGCCCTGCTTCCCTTGGCCGACTTCGGTGTAGGCGCCGAAATCTCCCGCCGGACCTCGCCCGCCGGCTTGTCCTCGCGAAGCCCCAGGAAAGCCGCCTGGCGAACCTGCTCATCCGCCGTCCAGGTCGCAAACCGCACCTGCGCCACCATCGTCGGCTCCACCCAGATGGCACCCTTCCGCGCCTCGGTTGAAGGTTTCAGAAAGGCGCACTGCTCTGCCTCGATTGCCTCCAGCCGCTTCCGCAACTCAGCCGCAAACTTCTGGGTGAACCCCGTCCCCGTGCGCCCCGCATAGATCAGGTTCTTACCCGCGTTATCGTAATACCCCAGCAGCAGCGCGCCGATCCCCGGCCCACCCGCCTTGCCCTTGCCCGGCAAAGTGTACCCACCAATCACAAACTCCTGCTCATGCAGGCACTTCGATTTCAGCCAGGCCGAGTTCCGCATTCCCGAGTAAGGCGCGCTCGCCCGCTTTGAAACAATCCCCTCCGCATGCAGCTCGCACGCCTTGCGAAACATCGCCTCGCCATTGGACACAATATGCTCGGACATCTGCAGCAGATCGTGATTCGCCGGCCCCAACACCTCCGCCAGCAGCTTTTTGCGCTCCAGCAGCGGCAACCCGCGCGGGTTGCGCCCCTCCAGGTGCAGTAGATCGAACGCAAAGTACGTCAGCGGATTCCGCTTGTTCTCCTGGAACGCAGCCTGCAAATCGGCAAAATTCGTCGTCCCGTCCGCCGACAGCACCACCACCTCGCCATCGAGCGTCACCGACTCGACCGGCAGCCGCTCTAACTCCTCCGCAACCTCCCGCATCCGCTCCGTCCAGTCCAGCCCCGACCTCGTCAGCAGCGCCACCTTCGCCCCGTCCTTGCGTGCCTGCATCCGGTAGCCATCGAGCTTCAGCTCGTGAATCCACTCCGGCCCTGCAGGCGGCTTCTCCGTCTCAAGCGCCAGCTGCGGCTTCAGAAACGTAGGCTGATGCTCCTCGGGCAGGGAATCGATCGCCGGATCCCGATCCTTTCGCTGAGCCTTGGGCGCACTCGCCGCCGCTTTCTTCTCCGGCCGGTTCGAGTTCCACACGTGATCCTCGCTCGCCGCAATCTGCTCGAGCGTCCGCCCCGTGATCACCGAGTTCGGCTCACTCTCCGTAACCCCCGGAGCCTCGGCCCCCACCTCAAACTCGTCGTGCTCCTTGATCAGCAGCCAGTTCGGCTTGGTCTCCTTCGGCCGCGGAGCCATCCGGATCAGCGCCCACTTCCCCTTCATCTTTGTCCCATGCATCACGAACTTCAGGTGACCATCGCGCAGCCCCGCATCAACATCCGGATACTCCGCCTGCGGCCCCCAACTCCCCTGGTCCCAGAGCATCACCGTCCCGCCGCCGTACTGCCCCGCCGGGATGATCCCCTCGAACCCGCCATACTCGATCGGATGATCCTCGACCTGCACCGCAAGCCGGCGATCCTTCACGTTATAGCTAGGCCCCTTCGCACACGCCCATGACTTCAGCACCCCGTTCCACCCAAGCCGAAAATCATAGTGCAGATGCGAAGCCGCATGCTTCTGGATACAAAACGGCAGCTCCGCCAGCTTCGTATCTTTCGCCTTCCCCGCAGGCTCCGCCGTCACCGCAAAGTCCCGCATCGACCGATACCGCGCAAGCTGC
>CAZZZP010000114.1:0-12188 GCA_964658635.1 Lichenicola sp. | reverse complement strand
AAACGGCGTCGATATCTGAACCTCCCTGTACACCCACAGCTAATCTGCTCTAGAGGCCTGCGGCAATGCGAGTCCGCGGGTCGAGTGAATCGCGGAGGGCGTCGCCGATGAAGTTGAAGGAGAGGACTGCAAGCATGACGGCGAGGGCGGGGAAGAAGATCATGTGGGGCGCGTCGAAGAGGTGGGAGCGGGCCTCGTTGAGCATGGATCCCCAGCTTGCGGCGGGGGCGGGGATGCCGAGGCCGAGAAAGCTGAGGGTGGCCTCGGCGAGGACTGCGCCGGCCATGCCGATGGCGGACTGGACGATGAGCGGCTGGATGATGTTGGGGAGGATGTGCGCGAAGAAGACGCGGAGGTCCGAGGCTCCGAGGGCACGTGCGGCTTCGACGAACTCGCGCTGCTTGACGACCATGACCTGTGCGCGGACGAGGCGTGCGTAGCCGACCCAGCCGGAGATGGAGAGGGCGAGGATGAGATTGCCTAGCCCCGGGCCAAGGAATGCGACGAAGGCGATGGCGAGCAGGATGCCGGGCAGGGCGAGGAAGGCGTTGCTGACGTAGACGTTGAGGATGACGTCAGGCAGGCCGCCGTAGAAGCCGGAGATGCCGCCGGCGAGGAGGCCGAGGGTAAGTGAGAGGGCGACAACGCTGACGGCAACGGTGAGGGAGATGCGTGCGCCGAAGAGGATGCGAGAGAAGATGTCGCGGCCAAGTTCATCGGTGCCGAAGAGGTGACCCGGGCCGGGGAGGAGCATGCGGCTGTGGAGATCGAGCGCTGCGGGGTCGCGGGTTGCGAGCAGGGGTGCGGCGATGGCACAAAGGCTGAAGAGAGCGAGCAGTAGAACCCCGGCAGCGGCCAGGGGCTGGCTTCCGGCGGCGGCAAGGAGGGAGGTTTGAAGGCTTCGTCTCACTAGCCCGATCATAGCCTGCTTCGCCTGATCTTCGATCAGTTTCGAGCTGGATACGAATGCGGAATCAGGTCTGAAGATGCGCAGATGGAACGAGTTGCGTCCTACTGGAGCGGGCCTGTTGGCTTGACAGCGTGTATCGGGCGTTCGACACTAAACGTGAGCCGATGATAACCGGGCGAAGGCTGAACACTTCCTAACGTGGGGGAGGTCTTCAGTGCGACAACATCCCGGGATAGCGAATACGCGGCACAGGAGCACTTTTCTCATGGATCTCAAGGGGCAGAAGGCAGTTGTATGTGGGGCCGGTGGGTTTATCGGCGGCCACCTGGTGAAGCATCTGATCGCAAACGGCGTGGAAGTGGTGCGTGCGGTCGACATCAAGCCACTGGACGAGTGGTACCAGATTACGCCCGATGTGGAGAGCCTTTCGCTCGATCTGAAGGACAAGGATAGTTGCCTGCGGTCGGCGGAGGGAGTGCAGCTGGTGTACCAGCTTGCGGCCGATATGGGCGGCATGGGCTTTATCGAGAACAACAAGGCGTTGTGTATGTTGTCTGTGCTGACGAACACGCACATGCTGATGGCGGCGCGGGACAAGGGTGTGGAGCGGTTCTTTTTCTCTTCGTCCGCATGCGTGTATAACGGCGACAAGCAGACCAATCCGGACGTGGTTGCGTTGAAGGAAGAGGATGCGTATCCGGCGATGCCGGAGGATGGCTATGGGTGGGAGAAGCTTTTCTCCGAGCGCATGTGCCGGCACTTCCGCGAGGATTATGGGCTCGAGACGCGCATGGCGCGGTATCACAACGTTTATGGGCCCCTGGGGACGTGGACGGGCGGGCGTGAGAAGGCACCTGCGGCGATCTGCCGGAAGGTGATCGAGGCCAAACAGAGCGGGAAGCATGAGATCGAGATCTGGGGCGACGGGAAGCAGACGCGCTCGTTCATGTACATCGACGACTGCACCAAGGGCACGCAGATGTTTATGGAAGGCGATGTGCTGGATCCGCTGAACCTGGGGTCGGATGAACTGGTGACGATCAACCAGCTGGTGGATATAGCCGAGGAGATTGGCGGGGTGAAGCTGGAGCGGAAGTACAACCTCTCGGCCCCAAAGGGTGTCAATGGACGGAACAGCGACAACACACGCATTCTCGCGGAGCTCGGCTGGGAGCCGTCGATTCGTCTTCGGGAAGGCCTTCGGAAGACGTATGCGTGGATAGAGAACGAGATGCTGGTGGGGAGTACGAAATAGATATGGAGATAGCCGGCGCTGCCGCCGTTATGTCTGCTTCCAATCATCGCCGAATCCTTGGGGTGAACTTCTTTTGCGGAACAGTGCAGGAGGCGATCGCACGCATGAGGCGGGGCGGGCTTCTGGTGGTGCCGGCAGCGCCTGCTTTGAAGGATCTGCCGACGAGCCGGGATTACCGGGAATCGTTGCTGAACTGCGACCTGGCGATCACGGACTCTGCCTTTATGGTTTTGATCTGGAACCTGGTGCAGAGGGACGATGTGAGCCGGTTATCGGGGCTGGAATACCTGCGCGAGCTGCTGCGCGAGGAGGATGTGCGGCAAACGGGGAATACGCTTTGGATCATGGCGAGCCCGGTGAGCGCTCGGAGGAACCTGGCGTGGCTGAAGCAGCAGGGAATCGACGTGCCTGCGGCGAACGTCTTTATGGCTCCGATGTACGGTCCCCACATCGATGACCCGGCACTGCTGGAGCTGGTGGAGCGGCTTCGTCCGCAACATATCGTGGTGACGATTGGCGGAGGAACGCAGGAACGGCTGGGACTTTATCTGAAGAACCATCTGTCGTACCTGCCAGCGATCCATTGCATCGGAGCGGCAATCGCGTTTTTGTCGGGGGACCAGGTTCATATCCCAGTTTGGGCGGACAAGATGTACCTTGGCTGGCTGTTTCGTTCTCTTTCGGATCCGAGGCGGTATATTCCACGGTACTGGGAGGCGCGGACGCTGTTCCGGATGATTCTGCGGTATCGCGACGAGTTGCCGCCGTTTGAAGCTTCTGCCCAGAGTTGAGAAAACAGGGGGTGTCACGCGACCTTCCTGTTTCGCCCGGGTCTGTGGGGAGATGAGAGTGCTGGGGGTGGGACTGCTGATGCTGACTTTGCTGCCCGCTGGATTGTGGGCGCAGGGACGGCCTACCACGGTGGCGGAGGGGTACCTGCTTGCGGCTGCGAATGTGGATCGAGCGGAGCGGAATCTGCAGCCGTTGCATATGGAAGAGCACCTGGTGCAGGCGGCGCGGATGCATGCGTACGAGATGGTGCGGCACCATGCGATTTCGCACCAGTTCGCAGGTGAACGGGAGTTGGCGGCACGGGCGGGTGGGTCAGGGGCACGGTTTTCGCTGATTACTGAGAATGTTGCCGAGGCTCCGCGCTCGTCGGAGATTCATGAATTGTGGATGCACTCGGCTGGGCACCGGGCAAACCTGCTGGATCCGAATGTGGATGCGGTGGGGATCGCGGTGGTTGAGGATGGTGGCGAGTATTACGCGGTAGAGGATTTTGCGCACACGGTGGAGCGGTTGAGCATCGCCGAGCAGGAGCGTGCAGTGGGGGCGATGCTCGAGGAGCAGGGGTTAGCTGTCGCGGGAGAGAGCGAGGCTGCGCGGCAGACGTGCGCGATGGCGACGGGCTATGTGGGCGAGCGGAAGCCCTGGTTCGTGATGCGGTACACGTCGTCGGACATCCACCGGCTGCCTGCGCAGTTGAGCGCGAAGCTGCGGTCGGGACGGTTCCGCGAGGCGGCGGTGGGGGCGTGCTTGAGTGGGGAGCGGACGCCGTTCACGAGCTACTCGGTTGCGGTTCTGCTGTATCCCTAGGCTGTGACGAGGCCGGCTGCAGCGATTTCTTCGGCGGAGGCGGGCCTGGTGGGCTCCATCTGGAGGAGATCGTTGAAGCGGTTGAAGTAGTTGAAGAGGCCGATGGCGGCCATGAGTTCGACGACTTCGCCTTCGCTGTAGAACTCGCGCAGACGTTGAAAGTGCTGGTCGGAGTAGGCGTGGGCGTCGAGTGTCATGACCTCGGCGAGATGGATGGCTACTTTTTCCCGGTCGGAGAAGAGAGGGCTCGAGGGTGCGTCGTGTAGGGCGGCGATCTGGTCTTCGGTCCAGCCGAGGCGCTTTGCGAGGGCGGTGTGCGAGGCGAGGCAGTAGGGCGTTCGGTTGAGCTGGGAGGTGCGCACGATGACGAGCTCCTTGAGGGCGGTGGGGAGAGTGCCGGTCTTGAGGACGGCGTCCATGTGGGCGATGATGGTTTCGAAGATTTCCGGCCGGTGGGCCATGGTGCGGAACATGTTGGGAACGTTGCCGCGATCGCGGAGGACACGGTCGAAGATGGCGAGGGATTCTCCGTCGACCTCGGGGCGCTGCTTTCTGGAGATGCGGGCCATGATGATGCTCCTTGATGAGGGGTCTGTGGAGGATGATACGCGTGCGGTGGTTGTCCACAGGGAGACTTGTTGGTTTGGCGAGGCTTTGTTATAACTGATGCAGGGCGACGCGCGAGTGTGTCCCGTGCAGATGTTCCTGAGTAGCTCAATGGCAGAGCATTCGGCTGTTAACCGAAGGGTTGTAGGTTCGAGTCCTACCTCAGGAGCCATATTTATTACTCCCCTGAATGTTTCGAGAGCCGTTCTAGAAGAAGCCAAGCATTACCTGGGCGAATTTGAGTGAAGTTACTGCTTGCCCTGCTGGTGGAACCCTACTCTTCATCAGACCCTGCAGGTGGGCGCCGCGGAATGCTATTTCCAGCCCATACCAGTATTAAAGCCCGCACTCGTATATCAGCGGTTGTTGCGGTAGAGGATCCACCCGGCGGATTCAGAGATCGGCGTCCAGTTCGTTGAGAGCTCTTTATAAAGAAGCGCGCCATAGCGGTACGGTTGACGGCGCTGCGGGTAGGTGAAGCCGAAGCCGACGACGATGCGGGAGTTCTGTGTTGTCTCCACGAAGCTTTGATCGGAAGCATAGAGGAGTACGTAGCGGGTCGTCCGCATACGTTCGATACGCGCGGTTTCGGAGGTCTGATCCCAGATGCCGATGTAGAAGCATTCGGGGTCGGGCTGGTACTGGCCGGCTCGTTTGAACTCGGACTCGATGGTGTAGGGGACCCTGAATGGGATCGATACCTTTGACTTCCCGATGATCTTTTCGAACCGGATGATCTCGGGTGGAAGGTCCGAAGCCGAGGGCTGCGAAAAGGATGCAATGTCGGCCGTCGCGGCTCGAATGATCTCGGGAAGGTAGAGCGCGAAGTTGACTGCCTGCATTGAGACGAGCATGACTTCAAAGCCGATGAACCAGAGGCGGCGCGCTACTTCGTTGAACGGGTTTATGGCTACGGCTGCGAGCAGATAGAGTCCTGCGCCGTTGAAGAAGACGTGGAGAGGATCGCATCGTCCGAATGCAGCAGGAAGCAGGGCAAGGCAGACGACGAAGAGGCTCGACATGAGCAAGGCATCGTGTTCTCTTCGCTTGATGGCGCGGGCGAGCATGCGTGGAACGAGCCAGACCAGGGCGAAGAGGAAGATCAGGATGTAGGGCAGCGGCTCGACTACAAGATTGAGGCAGCCACTGGAGAATTTGGCGATGGAGGTGAGATAAGCTTTGCCGATCATGGCGATGAAGGCAGCCACAGCCAATAAAGGTGCGAGGATGGCAGGTATGAATACGGGGCCTTCGCGCAGTGCCCGGCAGGCTGCAAAGAAGCATGCGCCGGCAGCAAAGGCGACGCCGAGTTCCGGCGAGACGGAGAGTTGTAGAGCCTCGCCAAAGAAGAACAGGCATGCCAGTGGCAAGGGACTACGGGCACGGGAAGCGAAGAGCAGCGTTGAGAAGGGCAGTAGCGAACGAACGAGGGTGTAGTTGAGCCCGAGCAGCGGGCAAAGGACGCAGATGGTGAAAAGGCAGAGTGTGGTGGTCCTGATCTTTTTGGAAAGCGGTAGTGCTCCAAGAGTGAAGTAGAGTAGAACGATTCCCAAAAGCTGCATGAGTGTAAGGGCGACGTAGTACGAGCCCTGCAGACCGATGTGTAGGGGTCGTAAGACAGCCTGGACCGCCAGCGGAAAGTAGAGCAGGGCTGGCCCGTAGAGAAAAGAGAAGTCCTTGTAGATGTGCAGATGGTAGGTGGTGACCTGGTCCATGTACTCGAGGAAGTACAGGTTGTCGTTGTACGCGACTTGAGCTCTGGTGAGTATCCCTCCAAGAAAACTGGTGAAGACAGTGCAGACTGCCATGTTCGCAAACAGTGCAGGGAGAGCAATTGGGTTGCGGTCTTTCTTTGCGGAGGATGGAGGGAAGACCTCGTAGCGCCAAGTCAGTAGAAACGTCAGCAATGCGGCGAGTGCTGCAAAGACGACCGCGACTCGGTTGTTAAAACCCGCAGTGTAGGAAGCGGATAGAGCAGGGTGGGTCGGCGCAAAAAAGAAGGGAATGAGAAAGACGCCGAATCCTGTAAGTAAGGAGATGGCAACGCAGATTAGCATCATGGGACGCTTCTGGACGGTGAAAGGACTAGATGGGAAAGCGACGTCCAGAGTCTGCTCCGAAGGTGCGGGTTCAGAAAGGGAGGTTTCGTTTCAGATTACCGGCTATGAGTTACCGTTCAGACTGCTCGCTTCAAGTCTGCGGGAATCGGCGCGAATGGTGAAGATCGCAACGACATGCTTGAAGAAGATTCCGGGCATCCTGTTCCACCTGTAAACTTGCGTGACGCCGGCTGAACGGAGGCGATGGTGCACGGGCAACTCACGGATTTTGATACCGTTGCCGTGTACACGTGCTACGAACTCCCACCAGAGACCCTGCTGCATGGCACCGAGTTGCGGGGCGATCGCTGTGACTGTGCTTTTGTTCATGAGCAGGTAGGGGCAGCTTGGATCCCGGATAGCGATGTGGAAGACAGCCTGATAGATGTTGTAGAAGATGCGCGAGAAGAGTTTACGCAGGACGGTGTCTTGCCGATCAACGCGGTAGCCCATGACGAGACCGGCTGAGCGGCGCGCTTGCCAGAGTTGTCCAAAGTCTTTCGGATCGCATTGACCATCGGAATCGAGGCAGAGGAGGTAGTCGGCTTCAAGCATAAGCATGCCGTCGCGAACAGCACGAGAATACCCACGACGGGTGTCGCTGAGGTTCAGGCGGATAGGAAGCTCGTTAGAAAGTCTCTGAAGGATCGCTTTGGTGTTGTCGGTGCTGCCATCTTCACAGATGATGAAGCGGACACGAAGTTCACGAGTGAGTTCCTCGTGGATTTCCCTTAGGGTCGCTTCGATGCTTTCCGCTTCGTTGTAAACCGGCAGAAAGACCTCCAGGTCGATTTCGGACACACGCGCTCCAGGGAATGGTTTCTGAACTGCTTGAGGAAGGTTTCTTGTTCGTTGCCGATTATGGCTCAACCGAATCGTTTTTTCGATTCCCCTTTGTCGAAGGCGGTCTACGACTTTCGCGTCGGTGGATGCCGGTCCTGTGATCCATTCGGGGCTTGATGCAGGTCACACCGCTGCCGGAGCCTGCATGGCTTTGAGCGCGGCCCAGGTTTGCGGACCTACGATAGCGTCGGGCTTGAGCGCATGGTGCTTCTGGAAGTTGCTGATAAGAGTTTGAGTAAAGGGTCCGTAGATCTGGTCTTCGGAGTTCTTGACGCCTGCAGTGTTGAGGAGCTTCTGCAAGCCAAGCACATCTGGCCCGCGCATGTAGGGGATCAACGGGCGAAGCAGTGGCAGACTATCCATCTCAGGATCAGGAATGGGCGGAGATGGCATGATTGCCTGGGGAACAGGTGTGGCAAAGCTTTCCGGAGTGATGGTCAAGCCTCGGAGGGAGACGGGGAGGTCGAGCGTCCAGGCACCTCCGGACGCGAGTTTGGCAAAGGCCTCGGGGCGGTAGGTGGTCTGAGGTGCATGTTGTTTGAGGTAGTCGATCCGGACATCGAGGTAGCGCTTGATCCAGGCATCCTCCGGGACCTTGGGTCCAATGGGGCCAAGAGACGTGTTGACGGCCGTGCTACACGCCTGCCAGCCGCCCTGGATGTGAGTGTCGTAGGCGACGGTCTGCGAGAGGGGCCGCTGCAGGTTTGCGCGCAGGGCGGCGGCGAGCGCAGGCTGAAAGAAGTTCCGGTCGAAGTAATCATCCTGGATGCGCTTCATGGTCGGATCGTTCCCGGCCTGACGGAGAGCGCTGCGGATGGTGAGATCCTGGTCGAGTGTGACGTCCTTGGTTGCGAGCCGCTCGAGGAACGGACCCAGTTCCTGCGCAAACTGGGCTTCTGGCGCTTCGCAGTAGGCCTTGATGAGCAGGAAGAGATTGCCGCTCATCAGAGAGACCTGGCTCCTGCCGTAGGAGAGGTGCCCCTTATCGTTCTTCAGTCCTCCAACGGCTCCGTAGTTACCGGTAAGCGAACCGCTCTCGAAGATATTGACGATGGCGATGCAGGTCTGTTTCTGCAAGGGATTCATGAGACCGCTCCTGACTTGCCGGTACTGCGCGTCTGTTCTTCTCCAGGAGGGAAGGTCAGAGTCGTCTGTGACTGCTGCCCGTCGGGGTTGGTGATGGTGAAGTTGAGTGAAGAGGCACCGGGGCTGAACCAGCTGTCATAGGTCTTCCGGTCACTACCGCCGAGCGCGTCGGGGTTTATGGAAAGGCGCAGTTCGCGTGCGAGTGTCTGCTGGTTTGGATCGTCCTCCGAGGCTACGACCTGGGGCTTGCGGGCGCCACCAAAGTCACTGAGCATGCGGAAGGGAAGGTCTTGCCCGTTGATCTCGAAGGTTGCATCGATCGAGAGGTTGCGACCACGAAGGTCAATGAGGCGCAAGTTCGGGGCGGACAAGCCTGGGCCAGGCTGCGCGGGTGGAGCCTGATTGACGGCGGTCGCGAGCGAGGCGCCGGTAGCGAGGTCTTGAGCTGCGGCCGCCGCGAGTTGCGCCTGCTCGGCAAGGATGCGCAGAGGCTCGAGCTTTGGGTCTTCTGCTGAGGTGTCGAGGACCTGGGCAAACTCTGCCGCGGCCGATTGCGAGGCGGCATCGGCTGCGGAGGCGCTGTCGGCGAGCGTGGCGAGCATGCCGGGCCCGCTGGCGGTGGCTGCATGGATGCCTAGCCGAAGAGCCTGCAGCGCGCTTTGAGCGGCGGTAAAGGCCGTGGGAGCAGATGCGGCTTTGACAGGCGAAAGTGCCGCCTGGATGTAGCGTGCGGCTTGCTGGGCAGCTGTGATGGGCTGGAGGAGGGTGGGCGACGTACCCGGGGTTCCGCTGGAGGGTGGTCCAGAGGCCGGGCTGCCGGATGCCAGCCCGGCCACGGGCGCGAGCGGCCCGGGCAAAGCGGGCGTGACGAAGATCTC
This sequence comes from Lichenicola sp., assembly GCA_964658635.1. Lineage (GTDB taxonomy): Bacteria > Acidobacteriota > Terriglobia > Terriglobales > Acidobacteriaceae > Edaphobacter. Next base: position 2,912 of record CAZZZP010000114.1, on the reverse strand, counting down.
ACTGATAACGGGACCAGGTTTGCGGGCGAGCTTTCCGCCGAGATAGCCGGCGGAACTGATGCCCATGAGGTACATCAAGCCTTCCTGGATGCGGGGTAGCGCAGTGATCTGCCAGGGCGGAGAGTGCAGGGTGACGAGGCAGAAGGCAAGTACGCCGAGGTTGGTCCAGACGAACATCTGTACGCGTTCGGGTGCTGCGACACCGCCGCTGGTGACGAAGTCTCCGAGACTTGGGTGCTCCGGCCCGCTGCCCTTTGGGCCCCTTACCGCGGTGACTACCTGTGACCCAATGGCGGTGCCGGCTCCGATCGCGATGATCCCGGGTAAAGAGCCGGGCACATCGGGCAGGGAACCGTTCTGGATCAAAACGCGACTGAGTGCGAAGTAGGTGTAGGAGAAAAGTGCGGCAAGAGTCCAGAGATAGAACTGGTACTTGGAAAGACTGTAGGTGTTGGTCTCGGGGTCGAGAAGCAGGATAGAAAACATTCCATAGGTCGTTTTATGGATCTTGTAGGCGGGAAGGAAGGATGCCAGGAAGACGACGAGGCCGATTGCGACGACCGGAATGAGAAAGCTGAACCAGAAGACGGAGGAGTCGGCCCAGGCGACGACACGCAGCTTGATGACATTGCTGACGAGATCTCCCTGGCGAATGAGAAGATTTGTTTCCAGTTTAGAGGGCAGCTTTACGCCACAGAGGTCGATCTCTTCTGACGATTTGACTTGCCCATGAAGACCTTGAACCGGATCCTTCGCGTCGGTTGTGGTTACAGGACAGCCATCCCACTGTATTGCTACAGGATTAGCCCCCAAGGGGATGGCCGGACCACCGGGCTGAACCGGGTTGCCACCGACGAGGATCGTGTTGTCCTCGGCTGGATTGAGAATGAAGTTGCTCCCGAGGATGGTGAGGACTTCCTTACCTGGTTTGTGCGAGATCTGTTCAGGTTGAACCTCGCGCAGGATCGGTGGCTGCTGGTCCGTCTTCACGATGTTGATCTGGCCGGCAACCGGAAACCATTGCCCGTTATAGGAGATGCTGAAGCTGTAAGCGCCGAGGGGAATGGGATCCCTGGACTGGTTCTGATGAGCGTTACAGGGAGTGGGTTTCGGATGGATAGCGTCCAAGGCAACGTCGGGAATCAGGACGTCGTAAGTGCCCGCCGGGCCTGCCTTGTTCGCGGCAATCGATTGTCCGGCGAGGCAGACCTGAACCTGCGCATCTTCGGGCGGTAGCACCTGCAAAGACACCCTGAAGGTCTTCCCACGCGGGACACGAGCCGGGTTGAAGGTTATGGATTGTTCCGGCAAAGCCTTGGGCGGGTTTGTGTCGGCTCGACCGTTAGAAGCTGCAGCAGTAAACAGGAGGGATACGGCGAGCAGCGCGGGAACCAATTGCTGATGGCGCATAGATTATCCTCGTGCGAGCAGATGGACACCAGACCGCGCAGAACGGCAGCCGGAGCAGGACCGTTGGCAGAGGCTGGATCTTGAACGGTGAGACTGAGCCCTGGAGATGATGGGAAGCGGTAGATGGCCCGTGGGTAGGCGGAGCAGTGCAGAGCAAGAGCGGAGTCGAAGGCGATGCTAGAGGCAGGAGACCCCTGCGTCAACTGTTTTTCTTTTCTGACTGCCATAAAGCTTTTCGTTGAGGGGGAGGAATCCCAAATGTGGTCAATATTGATCAGTCACTTAGGAGACATACTGCGATAATCGACACACTCTTATCTGAGCTGCTCCGGTAGTTGCGGGTCCTTATTCGGTAAATTCAAGCACGAGGCCCCGGTGCCAAAAGCATTCTCCAGTACGATGTTCAGTCCTGCGGTTTTTCTTGCCGAGGCGGGATTAGGCCGCCGCATCGTCGCGTTTCGAAGTAAAGAGCGATTCTTTACCCAGGGGGACGCCTCGGACTGCGTATTTTACGTGCAATCGGGACGCGCGAAACTGACGGTGGTCTCAAACGCAGGCAAAGAGGCTACGATCACGCTGCTTGCGGCTGGAGAGTTCATTGGCGAAGAGGCGATCGCTGGGGCCGGCGGGCAGCGCCTGGCCACCGCGACGGCCGTCACACCCTGTACTGCATTGAAGATCGAGCGGGCAGAGATGGTCCGCGCTCTGCATGAGGAGCATGCTTTTTCTGATCTGTTCCTGAAGTTTCTTCTTGCCCGAAGTATGAGGACGCAGGCTGATCTTGTGGATCAACTCTTCAATTCGAGTGAGAAGCGTCTTGCTCGGGTGCTACTGTTGATGGCAGAGTTCGGCAAGCCAGGCGAGCCGGAATCGTTGATACCGCCGATCACGCAGGAGACGCTGGCGGAGATGATCGGAACCACTCGGTCGCGCGTGAGTTTCTTTATGAATCGCTTTCGCAAGCTTGGATTTATTGAATATAACGGCCGGATCAGGGTGCACAAGTCGTTACTGAATGTCGTTCTCCACGACAAGCTTCCGGAACAAAATGCGGAACGTCCGAGAATCAGAGCGGCCCCACACACTGCGCTGAAAGGGATTCGAACGGCCAGGCAGGACTGAAGGGTTGAGTGGCTGATCGATAACTAAAAGCACATCCACTCATCTGACGGTCTAGGAGTTGTGGCGGAGAGACAGGGATTCGAACCCTGGATACCTTGCGGTATACACGCTTTCCAAGCGTGCGCCTTCAGCCACTCGGCCATCTCTCCACGATCAGGCTACTTTTCGACTCTAACACAGCGGCGCTTTGAGAGTGGAGTTTTAGGATAAGGACCGACATTATGTCTGATAACGCATATTACGTATAGTCGCTATGTAGCGGCTCGTTAGAAATGTCATGGTCTGGCCCGATAGAAATGTCAGGGTCTAAGGATGGCATGGATTTCTATGAGCGAGCGGGATCTGAGAAGGATCGAAGTGTTGAGCGACGTGCGGACCGG
>CAZZZP010000113.1:0-12312 GCA_964658635.1 Lichenicola sp. | reverse complement strand
CAAAAACTAAAACATCCAGACGGCGCCCAAAAGCGTCGCGGAGCACTCAGCTCCTAAACCTTAGAAAACCAGAACCAAACGGCAAGAAATCCTTGGCCCCGCCTTGCAGTAACTTGGGTTTGGAGTAGACAGGCTGAGCCAAAAAGCTCGCGCTTACGTCAGAATCAAACACTTGGACTGCGAATCAGCTTGACGCGCCTTCGCGTCTACCGACTCACTTGGTACTCCTTGAAAGTATCAACATGCGTGCCCCATGTCAACTTGTGTTCAAAAATAGTTACGTCAGCCAGACGGAGGACCTCGATTGCTCTTGCCTCAGCCCGACACCGCCGAGCTGAACGAATAAGCCAGACTTCGCAGCTTTCTGCGCATCCATTGACTCCCCTTCGCCATCATGCTCGGATCTTATCTGTGAACCCGCAATCGGTCCTCCCGATAGACTCCACACTGCCGGAGATCCTCTCTTCTCTGAAACGCAGGTCGAACCTTGTCATCGAAGCGGCCCCAGGCGCGGGCAAGACAACGCGCGTTCCGCCGGCCGTTCTCACCCAGGTTGCAGGCCAGGTACTCGTTCTCGAGCCACGGCGCATCGCGGCCCGCATGTCAGCCCGACGCGTCGCATCGGAGCGCTGCGAAGAATTAGGTGAATCAGTCGGCTATCAGGTCCGTTTCGAAGATCGGACCGGGCCTCGAACACGCCTGCGCTTCATCACCGAAGGCATCCTCACCAGGCGCTTCATTAGCGATCCACAGCTAACCGGAGTCGACGCAGTCATTCTCGATGAGTTCCACGAGCGCCACCTCGATGGCGACCTCGCACTTGCACTCTTGAGGCGCCTGCAGCGAACCCGGCCTGAGCTGAAGATCATCGTCATGTCGGCCACGCTCGACGCCGCGCCGATCGCTCACTTCCTCGACGGCTGCCCCATCATCCGTTCGGAAGGGAGAATGTTTCCTCTCTCCATCCGCCATATTCCTTACTCACCGGAATCTCTGCAGATGCAGCTGAACAGGGCCGTTCAGTCAGTGCTTGCCCGGCAAGGCACCGGCAACATACTTGCCTTCCTTCCCGGCCTGGCAGAGATCCGGCAGTCCGCCCGCGAATGTGAAGCCCTTGCGCACAAATACGGCATCCTGATCGTGCCTCTGCACGGCGATCTCTCTCCGGCAGAGCAGGACTTTGCCTTGTCCCCGCTCCCTGGTCGCCGCCTGATCCTCGCAACCAACGTGGCCGAAAGTTCTGTAACCGTCGAAGGCGTCACAGCCGTCATCGACAGCGGTCTCGCACGCATCGCTACTCACTCACCCTGGACAGGTCTGCCCACTCTGCAGATCGGCCGAGTCAGCAAGGCGTCAGCCAATCAACGCGCCGGCAGAGCAGGCCGGCTCGGGCCCGGCGAAGTAATCCGCATATATCCCGAGGAAGACTTCCGCCAGCGCCCCGAACAGGACACGCCCGAAATCCTCCGCAGCGATCTCTCGCAACTGCTGCTCGCTCTGCGTTCCATGAAAATTGCACATCCACAGCAACTTGAATGGCTGGATGCTCCACCCGCCAAAGCCGTTCAAGCCGCTGAGACGTTACTGGATCAACTCGGCGCAGATGAGATCATGGCTCAACGAATGGCACGCTTTCCGCTGGCACCACGCCTCGCGCGGATGGTCATTGCTGCAATCGATCGAGGCGTGGGCGAAGCAGGTTGCCGCATCGCCGCCATGTTGAGCTTGGGAACGCGGTCCGACAGCAATGAAGTGCTGAATGCGCTCGATCAGCCTACGAACGACCGCGAAAAGCAACAGACCGAGCAACTGGTGAGGATCGCACGCGTTCCCAGGCAGGCTCGTCAAGATGACGGGGCGCTGCTGCTTGCCTTGCTCGCCGGCTTTCCCGATCGTGTTGCCCGGAGACGATCGGCCAACCAGATCCTGCTTTGTACGGGCATCTCGGCAGAGGTCCACGGATCCTCGCCAAGCTACGAATTTTCACTCGCGATCGACGCCGAAGATCGCAGGGAAAACCCTTTGCCGTTCGTCCGCATGACCGCAAGGCTGGAACCGGAATGGCTTCTCGAACTTTTCCCCGATCGCGTGAAGGAAACTTCCCAGGTGGTGTGGAACCGGCAAACAGAGCGTGTCGAACAGGTCAATGCGCTCGTCTACGAAAAACTGGCCATCGAGGAGTCGCGTGGGTCAGCCTCCGATCGAGATGCCGCACAACTACTCGCCAGGCAGGCTCTCGAGACTGGTATCGAGCAGTTTGTCGACACCCAGTTACTGGATCACTTTCTAGCCCGCTTGAGCTTCGCAGGTTTCGACCATCCGCAGATACCGGCCGCTTTCGAAGAACTCTGTTTCGGCCTTCACAGCTTCAGCGAGCTTCGCGCCGCGGCAGAGAGCTTCCCTGCTCTCCTCGAACAAAAGTACGACTCGCGTCGACTCAACGGACTAGCTCCTCTCACCATCACTCTTTCGAACGGTCGCAAAACGAAAATTCACTACCAGGACGGCAGGCCGCCATGGATCGCCTCACGCCTGCAGGACTTCTTCGGCATGCACCAAAGTCCCAGAATCGGCCCCGGGCTTACTCCGGTCGTCGTCCACCTGCTTGCGCCCAATCAGCGCGCGGTACAGACGACGGTCGATCTTGCAGGCTTCTGGGAAAGGCTTTATCCGCAGGTGCGTAAGGAACTCATGCGACGCTATCCCAGACACTTATGGCCAGAACGCCCCTGAGGTCCGCCTCGCCGAAACTACTCCTCCTCGTCTCCAATGGGCATCCCCGGAGGCGCGGCCACCGTTTTTGCCGGGATGAACTTCTGCGGATCGCGCTCAAACTCCTTGATACGCTCGATCAAGGCTGCACGGTGGATCGCCTCCGTCGTGTCCTGCAAAGTTGCCTCTTCCGTCCAGGCTCTCAGCAGATCGTTGACATGGAACCGGGTGATAGCTCTGGCCTGTGATGACGCCGCGGGATTGGCCGCGAGTGCAAGCATCGCTTCGAGTCCGCGGAACTCAACCGCACGTTCGACCTCTGAGGACAAGCTGTGGCTCCCTTCCGGGCGCTGCGCAGTTGTCTTCGAAACTGCCTGAAGCACCCCTCGCAGGGAAGGCGCCTTGGCCTCTCGCATGTGATACTGGACGAGCCTTGAGGCCCGCGCAGGATCCAGCAGCACACCGAGCGTGAGATCCGCCGCCGCTTCAGAAGTTGCAATCGGATCGAAGGTGAGGCCAGTCTCAGATGGGAACGACTCACGCGTACGCGGAGAGCCTGGCGGGGCTGGCGGAATGAGCTTCAGAATCGACTCAGGAAGGGTGAGTACCTCAGGCGAGAGCGTCTTCAGCACCGCCGAAAGTGCCTTCTGCTGAGCCTCCGGCGCCTCGACCTCCGGCATCGATTGACCGTCGCCACGAAGCTGGTAGCGATAATCCAGCCCGCCGATCTCCTTGATCGCCGCCTCGGTCTGATAGCGGTGGAACAGGTACAACGGAACGAGCGTCTCCGCGAGTTGCGACATCGGCGTTCCAGGCTTGATCGCGTTCTCACCAAAGCGGCCCAGCGCGGCTTTCCGTACTTCAAGGACCCGGTTGAGCTCGTCGGCAGAATCGGGCCCGTTGTCCCAAAGATGAGCATGAGGTTGCGCCGAGCCGAACGGCCTGGCATCCTCATCGGTTATGAAGACCAGCCTGGTTTTCTCAGAGTCCGCGAGAATCTTGTTTAGCTCCGCAGGCTGGTTTGCGCTCGGGGCGAATGCACGGTACCCATAGTTGATGGCGACCTTGTCCCATTCTCCGATGTTCACAGCATAAGCATGCGAGAGATCGGGAACACCCTCTCTTGTCAGGGTGACGTACGGATGCGGATAGTCCATCACACTGGCAGACTGCGAGTAGGCGCTCGCTGCAAAGTTGTGCGCCAATCCAAGCGTGTGGCCGGTCTCATGCGCGGCAAGCTGGCGAATTCTTGCCAGCACCATCTGCAGCATCGGATCGGACTCTGCCGTGAACTTCCGTCCGCTCACATAGGGGCTCAGCAGCGCTTCAGCGATCAGGTAGTCCTGTCTTCCGCGCAGCGAGCCAAGCGTCACGTTGCCCTTGATAATCTCGCCGGTCCTTGGATCGGCAATGGCTGAGCCGTAGCTCCAGCCACGCGTGTAGCGGTGTACCCACTGGATGATGTTGTAGCGAACATCCATTGGATCAGCATCGGCCGGGAGCTCGTCCACGCGAAACGTTCCCAGGGCCCAGCCCGCGGCCTGGAAAGCCTGGTCCCACCAGCGCGCGCCTTCCACCAGCGCAGACCGAATCGGCTCAGGCGCCCCGCGGTCAACGTAATACTGGATTGGCGCGACGGCTTTACAGGCCTTCGTGCAGCCAGGGTCCTGCTTGATAAGCCGGTGGCGAAGGATGAACTGCTGGTCGAGTCGGTCGCCCAGTGGAACCGAATAGTCCCGGTACGAACCAGGGAAATATCCGGCACGCGGGTCAAAACGACGGGGGACAAAACCTGGGCCAGGTAACTCCAGAAAGGATTGATGCTCACGCACAGTGAGCGCATGAGCGTCCGGCGTCACATCGTCGACGAAGCTCCCAGCAGTCGGGCTGTCGGTCGTGAAGGTCAGAATCGCTTCTACCTCGGTGTTCTTCGGGAAAGCCTTCGTGTGATCGAGAGCAATGGCCGAGCGATTCAGATCAAGTTTGTATGAACCCTGCTTCAGCTTCGACAGTGTCTCCCCAACATTATGCACATCGCGCAAGAAAAAATCGGTCGCATCGACCAGTACGTCCCCGCTCGCGTCCGCCGCCTCTACCTTGAAGCCGGCCAGAACAGAATCGGGAAAGGACTGGTGCACTGCGAGTTGCTCGGCCTCGTCTGTCGCAGAAGAGCGAAATGTCAGATTAGGTTGGATCAAGAGCACCTTCGGACCAAATCGCTCAAAGCGTACTATTCGGCCCTCCGAAACCTGGCCTCGATCCAGGCCAAGATCGTTCGACCCCGTGCCATAGGGTAAAGAGTTCGCGTAGAGATAATCCTGTTCGAGGTGAGGGAGCTCAAGGTAAAGCTTGCCGGCCAAACCATCCCAATGTAGGGGCAAAAGACCACCCATGTGTGTCATAGCAGCCGTTCGGACCGAGAGGGTGGGCAGTGATTTCGCATTCTCCTGTTGTGAGACAAGGCTCGCGGGAAGCAGAATGATGGCCAACAGGCTTACGTAGCGCATTTGAGTTCCTTCGTAGTGTTCGATCAGTAAGGCATTCGGCACAAGCCGTGCGAGCAAGTCCGCTCCGCCCAGTGTATTGCGCCTGAAGACAAATGTGTCTCACCGAAGATCTGGCTGCCTCAGAGACCTACCATCATCATCTTCATCTCTTCACTCCAAGGCCCTAGAACGGTCGGCTCTCATATGCCAAGCTCCCACGCCGCCGCCTAAGAGCGATCAACGCATCAGCGAACATGCCCGCGACACAACTCAATTCAATTTCACATCGGCTATTGATCTTTTGAGTTTCACGTAAGACTTTGAAGAGGAGTCACGTCATTCGCTTGTTTGTTTGTCTACTACACTTCAACGGTCGCAGGAGAGACGTGTCCGAAATGCAAAGTCTTAGTGTCCCAAGCCAGGTCCAACTCTGCTTGTCCGCTTTCACCGCTCATCGCAAACATCACGGCAGCACCCCAACCTCGAACAAACGCAGCATTTGTGTTCTCGATGACCGACGCTAACTTACCCGCGAGAATCGTACGCGCTTCCATGAAGTCATGATCATGGGTGAAATCCTCAGTTGTGGATTGCTCAACAGTTGCCATGATTTTACTAAGAGCAGGCACCACCGCGACGAGAGACTTAGCCCACCAGTCGACACTGATCCAGTCCCCGGATACGGCTTTGAACTCGGTATCCCTAAGTTGATTGAGGGCGGGAATAGTGCGAAAGGCTGCCGGGCTCCCGAGCTCACCCATTTGGTTCCAGACTTCATCGTTTCGCAATATTTTTAGCCGCGCGGCATCGGTATCATCTCCTTGGTCCAGGAACAAAGCCATCACCTTCCGTCCTTCTGACTCTATCTCCGGCCGGGAGCGTTCCAATGCTGTAAGCGGATCCTTGTAAAAGATCCGGAGTAATGCCTGCTCGTCATAGCGAATGTTCGCGCTCACTGCTGCCTGCTTGAAAGAACGGGCACCTGTAAGGAGAGACCCGACTGCACTCGGAGGCATCACACCAAGCGCGTAACCCAGGCATGCATTCTGACGCATCTCGCCATGTGACATGTTGTGGCCATAGTCAAGGTAAGACTGTAAGGCGGTCAGGTTTAGTTGCGGCTTTCCGCTTACGACCGTATAGGTGGCTGTGCAAAGAAAGTCTTCAACCAAGGCTTGCCTGAGTTTCGCCGTGTCTGACGCATACGGTGAGTTGGCCGCGCTGATTCTCTTCGCGTTTAGCTTATCGATCAGAGATATCTGACCGCTGTCGTCCACCAGGATAGTGCAAGTTCTCAGGTATGAAGTCAGCGATGTGGCACTATATGCGCCAAATAGATTCAGAGTGATGGACCGCTTCTTCTCAATCGTCTCGACGGCCATATTGCGCAGGCATTTGGTATTCGGAAGAATTTCGAGTTCCGTCCACGATCCCTGAATTGCGTTTTGCAGGGCTCGATCGGTTGTAGCAGCATCACCCTCGTTCAGTCGGACTTCATAAAGAACTGCAGCCTCGTCCGTGGAACCTGCGGAGCAGGTTGCATTCATCTGAGCTGACAGGTTACGACACAAACCAGTTTTCATTACCGCGTTAAGTTCATTAGCTTCGGAGCCACTTATCCCGGCGGCAGCAACATCAATACCCGGCAGCGCCGCATTCAGAATGGCACTCAGGACATCGTCACTGCCGACGTTCCCTTCGAGCCCAGCACCAGTCGTCAGGCCGACAGATAGTGTGCTTCCCTGCTTCTTATAGACGCCGATGGTGAGCAGGTCCGCTGTGACCTTATAACAACGCAAGAGGAGATCACCTGCAACTTCAACTGATGTTCCTAGTCTGAGAGTGACTGTGGGCTCGATACTGACTGCCTGATTGAAGGGGAGACTCGCTGAGGCAAGCGGATTGAGCGTGAAGGGCTGTTGGATCGAGACGCCGACGGTAATGGAGCCCTTCATCTCGGTCGTATTGACTGTATTTAGAGGCTGCCTTCGGATTGCCTCAGCGCTGGTGGTGAGCGCGAAGTTATTGAGTGTCCCTTCGACAGCAGTCAACAGTGAAGGAAGCGGTGAACCTGTGAAGAGTGTCCATGTGCAGCTTGCTATCGTGCTTGAAACAGCGAGAGATGCACCTAATCCATTCACGGTTTCAGCCAAGCTGGCTTTGCACGTAACATCAACCTCAAAGCCGACCCAGGATTGGCCAGCTTCCAATGTGATCTCTGGAGAGAAGCTATCCTTGGGAAAGAGCGTCTTATCTTCTTGTGTCTTGACACTCAAGACACAGTTGGTGCCTGGACAAATCGTTAGCGAAGGTAAGTCAGCACTTAGAAGGTTGGGCTGGTTAAATGTCCCGCCCAACGACATCGAGTGCACGCCACACTCGTCAATTGGAAGCTTGAAGCTGTCGAGGGAGCCCTTGGCTGTAGAAGCAAGATGAGTGAGATTTGCCTTGGCGAGCGGTGATTTATCTTGCAGATCGATTGCGATAAGATCAACTCCACCTGTGATCGTGACTCCTGCCATTTGTAAGCTCCTGATTGACGTGCTTTTTCGACAACCTGAGTTTTTACCTAGTCTTCGAGGCGTATGACTGAATCGCCAGGCACGAAAGCTGTGGATCTGGAGGCCCTGGAGCAAGGGGTTCTACACTGATGCTCGTGCCGCGAAGGAGAAGGAAGTCACCCGATGATTGCCAAGGCGAGTCGGTATTCCGAGCGCCGCTAATCTAGCACACTGCAGTCGTGCCGGGCAATTGAAAATCTCATCCCTTTCCCGTCAGCTATTGTCAGACAGCTGAGACCCCCTTTCGAGGCACGGGGTCAAGAAATCAAGCCGAGGAGAATGCCTGCGCCTGCTTTTTTTGGCTTCGACGAGGACGATTTGGGAGTACCCCCCCTCCCCTCCCCCTTAAAGTCCTAAAGTATTCAATCGATGGGCTTTAAGTCTGGACCTCGAAGGATAAAAGTCGGGACTTTTATTGCACTGTTTTCGGGGCACCCACTTATTCCCGGGTGAGCGAACGCTGCCCCCCCCCTCGGCTTTTGGATGGCTGCGCGCACGTAAATCCTTGCTTCAAAGGCCTCAGTGCACAGCGACTCGCATCACGTGGATTGAATGCAGGAGAGGCGCGCACTATGGATACGGGTGAGCGGAGGTCAGCACATTGGGCAATACCGCTTGTGGCGAAGCGCCACGACTGCTCTTTTATTGTTTGTCCCGCTCATCTGCGGGCCGGATCGCTTGAGCGTCTCAAGAGCCTGTTCAGCCCGAACGCATGGATCGATGGTTATGGCGGAGAGTGGGGGATTCGAACCCCCGGTACAGGTTTCCCCGTACAACGGTTTAGCAAACCGTCGCCTTCAGCCACTCGGCCAACTCTCCAGCGACATGCCAATTGAAGCTTCTCGATTATAGCCTGAAGCGGTGAGATCTGAGTGGCTGCTCGACGAATCAAGCCCGGACAGGCCGGATTACCTGCTCGCTGAATCTTTCCATCTCTTCTGCCTGGGGACTCGATTGCAGTAGAACCAGGTCGACTCCTACCGCGGCGAACTCCTCCAGGCGTGTCGCAATTGCTTCGGGCGTTCCGATAAAGCCGGAGCGCAGGCCCCGATTGGATACGGAGTAGTCCTCCAGGGAGATCTTCTGTTCGAGCTTTGAACCGGTAACCCATTGCTGGTAGTTGGCGTAGCCGCGAGCTGAGGATTTCACATCCGTGATTCTGGCCACTTCCCTGTGCGCCTCTGCGTCGGAGTCGCGCACGATGGCGTAGCCCGATACGCCGAAGGTCATCGGAGGGAGCCCTGCGGCTTCGCGGCGCTGGCGCATGTCGGTAATTTTCGCTGCAACGATCTCTGGTGGGTCGCCGTGCATGAGGTAGGCGTCGCATTTGGTGGCAATGAGGTTCTTCGCGGTCTCGGATTCCCCGCCCGCGTACAGCGTGGGCCGGCCGTTCTTTGGCTGCGGTGCGACCGGGCTTCCTGTGAACCGGCGCGCTTCGTTCGGCTTTGGTGAAAGAACATTGTCCTGCACGTTGTAGATCTTGCCCTGATGGTTGAAGTGCTGCTGACTCCAGCAGCCGTCGATCACGTCGATCCACTCCGATGTTCGGGCATAGCGCTGCTCATGCTCGTCGAAGGGGATTCCGTACTTGGTTGCTTCGTCCTTCCACCAACTCGAAACTACGTTAAGCGAAAGCCGGCCGCTGGCGATCCGGTCGATGTTTGCTGCCTGCTTGGCGAGCAGCGCAGGATTGTGGAAGGTGGGGCGCACCGCAACCATCAACTCGATTTTCTCGGTGACTGCCGCAAGCGCCGCGGCGGTCGACCAGGCGTCGAGCGACGGAGCCTCGACCCCCTTGATGTCGTTCAGGTTCAACTCTGCGATTAAAGTCAGATCGTAGCCGATCTGCTCAGCACGTTGGGCGAGCGCCTTGGTGTAGGCCCAGCTTGTCTCCATGCGTTCCTCGTCTAGATTGCGAAGCCACCCACCGAAGACGGGCAGCCAGAAGCCGTAGCGCATAGATTTGTTCTCCGTTGACCGTTGTTCGTTACGCGTGAGAACTGGCGACCGCGTGGGGTTAGACCGCGTTCGCCTTGGCCGCCTCTGCCTCGAGCCAGTCGACGAGCTTTGCAAAAGGATCGAAGCCGATCACGTTTTTACCGTCAGCGACGAAGTTCGAGAGCGCGTTGTTGTCGTAGTAGAAGCGTTGACCGTCGCGCGAATCGGTGATGTACTCGACGCCGCCTATGTCTATGCCGCTGGCTGCCATGATGCGCTCGACGTCTGCGATGACCTCGGCAGGCGGGGTGAAGGCTTCAACGGTGATACCTGATTTCGGTGCGTCAATGGCACACGCGGCGCGATTGAGGTCGACTCCTGAGGAGGTGCGGCAGATGTCCGCCGGGCAGAGGTCGAAGGTTTCGCCGGTGATGTGGACCTTGATCGCGTAGAGGAACTTGCCGTTGAGCACCTCGACGCGAACGATGAAGGCTCCTTCGGCGGGGATGAATTCCTGGACGAGGGCGGTGGAATCCATGCCCAGCGCGAGGGCGTCGGGATCGGACGCCGGAAGCCTGGCCGCGGCTTCAAGCTGCGAGATGTGGTCGAAGCGCTTCACACCTGCACCGGAGCCACCGATGTTCGGCTTCACCACGACGGGGAAGCGCAGACCTTGTGTAGCCGCCGGAGCCTGCGAGGCGCGGTGGATGACGCGGGACTTCGGGTACGGGAGAGAGAGCGATTCGAGCAGGGCAAGCTGGCCGGCCTTCGAGAGCTCCGAACGGTATGCGGCAATGCCGTTGAGCACGCGGACTCCGCGGGATTCGAGGTGCTCAAGGAAGCCAAGCGTGTAGAAAATCTGATCGCCATGTTCGCGATTCCAGGCCGAGGGGCTCATACGGTTGAAGACCAGAGCGTACGTTTGCTCGGGGTGATCTTCGGGCGCCCAGAGGTGCTCGACGGCGGAGAGTTTGACATAGGGGATTTCGCGGCGATCGAGCTCGGCGAAGAGAGGCTTGAACCAGTTGGGCTGCTCGTAGTAGATGGCGATAGGGAGAGTGTTCGTCATGCTTGGCGTCAGATCCTCTACTCCAGAATAAACGTTTTGCCATGGATGTTTGTGCATACACTAACGCTGCAGATACATTCTGTGCGAGCGTTTGGGAGGCACACGGATTGGGAAAGAAGATGCGGCTTGTGCCGCTGGTGGGCGCCACTTACTTTATGGTTGCCGGCGGCCCTTACGGGCTCGAGGACATCATCGGCAAAGCCGGATATGGCCGCGCACTTCTCCTTCTGCTGCTGATCCCGCTGGCCTGGAGCCTTCCTACAAGCCTGATGGTCGGCGAGTTAGCCAGCGCCATCCCCTCCGAGGGTGGATATTACGAGTGGGTGCGCCGCGCGCTGGGCGGCTTCTGGGGTTTCCAGGAGGCGTGGCTTTCGCTGGCCGCAAGCGTCTTCGACATGGCGATCTATCCCGTAACTTTCGTGCTCTACCTGTCGCGGGTCGCACCGGGGTGGACGGCCGACGGACGCGGGACGTTGTGGGCGCTGGCCGTGGTTGTGGGCTGCGTACTTTGGAATCTGCGCGGCGCCAAGGCAGTGGGCGGGGGCTCTGTCGCGCTTTTCGTGCTGCTGCTGGCACCCTTTGCCGCGCTGTTCTTTATCGGGTTCTGGCGCGGCTTCGCCATGCATGCAGTGGGCGGCGGCTGGAGCGCCCTCGCCCGCCCGTCGACGGCTCCCGAGATGGGCGCGGCCGTCTCGGTATGCCTGTGGAACTATATGGGTTGGGATAACGCATCGACCGTTGCGCAGGAGGTTGAAGATCCTCAGCGCACCTACCCGCGCGCGATGATCGCGTCTGCGGCGCTGGTGGCGGCGACTTACATTCTGCCGCTTGCGGCAGTGGCGGTCGCGGGCATCCCGGCAGACCAGTTTTCGACCGGTGCATGGACCGACGCGGCTCGCTTGCTGGGGGGCACCGGCCCGGGCGGTATCGTCCTAGCGCTCCTCGTGGTGCTGGGTGGAACGGTCAACGGGTTCGGCATGTTCAATGCACTGATGATGAGCTACACCCGCGTGCCGTATGCGCTGGCGACCGAGAACCTGCTGCCCAGGGTCTTCACCCGCCGAACGGCCAACGGTGTTCCATGGGTCAGTGTGCTGGCATGTGGAGTGGCTTGGGCGCTCGCGCTGCGGATGTCCTTCGAGCGGCTCATTTCTATCGATCTTGTGCTGTACGGGGCGGCGCTTCTGCTGGAGTTTGTAGCGTTGGTGGTTCTGAGACTGCGGGAGCCAGGCCTGGCTCGACCGTTTCGGATCCCCGGGGGTGTTCCCGGGGTAGTGCTTGCAGGTACTGGTCCAGCCCTTTTGATTGCGTTCGCACTGTGGGCAGCCCGCGACGAACGGGTGGCAGGAATGCCGGCGCTCGGCTTCGCGGCGGTGGTGGCAGGTTGTGGACCGTTGGTTTACCTGCTGGCGAAGGCAATTAAGAGGCAACGAACGTAGAAACCCGGGTCTCTCTTCGAAACCCGGGTGGTCGACTTCAGCCCTAAAGACTACTTGAACGAAGCCGCTGTGCGGCGGACGCGTTCGCGTGTGGCTGAGTGGAAGTT
>CAZZZP010000112.1:0-12320 GCA_964658635.1 Lichenicola sp. | reverse complement strand
AGGTTCTGCTTCCGCTACGCCCTCCGGGCTACGCTCCAGCAGAACCCAACTCCCTTAACATCAACGTCCCAAGGGGTGGGCCAAAACAAACCGCCGAAGTGGGCCAAGCCAAGTTGCCAAACTCAACATCTATCCTTGACCTAAAGACAGCACGATTTAGGTTGGCTCTACTCACTTCCCCGCTTTTAATGGTGGAGAGCGCATTCGCCCAGCACGATCAACATGGAGACTTCTACAACGGAGTGCGGGATGGTGGTCAAGGAGCACAGTACGATCGTGGTCATGACCGGGATCGCGGAGACAATTAAACCGCAGGGGCTATGACAATCGGCAGTACGACGACCACAGAGGCGGCATCGGGCCAGGCAAGGGCGCACTGTGATTGGCGACAATTACACCTCCCGGTCGTATTGCCTCAAATAAAAATGTTACCGGAAACAGTGACAGCATTTGGACCCTGATCTGGCATTGGCTTGAGCCGCAAGGGAGCGCAGGTAAGCGTAGCGAACCAGGCGAACTGAAGGCTCAAGCCAATGCGTGGCTCGAACAGCCCTTCTCTTGCATGGCTCGTTTTTAGCTTCATCGTGCTGCAGCCGTGCCGTAAACCAGTTGCTGAACCATACGTGTTCTCCGTACCCGGACCCGGCGCTGCAAGGTGCGCAACTACCGTCCGGAAACGCACCGTAGCCAGATGCCTGCAGTCGCTTGAGCATCTCTTTGGCCTCCAGGTCCGGCTTCTCTTCCAGCCATCCCAGCAGAACCGGCCAGACCTCCCTAAAGGGATCGAGCCGTGTGCGCCAGGCACGTCCCGGCTTCGGCTCCTGGCGATGAGTCGGCCGCACTTCACCCGAGCGCCACGCGCTTGAGAGGCTGCTGACGAACGAAGCGACGTCAGGCGTCGGGGTCTCTGAGGCGCCGATCTGGCTGAGGGCCCGCACCGTATCCTGCGCTTCACGGATCTGCTTCAACAGCAGCACCGGATCGAGCGATTCCATCTGCTTCCGCAGAGCCTGCTTCTTCTCCGGATCAATATCCTCGCGCTCCAAGAGCGGGCGACATGGTGTCTCCGGTGCATGGTACTTCTTGTGGACGCGGGCTCCTTCCCGCCGCTTGGACTTGAGCTTGAACGATGGTTGAAAGAACTTGATATACAGTCGGGAGACTTCATAAAGCCGGCGTAGAGCAGCCGTTGCGCTCAGACCTTCCAGGCGGCCGTACCTAATCAGCTTGCGGACGATCGCACCGTTCTTCTGCTCCACCCAGGCCTGATCGTTCTTGCGGTAGGCGCGACTCCGGGTGAACACGATGCCCTGCGCATCGCAGTAGCCCCACAGTGTGTCGTTCAGGAACGCACTGTCGTTGTCCGTATCCACGCCGCGCCAAGCAAACGGAATTCTGGACCGCAGGCCAGTGACGGCTTCCACAATCAGCGACTGCTCGCGCACGGGAAGCGCGATGCACTCGGTCCAGCCCGAGGCCACATCGGTCAGTACTAGCGTATGGACAAAGCTGCCCTGCGCCTTGGCGCCGCAATGCACGACCAGATCCATCTCCATATAGCCCGACCCCACCTCTCCCCAATCTGCAAATGTGCGCACCGGCACCAGCTTGCGCAGGCGATGGTTGTTGCCGTTCTTCTTCTTGCGACCACCACACGCCTTCTGCCGAACTGAGCGGAGCTTGCGATCAATAGTGGCGGCACTTAGCGTGAGTACCTGCTCCCGCACCTCCTTTTCCAGTTGCATGTGCCCGTGGCGCTCCATGGACTCGAGCAGCACGGGCAACAGTACCTTCAGTCGCTTGCCACAGATCCGGTCCGATGCTTCCCAGAGCACAATCAGGGCCTCCAAAACCGCCGCTTGAAAGATGCGTTGGGATCCTCGCTCTGAGCGTATCGCATCCATACTCCTGGTAAGCACGCGGATGGCATGCTTCCGGTGGTAGCTCGTCACCTTCATGAACTCATCCAGGATCAACCTCTTACTGCTTCGATCCGCTGCCTGACAGCGCTGCCTGATGGCCGTTGTCAGTTCCCGCCGTGTCCTCAACTTGATTCGCTCCCCCATTGCACCTCCTTCGCGGTATGTTGCGTAAGGTAGCATTTTGAATGAGGCAACGACCCCTCGCTCGGTAACAAAAAGCATGAGTCAATGCGCGGTCAACGACAGCTCGAATTCCCGACCGACGACAACATGATTGACTCTGTTTCTGGCTTTTCTGGATGCGGGTTGTCAGTGACGGGCAGGTACGGAGGCTATTTTCGTTGATGAAGACAGAGGGAAGTTTAGAGTTGGCGGCGTCGAAGGCCGGGATGGACGCGAAGACGGCGCGGAAGTATCGGCGTGTTGGCCGGTTGCCGAGCGAGTTGGAGTCTGCTGAGCGTTGGCGGACGCGGCCTGACCCGTTCTCCGGCGTCTGGGAAGCGGTTCGCGAGGGTCTGCAGTATCTGCGCATCCTGGAGCTGGCGGCCAGGGACAGCGAGTCCCGGGTGGATGAGGCGCTGCGCACGTTGTTGCAGCAGTCCGCCGGGCCTGTCAGCGCCGAGAGCGTGGAATCGATGCTGGCTGTAGCAACGAGGGCGAACCCACGGGACGTGGAGATCTCGGCTATCGACCTGAGCCTGTTCGATCGCTTGTACACGGAGGTTGTTCAATGAGCCGCGAGCTGCCCATCCAAACGACGTTGCTGAACAACCTTACAGAACTGCACCTGCCCGCCATGCGCGCCTGCTTCGAAGAGTCGGCGCGGCGGGCGGAGAAGGAGACGTTGAGCTATGAACAGTACCTGCTGGAACTAACGGGCCGCGAGTGCGAGGCGCGGGACCGGAACCGTATCGCCAGACTGTTGGTAGAGTCTTCTCTTCCGCACGAGAAGACGATGGCGAACTTGGACCAGAAGCGTCTCTATGAAGCTTCTGCGAAGCAGTGCAGTTTATGCCACACTCCTCTGCTCGGCGAGCGTCGCCTCGCACGCTAAGACCGCGCGCACGCCGGGCGAGAGCATTCAGCCCGGTTCTGCGCATGGGCAACAACCCACAATGACCAAGTTCAGCAAAGAACACCTGCTGACTTCCACCGTGCACTAGGCATGGCTGCTCAGCGGTAAGAACGAAGCCAATCTTCGATATGGTTGAGCAACTCGCAGGCCTGTCTGCTCAGAATCGAGGAATCACGCTGCCTGAGGATGCGGCCGCCGGTCGGCATATGGGTGATTACATCAAGCGGAGCGCCAAGGCTGATACCGATCAACTCCTCTCAGACGTTGTAGATAAGGCCGTCCTTATGACCTCGAAGCAGCCCGCGCACCCCGCCGGTGCCTCGAAATAGCAGCCACGCTGTGCGGGTGCTTCATTCGCACAGCCAGTCGCTTCATTTTCATTTCACGGATGTGTTTAGTTCGGAGAGCATCCTCATTTGACGGATGTAAAGCTTGGAATCAAATTTCCTGCCTGTACTCGCACCGGACATATAACGGCGCTTGCCAAAGACAGGTCGCGAACCCCACGCACGATCGAACTTACCCAGGATCGCCCACGCGATCCCTGCGTAACCGTTCGGATCCCGCCCATCAAGGAAATACTTGTCATTGAGGTATACGGCAAACTTCATCGCCGTCTCTACATCAGGCGTCCATTCGAGGATCTTCTTGCCCCAATACATCCTCATGTAATTGTGCATCCATCCGTGATGGATCATTTGAAGCTGGGCTGCATTCCAAAGTTCATCGTGGGTCGCTGCACCTTCAAGCTGCTCAAGTCGATAGAGGTGTTCCCGCTCGTCGCTAGCATGCTCTGTAATGGTCTTTTTCGCCCAATCCTCGGCAGCTTCATGTGAGTCATAATTTGGGTTGTAACGGACGAAATTGACAGCTAACTCTCGCCAAGCAATCAACTCATTAAAAAAGCTATCCTTCGCCGATTGCAGCCTTGAATCAGTCGCCGCCGCCTTCCCAACCTCGAGCGCAACGGTTTGTGGTCCCACGTGCCCATAATGAAGATAGGGTGAAAGTGCGGACGTTCCATCCAATTCGGGCTTGTTACGTCTCACCTCATAGTCAGACAACATTTGCGTCGTGAAGGTGCGCAGTCTTTTGAGAGCGGCGTGGGTGCCTCCAACCCATTCCTCTACAGGACCCACGCTGCGGTCCAGTCCTAGCCAACCTTCAGTCATGTCCCTCTTCAGGTCGTCGGCTTGAAATCCTTTTGGCCTTCTCCACGGCACCTCAGCGTGCGGGTTGTCGTATGGAACAAGGTACTCGGGCAATAAGCGGTAAAGTCGGGGCCTAATTGTGAACGCGCCAAATTGTGCCTTTTCGATCAACCTAGACGGAACAATCACGTCCGTATCCACAGTCCAGAACGGAATTGTGATCTCGCCTGCCAAATCTCTACGCCAGCTCTCCGGAGCCCGCATCGGGTTTTCATCCCCGATGCACATCGCCGCGCCTACGTCGTGCAGCAGTCTAGACTGTGAATGATGCGGCGCGCGACGCATGACAAAGGCGATATTACGCAACGCGAGATCCTCCTCGACATCCTGGAGCCCGCGCTGCAGGAAGACGTAGTGCCGGAGATTGGCGTGGGGAAAATCCGAAATGCCTGCGAAGTAAACCACCAGCGGCAATCTAAGGTGATTACTGATTTCAATCGCCAGATTCACTGCATGATTGTCTACGCCACGCTGCGCGCGCTGCATCCAGTAAACGACACACTTGCCATCTTTAGCCGGAGTCCCACCTTTACGGATTGTGACTCGCGCGTTCGCCGCGAGTGCAGAAAGCCAATCAGGCTGGAATTCCAGCTCTTCCGTTTTCAACTCCCTAACCATAACTAATAACCTAACCGATACTTTCAGATGCGTTCGTGCAGATTGGGCTAGCGAGCGTGCAACGTTGACTCCGCGAAACTCCAAGTCCGGAACATGAAGAAGGGCAGCCCGTAGGCTGCCCCGGCAGTCGCTGCGTTTGCGCCTACCATAAGCCCCATGCGCGGCTCATGTAATCGGTTAAGGTCATCGTAATGAGGATGAGAAAGGTGAAGAATCCGGCAGCGACCGTCATCTTTACCAGCTTCGACTGATACTTCACATGCATGAAGAAAAGAATAACGACTACGGCTTTGAAGCTCGCGATCCCGAGTGCCACGATGGGATTGAGAACTCCAAGATCGACGAAAGCAGCACCTACCGTGATCCCCGTAAACACAAGTAAGGTCGCAAAAACTAACATGTATTGGAACGGCGACACAATATGGTGCTCATTGTGCTCCGGGTTCACGACGTTCGAGGGGTCTTGGTGCGTAGTCATCTTTCTACTCCACTTCCAAAGTCTTATTGTTGCCGGAACAGATAATCAGTGCGCGAGTGGGTGCCGATTGATCAGATAAAGAAGCGGGAAAAGGAACAGCCAGACAATATCGACAAAGTGCCAGTAAAGCCCGAAGTTCTCAATGGGAGCCACATAGCCGGAACTGAATTCACCTCGGTTGGCTCTTGCAATGAGCCAGAATAGAATGCCAATGCCAATGATCATGTGGAGAGCGTGCATACCCGTCATAGCAAAGTACAAGAAGAAGTAAATCTGCGTACGCTGCGCCATGTCCGGAGCCAGGGGCATCTCTGACGGTTTACCTGTCTTTAGATTCACGGGCGGATTGATGAATTCCTTCACATTGAAGCTTGCACCGGGGACGTGGTGATCCTCAAACTTCTGCGTGTATTCAATGCCTTTGATGCCAAGAAATGCGACCCCAAATAGGGTGGTCAGCCAAAGCATCAGGACCAAAATCTTCTGGTTGCGCACCTCAGCCGCCCAAACCCCTACCGCCATACAAAATCCTGAGGTAATCAGGATCACGGTGTTGAGCGCACCCCAGCCTATGACAAGGGTGTTCGAAGCCGCTACAAATGCGTCGTAGTACCAGTTCCGGTAAAGCAGGTAGGCAAAGAACATGCCCCCAAAGAACATGATTTCGGTCAGCAGGAATAGCCACATCCCGAAGCTCCCAGCTTCGCGCTGTTGCTCCTCAGTCTCAAAGTGATGTCGATGCTGAGGAATAGCTACGTGATCGTGATGGGTCTGATCACCCTCAACATGCGTGTCCGCCCCGTGGGTTGCTGCGATCGTATTAGCCAACGGTCTTTACCTCGTTTGCCGTTTTGTTAGCCAGCCATTCATAGTCGTACGCTTCGTGGTCCACAATAGGTACTTCAATGAAATTTTCAGTGAGCGGTGGCGATTGAATCTGCCACTCCAGCCCGGTAGCCTGCCATGGGTTGCTGCCGGCGATGGCGCCGTACTTCAAGGACCAAGCCAAATAAAGAAGCGGCAGCATGTAACCTACCCCAAGCACCGTGGCACCTGCTGTAGACAGAACATTCAGCACCTGGAACTCCGCTGGATAGGCATGGTAGCGGCGCGGCATTCCAAGGTAGCCGAGGATGAACTGAGGTAGGAAGGTCAAATTGAACCCGATAAATGTAGTGACCGCTGCCAGCTTCGAAAGCGACTCTGAATACATGCGACCGGTCATCTTCGGCCACCAAAAGTGAACACCAGCTAGGAAAGCCATCAACATGCCGCCAACCATCACAAAGTGGAAGTGCGCCACGATAAAGTAGGTCTCAGTCAGGTGTATATCCATTCCGAGCGCGCCAAGGAAGACACCCGTGAGACCACCGATTGTGAAGAGGCCCATGAACCCGAAGGCGTACAACATCGGAGTCTCAAAGGTGATAGAGCCTTTTTGCAAGGTGAATGCCCAGTTGAAGATCTTGATTGCGGAGGGCACAGCGACCAACATCGTCAGCAAGGAGAACACAAGCGCTGAATAGTTGGACACGCCCATGATGAACATGTGATGGGCCCAGACGAAGAATCCGAATACAGCGATCGCCACCGAGGAGAAGGCGACGGCAGTGTAGCCGAAGACACGCTTCCGGCTGAAAGTTGAAATCACTTCAGAGATCACACCCATTCCTGGAAGAATCATAATGTACACAGCAGGATGAGAGTAAAACCAGAAAAGGTGCTGGAATAAAAGTGGGTCGCCACCTTTAGTCGGATCAAATACACCTATTCCGATCAGTCTCTCCAGTGCAACGAGGACGAGGGCTATGGCGAGTACCGGCGTTCCTAGAACCATGAGAAGAGAAGCAGCATAGTTCGACCAAATGAAGAGCGGCATCCGAAACCAGGTCATTCCAGGAGCACGCATACGATGGATCGTGACAATAAAATTCAGACCCGTGAAGATTGAGCTGAAACCGGCGATAAAAATTGCGCTGGCTGCTGTTATCACGTGTGTGTTGAGGTAATGTGTCGAAAGTGGGGTTGTGAAGGTCCAGCCCGTATCCACTCCACCGAGCACAAGCGCAGCCAGCGTGAGGGTTCCGCCTGCCATGTAGAGGTACCAACTCAACAGGTTGATCTTAGGGAACGCCAGATCCTTGGCCCCCAGCATGATTGGGATAAGAAAGTTTCCAAGCGTCGCGGGTACAGACGGGACGAGAAACAAAAAAATCATGATAATGCCGTGCATGGTAAAAAACTTGTTATACGTGTCCGAAGCTACCAGGTCGGGTTGTGGAGTCAAAAGCTCAAGACGGATAAGGCCGGCGAATGCGCCCCCGATGAAAAAAAAGAAGGTGATCGAGATCAGGTATAGCATCGCGATCCGTTTGTGGTCGCCGGTAAGCAACCAACTGAGTAAACCGTGCTCGTTATTTAGGTAGTTGCGACGCGGCATGGTGGCCGTCCGCTGGTCGGGTATGTTGATGATCGTTGCGCTGGTTCCACTCATTTACTTCACCCCCGGCATTGCTGGTGCCGCGACATTCGACTGGTTGGTGCCTAAGGTCTGCTGAACGCGATAATTACTGTTTTGATTCTTGATGTACTCCACAAGGTCAATCAATCCATCCTCGCTGATCTGTCCCTGATACGTTGGCATGATGGGAGCATACCCGGCGGTCACATGTTGCGACGGATTCAAAATTGAATCGCGTAAATACGCGTCATTCACCAAAACCTGTGACCCATTGGCGAGCTCCAGTTTCGCGCCATAGACGCCTGCAAGGCTTGGTCCACGTGCGCCAGGCGTTCCATTGTGGCACTGATTACAACCCATGCTCGCGAACAGGCGCTCACCATTTTGTGAAAGGGACATGCCGCTCGTTGACTCCTGTGTCCACTTCTCGTAATCCTGCGGAGTGAGGGCTGTTACTTCGCCTATCATTCCAGAGTGCTTCGTCCCGCAATATTGCGTGCAGAAGATGTGATAGGTTCCCGGCTCAGTCGCTTGGAACCAGACTGTAGAATACCGGCCTGGAATAACCTCACGTTTTACTCGAAAATCAGGAATTGCGAAACTGTGAAACACATCCATGGAGATCATCGTGAGTTGCACGGGGCGGCCAACAGGAATGTGGAGCGCATTGATCTCGTGCTGACCACCAGGATGCTCAGCCTTCCACATCCATTGTTTTCCTACCACGTAAACGTTCATTGCGTTCGTAGGAGGGTTGAAGATGCGGAAATAAAGGAGAGCTCCCCAGACAAACGCGACGAGAAAAATAGCGAGAGGAATGATCGTCCACGTGGCTTCAAGCAGAGTGGAACCCTCGACTGGCGTCGCGATTGAATTGCGTGCCTTTCGGTAACGGATCGAGAAACCAAAAACCAATACCGCCACGAGAAGTAGACCAACCAACGTCATACCAATCAAAAAGAAATACAGTGCGTCTGCATAAGGCGCAATGGTGGAGGCCTCAGCAGGAAAGAGTGCAGAGGAGTGAAGCCACTTGACGAGAAATTGCCAGAGAACTGGACTTATAAACCTGTTCATCGTTACCCTTTATCCGCCGTGTTGTTGGGGTCGCTCCAGCTATGTTCGCGCCCCAGCTTTATATCTCTGCGAAACATCAAAAACATAAACCCGCCTAGGCCTGCCATCGTCAGCATGCCACCAACTTGCACCACACGAGCGACGACGAGAGAGTGTTTATTTGTCTGCGGATCGTAGTGGTAGCAATACGTTAAAATGTTTGCTACAGGCGAACCGATCTTGTTGCCTGACGCTTCAATGAGGCCGAGCAGCAAATCTTTTGGAGAGTACTCCACGCCAAGGTAATATTGCGCCAGCCTGCCGCTTGTGGTCACAACCTCTATCGAACTCGCATGGGCAAATTGTGTAAGAGTGCCGTCTGGCCCGGGTACTCGGACATAGCCGTATCCAGTCGCCAAAGAAACAGCATCGATTGCCGGCTTCTGTCCCACCAGGAAGTGCCAGCCCTCTGCCGTCTCTGGCCGACCGTACCGTTTCAGGTAGAACGCTTTCTTCTTCGCGGCAAGTTCTGAAGTTTCGGAAGGGTCAATACTGATCACGATCACATTGAAATCTTTTCCCGGCGTAAGGTGGACCATCTCGAGTGCGCCGGTAAGGCCGTCCAGTTCTTCAGAGCAAAGCATGGGGCAATTGAAGTAAACCATAGTCAGGATGGCAGGCTTCTGGCCAAAGTACTGTCCAAGTTGAACCTTCCTTCCAGTCTCATCCGTAAACGTCGCGTCCAGGGGAAGTTGCTGGTTCAGGTGCTGCACCACTTGGACGCCCTTGAGGACCTTGGGGAGTTGGTCGCCGGTATTGTCACCCGCCTGCTTCTCGCCGTACGACGAGACTTGGCCCGACATCACCGCTGTCAGAACGGATACAGCCAAAATCCCTATCAACTTGACTGTTCGAATTGTCGTTGTCAGTCTCATGTCTTTTGGCTCTGGAACATCATGCCTGTTTCTATGCTACCGCCGCAGGTTGACTCAAATCACCGGATCGGCTTGAGTTCAGCGTGGTTGTTCGCTTCCGCCTTGCCGTAATCAAGTTTTTGTCTGCGAGCCTCCATCTGATCCAACTCGTAACCCGTACGCGCGAATCCGCTGGTCAATGGAGCCGTAACAACCGGTTTCCGGTCGAAAGCCATAGACTGTTGCTCAGTTGCGGCCGATGCCACGGGCAGTCCTCGCTGCGCGATGAGTTGCATAGCGCGATCAATGGGAATTCTGATTCCCTGCTGACCGGGGACCACGCTGTAATGGTCGAGAAGGAGGTCTTCACGCGCATGAAGATCAGAGATATCCTGATTGCCGTCATCCATTTCAAGCCTCGGTTGGGGAAATTCCGTAGTCATCTGCTGCAACTCTTGTTGCTCCATGGCTGCATTTGACTTCAGATTCTCGCGTTTGTTCGTAGCAAGTTCTGGACTTCCGCCCACGTTAGTCGTTTTGACTTGGTGCCACTTGTTAGCAGGACCGTCCTGTTTGTTTAAGGCCTCGTTGATCACCCTCCCCATAAGGAAGCAAAAGACGAAGAAGATCAACACGAAACCGAACAAGCCTCCTAGGAACACCACGACGCCCCCTACGTTGACGTCCGTTGTTTCGTAGCCGAGATCTGCACTTTCCTTGCCCGGGGTCGGATAATTCACGATGTCGCCTAAGTTGGCGTTGTACTCATTTCTATCGTTATTAGTGAGCATGTTCTGGCTCCAACATCTCTGCAAGGTGGGGGTCATTTATGTTGACCAGTGGTCTGGACATCAATTGGTGGAAGTAATACGCGGTCCAGAGTGAAAGCGCGGCAACTGGTACAGTCAGGTACGCCAAGATCCCCCAGTTACCCGCCAGATGCAAGTTGCCCGCGGCATCCGAAAAATTGGGCTCAATGATCCAGAACATATCGACTACGCGAGCAAAAATCATGAAGATGGCGAGAGCAGCCAAGCGCCTTTTATCTCTCTTCAAGTTACGCGAGAGCAACAGGCAGAAGGGAATCAGCCAATGGAAGATGAAGTCTGCACTGCATACTACCCACCACCCACCACGGATTCGCGACAAGTACCAGGGAATCTCGTCCGGGACATTTCCCGACCAGATAATCAGAAACTCAGCAAACGTGAGATAGATGTTCAACATCACGAAAGCGAAAGCAAACTTTCCGAGATCATGTTGCTCAGTGGTACGAAGTAACGTCTTGAAGGGCTCTACCTTGGACAGACGAATTGCAGTGAGGATTCCGAGCGCGAGCACTGCATAGCCTTGACCGACAAGGAACTTCAGGCCCCAGATCGACGAGTACCAAGTCACATCGAGCGACATAATCCAAAGGAGTGCAGCGTCGGTGAGGCAGACGACATAGATGAAAATGCCGGGACCTGAAAGGTTTTCAAATCGTATTCGCCAGCGGTCATAGCTCGCAACCGTGCCGCGCGCAGGATCTGCGTCGCGCTCGAGCGACCATTTGTTCAACAGAGTGGCGAACAGTATTAGGATGCTGAACACCACGAAGGTCTGAATGGTAGCGCTCATCGGACTGAACATGGAGTGTTTAGCGATTGCCGTCAGCGCCTGTTCCTTCGTCACCAAACCCCTGTGCAGGGCATCAAGTTCCGCGGCTGCAGTTGGATACTTTGCCCACTGGTAAAGATGTTTAGCAGAAAGCCCAACAGGGATGAACATCAGCGAGACCAGTGGAAGTGTCCGCGTCATCGCCTCAAGTGGTCTCCGCAAAAGCATCCCCCACTTTCCTCCAGAGACATACTGCAACATCAGCATCGCAAGGCCACCACCTGCAAAGCCAAAGCAGAGCATGAAACCTAGCAGCCAGGCTCTCAGGATGTGCTCACCGCCAAGCGGAGCAGCGAAGAAGATGAGGGAAGCAAGTGCCGATATCGCAAAGACCACGAAGGCCTGACTCCGCCACTTCGCGATAATCTCGGGGGAACTCAGAACGCTTGGCAGCGTCCTAGGTCCGCGCTGATGAGGATGCGCCTCGTGTTGTGTGTGTACAGATGCCATACGATTCAAGCCTTCATACAATTCGAGTTGGTCAAACGTAAGTTCACTACTGGCGGCTAGCTCGCACTCCATCCGGATCTATGGGGTGGTAGTCCGGCAAGGGGTAGCCCGTACTCGTCTGGCTACCAGTTGCACCTGTGGCACCAGGCTTCCCGATGTTCGCCTGGGCTTTACCGATCTGGCCTTGCTGAAGAACGTAGTTCTCACCATTCGGAGTTCCCGAAACAGCCGTTGCGGGAAGCGCCCACTCGGCAGCAAAAGCAGCAGGGAACCCTTCTTGCTGAGAGATGTCGGAAAGCTGCTGAGTGTGTTCGCCCGCAGCTACGTCAGTCGGCTGCGCATTCTGGCTGAGTTGAAGTGCGCGAACATAGGCCGCAATCGCCCAGCGATCCTCCGGCGTCACTTGGGAGGAATAGTCAGGCATGGCACCATAGCCATTCGAGATCACGTTGAAGAAGTGACCCAACGGGGCGTTC
>CAZZZP010000111.1:0-12526 GCA_964658635.1 Lichenicola sp. | reverse complement strand
GTCGCGGCCGACGTGATCGTGATGCCGCGCTCCTGCTCCTGCTCCATCCAGTCCATCGTCGCGGTTCCCTCGTGCACTTCACCGATACGGTGGGTAATGCCCGTATAGAAGAGAATGCGCTCAGTTGTCGTCGTCTTTCCGGCGTCGATGTGCGCCATGATTCCGATATTCCGGCAACGATTCAGCGGGATAGTGCGTGCCACGGTAGCTCTCTCACTCTGCAGGCCCAGGCCTGCGGTTTACTCAACTTCTCTTAAGTCTTACCGAGCCCGATCTTCCGGGCCCTGTTTCCTTCGCACCCAACTACCAGCGGTAGTGAGCGAACGCCTTATTAGCCTCAGCCATGCGATGAACGTCTTCCTTCTTCTTCATCGCTGCGCCACGGCCGTTGGCCGCATCCAGCAGCTCGGCGGTCAACTTGTCGACCATGCCCTTTTCGCCACGAGCCCGGCCATAGGTCACCAGCCAGCGAATCGCAAGCGACGTGCGGCGCTCCGGCAGCACTTCGATCGGCACCTGGTAGTTCGCACCACCCACACGCCGACTCTTCACTTCAAGCAGCGGCTTGCAGTTCTCGACCGCCTTCTTGAACAGCTTCAGAGCCTCGTCGCCACCCTTCTGCTCGAGGTTCGTCATCGCCGTGTAGAAGATGCCCTGCGCGGTCGACTTCTTGCCACCCCACATCATGCTGTTCACAAACTTCGTCACCAGGGTCGACTGATACACAGGATCCGGTGCCACTTCACGCTTCGCGATATAGCCTTTTCTCGGCATTGCTCTTCTCTCTTCTTCCCCTGGCGCGGTGACTTCTCACGTGCCAGGCCTGAAAACCCGTTGTTTGTTCTCAGTTGTTTGTTCCTTGCTTGCACTCAGCCGGCGACTCCCTCACCAACAACTGAGAACAAACATCAAACAACTACTATTTAGCCGCAGCCTTCGGACGCTTCGCACCGTACTTCGAACGGCTCTGCATCCGCTTGGCCACGCCAACCGAATCCAGAGTTCCGCGAACCACGTGGTAACGAACACCCGGCAGATCCTTCACACGGCCGCCGCGGATGAGCACAATCGAGTGCTCCTGCAGGTTATGGCCAATGCCTGGGATATAAGTCGTCACTTCGATCCCGTTTGTCAGGCGAACACGGGCTACCTTACGGAGCGCCGAGTTCGGCTTCTTGGGGGTCTGGGTGTAGACGCGGGTGCAGACGCCGCGACGCTGGGGCGAACCCTGCAGCGCGGGGCTGGCGGTCTTGTAGCGAGTGGGCGTGCGGCCCTGCTTGACGAGCTGATGAAACGTAGGCACGAAAGACTCCTTGAAACCAAACTTGTTCCGCACAAACCGGGGCTTCTCCGGGGCCTCGTACGCTAACGCACGAAAAAGTGAGGACGCTGAAGCGCCTCGCCGAAGATTTGTCCCTGCTGTACGTCTGTACATCCACTCAGACGAAATACAGTCGACGGTGACCGAACTCGAACTCTCCGTCTTGCGACCTGAGACCCAGCCAGTTCCGTTTCGCTGTTCCCGACCGCATAGCCCATCCACATAGGGTCCCGTCAGGTTCGCCGGGGTGAAGGGTGGCGCAGTCGCGTTTGCGAAGGGCCGCAGATTCCGCCTCCCAACCTTCAGAGGCCTGCGGTACTGCTCTTGGTAATGCCTTACAAGTGTATCCGAAATCCACAGTCGCTTGAAGCGGGAAACCAGTTCGAGTGGGGCGTGACGGAACACTACTGCAACCTGCTTAAAGTATCAAGAAAGACGCCGGAAGTCAAAGATTCAGCAGGTTGCCCCGCCTACCGTGCAACCACGTGCGCCGCAATCGGGTCATACTCGCGCCGCGTCAGAATCTTCCGGTGCAGGAGCTCGGTCGAGCTCGTGTACGGCCGGCCCTCTTCAATACGCCGCGCCATGCCCGCATCGATCCCCGGCAGACCCTCCAGTTGCACCCGGCTCGCTTTGTTGATGTTCACCGGTCCCTTCTGCCGTAGACCATCGAACACACCCTGCGCCATCGCCTTCGCATCCCGTGCCGCCGCGGCAGTCGCCGCCGCCGTGTCGCTGCGAATCGCATCCGGACTCCGGCTGGCCGGAGTACAGCCCGTCAAAACCAGCAACGCTCCGAGAATCAGGACTTCACGCATCAAACTGTAGATGCGAGTTGCCCTGCAAAAAGCAGTTCGGCCGCCCGTGCCCGGCCTCCATGCCCCGATGTAAGCTTTTCCTCATGACACTCCGCTCTCGAGCGCTGCTCGCCGCCTCCCTCTCCGCTTCTTCCATCCTGATCGCCCCCTCCCTGGCCGCTCAGTCCGGCACGCCCGACACCATGACACCCATGGCGAACCCCGATCCGCGCCTCGCCCAGATTCACGCCGGCATGACCCACACCACGGCCCCCGGCCAGGTCGCCATCTCGCCCGACGGCACGCAGATCGCCTACACCCTGCGCGGAGCCGAAGGCACCACACTCCACCTGCTCCCCTACCCTTCAGCCGACTCCAGCAAAGACAAGATCGTCATGTTGGCCGGAGCCACCGCCTGCTCGCTCACCGACCCCGTCTGGGCACCCGATTCGCAGACCCTCGCCTTCACCTCCGACTGCACCGCCGATAAAAAGCAGGAGCAGCTCTTCCTCTACTCCCGCTCGACCGGCGACGCGAAACAGCTTACCCACGTCGCCGGCCTCTTCGACTCGGCCGCCTTCTCGCCCGACGGCAAGTCGCTCGCCTTCCTCTTCGTCGAAAACGCCACCCGCTCCGCCGGCGCACTCGCCGCCATGAAGCCCTGGGCCGGCGTCATCGGCGAGGACGGCGTCGAGATCCAGCGCGTCTACTCGGTCGATCCGGCAACCGGGTCGGGCTCCTTCCTCACTCCCGCCGCACTCCATGTCTACGAGTTCGCATGGGCGCCCGACTCACGCCAGGTCACCTTCGTCGGAGCCAACCCGCCGGGCGAGAACAATTGGTGGGTCGCCAAGCTCTACACCGAAACACGCGGCGCCGAACCGAAGGTCGTCTTCGACCCCAACACCACCCAGGGCGCCCTGCACGGCCTCCAGATCGCCGTCCCCCGCGTCTCCCCTGACGGCAAGCGCATCGCCTTCATCGGCGGACTCATGTCCGACCAGGGTTCCACCGGCGGCGACATCTGGACCGTCCCGGCAAATGGCGGTGAAGCCACCGACGTCACCCCTGAAATCGACGGTTCACCCACCTACCTCGCCTGGACCGGCAACGACACGATCGGCTTCGTCGAAGACCGTCGCGGCCACTCGCTCCTCGCCGACGTCAACATCTCTTCCAAAAAGGTCGACGCGGCCAACGACCTCGGCGAAGTCTCCGTCGGCGGCGGCCCCATCAAGGACGCCATCAGCATTTCGAACCACGGCCTGCTCGCCATGGTCAAGTCCGGCCACGCCACCGCGCCCGAGGTCTGGGCCGGTTCCTTCTCCGGCCTGAAGCAGGTCACCCACCTCAACGACGGCGCCAGGCCCCCTGCCCACACCGAATCGATCGAGTGGACCAACCAGGGCTTCCACGTCCAGGGCTGGCTCACCTACCCCGCCGACTACACCCCGTCCAAAAAATACCCCCTCCTCGTCCAGGTCCACGGTGGCCCCTCCGCCTCGGCCGGCGCGCGCTGGGGAGGCTCCGTCTGGTCGCAGCTCGGCTACTTCGTCTTCTCGCCCAACCCGCGCGGCTCCTTCGGCGAGGGTGAAAAGTTCACCGCCGCCAACATCAAGGACTTCGGCTACGGCGACCTCCGCGACATCCTTGCCGGCATGGACCGGGTCGAATCCAAAGTCTCGATCGATAAATCCCGCGAAGGCCTCATGGGCTGGTCCTACGGCGGCTTCATGACCATGTTCGCCGTCACCCAGACCCACCGCTTCAAGGCCGCGGTTGCCGGAGCCGGCATCTCCGACTGGAAGTCCTACTACGGTGAAAACTCCATCGACCAGTGGATGGTGCCCTTCTTCGGCCACACCGTCTACGAGGACCCCGCCGTCTACGCCAAGTCCTCCGCCATTGAGTACATCAAGAACGTCACCACCCCCACCCTGGTCGTCGTAGGCGATCGCGACGGCGAGTGCCCGGCCCCGCAATCGTTCGAGTTCTGGCACGCACTGCGGGCGGAAAACGTCAAAACCCAGCTCGTCGTCTTCCCCAACGAAGGCCACGGCTTCCGCAACCCGGCCCACATCCGCGACCTCGAAGCCCGCGAAGTAGCCTGGTTCGCCCAGAACATGCCCGCAAACTAGCACTCAAGCCGTGTTGGACGCTTCGCGTGAAAGGAGTTCTCTCCCAATCGGGACAGGAACCCGCTTCGCATGCGAAGCGTCCAGAACCGCACAATGTGCCGCCCGTCCGGCGTCAGGACGCACCTGCTTTTGCTCTGACTCACCCTTCCCGATCCCCCACGTCCAACCCTTACCCCAGCCTTCGTCATTTGCTTCTCCTCATGGGAGCTTTTAGACTGAAGCTTGAAATCCTGCTAACCAGAATGGTGAACCGCACGCCCAGGCCCCTGCCCGGCATGCGGGGAGGTCCTAAAGCTCAATGCGTCGGTTCGTTACTCTAGCAATTCTGCTCCTCTTCACCATTCCCTTCGGTGTCTCGATCTCCGGTTGCGGCCATGCCGTCGCCGTCACGTACTGCAACGGCCAGAACACCGGTGTCCAGGTCGGCCAGGCCGTCACCCTCGACCTCGAGCCACGCCTCACCGGCATCTCCATCAACCAGGGAGCCATCGGCAGCGTCGGCGCACCCACCGCAAAGGATTGCAAAGGCAACACTGCCACCGTCACCGGGATCGTCTACGCCTCCACCAATCGCAACATCGTCGACGTCAACCCCGCCACCGGCTCGGCTGGCCTCTGCGCCGGACAGTGGAACCGCAACACCGGCGGCGGCATCCCCGACTACACCGTCTGCACGCCCAATGGCGCCACCGGCGTCGTCCAACTCACGGCCAGCGGCAGCGGCGTCACGTCGAACGCCATCAACGTCTACGTCCACCCCATCGTCACCAGCATCGTCCTCGGACCCGCGTCGATCGACTGCGCCAATGACCCTGCCAGCAACTGTTACAACCTGACTACCGGCCTCTACAGCACCACCGCGCCCACCGCGCTCGCCACCTCCTACAACGGCGCAGCTTGCGTCTCGCAGGCCACCCACGCCCAGCTCGCCGCCCGCATCTACGCGGGGACCAGCACCCAGTCCAACATCAGCGCGTTCGTCGGGCCCATCACCTTCTCCGCCCAGAACACCAACGTCGTCACCATCGACACCAACGGCGTAGCCACCGCCACCCAGCCCGGCTCAACCATCATCACCGCGGCCAACTCGCAGTCGTCGAGCTCCGCCGGCTACTTCTCCACCTGCCCGCCCAAGACCATCGTCCTCAGCGCACAGGGTTCCACCACCGCACCCACGGCCCCCATCGCGGTCTCGCAGAACGTCACCCAGCCGCTGGTCGCCACCATCACCGACCAGAACGGCGTCGCGCTGACCAATATCTCGCTGGAGTACGTCTCGACCACGCCGGTTACCGTCCCCACCTCCTCCAACAACATCACCCCCGCCTTCCCTGGCGCGGCCACCATCACCGCCGTCTGCCAGCCGCCCACCTGCAACTACGCGCCCGATAATCTCATCGGCGCCTTCGGCAACGGCACGCCGGTCCTCTCAAACCCGGTGCAGATCAACGCCGCCGGAACCAACAACTCGACCGCCCTCTACATCGCCTCGACCAACTCGCAGTACATCCTGCCACTCAATTTCACCGTGACGACCCAGGCCTCGGCCGTCCGCCTGCCCTACGCGCCCAACTCGCTCGTGCTTTCAACCGACGGCACCACCATCTACATGGGCACGCAAAACGAGTTGATGGTCTTCGCCACCGGCACCAACTCGCTCACCAAGCAGGACACCAACGTCTCCGGCTACGTGCTCGCCGTCTCACCCGATAACACCACCGTCGTCATCTCCGACCCCGTCCGCAAGCTCACTTACCTCTACGCCAGCACAGGCTCGGTCACCACCGAGTACGGCGGATTCGGCACCAACGCCACCTTCAGTCCCGACAGCACCACCGTCTACATTCCCACCGACGACGGACGAATGCTCGTGCACTCCACCTTCAACGGCTGGACTGCAGTACCCCTTACCACTCCCGCATCCGGCGTTGCCCTCACCGTCCCCCAGGCGGGCGTCTACCTCGGCAGTTCGCCCATCGACATCCATACCAACTGCCCCGCCACCCAGATCTCCGGCACCGGCCTTAACCAGGTCGCCTCCAACACCTTCTATCCGGACTACGGCCCGGTCGCCGGCGCCAACATCACCAACGCGCCGCTCGCCACCTCCGGCCTCATCACCAACGACATCGCCTCGCTCAACAACGGCACCGACGAGATCGCCGCCACCATCGCCGGCACCAACGGCGCGGCCGGCCTGCTCGACATCACCACCAACCAGAAGTCAGGCGACTGCCCCTTCAGCTTCACCTCAAACATCGCCGCCAATCTGCCCTTCACCGTCGCAGCCCCCTCGGCCATCACCAGTGTCCTGCCAACCTCCGACTCGGCCTACAGCTTCGTCACCTACACCGGCACAGGCGGAGTCGTCCCCCAGTTCACCACCTCCACGAAATCCCTCAGCAACATCACCCTGCAGACCACGGCCAACGGAGTCCCCACAGCACCCGTAGCCGGCGTTGTCTCCTCCGACAATCAGACCTTCTACGTCGGCACCGCGGGCGACAACCTGGTGCACCGCCTCACCCGCGGAGCGTCCGGGTTCTCGGACACGCAGGCACCCCTTATCCCCGCCCTGCCAAACATCAACGGCGGCGCGACCCCCGCAACCCCCAACCTGTTGGCCCAGAAGCCCATCAAGGCGAACTCCTAACCAGCAGGTAAAGGCAAGCAGAGAGGCCCTCCCAAACCGGGAGGGCCTCTCTGCTTTTGCCCTGCGCAGTCGGCGTTCACTTCGTAACTTCCCACTGCTTCGCTTGGTCCTCCCGCTGGTCGGCGCGAATATCCCTTCCTGACCAACGGGAAGGCCAAGCGAAGCCTCATACCGCACGAAGTGCCGCCCGCCCGGCGTTAGGGCACTCTTTGCCTATCCAAGCCTCGCCCTAACCTATCCAAGCCTCGCCTTAAGCAGATCCCGCGCCACAGCATCCAGTACCCCATTCAGGAAGTGAATCGACTCCGGTGCCGCATACCGACGGCCCACCTCCAGGCTCTCGTTGATCACGATCGCCGCCGGCGTCTTCGGATATCCCAGCATCTCCGCAATCCCCGCCCGCAGCAGGTTTCTGTCCACCACCGGCATCCGCTCCAGCCGCCAGTTCTCCGAGTGCTGCTCGATCAGCGCGTCAATCTCCTCCCGCCGGCTCGTCGCAATCCGGTAAAGATCCTCCGCAAACCCGCGCGTCTCCTCATCCACATCCGTCACCGACGCCCAGAAGAGCGCTCGAACCTGCTCCGGCGTCTGTTTCCCCAGATCGCCCTGAAACAACATCTGCATCGTCAATTCGCGCGATTTCCTGCGAGTTCCCATTACTTCGCTCCTCGCAACTTCCGCTGAATCGAAACCATCTCGATCGCCGCACTCGCCGCCTCAAAACCCTTGTTGCCCGCCTTCAGCCCGGCCCGGTCGAGCGCCTGCTCCAGCGTCTCGCACGTCAGCACGCCAAACGCATGCGGCACGCCCGTCTCCTGCTGCGACTGGCCGATTCCCCGCGCCACCTCGTTGTAGATCGCCTCGTAGTGCGCCGTCTCGCCGCGCAGCAGGCAGCCCAGCGTCACAATCGCGTCGAACTTTTTGCTCTCCGCCAGCGTCCTTGCCGCGTTCGGAATCTCCCACGCGCCCGGCACCCGCACCACCTCGATGTCTGCCCGCGCCGCGCCACTCCGCTTCAGGCAGTCGAGCGAACCCTGCAGCAGCCGGTCTGTAATCACCGTATTCCAGCGCGTGGTCACGATCGCAAACTTCATCCCGACAGCCGTTAGATCGCCCTCGACCGCAGGCTCAACCCCATGTTCGGGATTCTCCGACTGCCAGAACCCCACCTCGAGCGCAGCCGCCAGCCGCACCGTAAACATCCGCGAGTTCCAGTGCGTGTCCTCAACCTCACGCAGCGAAGCCGCCCCGCCCTCCGCCTCTGCCCAGCTCTTTACAGCAGCGTAGACATGATCCAGCTGCGTCACCTCGACCAGGATCCGCGGCACCGCGGGCATCCGGCCCGTGACAATCTCAAGATTCCCCACCGGCGCCAGGAACGCCGACCCCTCACCCTGCTCATCCTTCCAGCCCTTGCCCGCCTCAAACCCCAGCGAGCTGAACAGCTGGCCAAGCCGCTTGTACTCCTCGCCGCTCGCAACCTGCTCTATCACCGTCATTCCCTTGATCATAGGTACGATTGTATCGCCCGGAAATCGTCCCGAAGCCCGGCCTTCTCAACGTTGCGTCAATCCCTACTCAAAGTCGAAAGGTGTACGATCCAAGTGTCAAAATCGCAAGTCCGGAGAGCCTGATGCCCGACTTCAATACCCCCGCCGTCCTCCCCTCCTTCGACACCCTCCTGCTCGCCACCGAAGGCAACGTCGCCACGGTCACGCTCAACCGGCCCGACGTCCTCAACGCCCTCAACACCCAGCTTTTCAACGATCTCGAGCGCGTCTTCACCTTCCTCGCCCAGGACCCCGTCACCCGCGTCATCCTCATCACCGGAGCCGGCCCCAAGGCCTTCGCCGCCGGAGCCGACATCTCCGAGCTCGCCTCGACCGACGCCTCCTCCGGCGAAAACCTCGCTCTCCGCGGCCAGCATGTCTTCGAACTCATCGAGGCCTCCAGACGCCCCGTCATCGCCTGCATCAACGGCTTCGCCCTCGGCGGTGGCTGTGAACTCGCCCTCGCCTGCACCTTCCGCCTCGCCGCCGACAACGCCCGCCTCGGCCAGCCCGAGGTCAAGCTTGGCCTCATCCCCGGCTACGGCGGCACCCAGCGCCTGCCCCGCCTCGTCGGCCAGTCCGCCGCCCTCAAGCTCCTCCTCACCGGAGAAATCATCCCCGCCAGCGAGGCCCTTCGCATCGGCCTGGTCGATGAGGTCCACCCCGCAGCCGAACTCCTGTCCCGAGCCCAGGCCCTGGCCGCCACCATCGCCGCTCAGGCCCCGCTCGCCGTCGAGGCCGCCATCGAAGCCGTCCAGGGCGGGCTGCCCCTCCACCTCCACGAAGGCCTCTCGCTCGAGGCCTCCATCTTCGGCCGCCTCAGCCAGACCGCCGATAAGCACGAGGGCGTCCAGGCCTTCCTGGAAAAACGCAAACCGTCTTTTCAGGGCAAGTGACGGGCGCCCAATCCACAACTCTCAATCCCCATCGCCAATCCTCATTTATGCTTAGCAACGTGCGCACTCGAAACTCTTCTCTTCTCCTGCTGGCCCTCGCCTCCGCCTTGCTCGCCCTGTCCGGCTGTTCCCGCCCCGCCTTCCCCCTGCCCGGCTCAGGCGGTTCAGAAGCAGACAAACGTGCGCAGCTTGAAGAGATCCGCACCGAAATCGACCAGATCCCCCTCCCCACCAAGACCCGCTACCTCGCCGTCAAGTCGCTGACCGCCTGGCAGAACCCCTACCTCACCATCCAGGGCGCCATGGTCACTCTCCACGTCACCGTAGCCGACGCCAACACCAGCAACCTCGGCACCGGCGGCATCCTGCGCCCCGTCGGCGCACGCCGCCAGGACCTCAACGTCCGCACCTCCGACCTCGCCGCCGCCATCAACGCCATCCCGCAGAATGCCTGGCCCTATGGCCGCGTCATCGCCGTAGAAGAGGCGCACGACGCCCCCGCAAGTGCCCGGCCACAGCTCCGAAGCAACATGGAAGCTGCCATGAAGACCCTCAACGATATCGGCGTCGTCGTCTACGAATGGCAGGAGGGCGGCCCCGCCCTCAAGTAGCCTCCGGCTCCAGGCAGGATCACTTCCCCTGCGTCACCATCTCCAGCTTGTCGACCTTGTACCCCTGCGCCGCCGCCGTCGCCTTCAACTGCTGCATCACACCCGCATCCATCGTCGCCTTGCGCGACAGCACCCAAAGCAGCTTGCGATTCGGACTCCCCATCAGCGCCCATTCAAAATCAGGCCCGGTCGCCAGCACCCAGAACTTCGACGTAAATGGGAAGGTCCCCACCGTCAGCTTGCCGTCACCCTGCTTGTCCACCTTGCCCGGCAGGTTCCGTACATTCGCCTGCCCGTCCTTGAACAGGCACGATTGCACCAGCTGAAACTGCCTCGGCTTGTTCCCCAGCGCATACATTTGAAACGCGTTGCCGTCGCACTTCTTCTCGGGCTTGTTCGGCAGCCGCGCAATCTCGTACCAACCCGTGGCAAAACGGTTCAGATCGAGCTTCGGAACCGCCATCACCGCCTGCCCGCTCGCCAGTCCACTCGCCGCAACGGTCCCTGCCAGCACCGCGCCCACTGAAAGCACACTCCAGAATCGCATCCGCACTCCTGTCCATCACCTGTGATGCGCGAAACCGCCCTACCTTGGCTCCAGAATACCCAGCTCCTCATACCGAGGCCGCATCGCCCCGCGAACCACCTTGCCCTGCGTCAGAAAAAGCCCCAGCCCCACCAGCAGGCATGAGCCCGTCACCAGCACCGTCTCCTGCGCGCCGATCGCATGCGCCAGCCCACCCGAAAGCAGGCTGCCGAACGGCAGCATCCCCACAAAAGCCATCGTGTAGTAGCTCATCACGCGGCCCCGCTTCTCCTCCGGCACCAGCGTCTGGATCACCGTGTTGCTCGATGCCAGCCCCTGCATCATGCCGAACCCGGTAATCCCCATCGCCACCAGCGAAAGCCAGAGCACGTGCGACAGCCCGAACAGGATCAACCCCCCGCCAAACAGCGCCGCCGCCCACTCGATCTTCCTGACCAGCCCCACCACCGTCTTGCGCGCCGCCAGCAGGATCGCCGAAGTCAGCGCGCCCGCCCCGCTCGCCGTCGTCAGCAGACCCAGCGTATGCGCCCCGCCATGCAGCACCTGGGCCGCAAAGATCGGCAGCAGCACCATGTACGGCATACCCATCAGGCTCGCCACCGCAAACAGCAGCAGGATATTCCGCACCGGCACAAAGCTCGTCACGTAGCTCCAGCCATCCTTCATCTGCACCACCATCGAAGGCCGCGCCTTCCCCGCCGTGCTCTCGTGCACCACCTTCATCAGCAGCAACGACCCGATCACCGCGAGGTAGGACACCCCATCGATCAGGAAACACCAGCCCTCGTTCAGCCGCGCAATCACAAACGCAGCCAGCGGCGGACCGATCAGCCGCGCCACATTCACCAGCGACGAGTTCAGCGCGATCGCGTTCCCCAGGTCCGCCTTGTCCCCCACCA
This sequence comes from Lichenicola sp., assembly GCA_964658635.1. Classification (GTDB taxonomy): domain Bacteria; phylum Acidobacteriota; class Terriglobia; order Terriglobales; family Acidobacteriaceae; genus Edaphobacter. The sequence goes on along the minus strand of CAZZZP010000111.1, from coordinate 1,114 downwards.
TCTTCACCACGTACGACTGCCGCGCCGGCATATCGAACGCATCGATCAGACCCTGCAGCGAGGCCAGCCAAAGAATCTCGCCAACCGTGATCACCCCCGCCAGAGTCAGCCCGGCCAGCGCCAGCGACTGCGCCGCGCTCAGCGCCTGCGTCGCCACCAGTAGCTTGCGCCTATCCAGCCGGTCCACCCAAACCCCCGCAAAAGGAGCCAGCACAAACGTCAGAATCTGCCCCGCAAACCCCACCAGCCCAAGCAGAAGCGCCGAATGCGTCAGCCGCCACGTCAGCCACGACAACGCCAGCCGCGTCATCCAGCTCCCGATCAGCGAAACTCCCTGCCCCGCCATATAGAGCCGGAAGTTCCTGTGCCGCAGCGCCCGCCACGCATGCGAAAACCCACCCCGTTCCTTCGCCATACCTCTCAGATGCCCAGGCCTCAATCCCGATTCGCTCACCACTTCATCAGCTTCAACAGGCTCGAATAATCATCCGTCCACACCCGAACCCCGGCCCTGTGCTCAACCGCCCGCGCCCGCCCAAACTCCGGCCTCTGAAACAGCGCACCGTCACCCGTCATCAGCACCCACCGTGCCCTGAACTCCCCCCGGCTCTCATTGCCATCCGTTTCGACCGTCCGCGCCTCCATCCCGGCCGTCCTTGCAAGCTCCGCCAACTCCGGCTCCAGGTCCACATACTGGTTCGAAACATGAAACGCCAGCACCCCGCCCGCCGCCAGCTGCCGCCGATAAAGCGCGAGCGCCTGTTCGGTAAGCAAATGCAGCGGAATCGCATCCCCCGAAAACGCATCGATCACCAGCACATCGAACCCCTGCCCCGGCTCCCGCGCCAGCACCTCGCGCGCATCCCCCTCGGCAAAGCTCACCCGCGCCCCCGATTGCCGCAGATACGTAAAAAGATTCTCGGCAATCGGCCGCACCGCCGGGTTGATCTCGTAAAACCGCATCTCATCGCCCGCCCGTCCATATGCCGCCAGCGTCCCCACACCCAGCCCCACTACCCCCACCTTCCGCGGCCTCCCCACCCCCGCCCACATCAACATTCCGATCCCCGAATCATCCGCATAGTACGTCGTCGGCGTCCGCATCTTCTCCGGC
>CAZZZP010000110.1:0-12855 GCA_964658635.1 Lichenicola sp. | reverse complement strand
CACCGTTCGCCGCGACTTCATTGGGATGCAGCAGCGGCAGCGCAAGCCCGCCCGCGATCAGCAGAATCGCAACCAAACCGCTGGTCCACTTTGCCGGCCAGCGGCCCAGTACCCAGCCCGCGATAGCGAGCACGAGGAAGCAGAGCAGCAGGTAGGTGATGTGGTCGGACTCGCCGCCCGCTCCGCCGGTCGTGTGCAGACGCCCGTAGACCCAGACGAGCCAGATGACGGTCGCGAAGAGCGGTACGGCGGTGAGTTGCTTGAGGGTCTCCATCCAGGCGCCTGGCCGCGGCAGCAGGCGCGTCCAGCTGGGCTGCAGGGTCAGGAGCAGGTACGGTAGCGCGAGCCCGAGTCCGAGCGCGGTGAAGACGGCGAAGGTGATGACCGGAGGCTGTGCGAGCGCGAAGCCGATAGCGGCTCCCATCAGCGGAGCCGTGCAGGGCGTCGCCACGACGGTTGCGAGGACACCGGTGAAGAAGCTGCCAGCATAACCTTCTTTTTTCGCCAGTTCCCCACCCGCGCTGGTCAGCGAGAGGCCAAGATCGAACTGGCCGGCGAGCGAGAGCGCGAATAGGAACAGGAAGGCGGCGAGGACGGCGATGAAGGTGGGCGACTGCAGCTGGAAGCCCCAGCCGATGTGGCTTCCCGTGGCCCGCAACGCGAGCAAGACGCCGACAATGAGCCAGAAGGAGACGAGAATACCCAGGGTGTAGACGAGGCCGTGCGCGCGCATCCGCTTGCGCTCCTCGCCTGAAGACTGCACCAGCGCGAGGCCCTTGAGGAAGAGCACCGGGAAGACACACGGCATCAGGTTGAGGATGACTCCGCCAAGCAGGGCGAGCCCGATTGCCGGGATGGCCGTGAGGGTGGTTGAGGAAGTGGTGACCGCGGTGAGGGGCCGGGGAGCAGCTAGCGGACGCGGGACTTCGCCGGGGACCACGTCGGCCGAGACATCATAAGACTCACCGTCGGACAGCTTGAGCAGCCCGTGCAGCCTGGCCGGAAGCGGACCTGGAGCTGCCGGGTGCTCGGAAGTGCCGGGCGCGTTGGGATCGGGAGCGCGGGTGAGACGGAGACGGAAGCCGTCCTGGATGGGCTCGAAGTCGGCGTCGGCAGCGTTGACGATCTGGTCCTGATCGAAGGGGTAGAACTCCACGTCGTCGGGGTTGACGTCGGCGGCGTTGAGCAGGGTGAGGACGAGTTCTTCTTTGCCGCCGGTGACCGAAAACTTCTGGTCTGGCGGGAGCGGCTGGGGCAGGCTCTTGATGGCGGCGCCGAGGGCTCCGACCAGCGGGCCGGCGGGCGCGTTGGGCGCCACGTTAAGGTCGATGCCGAGGTGCGCCTTGCCGGGGATGCAGACCTCCCGGCAGACCAGCCAGGTGACCTTGGCGTCCAGGTGCTGCTTACCCGGCTTGACCTTCGGAGCGACGGCGATCTGGAAGGGAAAGCCAACAGTATCTTCGTAGCCGAAGTCCATCAGCGGCCCGAGCGGCAGCCGTGAGGGCGTCGGAAACTGCATGGGTCCGGCTGTGACACCGGCAGGCAGGGTCCACTTCACGGCTGGCGGCTCTCCCGAGTCCCCCGCGTTGACCCAGTAGACATGCCAGTGCTCTTCAAGCGTGACGATGAGGCCGACCGTGACCTGGCCGCCGGGCGAGACCGAAGGCGAAAGCGACGTGAGCTCGACCGTGAGGTGCTGTCCCTTGAAGGGGCCCGCCGTGCCGTCTCCGATTTCCGTAAGCTGCGCGGGGGCGCGCATCGCAAGCATCAGCGTGAACAGGAGCAGGACCAGGCGGCGGAGATTCATCGTAGCTTCATTGTAGGGGCTTTGGGCGTTGACTCAGCCAATCTTCACGCGTGCCTGGCGGCTATCCACCATGATGCAGCGGTCCATGACCACCTTGATGCCGTTTGCCTCTGCCTTGGCGGCGGCCTCGGCGTGCATCAGACCCAACTGAACCCAGATCGCGGGGAGGTTGAGCGCGATCATCTCGTCGACAAGGGCCGGGATGAACTTTGGCAGACGGAAGACGTTGACCAGGTCGGGCTTCTCGGGCAGGTCGGACAGGCTTGCGTAAGACTTCTCGCCCAGCACGGAATCGACCGCCGGGTTGACGGGCAAGATACGGTGGCCGATCGACTGCAGGAACGCGGGAACATAATTGCTCGGCTTGGCCGGATTGTCCGAAAGGCCGACGACCGCGATGGTCTTTGAATGGAGCAGCTGCTGAATCACCTCGGGTTCATTCATTGCTAACTCCAGATGCCGAGGATTCTCCGCAGCACGACCAACTCACCGAGATGGTATGCGTTATGGTCCGCGATGAGGAGCGCCTCACGCAGCAGGTTCTGCCCGTCGCCCCATAAGAATGGCTTGTAGAGGTCTACATTTGGCTTCAGCAGTAACTGCTCGAACTTCTGCTGATCCTCGCGGATGGCGTCGATGGTGTAGCCCCAGTTTGCCTTGGTCGGAGGGTTGGACGACCTGGGCCAGTAGTCCGCCGGCCACTCGAGACCGTGGTAGCCGCCGGTCGGGGGTGCGGAGAAGTTGAGAATGTCGCGCTGCGTGATGCGCAAGTGCTCGAGGATCTGCCAGGCCGAGTAGGGCAGACCCTGGGCCACGGTGCCGTAGTGCTCGGCGGGAAAGTCCTTGATCGCGTGCTCGAAGGTGGCGTGCGCCTGGCCACCCCGAATCAGCGCGAGTAACTGGGTGATAAGCGGATCTTTCGTTTCGGACATCGTACGTACCTCTGCAACTTAGATTCTGTCGAGCCGTTCAGGGGTTCCGTTCCCTTGAGAAATGAACCGGACATGACCGGGAGTCGCCGAAGCCGTGAGGGGTGTTGGGAGCTTCTTTGAGTTCAGGTTGTAGAGTGTCATGCGGTCTTCTCTCGTAATGTTCAATCGAGTATCGAAGACCGCCAAGCTGAGTGACAGCCCCGGATGTCAGCAAAGTGGTATGACGTTTGTAAGATCAGTCGATATCTTCGGCTGGCGCGGGAATATTGCCTTCGCGGCGCATCCGGAGAAAGCCGCGGATGAAGGGTTCCAGATCGCCGTCGAGCACCTTGTCGACGTCGCCCACTTCAACCCGTGTACGCAGATCCTTCGCCATGCGGTAAGGCTGCAGCACATAACTCCTGATCTGCGAACCGAACCCGATGTCGAGCTTGGAATCTTCGATCTTGCGCGTCGCGGCCTTCTTCTTGTCGAGCTCATACTCGTACAGCTTGGAGCGCATCATCTTCATGGCGCGTTCCTTGTTCTTATGCTGCGAACGCTCGTTCTGGCAGCCCGTGACCAGGCCTGTAGGAAGGTGGGTGATGCGCACAGCCGAGTCCGTCGTATTGACGTGCTGCCCGCCCTTGCCGCCAGAACGATAGGTGTCGATGCGCAGGTCTTCGGTTTTGATGTCGATGACGATGGTGTCGTCGATCTCGGGCGAGACGAAGACGGAGGCGAAGCTGGTGTGGCGGCGCTTGGCCGAGTCGAAGGGCGAGATGCGCACCAGGCGATGCACGCCGGTTTCTCCGCCCAGCAAGCCAAACGCGAAGTCGCCCGAGATGGTGAAGGTCGCCGACTTGATGCCAGCCTCGTCACCATCCTGAATCTCGTTGATCTCGACCTTGAAGTGCTGCCGCTCGCCCCAGCGGATGTACATGCGCATCAGCATCTCGGCCCAGTCCTGGCTTTCGGTGCCGCCAGCGCCGGGGTGCACGGTCACGATGGCGTTGAGCATATCGGTCTCGCCCGAGAGCATGGTCTTTGACTCAAGCTTCTCGGCATATTCGACGAGCGACGGGATCTCGCGTTCGAGGTCGGGCTCGGTCTGCTCCCCTTCGCGTGCGAGCTCGAAGTAGGCTTCGATATCGTCGGAACGACGCGCCAGCTCGGCCTCGTCGGCGATGAGCGTCTCAAGCCGTTTGCGTTCGCGCATCAGCGGCTGCGAGCGCGTGGCATCGGCCCAGACGGTCGGGTCGGAGATCTGGGTTTCGATGCCGGCTAGTTCACGGCGAAGGCGGGGCGAGTCAAAGATACTCCCGCAGTTCGCGTACTTTGTCGCGCACCGGGGAGTAGTTGTATTCGAGATCAGAAAGCATAACTCGATTCTAAAGCACGGCTGGCACGGTGATATCGCGACGTCTCCGCGCGGTTAAAACTGCGCCCAGCGTGATCGCCGTTGAGAGCCATGCAAACCAGTCGCCATGCCTGGTGTAGAAGGTCGTTCCATCGAGAAATTCAAAGGGAAACGCAAATGCCGCGCGGACATGCCGGGGAGCCTCGACCGAGGTGCGTCCCTCGGGATCGATGGCCGTGGTAATTCCTGTATTGGTGTCGAGTAGCACCCAGCGATGGTTTTCGATTGCACGCATCCGGGTCATATTCAGGTGCTGCCAGGGTGCGCCCGTATCGCCATACCAGCCATCGTCCGAGATATTCACCAGCACCTGCGCGCCATTGTTTACAAACTTCCGGACTTCGTCGCCAAAGACGGACTCATAGCAGATAAATACCCCGTAGCGGTGCCCGTCTGCTTGAAACACAGAACGCTGCGTTCCGGCATCCATATCGGAGACGCCCTCGGTCAACTTACTTGCGAAACCGAAGAACTGCTTGAACGGGACATACTCTCCCCATGGCACGAGGTGCACCTTGTCATAGCGTCCCTGATATTCTCCCGCGGCATTGAAGAGCGATGCCGAGTCATAAAGACGATATCCCTTCGCCGACGAGTTGGAAAAATCCACTCCCAGGGAACCAATAATTGCGGGAGCGTGAATAAGCTGAAGCATCTCGGAAATTGCGCTGCGAAATCCGGGTTGATCGGAGCGGAGGTGCGAGGGTGCTTCCGGCCAGATCACGATTGCAGGCTCCATGCCAGGCAGCAGCGAAAGTAATTTGTTGCTGCCATGTTCTACTCCGGGCTGCATGGTCATGGCGGCAAAGATGGGCAATTCCTCTCTTTCCGTCAGCGGCCGGGCTGCTCTTCCTACCGCACCTACTTCGAGATTCTCCTGCAGCATGACGGCAAAGTTCTTTGTGGATGCGTGTTCAGGCACGCTGATTATCCGATCACCGGCTTCTATTCCAATGACTAACAACAGGGCAGCCGAGGAGATGTAGATGCGACTTGGCTTTCCAAGCACGAAGACTGAGGCGAATGCGGCATTGACGGCGACCAGCACGAAGCTTATCGACATCACTCCGGCAAAGGGTGCGAGGCTGACCAGCAGGAGGTTATCAACCTGCGAGTTACCCAGCAGATCCCAGGGAAACCCGGTAATACGTGAACGCGCGAGTTCGACTGCGATCCATGCGAATGGCGCTAAGAGAAGAGCTCCACCATTTCCAAAACGAGACCGGGCCATGCGCGCGATGAACCATGCGAACAGTGCGTGATAAAGACCAAGATAAAGGGAAAAAAGAAAAAGGATGCAGAGTGCCACCGGCCCCGGCAGGCCGCCGTAACGGTACATCGTCTGGTAAATCCAGTAACAATTACCGGCATACCAGATAATGCCGCAAAGATATCCAAGCAAGGCTGCCTGGTGCGGGCGAACGACGCTTTGTGTGCGGCTCTTATGCAGCAGTGCGATCAAAAAAGGAACGAGCGCGAACCATGCAAAAGCCGCAAGAAAGCGCGGCTCCGGACCTGCAATGGGGAACAGCAGGACCTGGAGCAAACCAGAAGAAATTGTGAGGAGCCACGCCCATCCCCGAATAGATCGCATAAACGCCCATTTTACCGTGACCGTCATTTTACCGTGGCATACTGAGTTGAATTTACCGGTTGTGAACCGGCGACAAGAATACGAGTTCCTTATTGGAAAAGAATCGAGGAAATATTACTCAAAACGGGGAAGATTGTTTGGTGAAGTTGTTTCCTTGACAAGTGGCCTGTATTCTTAACCATGAGTGGGCGCGCTCGACTGATCAAAGAGAACTCAGGGATCATCGGAAAGTGTCGCTCCTAATACGGAGGTAGTTCCTTGGCACTTACAGATGTCATTGCACATGTGGATGCGGAGATTGCAAAGTTGCAGCAGGTAAGGGCCATGCTGGTCGGTAACGAAACGCCTGCAGCACCGAAAGCGGGCCGTGGCAGACCGAAGGGCAGCAAGAATATCGTCGCCGCCGTGCAGGCCGCCGAGACGCCGGCCGCCAAGGGTAAGCGTAAGTTGAGCCCCGAAGGCCGGAAGGCGATCGCCGATGCGATGAAGCGCCGCTGGGCTGAGCGTCGCAAGCAGACGGGGAAGTAAAAAAGCTTTAGATGGAAGTGATAAGGCCCCGGAGTTCTCCGGGGCCTTATCACTTCGGGTGCATGGGTTAGCGCGTCACGATCACTTCACGCAGTGCATCTTTCGCAAGAAAGAATTTGTAACCCGCATAGAGATGAAAGAACGCCTCGACCTGACGATTGGTATAGGTTCCCTTCAAAGGCCGTCCGCCAATTCGCTGCAGCTCTAGATTGGGTGTATCCGTCAAGTGATAGCGCGAGAAGGTAAGGTCCTCGGCAGTTGGCTTTGCGGTTGTACCCGGGGTCGCGCTCGAGTGAAAGATGGCAAGCAGCTGGCCGAGCGGTGCCATCACTTCGAAGAGCCGGTCGGTAACTGGCTGGACCAACTCCTTCGGCAGATAGTCGAGGGTATCCCAAAGCAGGACGACATCGAAGATTCTTCCCTGAAAGTCGAAGTTCTCAGCAAGAAATTTTTCGGTATCGAAGGTTGCCGGCTCGCCTTCGACAGCAGGCAACAGATAGTCCGGCCGCGCTGCGTCATCGACGATATTCGCCATGTAGATGCTGTGCCCCATCGTTGTGATGAGATTGATGTTGCCAGCCGAAGTCGGGCCGAAATCCAGCACGCGATAGGATTCCCCCGAGCTCAGATGCTTCTGCATCTGCTGCCAGCCACTGGAGTGTCGTGTAACACGAGCCGCATTCGCTCCCGAATCCGAGCTGCTCGATCTGTTTCCAAACAAACCCATGAACAGTAGCCCTTCCGGTTAGTTCGACGACGAAGGCTCTGACGATCTGCCTCCGCTCGAGAACCCTGTGAGTTCAACCTTTCCATGGACCGAGGTGGTCTCTGCCATGGTGAGCCGGCTTGCGGATAAATTGCCGTTGACCACGGCCTGATCGCGCAGATCGACCCGGCCGGAGGCAGTCACATTTCCATCCAGCCGCCCGAAGAGAATAAGATCGCGAACATGGAGCTCCGCGGTGATTCGTGCGTTGGGCCCGATCGTAAGCAGCGAATCGGGCAGGTTCACGGTACCTTCGAGCAGTCCATCGAGGTAGAGATCTTCGGTTGCGCTGATCTCACCGCGGATGATGACTGACTTCCCAATCAGGGTCGGACCTTCACTTGGATTCATTAAACGACGTTCTCCAGGGCGCAGGCGTCAAAGCACTCCGCATGAGCGAACTATACCGGGGCCTTCCCGCTGAGGCAAACGCGAAACGTAGATTCACCGTCCAATGACCAACGATTGGGTTCAGCTTGGCCTTTGAAAGAAGTAGCAGACGGGAGCAGCAACCACTTGGCAAGGGAGTCTTCGATTCGCAAACAGCACAACACGAGGCGCCTCACTGTTACGGCGTTTGCGCTTGCGCTGCTTGCGTCGGCGAGCGTCCCTCCGGCTTATGCCCAGCGACCAACCCAGTCATGGCTGCAGGCCGATACGCCGCAGCCGAAGCAGCTTGTCGAAGACGCCGTCCAGAACGAGATCAAGCTGATCCACTATGACCAGGCCTACCTCCGCTACCGTGTGCACACGCAGGATCAGAAGGGCGACCAGGTACGCGATGTCATTGAGTCGAAGGACGGCACGGTAGCACGCATCATTTTGCGCAATGACCGGCCTTTGTCGGCTGAAGAGGATGCCGCCGAGCACGAGCGTCTGCAAGCCATGATCGATTCTCCTTCGGCGTTTGAGAAGCATATCGAGAAAGACCGTTCAGGCAAGCAGATGGCTGTCGATCTGATCAAGCTTCTTCCCGACGCCATGATCTTCAATTTTGTCGACGGCCAGCCGCAACGCGCCGAGAAACCTGCCGCGAGCCCGGCCGAGTACGTCGTCGACTTCAAACCGAACCCGCAGTGGAATGCGCCTACGATGACCTCAGAGGCGCTGACCGGACTTGAGGGCCGCTGCTGGCTCGACCGGAAGACCCATCATCTGACCCGGCTGGAGGCGAACGTCTTCCAGGGAGTGAATCTGGGGTTCGGCATCTTCGCGCATATTTACCCGGGCGGCCGGTTTGTCGTTGAACAACAGCCGGTCGGCGATCAGCGCTGGATCGTCGACCACTTTTCGCAGCATGTAACGGTGCGCGTCGTCATCAAGACCGTCAAACAGGACTCCGACCTCGTGGCCACGTCATTCGTTCAGGTGCCCGCGATGAGCTACAAGGACGCAATCCACATGCTGCTGACCACGCCTCCGTCCGGCGGTGCGCCGGGAGGCGGGTCGAAGTAAGCGCGTTCGATTGGTATGCTGAAGTCATGGCAAAACCGATCGTGCTGACGATTCTGGATGGATGGGGATACCGCGCGGAGACGCACGGAAACGCAATTGCACAGGCCCGCAAGCCAACCTATGACGCTCTGATGCGTGACTACCCGAACACGCTGCTGCGCGCAAGCGAGCACTTTGTCGGCCTGCCAGACGGCCAGATGGGCAACAGCGAGGTGGGCCACCTCAACCTCGGCGCCGGACGTATCGTGCGCATGGATATGACGCGGCTCGACACGGCGATCATGGATGGTTCCTTCTTCCGCGACTCGACTTTGCTGTATGCGATGGACCAGGCTAGCCGCGATGGGCGTGGGCTTCACCTGATCGGTCTGCTTTCGGATGGCGGCGTGCACTCGCACCAGCGGCATCTGTATGAGCTGCTGCGTATGGCAAAGCAGCAGGGCCTGACGCGGGTCTGGGTGCACGCCTTCTTCGATGGCCGCGACACCATGCCGAAGTCCGGGCTGGGTTACCTTGAAGAGCTGCAGAGGCAGTTCCGCACGATTGGTGTGGGCAAATTGGCGTCGATCTCGGGTCGCTACTTTGCGATGGATCGCGACCTGCGCTGGGAGAAGTCGAAGCAGGCCTTTGACGCGATGGTGACCGGCCAGGCTGAAGGCGGCATCTACTCCGATGCCGCGGGACGGATCCGCGAGCTGTACTCAAATGGCATCACCGATGAATTTGTGCCACCCTTCACGGTCGACAAGCACGGGCTGATTCAGGATGAAGATGTGGTCATCTGCTTCAACTATCGCGCCGACCGCGTTCGCCAGGTCACGCGCGTGATGACCCGAACCTCCGGCCTGGGCGGGTCTGGCGGAGGGCGCGAGCTGCCGAAGGCCGCAGAGTTGGACGCGGTCATTCCGCCGCAGACGCTGCCCGAACGCATCCACTACGTCTGCATGACGCAGTACGACAAGGCCTACAAGCTGCCGATTGTCATTCCGGCCGAGTCGATGGACAACCTGCTCGCGAACGTGATGGCGGTAGCGAACCTGCGCAACCTGCGCGTGGCCGAGACCGAAAAGTACGCGCACGTGACCTACTTCTTCAACGGCGGCATCGAGAAGCCGTTTGCTGGCGAGGACCGCCAGTTAGTCGCCTCGCAGAAGGTCGCGACCTACGACCTGGCGCCCGAGATGTCCGCTTCCGGGATCGCCGATGTGGTCATCAAGGCGCTCAACGACACGGCTTTCGACGTGATCATCGTCAACTTTGCAAACGCCGATATGGTGGGGCACTCGGGCAGGATGGAGCCGACGGTGCGTGCGGTCGAGACAGTAGACGCGCAGTTGGGGCGCATCTACCAGGCCATCCGGCAGCAGGGTGGCGCGATGCTGATCACGGCCGACCATGGCAACGCCGAAATGCTGATCGATCCGGCTACAGGAGGCCCGCATACCGCGCACACGACCAATCCGGTTCCGTTCATCATGGTGACCGACCAGAACGGCGTCGCGCTGCGCGAGGGTGGAAGCCTGCGTGACCTGAGCCCGACGCTGCTGAGCCTCCTGGCTGTCGACCAGCCGTTCGAGATGACCGGAGGCGACCTGCGCATCAAGCCCGAAAGCGCAGGCGCATGAGGAAGCCGCTCCTCGCGCTTGCAATCTCGGCGTTTGCCATCGGCACCTCCGAGTTCATCATCATGGGACTGCTGCCGGACCTTGCGCGCGACTTCAACGTCAGCATCCCGAAGGCGGGCCTGCTTGTTTCGGGCTATGCCATCAGTGTGACGGTTGGTTCGCCGATCGTAGCGCTGGCGCTTTCGCGTTCAGATCGCAAGCGTTCGCTGCTGATCCTGATGAGCATCTTCATGCTGGGCAATGTGTTGTGCGCGCTTGCACCGAACTATTCCCTGCTGCTTGCCGCGCGCATCATCACGGCGCTTTGTCATGGAGCATTCTTCGGGATCGGCAGTATCGTCGCCGCCAACCTGGTGCCCAAGAACGAGCGCAATCAGGCGATCGCGCTCATGTTCAGCGGGCTGACGATCGCAAATGTGCTGGGCGTTCCCGCGGGTACGGCGCTCGGCCAGGCCTTCGGCTGGCGTTTTGCCTTCTGGGCGCTGGTGCCGGTCGGGTTGATCGCCGCGCTCGCGCTGCTGCGCATGGTACCTCCGCAGCCGGCAGAACGCATGCACCTGAAGCACGAGTTTCGCGCGGTCATACGGCCGCAGGTGCAGCTTGTCCTTGCGCTCAGCACACTTTCATCTGTCGCAATGTTCTGCGTGTTTACCTACATTGCGCCTATCCTCGAAACCATCACGCATGTCACACCGCACGTAGTCACCTGGGTGCTGGTAGTCTTCGGCGTAGCTATCACGCTGGGCAACCTGCTGGGCGGCAAGCTGGCGGACTGGCACCAGATGGGGTTGATCCTGGGCGGCCTGCTGCTGCTGATTGCGATCTTCCTGCTGATGCCGCTCACGCAGACACACTTCATTCCGGCGGTCGTGATGATCTTCATCTGGGGGATGGTGCACTTCGGCGTGTGCTCACCGCTACAAGGACGCATCGTCGAGCAGGCGAAGGGCGCGCCGAACCTCGCCTCCACGCTGAACCAGGGCGCCTTCAATCTTGGTAACGCACTGGGAGCGGCTCTTGGTGGACTCGTCCTGACCGCCGGTTTCGGCTACCAGAGGCTGCCTATTGCAAGCGCTCTCGTCACGTGCGGAGCCCTGGTGGTCGCCCTTCTCGCCCGTCGCCTGGACCACAGGGATCAAGCTCTTGAAGCCTCCGCCGTCGAAGCTTCTTCCTGAAACAGGTGTGATGCCCAACACATCCCCCACCCGGATTTTGGTTTAGGCTTCTTCGCGCCGGCAGGTCGTGCGTTCGCGAGAAAGTGAGCGCCTAAAACTCCCGGCGGCCTTCCATCGCGCGGGCCATCGTCACCTCGTCCGCGTATTCGATGTCCGAGCCGGCAGGCACGCCCGTGGCGATGCGCGTGATGCGCACCGGAGACCTCAACTTGCGTAGCTCGTTCGAGAGATAAACGGCTGTCGCCTCGCCCTCGGTGGTCGGCGACATGGCGAGGATCACTTCATCGACTTCCGCGAGGCGGGTCAGCAGGTTGCCGATGCGCAGCTGCTCCGGACCGACCCCGCCGATGGGCGAAAGCGTACCGTGCAGCACGTGATAAACGCCGTTGTAGCTGCGGGTCTTTTCGACCGATGCGATGTTGGTCGGCTCTTCGACCACGCAGATGAGACGGTGGTTGCGCGTCGGCGCGGTGCAGAAGCTGCACGGGTCGACATCGGTGATGTTGTTGCAAACCGAGCAGAGACGAAGGTGCTTTTTGATCTCGCGGATAGCGACGGCGAGCGCTTCAGCGTCCTCGGCCGGCGAGCGCAGAACGTGAAACGCAAGCCGCTGGGCCGTCTTGGTGCCAATGCCGGGGAGCTTTCGGAGCTCCTCGATCAGGCGCGACATGGGTTCGGCAAAGCGCGTGGTCAAGTTAGGTGAGCCCCGGAATTTCGAGCCCGCCCATCATGCCCTGCACCGACGACTTCATCGCGTCATCGGCGCGGCGGCCGGCTTCGTTGATCGCGGCGGTGATCAGGTCTTCAAGCAGCTCAAGGTCGGACGAGCTGGCGCCCATGGCAGTGGGTTCAATCTTCAGTCGCAGCAACTCCTTGCGGCCGTTCATGCGGACGCGCACCATGCCAGCGCCGGATTCGGCCTCGACCACAGTCTCGGACAGCCTGTGCTCCATCTGCTCCTGCATCACCTTCGCCTGCGACATCATCTCCTGCATCTTGCCGAGATCGGAAAAGTTCATTGGCCCTGCTCCTGGTTTGGTATTTGCCGTTTGCTAGTTTTCGCTCAGGTCGATGACGGTCTGGATCTCCGCGTCGAAAAGTTTCTGCGCCTGCTGCACCAGCGGATGCTGCCGGGCCTTGGCTTCCTTCGAACCCGACTTGGCGGTGCGCTGTTTCTTTGCCCCTACCGCCCCACCCGCTGCGACCGGGAGGAAGGTGTACTTCATGACGCCCTCCTTGCGCAGCGACGCCTTGACGATGTTCTCCGCACCCGGATTGATCGCAATGGGCAGCAGCGTCTTTGAGATCATGGTCTGGATGCGGGCTTCGCCATCCACCAGCGTGAAGGTGGAGTCTTCAAGGGCCTCGGCCGCCGAGGCCTGTCCAGCGGCTCTCAGCGCCTCCACCACGGCCGTCTGCAAAGGTGAATCTATCTCACCGGCAGGCGGCGGAACCGGCTGAAGCTCGGGAATCTCAGCAATGGAGGCGGCCAAAGGTTCTGGTTCAGGAGGAGAAATGACCTCCGGCTCGGCAACGGCTGCCATGTCGGGTACAACAGCAGCAAGCGACGGAAC
>CAZZZP010000109.1:0-13031 GCA_964658635.1 Lichenicola sp. | reverse complement strand
TCAGGCATGGCTGGGGCGACCGCTTATTCGGGGTCGGGTTCGGGGTAGTCGGGAGGGGTTTCGCCGGGAAGGGGGGAGAGGCCGAGGCCGCGGTTTTCTTTCTTCTTCTTGCGGGTGGGGTAGGCCTTGGCGGGGGGCGGCGGGTTGAGGATCTCGTCCAACTGGCGCTCGACCGCGGACCAGTATTTTACGTCTGCCGGGCGGGCGGAGGGGACGGACTGGCGCATGCGGGCGTACCAGAGGCTCCACTCCAGTTCTTTGTGGTTGTTGTTGTCGATTGCGGACTGGACGCGGCGCACTTCGCTGGGGACAGCCATGACCTTATTGTAGGGGTTCCGCGCGTCAGGCGATGGTGCTGGTCCGGGTGACGGCGTCGAAGGGGAGAAAGAGGGCGAAGACGGTGCCGTGGGCTTCGGGCTTCTGCGAACTGCGCATCATGAGGATGCCGGAGTGGCGTTCGACGATCTCGGCGCTGACCCAGAGGCCGAGGCCGGTTCCGCCGATGCCCTTGGTGCTGAAGAAAGGTTCGAAGATGCGTCTCTGGGTGGTGGGAGACATGCCGGTGCCCGTGTCCGCGACGGTGAGGACGATGCCTCGCTTGCCGGTCTTGTGGTCTGTCATCTCATGGCTGCGCAGGATGAGCCGGCCGCCGTGGGGCATGGCGTCGATGGCGTTGCCGATGAGGTTGCTGAGGACCTGGCGGATCTCTCCGGTGAAGCACTCGATGGGATGGGTGGCGCGCTTGCGCTTTTCCACTTCGATATTGGAGTTGACGAGGCGTCCCTGGTAGATGGAAAGGCTTTCGCCGATGAGATCCTGGCAAAAGGCCGCGGTGGGGTTATTGGCCTGCTTGTGGAAGCGGAGAGTCTGGTTGGTGATGATGGAGACTCGCCGGAGTTCCCGTTCGGCAGTGGCGACGTAGTTCTGGATCTCCTCCATGACGTCGCTGGTGCGCATGAGGTAGAGGAGGTTGGTGACGGATTCGAGGGGGTTGTTGATCTCGTGGGCGACGGTGGAGGCGAGGCGGCCGACGGCTGCGAGCTTCTCGGTCTGGAGAAGGCTTTCGACCTCGCGTCTCTGCCGGGTGATGTCGCGGAAGAGAATGACGATGCCATCGGGAACGGGGAGCGAATGGACCTCGAGGTCGGTGATGCTGAGGCTGGAGTAGGGGGTCACGAAGCTGCCGGGGATGCCCTCGTCCATGGCGCGCGTGTGATGGAAGATATAGGGCGAATCCGGATAGACCATGCCGGGGAAGGCCTCCCAGATGTTCTTGCCGATGACAGATTCATCCACCTGGGCGATCTCGCGGCCCGCACGGTTGAAGTAGGTGTAGCGCCAGTTGCGGTCGACGAGTGCGATGCCGTCGGTGGTGCCGTTGAGGATCTGTTCGAGCTGGGAGGTGATACGGTCGCGTGCCTGCTCGGCCTGGAGCTGGTCCTGGCGGGCCAGGACGGAGGGGGTCTCGTCGTTGCAGGTATTGCCGACGCCGGCAATCGTGTTGCCCTCGTAGATGGGATAGAGGCCCCAGCTCCACCAGCGGTCGACAAGCTGGCCGTCGACGAGGATGGGGACGAAGGCTTCGGTGGCGCGGGTGATGGCACCGTTTGAGAAGCTGCCCTCGATGGGTGGGCCGATGGTGGGCCAGGCCTCTGCCCAGACGTCTGCGCCGAGGCTGCCAAGGGCGGACGGGTGTTTGCCGGCGAGGATGGGCCGGTAGGCATCGTTATAGAGCAGGGTGAGGGACGGACCCCAGTAGATGGCGGACGGGAACGGGGTGAAGAGCAGGATGTTGACGGCGGCGACGAGTGTCTCCGACCAGGTGTCGATGGGTCCGAGCGGGGTGGAGCCCCAGTTTTTGGCGCGGATGAGCTCGGCCATCTCTCCGGAGCCCTGAATCCGGGACTTCAGCGAAGGGTGGTTGAGAACATTCGAGCCTGATACAGGGGAGATCACCGCTATCAGCATCCTCTATCCGGCTGCGGGGTGCAACGGGTATTCGCGCAGCCGGGATGGTCCATCGGGTCTAGGCGAGGCCGGTTGACTCGGCCTGCTCCTGGGCGTGGTAGCTGGAGCGGACCAGAGGGCCGGATTCTACGTGTTTGAAGCCCATGGCGAGTGCCTCGTGCTTGAGGAAGGCGAACTCGTCGGGGGTGTAGAAGCGGCTCATGACGAGGTGGTCCTTTGAGGGGCGGAGGTATTGGCCGATGGTGAGGATGTCGACCTTGCGCGCGGCGAGATCGGCGAAGACGGCGAGAAGCTCATGCATCTCTTCGCCCAGGCCGACGATGATGCCGGTCTTGGTGACCTGGGCGGGGTTCATCTCCTTGGCCTGCTCGAGGAAGCGGAGGGAGCGGGGATAGCGGCCGCCGGACTTGGCGATGCGGTAGAGGCGCGGGACGGTCTCGATGTTGTGGTTGAGGATCTCGGGCGCGGCGTCGACGACCATCCGGAGCGAGGTGGGGTTGCCCTGGAAGTCGGGGGTGAGGACTTCGACGCGGGTACCCGGGGATTGCAGTCGGATCTCGCGGATGACCTCGACGAAGGCCTGGGCGGCGCCAAGGTTGTCATCGTCGCGATTGACGGAGGTGATGACGGCGTGGGCGAGACCGAGCTGGGCGACGGCATAGGCGACGCGGCGGGGCTCGTCGAGGTCGATGGGCTCGGGCTTGCCCTTGGGAACCGCGCAGAAGCCGCAGCGCCGCGTGCAAAGGTTGCCGAGCATCATGAAGGTGGCGGCCTTCTGGTTCCAGCACTCGCCGATGTTGGGACAGTGGGCGGACTCGCAGACGGTGTGGAGGTTGAGGTCGCGGGCCAGCTTTTTGAGCGAGTGGAAGGTCTCGCCGACGGGGGCCTTGGCTTTGAGCCACTCGGGCTTGCGGACAGGGACCCTGGGGGAGAGATCGATCTGGACGAGTTCGGAGGCGACCGGAGCCATTTCCTTATTGTATGCGCGAGTTCGTGGTGCTGGCGCGCTGGTTCAGCGTAGAGGTTGCCGACCCTGCAGATGGTCTAGAAGTCCGAGGTGAGCCGGGTGGCGAGGATGCAGTCGTAGGGCATTTTGCCGTAGCCTTGCTGGCCCCACATGGGACCCCAGGAGTTTCGGACGAGGAAGGTCTTGTCGGCTTCGTCGTAGCCGACGAGAAGCATGCAGTGGGTCTCGGTGGTGAGCTCGCCTGGGCTGGCATGGGGATGAGGCCGTCGGCGCCGGAGTCCACCAGGAGCGTGCCCAGGAGCGTGCGCTCCTTGTAGTAAATGAAGAGGCGGGAGGGAACGAAGCCCGGCTGGTGGACCTGCAGCAGGAGGGACTCGATGGCGGCTCCGATGGCGTTGGCGGTGCAGCTGCCGAGGGTGCCCTGGTTTTAGACGGGCGGGCAGAGGGGGCGGAGGACGACGGAACCGGGCGGCTCAGCCTGGCCCGCGGGCGGGGTGTAGTGCAGGTGGCGGACGTCGGGGTGGTCCGGCGGGCGGTGGTCGTGGAAGTTGGCGTGCGGGGGAGGATGCGTCGTTCGCGGAGACGCCTGGGGGTGCAGCTTCGCCTGCTGCCATCGAGTTCACCGGATGGGACGAGCGTCGACTTTACGGGACGAAGATACACCCGGGCGCTGAAGGGACCGATTGCGGCGCTTCGACTGCGTTAGCATCAAGCCATGGTTGTTCATCCCTGGATGTCGGTGGCGAGTGCGATCGCCGGCTTTTTTGCTGTGCTGGCCTGGCGCATTCGCGAGGGCCGCAGCGCGGTGACGCTGCGCAAGATTGTGATTCCGCCGCTGGGTATGGCGACGGGTTTCTGCATGTTTGTGGTGCCGGCGTTCCGGGTGTCGTGGGCGTGGGCGCTCGGAGCATTTGTGATCGGCGCGCTGGTGCTGGCGTATCCGCTGGTGCGGACGTCGCGGCTGACGCTGGTCGAGAACGAAGTGATGATGCACCGGTCGGCGAGCTTCTTCGCCGTGATGGTGGCGCTTGCTGTGATCCGGATTGCGGCACATAGCTACCTGGATCGATTCATCACGGTGCAGCAGACGGCGGGGCTGTTCTTTGTGCTGGCGTTCGGGATGGTGCTGCGCTGGCGGATGAGCATGCTGTTTGAGTATCGGCGGCTTATGGGAGTCTAAGTCTTATAAGGGGAGAACGCGGAAAGGCCACCCACAAGGTGGCCCTTCCGCGTTGTGCAGCGTGCGATGAATGACTGCACGGTAATGCTCTCGGACGAGCTGAAGGAGCCTCCTGCTGCAGGGTAGGCGACGACCACGAGGCTGTGCTTTCCGGTGGCTATGCTGACCGACTGCGTGATCGACAAGGTACTCGAGTTCTTCGGGTTTGCGACCGTGGTCTGAGCGATGTTGTCGACGTAGATGCGAGAGGTGGCCGTTGCCCTGTCCATGGACGAGGAACGTCGTTCCGAAGTAGCCACCGCTCTCCTTAGAGCATGCGATCGCGCACTTCCGGTCTGACCAGATAAAGAAAGAACAGGAGCATGAAAAAACCCTGGATGATGGAGGGCAATTGATGCGCTACGCGGAAGGCGTAGAAGTAAGTCGCCGAAAGGCAGAGGCAGCCGGCGAGCACGATGGACCAGCCCCAGCGCTTCATCTTCAACTGGCCGAAGAGGCCGGCGGCGAGGATGGAGTAGAGGATCAGCAGCCCGTATTTCGCGTATCCCGTCGATCCGGACTGGTTGGTAAGCGCGAAGAAGATGGTCGCGAGCGTGAAGAGCGAGAGATAGAGCGTGATGGCCGCGATGCCGGGGAGCATCTTGCCCCTGAGCTCGGGATCGATGCCGCGGGGCTCGTATGCGCTCGAGTCGCGCGGATTGTCGGGTGTGGCTTCGGGCGTCTGGTCGGGGGGCAGGTCACTCATAGGGTGTGGAGGTAGGCGAGGATGTCCTGGAGATCGCCTTCCGCGAGCTGGTTGCCGACTGCGGGCATGTTGTTGCGTCCGTGCAGGATGGTGGCGGAGACACGTTCGTCGTTGGCGGCGGCGCCGGAGGGCAGAGACGGCCTCTTAAAAACGCCGAGGAGTGAAGGTCCGTGGAGATTGCCTGTTTGGCGGTCGTAGTGACACATGGCGCAGTGTGCCTGGAAGGAGGCGTGGCCGGCCGCCTGCTGCGGATTGAGCTCGGAGATGGGCGTGGGCGGCGGCGTGGAGTGGCAGCCGGTGAGGATGGCGGCAGCGACGGCGAGGAGCGCGATGCGAAGCTTCATGACTCCTCTATTCTCGCATCCGGATGGGCGGGGATCAGTTTTCGCGGGCTATAAGGTCCACGATCTGGTCGATGAGGGTGCGGTCGGCGGAGGAGTCGGGTGGGTGGTTGTCGTCGAGGACGGAGAAGACGACGGTCTGGCCGGACGCTGCGATGAGGAAGCCGGAGAGTGCGCGCGACTCGCCGAGGGTGCCGGTCTTGGCGAAGACTTTACCCTTGAGCGGGCCGGTGAAGCGGTTGGCGAGCGAGCCGTCTACTCCTCCGATGGGGAGAGAGGCTTTGTAGGCCGGGAACCAGGGCTGCTCGGCGGCGTAGGTAAGGAGCTGGGTGAGGGAGCGCGGGGTAACGAGGTCGTGGCTGGAGAGGCCGGAGCCGTCGTAGAAGAGGAAGTCGTCAGGGCTGAGGCCGGCGTGGAGAAGGAAGGCGCGGATCATGCGGGTGCCGGAGACGGTTGAGCCGTCACGGCAGGAGAGAATGCTGCCGAGGTGGTGAAGGAGCAGCTCGGCGTGGAGGTTCTGGCTGACCTTGTTGGTGTAGAGGATGTCTTCTGCGGGGTGGGCGGAGTTGTGGGTGGCCAGAGTGGGAGCTTCTGCTTTTCCGAAGCAGGACGCGGCAAAGCCCTGGCCGGCTGCGATTCCCGCTTCGAACCCACCGGGGGCTTTGAGCTGGGTGACGAAACCGGGGCCGCTTTCGGGCGCGCGATGGAGGACGCGGGTGGCTCCGGTAACGCTGATGCCGTGCGTGCTGAGCGCTGCGCGCAGGGCGGTAGCGGCGAAGAGGGCGGGATCGTCGATGGCGATCTCTTCCGTGGCTGAGTGGGCGCCGGCGGCGATGCTGCCGGTGAGGTGAAGGGTATGGGTGCCGGCGATGCGTTCGATGGAGTAGCCGGTGCCGGGAGTTTTCGCGGGCGCGGTCGTGATTGCAGACTCGATGGTGTAGTAGGAGAGGCCGCCCTGATCGAGACTGACGCTGGCGGGGCTGCCGGGCGTGGCGACGGGGGTAATGGCGAGGTGGAGCTGGTTGTCGGCGATGCTGAGGCCGGAGACCGGAGCGCCGAAACCGTAGATCAGGTCGTCAAGCTCCCACGAGGCGGCGTAGGGCTGGTAGGGGAATACGGTGTCGTCGCCGACGATGTTACCCGTGACGCGCTTTACTCCTTTGGCTGCGAGTTGGGCGGCGAGATCGTCGAGATCGTGGAGGGCAAGCGGCGGACGTGGGGCTGCTGTGTGGATGTAGGGCAGGTCGCCTGACTCGAGGTTCGCGTCGCCTCCGCCGACCAGCGTCAGGTCGCCGTTTACTGTTCCGGTTGCGGGATCGAGATTGCCCGTGACCTTCGTCGGGAAGGAGGTGTCGGGACCGAGGAGTTGGAGCGCTGCCGCGGTGGTGAAGAGCTTGGCGTTTGAGGCCGGGCGGAAGAGCTGCGCGGCATTGACCTGGCAGAGCGGCTGGCCGTCGAGCGTGGTCACCGAGATGCCCCAGTGCGCGGGGGATGGCTGGACGAGGGCCTGGATCTCGCTGCAGAACGGGGTCTGGCCGAAAGACACCGCGGCAGAGAAGAGCAGGGCGAAAGCGAGCGTGCGCATGAGGCGAGTTTAGACGCACAAACGCCCTGCGCGGGCGGCGGTCACTTCGTGACTTACAACGGCTTCGCGTGGTCCTCCCGCTGGTCGGCACGGAGATTTGTCCTGACCTAGGGAAGACTGCGCACGGCTCAAGAGGTGGTGTGGTCGACTATGATCTTCCAGCCCTCGGGGGTCTTCTCGAGGACCAGCGAGAAGAGTCCCTCGGCGGTGCCGCCGGCTTTTTTGCTGCGGTCGACGCGGTAGTGGCCCAGGACGACCGCGTAATGCGCGTCGAGCACGTGCGGCTCCAGGCCGGAGAAGGAAAGCGTGCCCATGGCTTCCTTGTTGGGATAACCCTTCTTGTAGTCGGCGAGCATCTGCTCGTAGCCGCGGCTGATCTGGCGGCCCACGAAGAGGGTGTCGGGTGAGTTTTTGTAACCCGTGGCGAAGGCATCGAGGTTGCCGGCGTTCCAGTTGTCTTCCTGTTTTGTGAGCACCTTGAGGATGTCGAGTTCTTCGCGGGTGAGGGTATGGAGCTGGTCGGGAAGCGCCTGGGCAGTCAGCAGAGCCGGTGTGCAGAGGGTGGAGGCGAGCAGCAGAGAGCAGGCAAGGCGGCGGAAGGTCATTGGGTCACCAGATCGTTCTCGTAGGATCGACGTGCGGTAAGAGGGCGTGGATTGGATGTAGGCGAATCATGCGTCGGGATGAGTGGGTGCACAGTCTCGCGGCTGCACGCCGAAGGTGGGGACGATCCAGATGAGCGTGACCGCCGCGATGAGTAGAAGGGCAATGCGTGGGAACCGGATGGCCGTGGGGATTGCGCTGAAGTAGACCAGCAGGGAGGCGACGCCTTTGTAGGTTTCGGCGACCTGGCCGCTGGCCTCCTGCGGGATGTAGTCGCCGGGGTTGCGCAGGATGTGGCGAATGAGGGCGCGTCCGAGCAGGGTGAAGGCCACGCCATCGAGGAAGAGTGAGCCGGCGTAGAGCTGGACGGAGAAGGAGTTGAGGTGCTTCTCCATCAGGTAGTTGGTGGAGAACGGAAGCAAGGAAAGGCAGAAGAGGAAGCCGAGATTGGTCCAGAGGATGAGCGGGTCGACGATTTTGAAGCGGTCGACGAGGTGGTGGTGATTGACCCAGTAGATACCGGTAAAGAGGAACGAAAGCAGGTAGACGGCGAGGGTGGGCAGGATGGCAAGGAAGCCCTGGAAGCCGTCGGCGCGGGGAACCTTGAGGTCGAGCACCATGATGGTGATGATGACGGCGATGACGCCGTCGGAGAAAGCTTCAAGCCGGGATGGATTGGGCTGCGAGGGCATACGTTCGGCGCGGTGGTGAACAGCATACAACGGCGCGACGCATGCAAGGGTTAACTGCTCCCATAGGAACGCCTAGAATGTTGGTATGGAGAACAGGGTACGCACGTTCCATGGCGTCTGCACGCTCGATTGTCCGGATAGCTGCGGGGTGCTGGTGAGCGTGGATGAGGCGAGCGGCCGGGCGGTGAAGGTGCAGGGTGATCCGGCGCACCCGGTGACGCGCGGCTTTCTTTGCGGCAAAGTCGCGAAATATCTGGACCGCGTGTATGCGCCGGATCGTTTGCTGTATCCCATGCGGCGCCGGGCCGGGGTGGCGAAGGGCGCACTGGTGAGGGGGCGTGAGGAAGAGACGTTCGAGCGGATCTCCTGGGACGAGGCGCTGGATACGATTGCGGCACGGTTGAAGAAAGTGGTCGTGGAGCATGGGCCGGAGGCGGTGCTGCCATACAGCTATGCGGGGACGATCGGGCAGCTGGGCTACGGGTCGATGGATCGGCGGTTCTTCCACCGAATGGGAGCGTCGCAGCTCGATCGCACGATCTGCGCGGCGGCGGGTGGCGAGGCGCTGATGCAGGTCTACGGCGTGAAGGTGGGGACGACGCCCGAGGAGTTCGTCCATGCCGGGCTGATCATCGCCTGGGGAGCGAACGTGCATGGCAACAACGTTCACCTTTGGCCATTTATCGAGGAGGCTCGGCGGAGCGGGGCGAAGCTGGTCGTGATCGATCCCTACCGGACGCGCACCGCGGCGCTGGCTGACGAGCACCTGCAGATCAATCCGGGGACCGATGCGCTGCTGGCGCTGGGATTGATGCACGTCATCTTCCGCGAAGGCCTGGAGGATGCCGCCTATATGGCGGAGTGCACGCATGGGGCCGACGAGCTGCGGGCGCATGCGCTCAGGGCGGAGCATGCGCCGGAGCGGGTTGCGGCGGTCACGGGTCTTGCGGAGGGGGCGATCGTGCGTCTGGCCAGGGAGTACGGTGCGGCCGGACGGAACGGCCGCAGGCCGGCAGTGATCCGGCTGAATTACGGAGTGCAGCGGAGTGAGAATGGCGGCACGGCGGCGCGTGCTGCGGCGATGCTGCCGCTGATTACGGGGAGCTGGCGGCATAAGGGTGGCGGGCTGCTGCTTTCGATGAGTGGGGCGTTTCCCTTCGATAGCGCGCGGCTGCAGATGCCGGAGCTGATGTTGAAGAGCACGCTGGGTCGGCCGGCTCGCATGGTGAACATGTCGGAATTGGGTGCCGCGCTGACGACGCTGAACGATCCCCCGGTGAAGGCTCTGTTTGTCTATAACTCGAATGCCGCGGCGGTGGCTCCGAACCAGAACGCGGTGCTTGCCGGGCTGCGGCGGGACGATCTGTTCACCGTGGTCCACGACCAGTTCTTTACCGATACGGCGGATTACGCGGATATCCTGCTGCCGGCGCCGACGTTTCTCGAGACGAAGGATGTGCAGGGCTCGTATGGGCACCGGTTCGTGCAGGTCAACATGCCGGGTATCGCGCCGAGGGGCGAGGTGCGGAACAACGTGCGGGTGTTTGCCGAGCTTGCGCGCCGGATGGGTTTTGAGGATACGTGCTTCGACGACCGCGAAGATGAGCTGATCGATCAGGCGCTGGAATCTTCATCGCCCTGGTTTTCGGGAATCACGCGCGAACGGTTGGAGCGTGAGGGGCATGTGCCACTCCGGATGCCGGAGGATCTGCCGTTTTCGAGTCCGGCGTGGTTCCGCACGCCGAGTGGGCGGGGCGAGCTGCTTCCGGTGCCGGAGTTCAGGGCTCCGGTGGAGTCGCGTGGACGCTCCACCGAGTACCCGCTGGAGTTTCTGCCGCGCAAGGCCGACAACTTCATGAATACGACCTTTGCCAATCATCCTGCACACCAGAAGATGGAGGCGGGAACGGCTGGCGTGCTCGAGATGCATGCCGACGATGCAGCCGCGCGCGGAGTGGTGGCGGGTGATGCGGTTGAGGTCTTCAATGGTCGCGGGCGCATTGCACTGCGGGCGAAGGTGACTGGCCGGGTGGGGCGCGGGGTCGTGGCAGCGCGGCTGGATTGGAGCAAGCTCGAAGGAGATTTGTCGGGACGTGGTGCGAACGTCAACGCGTTGACATCAGAGAGACTGACAGACATTGGCGGCGGGGCGACGTTCTACTCGACGCTGGTGCAGGTTCGTAAGGGCGGTTTTTAGTTGTTTGTTTTTAGATGTTCAAGGAGAAGAGGATGGCGCTTGAATTTGATTGGACGGATGCGGAGGAGATCGGCATCCAGTTGCAGGAGAAGTATCCGGAGATTGAGCCGTATAGCGTGAGGTTCACGGATCTGCATGCGTATGTGCTGGGGCTGCCGGGGTTTGTGGGTGATCCTCAGAAGTCGACTGAGCCGATTCTTGAGCGGATTCAGGGTAAGTGGAACGAAGAGTACGAAGACGCGAAAGGCTTGTAAAAACCCGCTACGCGCGGGGCGGTCACTTCGTGACTTACGACTGCTTCGCGTGGCCTTCCCGTTGGTCAGGAACAGGATTCTGTGCCGAGCGACGGGAGGACCATGCGAAGCCTGTACAAGTCACGAAGTGACCGCCGCCCGCGCAGAGCTAAAGGGTCTTTCGGTTTTTTAGTTGGTTGATCAGGTTTGAGCCCGTCAGTCTGAGGATCAGGGCCGCGACTGCCGCCCAGAGGATTGTCCCGGCGAGAATGAGCATGGTATCGCCCAGGTAGTGTCCTGCCGGCTTCGGGATGCGGCTGACCACCTGCTGGGTCGCCACCATCGCGACCACCGATGCAAGCAGGGTGCGGGCAAGCTCTTTGTAATCCAACGAGGCAATCGATACCAGGCGCGCGCGGTGCAGCAGGATGGCAAGCGCCAGTGTATGGGCCAGGATGCCGAGATCGGACGCGACCGCGAGGCCGGTTACCCCGATGTGGTGGAAGAGCGTCGCGTAGATAGGCACCGAGACGAGCGTGACCAGGGTTCCCGAAACCGCCGGCGTCATGGTGTTGCGCGCGGCGTAAAAGGCGCGAGCGTAGATGCCCTGCGCCGACCAGAGCGCGAGCGAGACGGCGAAGATGGCGAGATAGTGCGCGGTCAGGGTGGCATCGACCTGCGATAGCCGGCCCCCGCGCAGGAAGTCGGTGATGGGCATCGCGAGCGCGATCAGCCAGGCGCTGGCCAGGAGCGAGACGGCGATCAGCCGTGAGATGGCGCGGCTGACGGCGTTGTTGAAGTCGTACATCCTGCTCTGTGTAAAGAGTGAGGAAAAGAAGGGCAGGGAAGCCGCGCCGGCAGCCATGCCGATGACGGAAAGGGGTGCGTTGAAGAGGGCTTTCGCATTCATGAGGAGAGTGAGTGCGCCGCGATCGGAGGTGGAGAAGTAGCTGATGATCCACTTGTCGGCCATGGCGAGCGAGACGCCGATCATGAGGGGGAGTGAGAGCCGGAGCCACTCGACGAAGGCGGGGTGGCGGAGTTTGAGCACGGGGGTAAAGCGCAGGCCGCTGCGGAAGGCTCCGACCGCGTTGAGCAGGGCCGAGCCGAGGAATGCGCCGGCGACGACGCCGATGGCGAGCGAATCGATGCCGAAGCGGGCCGAGAGGAAGACGCCACCGAGGATGATGAAGAGGTTATAGATGAGCGGGGTGACTGCCTGGTAGAGGAAGATCTTGCGCACGAGGAGTCGCGACCCGAGAACTCCGCCGGCAAAGAAGAAGAGCTGAGCGGGCAGCAGGACGCGGGTGAGATGGGTGCAGAGCTGGGCTGTGGCGGGGTCGAGGCCGGGGAAAAAGATGCGAGTGTAGGTGCCGGCGAAGATCTCGGCAAGGACGATGCCGGTTCCGAGCACGGCCAGCATGGCGCAGAGGATGGCGGAGAGTGCGCGGTCCGCGCCTTCGTCGTCGCCGGCCTCGCGAAAGCGCGAAAGCATGGAGACCAGGGTGATGGAGGCGACTCCGCCGACGAGGAAGTAGTTGATCATATCGGGGAGATTGAAGGCGGCGTTGTAGGCGTCGGTCGCATGGCCGGCGCCGAAGACGTGCGCGATGTACTTCGTCCGGACGAGGCCTAGCAGGCCCGAGAGGATGGACGAAACCATCAGCAGCACGGTGGCCGAGAAGGCGGAGTGCTGGTGCGAGAGGGAGAAGATACCGGAGCGCCGGCGGGCGGGAGTGGGAACGGTTGGCGGCACTGGGTTGCAGCTAGTTTATCGTGCTGCGTCGGTCATCAGTTGCCTCGTTTACGGTGCTGCGAACGGGGGATAGCCGGATCGCTGCGGCTGCTGTAGGGTGAGGCTTCAGGAGCTCTACTGAGCTGCTTTACGAGGCTTATGAAACTGTCACGTCTGCTGCTTTCCTGCCTTTTGCTGGGTTCGGCTTCTCTGGTTGCACATGCCCAGGTCGCGGTCTATGGGAACTTCGACTACACGCGCTACACCGATCACTCCCTGAGCCAGACCACGAACTTCTATGGTGGCGGGGTTGGGGTTTACGACGATTTCCTCCATATTGGACCATTGCGCGCCGGGTTCGACGTTCGCGGAGACCTTCTTTCCGGCAACAAGGCTCGCTACAGGGACCTGCTGGGTGGCGTGCGGGTGGCAGCCAAGGCGCCTCTCGTGCCGATCAAGCCGTACGCGCAGTTTTCGGTCGGGGCAGGCGGACCGCAGTACACCGGGGGCCTGGCCGCAGGCATCTCGAGCGCGCCCTATCGCACGAAGTTCACCTATGAAGTTCTGGGCGGGGTCGACTTCACGATCCTGCCGCATGTCGACTTCAGAGCGGTGGAGGCCGGGTACGGGCGGGTGAGCGGGGTGAACGGCAGCCAGGCCGGAAATCCGGCGTCGACGCTGATTACCATCAGGAGCGGGATCGTGATCCGGTTGTAGGAGGATCGCCCGGAGCTAGAGCAGATTAGCTGTTGCTGTGGAGTGGAGGGATCGTGCAGAGCCGTTTT
>CAZZZP010000108.1:9365-13141 GCA_964658635.1 Lichenicola sp. | reverse complement strand
TGGAGCTGACGAAGGGATTTGAACCCCCGACCCTCTGATTACAAATCAGATGCTCTACCAGCTGAGCTACGCCAGCCCAAACAGCACACCGCGCCGCCAACATCAGCAGCGCTTCTCTGACTTTACCATAGGGCGACCCTTTGGAAAACCCACTGGACCGCCTCAAGACAAACCGAATGCTGACCCGTCCAACATGCTAGCCTGACCCACACCGCTGCCGAGAAACCAGACACTATGCGCTCCCTTGTCTTCGCCCTCCTGCTTGCCCTGCCTGCTGCGCTCCCAAGCGCCCTGTCCGCCCAAAATTCTTCATCTGCCCAGCACACCAACGACGCGCCGGAGATCCTCGAAGGGCCGCAGACCCCGGGCACAGCACCCACCCACGCCTCGGGCGAGCCCGCGCTGATGACCAACGACACGGTCCTGCGCATGCATCGCGCCGGCCTTGCCGACGACCTGATCCTCCAGACCATTGCCGCCCAGCCAGGCCGCTACAACACCTCGCCTGACACCCTCATCGACCTCAAACAGGCCGGCATCTCCGACTCCATCCTCTCCGCCATGACCGGCAAAGCGCGGCACCAGATCACCAACACCGACACAGCAGTCGCCGAACCGTCGCCGGTCAACGAGATCGGCGTCTATTACAGGGATTCCAAAGGACGCTGGCAGCCCATGGAGTCCGAGGTCGTCCACACCAAGTCCTCCGGCTGGATCAAGAACACGCTCTCCGACGGCATCATCAAGACCGACATGAACGGCACCGTCTCCGGTAAGGAGTCCAAACTCCTGCTCCCCCGCCCCATCGAGTTCCTCATCTTCACCCCCGAAGGCGTCGACGCCACCGAATACGGCCTCCTGCGCTTCCGCCTCAACGGCAAGGACCGCGAGTTCCGCACCCTGACCGGCGGCATCTTCCACTCCACCGGCGGAGCAAAGCACGACGAAGTCCCCTACACCTCGAGGAAGATCGCACCCCGCACCTGGACCTTCACCCTCGGCCAGGACACCCCCGGCGCCGAGTACGGCATCCTGCCCCCAGGCACCGGCAACATCACCAACGGCGGCAAGATCTACACCTTCGCCATCAGCGAGTGAAACAGGGGTCAGGGGACCAGCGTTCAGGGTTCAGGTATCCCCAGCTTCCCTGATCCCTCCAACCTGATGCATCCTTTCGGTACACTCTGAACAGATGCGAAAGCGCACCAGCTACACCCTGCTCGTCGTCTTCCTCATCCTCGGTGCACTCGCGGCCGCAGTTTACCTGCGTGAGAAAGCCCCACCCGAGGCCGCACGGCTCCTCCCCGAGTCCGACGCGATCGTCTTCCTCAACCTCAAGCCTCTCCGCGCCGCCACCCTCTTCGACCGAGCACCCCTGCCGCCGTCGCCCTCCTACCAGCAGTTCATCAACGCCACCGGCATCGTGCCCGAGCGCGACCTCAACCAGGCCGCCTTCGCACTCCACCGCATGCCCGACCCCAATGGTCCCAACGGCCCC
Source organism: Lichenicola sp. (assembly GCA_964658635.1). Taxonomy (GTDB): domain Bacteria; phylum Acidobacteriota; class Terriglobia; order Terriglobales; family Acidobacteriaceae; genus Edaphobacter. The sequence goes on along the minus strand of CAZZZP010000108.1, from coordinate 11,643 downwards.
GTCGCCTTTACCGAGGTCTTCACCGGCCACTTTGACTCCACCCGCCTCACCCGCTACCTCGACGCCCTCTCGACCGCGCGCGAACCCTACGCCGACCACCTCATCTACGCCATCCCGTCCGAAGGCCGCACCCTGCGCGTCACCCTGCTCGACTACGAAACCGTCGCCGCCTCCAACATGCCCACGCCCGAGCAGATCCACTCCATCATCGACCGCCAGCGCGCCGCCGCAAGCCCCTTCGCCGGCTCCTCGCTGCTCAACGCCCGCTACGCCGACGTCCCACCCTTCGCCTCTGCCTGGGCCATCGGTCACATCGGCCTGCCCTTCGGCCAGAACGGCCAGATCGCCATCGCCGGCCTCGAGCTCCCCGTCCCCGCCGACACCACCTTCGTCGCCAGCCTCCGCTATACCACCGCCCTGCGCCTGCGCATCGACCAGCTCACCGCCTCAGAAACCGCCGCGCAACAGTCCGCCGAGTCCCTCACCCATCTGCTCGACGTCTTCCGAAGCCTCCAGGGCGCACTCCCCACTCCACCCGATCCACAGATCCTCCAGACCCTCAACTCCATCGTCATCGAGCCCCACAAAGACCGCGCCACCCTTACAGCCACCATCCCGGTCGAAACTCTCAAGCGCCTCAATCCGTCCTCCCACTGATCCGGATCACTGTTCTACACCGGCTTCGCACAAATGCCGCCGCATGACGAAGCCCGGCGATCTTTTTCCCTGCGGCCCCCATCTCACACCAAGCGACGTTTACGTTTTACCCCTGAACTTTGAGAGACCCTATGAAGAAGCCGTTCAGCACCAAGCTCCTCGCCGCAGCGACCCTCGCGCTTCCCTTCGCCGCCCTCGCTCAACAGGCTCCCTTCGCCGACTTTTCCCAGCAGAAGCCCGGCACCCCGCACAAGGTCACCGTCGGCGACCTGCCTCAGCCCAATCCCTCTGAAGCCGTAGACAACGGCCCCTCGCTCGTTCCCCGGCCCGACGGCGCCATGCCCCAGGCACCCGCCGGCTTCAAAGTCACTCTCTTCGCCGGCGGTGGCGCCAAGCCCTTCGACCGCTCCGAACTCAAAAACTCCATCACCCCGGCCGACTCCGGCATGACCTTCCGCGAGCCGCGCCTCATCCGCACCGCGCCCAACGGCGACCTCTTCCTCTCAGACTCCGCCGCCGGAACCATCTTCGTCCTGCGAGGCGTAGGCCCCGATGGCAAGGCCGCCCACATGGAAAAGTTCGCCACCGGCCTGGACCACCCCTTCGGCATCGCCTTCTACCCCGCAGACAACCCGCGCTACGTCTACGTCGCCAACACCACCACCGTCGTCCGTTTCCCCTACAAGGCCGGCGACACCAAGGCTTCCGCCGGCCCTGAAATGCTCGTCCCCGACCTCCCCGGCTACGCCCAGCTGCGCGGCGGCGGTCACTGGACCCGCGACGTCGTCTTCACCAGGGACGGCCAGCACATGCTCATCTCCGTCGGCTCCGGCTCAAACGCCGACGATCCCGACACCCACCCCCGCGAGTTCCACCGCGCCGACGTCCTCGAGTTCTCGCCTGACGGGAAATTTCAGAAGGTCTACGCCTCCGGCATCCGCAACTGCGTCGGCGAGGCCATCAACCCCGTCACCGGCTCGCTCTGGTGCTCCACCAATGAGCGTGACAACCTTGGCAACTACCTCGTCCCCGACTACGTCACCTCTGTTAAGGAAGATAGCTTCTTCGGCTGGCCCTGGTACTACATGGGCGGCAAACAGGATCCGCGTCTCCCCCAGCCCTGCGCTAACGGCACCGGCCCCAACCTCCAGGCCGCGGCCCTCACCGACGACCAGGCCAAGACCTGCAAGCGTGTCGACCTGAGCTCGAAGGTCATCACCCCGGACGTTCTCGTCCAGCCCCACATGGCCTCGCTCCAGATGACCTTCGTCCCCTCGAACGGTACCGGAGCCTTCCCAAAAATGTTCGCTGGCGACGCCTTCGCCGCCGAGCATGGTTCGTGGAACCGCGCCCAGCGCGCAGGCTACGAGGTCATCATGATTCCCATGCACAACGGCAAGGCTGACGGCGGCTACCAGGACTTCCTCACCGGCTTCGTCACCACCGACGGCAAGGTCTGGGGCCGGCCAGTAGGCGTCACCGTAGGTAAGGATGGGGCCCTCTACGTCACCGACGACGGCAGCCGCTCCATCTGGCGCGTCACCTACGAAGGCAACGCCCAAACCGCAAGCAACTAACGATTGGAGGTTGACCGTTGACCGTGTGAAACGGTCAACGGTCA
>CAZZZP010000108.1:0-9355 GCA_964658635.1 Lichenicola sp. | reverse complement strand
ACAAACAACAAACAACAAACAACATCAATTCAGCTTCTGCAGCCGAGCCACCAGCTTCTCCGCCAGCGGTTCCCCGCTCTCGGTCCAAAGCAGCCGGCTCGAGATCCCGCACTCCTTCTGCACCAGCAGCACAAACGCGAGTAGCATCTCGATGTTCTCTTTTACCTTCTTGGCCGCCTCGGCGCGCTCCTCTTCATCTTCCCAGACCGCATCCTCATCGAAGACCCAGGCCGTATCCAGCCCGAAATCCACCCGGATCTGCCCGTTCTGCTCAAACGTGGCGTCATCAAACTCCGGCCCGAACCCGATGAACTTGACCGTCGTCGGAAGCTTCTTCCATATCCCATCTAGGCCGCCCTCGCCCGCCTCGAAGTTCCACAACTGCCACTTCATCTCAAACTCATAAGCCGTGTCTTCGTGCAGCAGCTCCGTGCACTCGGCGACCGCGTACTCGATCATCGAGGCCTTCGTGTCCTCGGTCTCGGCCGCACGCGTGTCCAGCACATACACGCGCTGATACACCGGCGGCTCGGTAAAGTTCACCGGATAGGCCGCCGCAGCCGCCACTCGGGGCAATCCGCCGACCCGTCCAAACTGCCGCAGCACCGCGATCAGCGCCGCTGGCAAGCCTTCAAACCGAAAATTCGGAAACCACAAACTCAGATAAAGCTGATCCGCCATAACCTCCAGTTTAGCTCCTGCCGCGCATGTGTCTCATGTCTATGATCCGCAACTGGGTGCGAGATTCTATCGCAGTTCCTTGCGACGATCGAGCTTGACCAAATGGACCTTCGGAAGACTCCCCACACCTCATGTCTCAGCGACTATCGTGGTTAGGACGACCAGCTCAAGCCGACTTGAAAGCCAGAGAATTTTAGGCTTCGCTCTCATCCTCTTCGCCCTCCCGAGGCTGAAATCTCACCTTGAGGCGTCGCGCCGTCATCTCCTCTGTGAGGACGCCCTTCCGAACATAAGGCAGAACAAGCTCATCCATGATTCCGTGCCCGGGCGCCAACAACTCCCTGGTGAGCGAGTCGAGAAACTGCTGCTTGTCAATACTTTCCCACTTGATATGGAAAGCAGCCCTCCTTGTCATTTCAGCAAAGACAGTCAGGATGGTCCTTCCATTGCCTTCAAGAAAGGGGTGAGAATGGGCTAAGTACCCGAATACCTCTCCTGGATGCGCACGAACATACTTGGCGTCTTGCCCTAGGGCGCAATGCATGTTCAGCCGCAAGCCTGCACACTGCGGGATGGGAAAAGAGAGTATTCTGCCCACCCTTCACGATCGCGATGGTAGGAGCTGTTACAGAACGATCCTGCCCAGCCCACGGATAAAGAGAGACGATGAGTTTCTTCGATGTGTCCGTATTCAAGAGTAGCGACTCGCCGGAGATACCTTACAACCGCAAGAACCTCCTGCTGGAAGACAGCGGTCTCGATATGGCCGATAAGCTCAAGATCATGTACGCCATAGGAGTTTCGGAGGTAACCAGCGGTCTCATAGTCTCCGAATGGATCAAGTATCCTAAGTTCCATCTCTAGCTGAGATAGCGGACTTGAAGGAGGCCCCGCTGAAAAGCACTAATCACACCAGCCCTTCCAAGCGCAATCAGTAATTCTTCGACAGGATCGAGGTCGACGACGCCATCAGAAAGTCGTGAAATGGCTCTGATAAACGGATCATTCGGCCTCGGACGCACACGAATACCCCGCTCTTCTGCAACTGTAAGTGTCCACTGTGCAATGGAGGCCGCGTCACAAGCGGCAACTTCTCGTATCTGCTGGTCAGAAAAAACGGGATTCCTAGGCAAGCTCCTTCCGTTTTGTTGCCGAACCGCGACGCCCATAGGAGCAGCTCCCTCTTCCTATTCTAGCAACTTCCACGCAAACGCAAGAGATGTTCGAGGCACAAGGGCGCTTCTATCCCCCTCCGTAATCCGTAATGGAATCCCTTAGTTCGTGTCAGCCGTTGGTCACCCTTGTTCGGCTTCTCGGCTTCTCAGCTTATCGGCGCTTATCCCTGCTCAACCTTACCGACCATCCGTAAGCGACACTGTAGAAGATGGAACATAAACCCCTAGCCCCCGGTCTCTACCTTGTTGCTACCCCCATCGGCAACCTTGAGGACATCACCCACCGCGCCCTGCGCGTCCTCACCCTCGCCGACCGCATCGCCTGCGAAGACACACGGCAGACCCAGAAGCTGCTCAATCACTACGCCATCGAGACCCCCACCCTCTCCTATCACCTCTTCAACGAGGCCGGCCGTGCCCAGGAGCTCGTTGCCCAGCTGAAGGAGGGCGCACGCATCGCCATCGTCTCGGACGCTGGAACCCCGGGCATCGCCGATCCCGGTTCGCAGCTTGCCCAGGCTGCCATCGCCGCCGGGATCGACGTCTTCCCGATCCCGGGAGCAAACGCCGCCATCTCTGCCCTCATCGCCAGCGGCCTCCCATCCGAGACCTTCACCTTCCATGGCTTTCTCGCCTCGAAATCCGGCCAGCGGCGCACGCAGTTGGAGGCCCTGCCCCGCGGGCTGCACACCCACATCTTCTACGAGACCCCGCATCGCATCCTCGAAGCCCTCGCCGACATCGAGGCCCTCTTCGGCGCGGGTCAGCACGTGGTCATCGCGCGCGAGTTGACCAAGCTGCATGAGGAGTTCCTGCGCGGCGCGGCCTCGGAAGTCCGCGAAACCCTGGCCGCCCGAGCCCAGGTTCGCGGCGAGATGGTTCTTCTCTTCACCCTTCCCGAGGACGCCATCGCGCCCCAGACCCAAAGTATTCTTCGCACCGTCGAGGCTCTCGCAAAGCAGGAGGGCATCCCCGAAAAGGATGCCCTCAAACGAATCGCACGCGAACGCAACATCTCCAAGTCCGACGCCTACCGCGAACTCCAGCGCGAACAGGCTCGCAGGAAATAAGTGGCTGCCTCAAAAATGGTGCACAGGAAAGTACCCCTTTTTGGGCTTTGAAGTCCAGACTTAAAGTACCTGTTTTGAATACTTTAGGACTTTAAGGTGGAGGGGGGGGGTACCCCGTTTTCAGAGGCTCGGATAGTCGGTATAACCCTCAGGCCCATGCGTGTAGAACGTATCGACAACGGGCTCGTTCAATGCCGCTCCCTTGCGGAAACGGGTTGGAAGATCGGGGTTAGCGATGAACAGCTTGCCGAAGCCGACCGCATCTGCTTCGCCGGCTTCAATGACATGGTTCGCCTGCTCGAAGGTGTACTTCTCGTTGGCGATGTAGACGCCGCCGAAGGCCTTCTTGAGGTCCGGTCCAAGCCGGTCGTCGCCGTAGTACTCACGCGCCATCAGGAACGCGAGGCCCTTCCTGCCAAGTTCGCGAGCGACATAGGTGAAGATCTCGCGTGGATTCTCGTCGCCCATGCCCATCACGTCGCCGCGAGGAGCAAGGTGCATGCCGACGCGATCGGCACCAAACACCGCAGCCGCAGCATCCGCCACTTCCAGATGCAGGCGGGCGCGGTTCTCGACCGGACCGCCGTATTCGTCGTCGCGCAGGTTCGAAGCCCCGTGCAGGAACTGGTCGAGTAGATATCCGTTCGCACCGTGGATCTCGACCCCGTCGAAGCCCGCCTCCTTGGCGTTCTTCGCGCCCTGGTGGAACTCCTCGATGACCTGCTTGATCTCGTCGAGCGAGATGGCGCGCGGCACCTCGAACTCCTTCTTGGGACGGATCAGCGTCACGGTTCCCGGAGGCGCGATCGGGCTCGGCGCGATGGGCTGCTTGCCGCCGAGGAAGGTTGGGTCGCTGACGCGGCCCACATGCCAGATCTGGGCGAAGATGCGCCCTCCGGCCTCGTGCACCGCCGCCGTCACAGGCTTCCACAACTCCGTCTGCTCGGCCGACCAGATGCCCGGAACCTGCGCATACCCAACCCCCATGGGAGACACAGGCGTCCCCTCGGAGATGATCAACCCGGCGCCGGCACGCTGCCTGTAGTACTCCGCCATAATAGGGGTGGGCAGGTGGTCCACCGTTCCACGCAGACGCGTAAGGGGCGCCATGATGACGCGATTGGGCAGATCGAGCGCGCCAATCTTCAAGGGATCCAGCAAGTTGCTCAAGACACATCCTCCAGGAGAAATCTTCTCGCCTCTTTAGGATGTTCTTGGTGGCTGAAAGTCGCAGCCAGCGCCAAGGTCGCACAAGTGGCGTACACTTCTCCTCGCTACTGAAAGCATTTCACTTTCGTCGGAGGAATTATGAACTCTCTCAGCAAGTTGAGTATTGTTGCCGCCTGCGCGTTGACTACAGCAACGGCCTTCGCCGGTAATCCGGGCAAGTCCATGAAGGTCGACGGCTGGATCAGCGAGACCAAGTGCGGCGCGGCGCACGCGAGCGTATCCGGAGCGAACCCGGGCTGTGTCGCAAAATGCATACGCGAGGGCGCCAAGCCGGTGTTCATCGACGATGCAAGCAAGCAGACGTGGACGATCGACAATCCCGACTCGATCAAGTCGCACTATGGCCACCACATTCAGGTGATGGCGACCGAGGACGCGGACAAAAAGCAGGTGCACATCACGAGCGTGACCATGCTGCCGGACCAGGGCGACAAAAGCGACACGATGATGTCCGAACACAAGTAGAGCGGAGATGATCGACCAGCGCTGCCTCCTCAGCATGACGAGGAGGCAGTGCTTTCAGCGTCAGCCGGCGACTACGATCTCGGAAAACTCGGCGATTCCGCCGAAGTCGTTCAGCGTTCGCGAGAGAAGTGCGAGACGATTTGCGCGGACTGCCTCGTCGGGATCCATCACCATGACGCCATCGAAGAAGGCGTCCACCTGAAGCCGAAGCTTCGCGGTTGCCTCGAGCGCCGCAATATAGTTGCGTTCGGTGCGGAGTGCCTTTGCCTCCTCCGCGAGACCGACGGCTCGCGCAGCTAGCTGCTGCTCGGAGACGTCTTTCAGAAGGTCCTGATCGACGTCGGGAGCGGCTGCGATTCCCTTTTCGGCAGCCTGTGCAAGGATATTCTTCATGCGCTTGAAGGCAGCCGAGACAGCAGTGAAATCCTCACTGCCGCGCACGCTGGTCACGGCCTCGGCCCGTGCGACTGCATCGCGTACATCATCCGCGTCCACCATGAGTACGGCCTTGACGACGTCGTAGGCCTGTCCCTTCGCGTCGCGCAGGTAGAAGTCCAGGCGCTCGCCGAAGAACGCAAGCATCTTTACCGCGACAGTGTCCGAAGCTTCGGTCGCCGAGACGACATCGCTGAGAGTCAGCGGCAGCTCACTTTCGGCCAGGATCTTGACGATGCCGTTGGCGGCGCGGCGCAGGGCGAAGGGATCCTTCGATCCGGTCGGCTCCATGCCAAGGCGGAACATGGCGGCGATGGTGTCGGCCTTGTCGGAGATGGCGAGCAGTTGACCCTCGATGGTGCGAGGAATGCGATCTTCCATCGAGACCGGCCGGTACTGATCGTAGATGGCGTCCGCGGCGCAGGCAGCGATGCCCTGGGCCTTGGCGTAGAGGCCGCCGACCTCGCCCTGCAGCTCGGTGAATTCTTTGACGAGTTCGGTGGTCAGGTCTGTCTTGGCCAGGCGTGCCGCGGTTCCGAGGCTATTTTCATCGACGCGGACGCCGCGCCCGACGACGAGGCCGCCGAGCGTCTCGGCGAGGTTGGCGACGCGGACGCACTTGAGTGCGTAGCTGCCGAGATCCTTCTGGAAGGTGACGTTTTCAAGCAGCTCGACACGCTGCTCGAGCGGAACGCGCTGGTCAAACTCCCAGAAGAAGCGCGCGTCGTTGAAGCGGGCGCGCAGGACGCGCTCGTTGCCGTGGCGGATGACGGCCTCACCGCCGGGCTCTGCCACGGTATTGAGGATGGCGAGGAAGTGCGGTGCGAGCCGACGGTCCTGATCCTCGACGGCGAAGTAGTTCTGGTGATCGCGCATGACGGTGACCAGGACCTCTTCGGGCAGCGCGAGGAACTCGGCTTCGAAATTTCCCGCGATCACCGAGGGCCACTCGGTGAGATGGGTCATCTTGTCGACCAGGGCGTGATCCTCGCGCCAGCGGGTGTTCTGAAGCGTGCGGCAGACGCGGTCGAGAGCCTTGCGGATGGTGTGGCGGCGAAGTTCGACGTCGGCCATCACGAAGGCGGCTGTCAGCTGGGCGAGATAGCTTGCGGGAGACTCGACGTTGATGGCGTTCGCACCATAGAGCACGCGATGCCCGTAGGTCCCGCGACCGGCCGTGTAGCCGCCGAAGGAGACCGGCACGATAGAGTCGCCGAGCAGCGCCACCATCCAGCGGACGGGCCGGACGAAACGCTCCGGCTTGCCCGCGCGCCAATACATGTTTTTCGCCCAGTAGATGCCGGAGAGTTCTTTTGGCAGTTCCGCCGCGATGACTTCGCTGGCTGCGCGTCCCTCTTTGACGGAGGTGGCCGAGATGTATTCGCCTTTGGGCGTGTCAACGATTTTGAGCGCGGAGACGTCGACGCCCGACTTCTTTGCGAAGGCGACAGCGGCTGGCCCGGGTACGCCGTCCTTATAGGCGATCTTGACGGCAGGGCCGAGGACCTCTTCGGCGACGTCCTGCTGGCGCTCCGCGACGCCGTGGATGAGTACGGCGAGCCGGCGCGGGGTCGAGTACGATTCGGCGGAGGCTTTGCCCGAGAGCAGACGCTCGCGTTCGAGCAATGCAAGGGTGCGGCGAAGCAGCTCCGCTTGTGCTCCGGCGATCATGCGTGCCGGCACTTCTTCCAAACCAATTTCAAAGAGAAAATCCAACATAAGCTTTTCTGATCCTTTGCGCTCAGAACGCATTGCTGCGCTCTACGCTTTACATCCAGCCGCACAGGCCGTTAGCTGGAAAGAGCCGATTGCTGCCTGGCCCAGACCTTTGCTACTCCGACTACCAGGTTGCGGATGCGGGCCATCACTCCAACGCGCTCGGTCACCGAGATGGCGCCGCGTGCGTCGAGCAGGTTGAAGAGCTGCGAGCATTTGAGTGCAAGTTCGTAGGCTCCGAGTGCGGGAAAGCGTTTTAGAGCAAGCGCGTCAAGCTTTTCGAGTCCGTCGGCTCGGTCGAGAATGGACTTGCACTCGGCCTCGTAGAGGCGTAGGTGCTCCCAGAGTGAAGGGACGTCGGCATAGTCGAAGCCGTAGGCCGAGAACTGCTCTTCTTCGGCGAGGCGGATCTCGCCGTAGGTGGTCCGCTTGCCGGTGTCGGGCTCAACGGCCCAGACGATGTCGTAGATTGAATCAACGTCCTGGAGGAAGGCTGCGATGCGCTCGAGGCCGTAGGTGATCTCACCGCAGATGGGGTCGAGCTCCATTCCGCCACACTGCTGAAAGTAGGTGAACTGCGTGATTTCAAGGCCGTCGAGCATGACCTGCCAGCCGACGCCCCAGGCGCCGCCTACAGGCCACTCCCAGTTATCCTCTTCAAACTTGATGTCGTGCTCGCCAAGGTCGATGCCGATGGCGACAAGGGATTCGAGGTAGAGCTCCTGCACGTTGACCGGCGGCGGTTTGAGGATGACCTGGAACTGCGTGTGGCGGAAGAGCCGGTTGGGGTTTTCGCCGTAGCGGCCGTCCGCGGGGCGGCGCGAGGGCTGTGCGTAGGCGATCCGGACGGGCTTCGGCCCCAGCACGCGGAGGAAGGTATCAGGCGACATGGTTCCCGCGCCGACCTCGGCGTCATACGGCTGCTGCAGCACACAGCCACGTTCGGCCCAGAACTGCTGCAGGCGGAAGAGCAACTCCTGGAAGGTCAAACCAATGGACTTCTTTGTCTCCGAAACCATCCCACGATTCTACCCGCAAGCTGTAGCAACTACTGCGGCGAGTCGGGAAGGAGGATGCGCCGGGTGCCTGGTTCGGGGGCCTTGCCGGATTCACCGGGGATCGTCAGGGGGTTGTCGAGCAGTTTTCTGTCCGCGACGGGAACGGAGATACCGGCGGCGCGAATGTAGGAGTCGGTCCTCGAGATGGTGACGTTCAGCAGGTGCTCACCGGCCTGATCGTGGTCTCCGCGCGGGAATTCGATGATGTAACGCTCGCGCACCATCTTCAGGGCGTCGGCGAGTTTTTTCGAGAGGGCCGCGTGATGAACTGGAAGCTCGACGCCGCCACTGAGCTGGCAGATGAGATCGAAATAGTCTTCCACCGGGTGTGGTGCGACAAGGGAGCGCGGCAACATGCGGGCCATGCCGGTGGGAGTCAAGCGCAAGCCGTCGGTGTCAGAAGGCATCAACGCGAAGACCGAGATGGAGCACGCCTGGGTAAAGATCTTGAGGTCGGCCCAGTGGGTTCGGCTGCCGCGGTCGAGCCCGTCGGTCAAGACGAAGACGATGCGACGGCCGGGCAGCCTGGCCAGTTCCATCGAAACGTGAGCTACTGCGTCGAAGAGCGGGACAGTCGGTTTGCAGTCCGTGGCATGATGCGAAGCCTGCTCGGCGCGCCACGGCCCAAGCACGTTATCCGTGGCGCTACGGATCTTATCGGGCGTGGGCTGCAGGTTGAATGCGGACCGGGTCAGGCCGCAGTCTATGGCGTAGAGGGAGATGCGGTCTTGTGTCTGAAGACCATAGGCTGCCAGCGAGGCCAGCGCATCCTGGAGCTTCGGAATCCAGTACTGTGCCGGACCAGTGGTGTCGATGAGGATGGAGAGATCGATCGGGTCGTCGCCCTCGGCACGCACGTGGACCGGGCGGAAGGGCTGACCACCGTCCAGGGTGATGCGGAAGCGGTCCTCGGCGAAGCGGTGTTTCTGACGTTCGCGGCCGGGGGTAAGAACAAGCACGGGAACTTGCTCGAGGTTGGTGTAGACGTGCAAGGTGGCGATCTGACCGGATGTATCGATGGCACCGGGGACAGGAATGTGCAGTGGAGAAGCGGGTGAGGGGTTCGGCCGCTGGGAGGGAAGACGCACGCTTGATAGCGCGATGAACGCGCACACGGTGAATGCACGAACCAGGGACCCCGGAAGCTGCATACGCCGACGCACGGGAGCAGTATTGCAGAAAACAAGGCGCTTCTGTACTGGATTTAGAACACTGTTTTAGAGACTCAAGGTGATGATGGCTATGCCGATGAGGTCCGCATATTCAATCTATGGTCAAACAGGCGCTGGATCCTGCTTGGCTTCGGCTTCATGCCGGCGTATATGGGAGGGACTGCTCTTACCTCCGCGCTCAGCATGCAGCGGGTTCTCTCCATGCAGACCGAGATGGCCTCAGCCATGGAAGCGATCTCCACCTCCAGCGTCAAAGTTGCGAGGGTGATCAAGGTGATCGATGAAATTGCCTTCCAGACGAATGTTCTTGCCTCAAATGCGGCAGTTGAGGCGGCTCGTGCGGGCAAGAGTGG
>CAZZZP010000107.1:0-13143 GCA_964658635.1 Lichenicola sp. | reverse complement strand
ACAACCAACAACTACCCTAAGGAAAGACAATCTACAGAACGATCGGGACTTGACTCCTGGGAGACGGAGTTTTCGGAAACTTCGCTTGTCACGGACGAGAGCGAACCGGCGAGAGGGATGCACTCACGGCACGGCTGGAGCCGGGTTCTTATGCGAATGCAAACTTAGATGATCTGTTCGTTGTCCTTGGAGAGGTCTCTCGGATGTCTGCGCGGGGTAGCGGGGTAGCGGGCGGCGATGGGCACCGGCGGTGGGTTAGCGGCAGTCCAGCTTGCGTCTGATTGATGGTGCGGGAAGTCGCGTGTCTTTCATTGCGCGAATGTGAACGGGTTCAGCTAACATCAAGAAGATGATCGAGTCGCCGACCTCTACCTCCAGCCCTTCTACGCCCGAAAAGCAGTTTGCGTCCTCCCATGGGGGGATGTTCGGTGAATATTTCACCCCTGGCCGCTCGTGGAGCTTTGGGCGGAGCGACCTGCTGGATGCGCGGGCTCGGCGGGTGTTTGAGAATACGGCGCTGGCGGTCTCGGTGGACGCGTATCCGTACCACATGCCGCTTGAGGCGAAGGCGGGGCCGAACGTGGTGGCGGATGGCCACCAGATGCTGATGATGTCGAGCTACGACTACCTGGGGCTGATCGGCGACAGGCGGATCGACGAGGCGGCGATTGATGCCGTCCGGCACTATGGGACGAGTACGAGCGGGGCGCGGCTGCTGACGGGGACGCTCGATATCCACCGGCAGATGGAGCAGGAGCTGGCGGCGTACAAGGGGACCGAGGACGCGCTGACGTTCAGCAGTGGGTATATGGCGAACCTGGGGGCGATCTACGGGCTGTTTGGGCCGGGGGACCGGGTGATTATCGACGAGCTGTGCCACCGGAGCCTGCATGACGCGTGCCGGATGACCGGGGTGACGGTGCAGCGGTTTCGGCATAACGATGCGGGGTCGGCGCGGGAAGAGCTGCAGAAGCCGAATGCGGCGAAGCGGACGGTGATCATCTCGGACGGCGTGTTTTCGATGGATGGCGATATCTGCTGCCTGCCGGAGCTGATTGCGCTGAAGAAGGAGTTTGGCTGCTTTCTGATGATTGACGAGGCGCATGCTTCGGGCGTGCTGGGTGCGACGGGCCGGGGGACGGACGAGCACTTTGGCGTGGCGACGAGCGAGGTGGACATCTGGACGGGGTCGCTGGCGAAGTCGATCCCGTCGAGCGGCGGGTTTGTGGCGGTGTCGCAGGAGGTAGGGATCTTTCTGCAGCATGCGTCGTCTCCTTATATCTTCTCGGCGGCGCTGGGCGCGGGATCGGTGGCGGCGATTACGACGGCGCTGGCGATTCTGAAGGACGAGCCGGAGCGGGTGACGCGGCTGCGGGATAACGGCAACTATCTGCGCAAGGGGCTGCAGGCGCTGGGGTACGATACGGGGCTATCGGAGACGGCGGTGATCCCGGTGATTCTGAAGGACGAGGCGCGGACGGCGCTGTTTGCGCGGAGGCTGCGGGATTTCGGGATTATTGCGGCCCCGGTGATGTTTCCGGCGGTGTCGCAGGGGCTGGCGAGGTTGCGGCTTTGCGTGACGGCGGCGCACACCGAGGCGCACCTGGACTTTGTGCTGGATGTGTTCGAGAAGATGGCTGCGAACTAGACGTGGCGGTGCTGGTTACGGGGGCGAGCGGCTTCCTGGGTGGGCGGCTGGCGGAGATGCTGGTGGCGCGCGGCGAGGAGGTGGTGCTGCTGGCGAGGGGGAGCTCGGACCTGCGGCATCTGGATGGGCTGAAGCTGCGGGTGGTGCGGGGGGATCTGGGTGACCGGGAGGCGCTGGCCGCGGCGGTAGCGGATGCGCGGGTGGTCTTTCATTGTGCGGCTTGCTCGACAGACTGGGCTCCGTGGGAGACTTATTTTTCAGCGAATGTGACGGGAACGGAGAACCTGCTGCGGGCGGCGCGGGGTGCGCGGCGGCTGGAGCGCCTGGTGCATGTGAGTACGGCGGATATCTATGGGTATCCGGAGGTGGTGTGCGGGGAAGAGGCTCCTTTTGTGGACGCGGGGCTGCCGTATAACCGGACGAAGGGGCTGGGCGAGCAGGCGGTCTGGCGGGCATTTCGCGAGGAGGGGCTGCCGGTGACGGTAGTGCGGCCGGCGACGATCTTTGGGCCGCGGGGGAAGGATTTCACGCTGGAGATTGCGAAGATGCTGCGGCAGAGGATGATGGCCACGATCGATGGCGGGCGGGCGCCGGGTGGGTTTACGTATGTCGACAATGTGGCCGAGGCGATGATGCTTGCGTCCGTGGCTTCGCATGCGCTGGGGCAGGCTTATAACCTGAGCGATGGAACCGGGGTGACGTGGCTTGAGTACCTGGGGATGATGGCGCGGGGGCTGAAGGTGCGGATGCCCTGGATCGATCTTTCTTTCGGGGCGGCGATGGGGGTGGCGCGGGTCTGCGAAGCTCCGCACCGGTGGCTGGGGCTGAGCGGGCGGCCGCTGCTGACACGGCATGCGGTCTACCTGCTGGGAAGGGACCAGGAGTTTCCGATTGCGAAGGCGGCGCGGGAACTGGGGTTTCGGCCAGGGGTGTCGATTGAGGATGGGGTGGAGCGGTCGGTCGCGTGGGTTCGGGGTCTAGGGAAGTATTAGAGGTTAGATGGCTTTGAACGCGAGGACCGCGTTGAGACCGCCGAAGGCGAAGGAGTTGGAGAGGCAGGCTTCGACCTGGGTGGGCCGGGCGGTGTTGGGGATGACGTCGAGGTCGCACTCGGGGTCGGGGGTGGTGTAGTTTGCGGTCGGCGGGAGGATGCCGTTTCGGAGGGCGAGGATGGAGGCGACGGCTTCGACCGCGCCGGCGGCTCCGAGGGTGTGGCCGTGCATGGACTTGGTGGAGCTGATGGCAAGCGAGTCGGCGTGGGCGCCGAAGACGGCTCGGATAGCGGCGGTTTCGGTCTTGTCGTTGGCTGCGGTGGCGGTGCCGTGGGCGTTGATGTAGCCGAATTGCTCGGGGGCGAGGCCGGAGTCGCGGATGGCCTTGGTCATAGCGCGGGCGGCGCCTGAGCCGGAGGGAAGGGTGAGGTGGGCGGCGTCCGAGGTCATGCCGAAGCCGACGATCTCGGCTAAAGGTTTGGCGCCGCGGGCGAGCGCGGCTTCGAGGGGTTCGAGGACGAGCATGGCTCCGCCCTCGCCGAGCACGAGGCCGGAACGGTCAGCGGAGAACGGACGGCAGGTGTCCTTGCTGATGACGCGCATGGCCTCCCATGCCTTGAGGCTGCCGAGGAAGAGCGGAGCCTCGCTGCCGCCGGCGATGGCCATGGGCGCGGCGCCGGAGCGCACCATCCAGAAGGCCTGGCCGATGGCGTGCGCGGAGGACGAGCAGGCGGTCGAGATGGTGTAAGCAGGGCCGCGCAGGCCGTACTTCATGGAGATGTGGCTGGCGCCGGAGTTGCTCATGCTGAGCGGGATGGTGAGGGGGTGGACGCGGGTGCGGTTGTGGTGGAAGAGCTCGTAGTAGCCGGCCTCTTCGGCGCCGCGGCCGCCGAGGCAGGAGCCGGTAACGATGGCGGCGTCTTCCTGGAGCGCATCGGTAAAGGTAATGCCGGATTGCGCGACGGCCTGGTCAGCGGCGACCATGGCGAACTGGGCGAAGCGATCCAGAAAGGCGAGTTCCTTGGCCGAGAAGTGATCTTCGGGCTTGTAGCCGCGGACCTCAGCCGCGTTGTTGAAGCGGATCTGTTCTGCGGTGAAGGCCTGCATGGGAGCGATAGCGGATGTCCCGCCAGCGAGGGATCGCCAGAAGGCCTCGGGATCATTGCCGAGGGGGCTGATGACACCCATGCCGGTGATAACGACCCTGATCATCCGATGGCCGGCGAGGGATTCGAAGTGGAATTGTTTTTTGCGGCCACCAGCAGGGTGATGCCGTCAATCATCTCGCGAACAGTTGTGACGGATTTCGCCTGTTCGTCATCGATCTGGATGTCGAACTCGCCCTCCAGGTCGAAGAGAAGATTCAGTCGGTCGAGCGAGTCAATTCCCAGATCTTCGAAGGTACTATCGGGAGTCACCGAGTCGACGGGCCGCTGTCGCGCCGTGGCGATCACCCGCAACACTCTGTCTTGAATACTTTCAGCCATTCGACCTCACACTTGAAGACTGCGCGCGTTGACGGCTCGCTTGCACTGCGGCCGGCCACCTTCATTTCCGGGTGGTTGGATATTAGCACCCCGAATGAAGGCGGAGCATGGCGGTATCTTCTACTGCAACAACGTTCCGTCTTCCGGTTGCACCTTTGCATCCTCTGGCGGGATGGTCATGGCTGCGGCTACCTTGTCGTCCTTGTCGAGGTCGAGCAGCTTGACGCCGGAGGTGGAGCGGCCGGCGGAGCGGACCTGCTTGGTATCGATGCGGATGATTTTCCCGAACTGGGAGATGACCATCATCTCGGTGGTGTCGTCGACGAGCTGGATGCTTGCGACTTTGCCCACCTTGGGGGTGGTCTTCATGTTGATGACGCCGGTGCCCCCGCGGGACTGAAGGCGATAGCGATCGACATCGGTGCGTTTGCCGAAGCCGCTTTCACTGACGGTCAGGATGAGGCAGGGGGTAAGCCCCAGCTTCTCGTCCAGCTTGTCGAGCTTGGCCTGCGCGGCGGAGTCCATCTCGGAGGTATCTGCGCCAAGGATCTCCTGGCCATCGGCCTTCGAGGAGGATGCGGCGGCGCCGGCCTCGCGGAAGGATGGTGCGGCGTCTACGGGGACCTCTCCGATGACCTGCTCGAGCTGCGAGGTGAGGCCGAGTTCGGCGGCTTTTTCGCGGCGCTGGCGTTCGCGGAACTCGGGGGACGGGGTGACGGCAGCGCCGATGACGTAGTCACCCTTGCGGAGATTGATGCCGCGGTTGCCGGTTGCGGGGCGTCCCATGGGGCGAAGGTCCTGCTCGTTGAAGCGGATGGCCATGCCGTCGCGGGTAGCGAGGAAGATGACCTGCTGGCCGTCGGTGATGCGCGCGGTGACGAGCTCGTCGTTCTTGTCGATGCCGATGGCGATGATGCCGCGGGCCATGACATTCGAGAAGTCCCTGAGCGGCGTCTTCTTGACGGTGCCGTTGCGGGTGGCGAAGAGGATGTTCTTGCCTTCTTCGGTGAGGTTGCGGACGGGGAGGATGGTGACGACCTTTTCGCCCGGCTGGAGATCGACCAGCGAGGCCATGGCCTTGCCCTTGCCGACGGTGCCGACGTCGGGGACCTCGTACACCTTGAGCCAGTAGACGCGGCCGGTGTTGGTGAAGCAAAGGAGGAAGGCGTGGGTGGAATCGATGATGAGCTGGGCGACGAAGTCTTCGTCGCGGGTCTTCATGCCGATGCGCCCGGTGCCACCGCGGCGCTGCTGGCGGTAGGTGGAGAGTGGCGTGCGCTTGAGGTAGCCGGTGTGCGAGACGGTGACGGCGACCTGCTCGTCGGCGATGAGGTCTTCAAGCGTCATGTCGACGGTCTCGTCGAGGATGTGGGTGCGGCGTGGGTCGCCGTACTTGTCGCGGACATCGGCGAGTTCCTGAGCGATGACGGCGCGGAGCTTCGAGGCGGAGTTGAGAATGGACTCGTACTCGGCGATGTTCTCGCGGATCTGGCCGAGCTCGCGGAGGAGCTCGTCGATCGAAAGCTGGGTGAGGCGATAGAGCTGCAGCTCGAGGATGGCGTCGATCTGGCGGAGCGAGAGGATGAGGGTCGCGCCGGCGGCGGTGGTGGAGCTGGCCGGCAGCGTGTTGGGATCGATTCCGTACTTGGCGGGGTCGAGCGTGATACCGGCGATCTCGGTGCCGCGGAGGTTGATGGTGCGGTTGGAGAAGTAGGCGAAGAGGTTCTCGCGGGCGTCGGCCCGGCTGACCGACTGGCGGATGATGCGGATGACCTGGTCGAGGTGGTCGAGCGCGATCTGGTAGCCGAGCAGGATGTGCTCGCGGTCGCGGGCCTTGGCGAGGAGGAAGGCGGTGCGCCGGCGAACGACATCCTGGCGGTGATCGAGGAAGGCGCGGATGGCATGGTCGAGCGGGAGCTCCTTGGGCTGGCCGTTGTGCACGGCCAGGAAGATCATGGAGAACCCTTCCTGCATGGAGGTGTGCTTGTGCAGCTGATTCAGCACGATCTGGGACTCGGCGCCGCGCTTGAGGCCGATGTGGATGCGCATGCCGTCGCGGTCGGACTCGTCGCGGAACTCGTCGCGTGCGATGTCGGTGATGATGCCTTCGTTGACCAGCTCGGCGATGCGCTCGATGAGCTTGGATTTGTTGACCTGGTAGGGGATCTCGGTGACGATGATGGCTTCGCGGCCGCCGGAGATCTTCTCGGTGTGGGTGCGGGCGCGCATCATGAAGCGGCCGCGGCCGGTGGCGTAGCTATTGCGGATGTTGGACTTGCCGAAGATGAAGCCGCCGGTCGGGAAGTCGGGGCCGAGGACGTGCTCCAGGACGAGGTCGAGGTCGGAGCGGTGGTCCTGGGGCGACTTGGTGAGCAGCGCAATGGCGGCGTTGACGACCTCGGTGAGGTTGTGTGGCGGGATGTTGGTCGCCATACCGACGGCAATGCCGGAGCTGCCGTTGACGATGAGATTCGGGATGCGCGCGGGCAGGACGGAGGGCTCGACGGTCGATTCGTCGTAGTTTGGAACGAAATCGACGGTGTCCATGTCGATGTCGGCGAGCATTTCACCGGCGATGCGGGTGAGGCGCGACTCGGTGTAACGCATGGCGGCGGGTGGGTCGCCGTCGACGGAACCGAAGTTTCCCTGGCCATCGACCATGATGTAGCGCAACGAGAAGGGCTGCGCGAGGCGGACCATGGTGTCGTAGATGGCGGAGTCGCCGTGCGGGTGGTAGTTGCCCATGACGTGGCCGACGACCTTGGCGGATTTCGTGTACTTCTTGTTGAACTGGAGGCCCATCTCCTGCATGCCGTAGAGGATGCGGCGGTGGACGGGCTTTAGACCGTCGCGGACGTCGGGCAGCGCACGCCCGATGATGACGGACATGGAGTAATCGAGGTAGGACCGGCGCATCTCCTCCTCGATATTGATCGAGAGCATGGACAGCGCGCCGCGACCCTTCACCGTGTTGGGATTGTCAGGCGGGGAGCCTGCGGGCGGCGGGGTATTGGAATTTGCGTCCTGCGGGGAGGGAACTTCAGGGTCCTGCGGAAAGAGTTCGTCAGCCATGATTTATCTTTGATTATAGGCTGTTTGGCGAGGGGAAGATAGGCTTTGGCGGGGTTTGGGGGAGGCAGCAAAGGCACCCTTGCGGGTGCCTTTGCTGAGTTTGGGAGCGGGTCGCGGCTAGAAGTAGATCTTCGCAGCGAGCTGGGTTCGACGAGCCTGAGCAGCCGTGGTGATCTGGCCCGCGCTCCCGTAGGACAGGGTCCCCGGCGTCGCCAGGGTTTCGCCCTTGACGGTGCTCGAAACGGTGCTGTTGGGATTGTTGAAGTTGGTGTGATTGAAGACGTTGTCGCTCTCCATGCGGATCTGGAGGCGGCGCGTGCCTTCGGAGTTGAGGTTGAAGTTCTTGGCGAGGATCAGGTCAGTGTTGATGAGGCCAGGTCCGTGGTAACGATCACGGGACTCATTTCCGAAGCTTCCGAGCGGAGCCTGGGAGAGACCCGAGGCAGCGGCAGAGAACCACTGGGTACGGTTCGTTCCCGGAACAAAGGTGCGGGGATTGCTGCGTACCAGCGGACCGGTCTGGTTAGGCTCATCCGGGCAGGCGTAGAAGGAGAAGCCAGCGGAGCAATAGAGGGAGTTGGAAGAACCGCCACCGTAAGAGATATCAAACGGGAAGCCGGTTGCAACCGAGCTGATTCCGCTGATCTGCCAGCCGGAGAGGGCCAGGTTGATAGGAGCGAAAGCACTGTGTCCGGGCAGGCTGGGCACGATGTAGACAGGAGCGAAGACGAGCCTCTGGCGCGCGTCGAAGGTGGACGGTCCGTAGTTGAGGGTCTTGTCGAACTGGTTGTAGCCACGGGTGGTGCCACCGTAGCCGGAGTTTTCGTAGCCGGAGCCATCATCCATGGCCTTCGCCAGGGTATAGCTGAGCTGGAATTCCAGGCCGTGGGTTGCGGTCTTGAGGATGCTGGCCTGCAGTGCGTGGTAGTTCGACGAACCGGCCGAGGTGACGGTTCCGATCGCCGGGTAGGCGGGGATTCCCGTGTTGGGGTCGATGATGCCGTACTGGGTGTGGTTGACGTAGAAGTAATTCTGCAGGTCACGATAGCCGGAGGTTGTGGGGCTTCCGCAGGTCTTTGTAGCGGCGAGGCAGGCAGCGTGTCCCGCCGCGGTGATGGGGTCACCTTCGTAGGTGATCTGGTTATGATGGGCCAGCGAACCGACGTAGCTCAAGCGAGCAATCGTCTTCGCAGGCAGTTCCCGCTCGATGGAGAGTTCGAAGTTTTCCGCGTAGGGCGAACGGAAGTTCTTATCGTAGGTGTTGAACGCCATCGGTTCGTAGATGGAGTAGTCGATCGCCTGTCCCTTGACGGGGAAGGTGAACGGGAACTTATTCTTGTAGACCTGACCGGTATCGATGTCCTGGAACGGGTTAGCGAAGGCGGGCGCGAGTGCACCGTAATCCTTCGCGCCACTTGTGCTTTGCCCGAAGGGAGGCGTCTGGAGGTTGTTGAGAGAAGTCTCCTCTTCGGTGCGGTTGTAGTAGATGCCGAAGCCGCCGCGGATGGAGAGCTTCTTGGACTGGCCACCGGACAGGAAGCCAAGGTCGGGAGCGTAGGCGAACCCGATGCGAGGTCCGAAGTCCGCGTAGCGGGTGGTGGCCTGTGCCGAGTTGGAACAGCCCGGATCGCCGGGGTAGTTCATGCCGATGGGGGCATTGGCAAAGACGTTTGACTGCTGCCCGGGGATGAAGCAGGCGATCGCTTCCTGGCCATACTGGATGTTATGGAGAGGAGTGTCGATCTGGTAACCGAGGCCGTAGTTGAGGGTGAAGGCGTCGGTCACCTTCCAGTTGTCCTGGGCGTAGAAGTAGTTCAGGAACGCATAGGCCTGGATGATTGCGCCCGAACCCTGCGCGTAGCTTGCCGGGTTGCCGAGGAGGAAGTCGAGGCCGGGATCGCCTGAGCCGAAAGCAGTACCGGTGTTGTAGTTGTAGGCACCGTTCGCATTGGCCGAAAAGGGATTGGAGACCTGAAACTTGCGTCCGTCGTAACCAAACTTGAGGGAGTGATGACCGAGCGACTTCGAGATGCTGTCATCGATCTGGTAGGTCTGATCGATTCGCGGCTGAGGCCCGTTGGTGCTGAACCCGAGGGAGAAGTAGCCGGTATTGATGGTCGGAACGCTGTTGTATGCGGGGACCTGGGGGAAGATGGAGAACCCGAGGCTAGCGGGATCGACGTTGTTGACCGGGTTGACGATGGCAAGATTGAAGCGGGTGTAGTGTACGGCGAAGTCATTCACCGTGGAGCTTGAGAGCTGACGGACGTAGTCGACCGTGGCGGCATCGATATTGTTGCCGTCAAGTTCGCCGAAGCCGGGGAGCGTGGCGCCGGTGAAAGGAGTGGTGGAAACAGTGTTGCTCTTCTGCTTGATGTAGATGACAGACAGCTGATCCTTGGTCGTCGGAGCGTAATCCGCGCGACCGAGGTACTGATTCTGAGACAGCGCAGCGACGTTGTTGAAGACGTAGCTGTTAGTTCCCTGGTTTGCTGCTGGAACGTACTTTGCGGTCAGTGCCGCAGCGATGGGATTGAAAGATGTGGTGGGGAATTTGCCACCGTTCTTGGCAGCACACGCGGCCCATGTATACGCGACGCCTGCTACAGGCCCGCAGCCGGGGATATTCAGGGTTCCCGGAATGGGAGCGGACGAGAACGAGTATCCGAGCGAGCTGGTGCCCAGATCGTCGGAGAAGTCGCCTGCGAGCTGCGCTGCCGAGAAGACGGTCGTGGTGCTGGCGCTGTTGTTATTCGGGGAGCGGGAACGCCTGCCTTCATAGGCTCCGAAGAAGAAGAGCTTGTCTTTGAGGACGGGTCCACCGAGAGTTCCGCCGAAGATGTTCTCGTGATACGGGCTCACGTTCTTGTGCTGAGGAGTAGTTGGAGTCGCGGCGACATTCTGAAAGAAGCCGCCGGTGTTCAGGAAGGTGTCGCGATAGAACTCGTAGACGTCGCCATGGAAGGCGTTTGTACCCTGCTTCAGGGTTGCATTTACGATGCCGCCCGAGTTGCGGTCATACTCGGCGTTGAGCGGGCCGGTGACCAGGTTGAACTCGGCGACCGCATCGAGTACGGGGCTGAGACCGACCGTGTTGATGGCCAGGTCGTTTACGTCCGCGCCGTTGATGAGGAAGCTGGACTGCTGCGTCTGAGCGCCGTCGGCAGAGTAACCTCCGAAACGGTCAGACGAGGCCTGCACGCCTGGCTCGATGAGTTCGAAACCGGTGAAGCTGCGGCTGATGTTGGGTAACTCCACCATCTGGGCCGATTCGACGATGTTGTTCAGCTGGCTGTCGGTCGTGTTGACCTGGACGGCGTCTGCGTCGACGCTAACGGTCTCGGACGCGCTGCCGGAGGTAAACTGCACCGACTCGATGTACTCCTGATCGATGTTCAGGACGATTCCTGAAGCCGAGAAGGCCTTGAAGCCAGGCGCGGTCGCCGTGATGTTGTATGTACCGATCGGCAGCTGCGGGAAGAGGTAGACACCATCTTTTTGTGTGACAGTACTGAACTTGACGCCCGTGTTCTGGTTCGTGGCTATGATCGTGGCACTAGGTACTACGGCGCCGGCAGAGTCTACAACGGTGCCCTTGATACGGCCATTGACGTCTGCTGCGCTGAGAGGGGAGAGGGAGGCGGAGAACGCGAACAGTGAAGCTAGAACAACGGGGTACAGCTGTTTCTTGAGCATCAGGTGGGAGTCCTCAAACGTGTGGGGTTTGGTTCGTTGGGTTACTGGCTTAGAGCCCTGCTGCTACGGTTGTTGCAATCCCACTGCCAAACCATTCGGGTTGCCCCAAAGGTGGCGATTCCACGCAGACCTTTAGTCCAATCAACAAACAACCGGCTCCCCGGAAGCCCGGGGAAACGCAATCTGCGATTGCGCGACATCAACGTCAGGCAGTCTTGGATTTTCCTACTATTTTCGGAATATTCACGAAGATATGACAATAGATTTCATCGAAGGGCAGGATCTTGAGGGGCAACCGGTGCGCGGGGTTGCCTGGCGGATTTCTGAAAAGGCAGGGGCCCCTGGGAGGTTTTTTGCGGGCGGAGGCGAGGAGGAGAAGCCCCGTCGCGCTGGATTGAGGATCACGCACGTCTTCGCTCATCATTGCGGTTGCTGCCAGATGCTCTTTCCGTGAAGTAGTCCGCGGGCTGACGGAAGTTACCCGACCATTGCGTGCGCCGAAGGCACGGTGACGCCCACGCGATCTATTGTTTTTGGAAGATTCATCAACTTTTCAATTTCCAGGCAATCCGACTGCAGCGCCAGAGTTCAGGGACGAACGGTGCAGGTAGCGACTCAACCGGGTTCAGAGGCGCTTCCCTGCCGATTCAGCCTCTGTTCATGACGGGTGGGGGTACTGGCTTTGAATCGACCACTCTGGAACTTGACTCATGGGCGCGCCCTCCGCTTTGGAATAAGAATTGCAGTCGAGCATTTCATCTTCACAATTTCCTGGTTCTGCGGCCCCTCTAGCCTGCCTAAGCTTTACCTTTCAAGGTTTGCCGCAGGGGCACCAGCGGCTACGCTTATGTGTATGACTACGGGTCGAATGGTCATGCGATCAGCTATAACAACGGCCTGTTCGGGCAGGACTCATGGACGATTGGCAAAGGTCTGACGATCGACGCCGGCCTTCGCGACGAGAAGGAATTTCTACCGGGCGAAGCTGCACCGGGACCGAACGTTCCGGCTCACCCGATTAACTTTGGGTGGGGTGACAAGCTCGCTCCTCGTGTAGGCGCGTCGTGGGATGTATTCCAGAACGGCAAGGCGAAGGTATTCGGCAGCTACGGTAAGTTCTACGACATCATGAAGCTGAACCTGGCGATCAGTTCGTTTGGTGGCCAGTACTGGCAGAACTGCTACTACACGTTAAGCACTGCGTACACTGCGATGAACCCTGCCTTCGATTCGAACGGCCGTTACTGCAGTGGACCGAACTCGTCGTCGACGGCCAACTTTGCCGGTCTGCCGGCCGGGACGTCTCCGGCCGGCACGAACTTCATCGAGAACGTAAACTTCCGCGGCTTCCCGACGACATGCTCGACCTGCAGCGCGACGGAAGAAGGGGTAGCCCCGAGCCTGAAGCCTTACCAGCAGCATGAGTCGGTGTTTGGCGTGGATTACCAGCTGAGCTCCAAGATCGCGCTCGAGGCTCGTTACGACCGGAGGAGACTCGATCGAGTGATTGAAGACAGCTCGGTCTTCAATCCAAACTCGGGTGAGACGTTCGTCATCGTCAATCCCGGGTATGGCATCAATAACACCTTCGAGAACTTCTGCAACTTCCTCTATGGCAGCGGCGCAACGAACTGCCAGGCAGGTGCTGGCGGACTTCCTCCGAACCAGACGATTCCAGCGGCGCGTAGCTACGACGGCGTGGAGGCTCGGATGAATGTTACGGGGAGCCACGGCTTCGCTGGAATGCTCTCCTACACTTATAGCTACTTCCGCGGAAACTACACGGGGCTAACGAGTTCGGATCTTTCGGATGGCGACAATGGCGGGCGCAATTCACCGAACAATAGCCGTGCGTTCGATGAACCTTACTTCTCATACAACTCACTGGGCGGATCTTCGAGCGGACGTATCCCGACCGATCGCCCGAACAAGGTAAAGGGATATGTCTACTACGAGACGAAGTATCTCCATAGCTGGAGTTCGGACTTCGGTCTCTTCTCCTATATCTACCAGGGTTCGCCGAATACGAGCTTCGTACAGAATATTGGTTACCCGGCATCGGGTGACTTTCCAGTGCAGATCTTCAACCGTGGAGTCTGGGCGAACGTAAACCAGGATCCGGGCTCGGGAGCGATCACGGTAGGCACGCCACATACGTATCGCAATCCACTTTTTGTACAGTCCGACTTCAACGATTGAGTCCGTAGAGTTCTGTAGAAGCTGTTGATGGCTTGGATTGAGCGAGCCA
>CAZZZP010000106.1:0-13155 GCA_964658635.1 Lichenicola sp. | reverse complement strand
GTCAATGACTTCTTGATTGGTCTTGTACGTGGCCAGGTCTTTATTGAATAATTCCACGCCATTGTCACGGAGTATGGTGACTAGATTTTTCAGGTAAGGCTCGAAATAATCTGCCGGAGCGACCGTGCCTTTACGTTCTGCGGAAAGCTCTAGGTATCTTACTGTTATCCCTTTGAGGCCGGCGTTGATCGCTGGCT
The DNA here is from genome assembly GCA_964658635.1 of Lichenicola sp. Taxonomy (GTDB): domain Bacteria; phylum Acidobacteriota; class Terriglobia; order Terriglobales; family Acidobacteriaceae; genus Edaphobacter. Next base: position 12,958 of record CAZZZP010000106.1, on the reverse strand, counting down.
GCAATAGGCTCGGTGAGACTCGCATGTTAATGACAGCCTCTTGGCTCGCCTTGATGGCTCGCTTCATCTCGTCGAGCGTAGGCGGCAGCACTCGCAAACTGATTGGCATTGACTTAGAAAGGCGGTGAACGAGTCGTAGTAGCGTGCGGGAACTCTCGTCTGCCGGGTTATCATGCAAGCCTAAAAGGGAAAACAGTACATTGCTGTCACAAAAGAGCGTGGCTTTAAATGCCTCCGCGCTGTGTGCCAGCTTATTGACGGTAGTCTCGTTTAGTCCCCCTGCTCGCACTACGAAGAATGCGTTCATTGTCCTCAGTACGAAACGACGAAGCGGTGCTTCCTTTGGGTCTAGGAATTCCCGTAAAAACCTGTCGAGGCTCTCTGCGAGGATTGGGTCGAAGCATTCGACGAAGTCACTAATCTGGGGTAATCTCTCAAAACTTTGTGAGCCCGTTAAAAGGTGATACGTATTCGCTCCCATTTGACTAACGAGAGGAACAAGGAATCGATTGATGAAATACAACCAAGAGAGATCTGGGTCCGACGTTGGACAGTGCTTCAGAAGGAGATCCCTGAAGCGGCTCTTGACTGAAGCTTCCAACGAGACAGCGGCAGCGATCTCGGATTCGCAAGCCTGTAGAGCCTTCTCAGAGGCTTTGAATCGTCCCGACTCAAGTTCAAAAACCTCTCCGCTGGATACCAGGATGCTTAGTTGTTCGCTGATTGTCGAAGCGTCAAGATCGAGTGAATAGCGACTGTCTAGCATTTCCCGAATCTCTGGGACACTCAGCGTTAGTCCATCGGTATGAAGATGGAATGCCGTGAATAACAGCTTTTGAATGGCGATATTCCACCATCCAGCCTTGCTTAGCTCTACATGGTGTACGAGCGCGACAAGTTCTGGTGCCAACGTCTTCGGGTCTGACAAGTCGTCTTCTCCCAGTGTCATAGTGTTATTGCAATGTTGAGCCCACCACTGCGTCTATGTCGATGCTGTGGATGATCGTACCATCGGCGCAGGAGATTGATAGCCCCCGGCGAAATCGGCTTTTGATTTGCTGCCTTGGCTGATAGTTCGGTGACTTCGCACTGAACAAGCGGACAATTACATTGGAGGTCGGCTCAATTGTTGAGAGCAGGCCAAGGGACTCATCGATAAGTTCAAGGACGTCGGCAACAGATTAGTTCTGCCCAAGGCAGGTGTTTTTGTCTCTTTGCTGGTGGCGGCGAGGCTGGTGCAGGGGGTTAGTTTGCCACATCACTTGCGGACTCCAATTAGGAAACTTCGCTATAAACTGCGGGGGTATTTCCGTTGCACCGGTTGGTCGCACAACAGTTCACCCGGTGGTGGAATAACACTGGCATTGATACCGATGTGCCCGAACGGGAATACCCCCTTTTACTGCTACATTCACGCGGAATATTCCCGTTCGGGATTCTTTTGTGTAAAAGCTGTCCCGGTTCTGCTAAGATTCCCGTACGGGAATCGTAGAGGTCGCCATGAGGACGACGGTTGAGCAAATTGGGGCACTAATTCGAGCTACTCGGAAAGGGCTCGGGGTTACTCAGAGGGAGTTGGCGCTGACCTCCGGTACGGGGTTGCGTTTCGTCGTGGACCTCGAACGGGGTAAGGAAACGTGTGAGATCGGGAAGGCTCTGACCATCCTCCAAACGCTGGGAATCAAGCTGACGCTTGTTCCGCCTTCAGCGGCGGGGAAAGGAGAATAGCGCATGGCTAAGACCCTAGATGTTTACCTGCATAGCGAGTTCGTTGGCTACCTCACTCAGGATAATGGCGGTCAGATGATCTTCGAGTATGCGGACGGTTGGCTGGACAGACCAGGTGCTTCTCCTCTGTCACAGTCGTTGCCGCTGCGTAAAGAACGCTTCTCTCGAAACGAATGTCGAGGATACTTCGGCGGCATCCTGCCGGAAGAGAGCAAGCGCGAGATCATCGCACGCAATCTCGGCATCAGCGCCCGCAATGACTACGCCATGCTGGAGCAGATCGGCGGTGAATGCGCCGGAGCTATCACCTTCGTTCCCACAGGCGAACCGTTGCCGGAGAGCGACTATCGTTACCGAACGCTCTCCAGCGAAGAACTCGCCGCCGTCCTCAGAGAGCTTCCCAAGCGTCCGCTGCTCGCCGGCGAGGAGGGAATCCGCCTCTCGCTTGCTGGAGCGCAAGATAAGGTCGCAGTGCGCGTCGATGGAGACGAGATCTCGCTCCCCCTCGGCGGAGCGCCAAGCACCCATATTTTGAAACCGGGCGGAGATCGATTCGAGGGAGTGGTCGCCAACGAGGCGCTCTGTATGAAGCTCGCTGCCGCTATCGGGATTCCGACAGCGAAGGTAGAGGCGCGCAATATTGAAGGCATGGAGTACCTGCTGGTGGAGCGGTACGACCGCATCTTCCGTGCGGACTCTGGACAAGAGCCGGTTCTTGAGCGACTGCATCAAGAGGACTTCTGCCAAGCGTTGGGGATCGTCTCTGAGATGAAGTATCAGAAAGAAGGCGGGCCGTCGCTCAAGCAATGCTTTGCTTTGCTGCGCGAGGTTTCGAGTACCCCTGTCATCGACCTCTCTCGTCTGCTTGATGCAGTGATCTTCAACTACCTCGTTGGAAACAATGATGCCCACGGCAAGAACTTCTCCCTGCTTTACCGGGGCATTGGAACCGACGATATGCAGGTCAGTTTGTCGCCTCTGTATGACAGCCTCAGTACCGTTTACTATCCCGAGGTCAGCCGGACCATGGCGATGAAACTCGGCGGTCAATACTCATCCGAGAAGGTGATGCCGCCCAACTTCGAGCAGTTTGCAGAAGAAGCGAGGCTTGCGAAGCCAATGGTGCGCCGTCGGGTGTTGGAGGTCGTGGAAAAGATATTCTCCGCGCTTCCGGCATTGGAACAAGTGGATAACACCACACAGGCGATAGCGCGTCTCATAGTCGGACGGTGCGATCATGCCAAGCGATTGCTGCTAGGTTGAAGCGCAACAATCGCTCCTAGAGTAGACAAGGCTTAAGGGTAGAGCCAGATATCCTTCAGCCCTTATCTGGCCGTATGATTCGGGCAGCTCTGCGAACTGCTTCTTCGCTTACCTTGCCTGTCTCCTGGCGCATTCTTCCCAGAGTGGCATCGGAACGGAACTGCGGAATCGGTCTGCTCAAGTTCCGATTCAAGGTATCGCTTCGTTTCTGTTGAATCTCGCCCGCCTTTGGCGGTGTCTTGTCGCGGTGTCGCCCGTCCAGTCCTGGCTCTTTCATCTGATTTCCTCCCTAGAATTTCTTTGTATGGAATCCCGACTACGACCGGCGACGGACAGGAAATCTGAACCTGAACCGCCACCGACCTCATTTCCGTTGCGGCTGTTATGCGAAGTGCCCGTGTTCAATTTTCCGTCTGTTGCTTTCCTGCGCTAGTAGGTGGAGTGCAATGGCCATGACGAGCGCAATCACCAGCACCCCAACCCACATCCTTGTGTTGCCGCCAGCCAGCTTTAGGCCGTGCGTAATGTTCGCTGCATTCATGGTGCCTCCGATGAAAAATTAGTCTAACGAGCTTAGACCGCCCGCCAGTGGTCAGGCTTCTTCTTGTCGTTCAGGTGCCGAACCCGTGCTACATGGGGGGAATGACCCTTTGCCTTCGCCCAATCGATTGCTGCTTTCTGAGTTCCGAAGGTTTCAAGCACTTGATCCCCCTGGGTTTCTACCACATAGTCGTCAATGCGCGTTCCTTCAGGGCGCCCTTTAGGCCGTGCTTCAATGTAAACAGCTGCCATAATGTCATCTCCTTATTGTGTTTCTACCGTCAGCCTTCTGCGCCAACAGTACGTCGAGAAGTGGCCATCGATCATGGCAGAATCTCTCTATGTACTCCCGCAGGAGAAACGGTAGATGGTATGTTTCAAACATGCAACATGTATCGCGAGGGCCCAATTCGGACTGTAGACCGAAGTTCTCCTGGCTGTCAATAGCTGCAACACGTTTCTTTGGAGAAACGGCGTGAACATTCTTAAACTCAGCAAGTTGCTGATCGAGAAGCGCGGGGATCGGGGTGTGCGCGAGTTTGCACGTGAGATTGGTATCAGCGCCGCGACACTCTCTCGAATTGAGCGCGGCAAACTTCCAGATATCGAGACGTTCGGAAAGCTATGTTCTGTGCTGAAACTTGACCCAGCCGATATCCTCGGAATCGAGGATATCGAGGCGCATCCTATCGCCTCGTCTTCGACAGCAGTCGCAGCGGTTCACTTCAAGGCAGATGCCCATTACAGCCCTCAAGCTGCACAAGATCTTGCTGCCTTGATTCTGGCGGCACAAGCGTTTGCAAGTACGAAAAGCTAAATGTTCAAGAGAGGTTTCAAAACGTGGTGCGAGCAAACTGCCGAAGCGACACGCCGCCAGCGCGGTCTGCAGCTTTGGGAGCCCATAAGAGCTCGTGCGTTAGCTGAGGACCTGAAGGCCACTATTGTTACGCCGCAGGATTTGCCAGCACTGCCTGATGCTGTGTGCCGGAGATTGCTGTCTGAGCATGAAGATATTTGGTCGGCAATCACGATCTCTACAACTCCTCCATTGATTGTTTATAACCCGGCTCACTCTGAAGGCCGACAGAACAGCGACCTTATGCACGAGGTCGCACACCTTCTAATGGAGCATGTGCCAGGAACGGTTTATATCGATCCTAAGAGTCGTCTCGCGCTGAGACACTTCGACCCAGATCAAGAGGAGCAAGCCAACTGGCTGTCGGGCTGCTTGCTTTTGCCGCGAGCGGCTCTTCTGCGCATCAGACAACTTCGCTTGTCTGATGAAATTGCGTGTGCACAATACTTAGTGAGTTCCAAAATGCTGAACTATCGGATGCACACAAGTGGCGTGAATATCCAGCACGCGCGCCGTCGCGCATAGCCAAACTCCCTACGATCCAACCTGCTTTGCGAGGCTACCGACGATGGCGAAAGTGCGAATCATCTGTATCAGCGATACCCACGGACAACACGCCGGTCTCCGCTTGCCCGAGGGCGACATCCTGATTCATGCGGGCGATTTCATGACCTATGGCAATGCGCCGCGCGAGATCATCGACTTCAACGCATGGCTCGGCCGCCAGTCTCATACGCACAAAATTGTCATCGCAGGAAATCATGATCGCTTGTTCGAGTCACATTCCATGCCAGCTCGCGCCCTCATCACAAATGGCGTCTATTTGGAGGACTCTGGGGCCGAAGTGGAAGGTCTGAAGTTCTGGGGATCACCCGTGCAGCCGCCCTTCAACAACTGGGCTTTCAACGTGCAGCGCGGCGCGCCGATACGCCGACATTGGGACAAAATTCCGATGGGGACAGATGTCCTGGTGACTCATGGACCGCCGTTCGGAATTCTCGATCAGTCCCGTCCGATGACCGACCATTTGGGCTGTGAAGAGTTGGCAGAAGTCGTGGAGAAGGTCGCGCCCAGGTTGCATCTCTTTGGACATATCCATGGAGGACACGGCCGTCTGCGTGTTGGCGATGGATGCGAATTCGTGAATGGTTCCGTGCTGAATGAACACTACATGCTGGTGTATGAGCCGCAGATCGTTGACTTGGAGATTTGATTGAAGATGAGGGTTCAGGGTGACGTTCCTACGCGAACGTCCTTCAAAAGCTCTACGCTGCTGCGCAGCGGGTGAAAGTATGACACGTCATCCCCAATAGGGAACTGCAAACCACCTATTCGTTTACAGGCGGGAACTCCTTTGTTTTCAATAAAGTCGTTTCAGGGCGTTTCCATTTGTAAACGGCCAAAATTGCCGGGGTTAGCACGACGGGAAGCGTTACGGGCTGAGTGGATACCGCTGACACGTGCGACCGCATCCAAAGTTCAAGTACCCGCATTGCGGCACGGTATACCAATGGCCTCTTCTATCGACAAGACGCAAATAATCACGCAACATGCCTCTGGTTCGTCTAGCAACGAAACTGCCAGGGGACGGTCGATTGCTACTCGTCTGACCGACGCTGAATTCGGTGAGGTGGAAGCGGCGGCTGGAATCGCCGGGAAGAAGGTTGGGGAGTGGCTGCGTGAGGCAGCTTTGGCGCAGGCCCGTGGCACCCATCACGACGAACAGACCGACCAGATACTGCTCGCGGAACTGATGGGGATGCGCTCCCTGATGTTGAATCTGTTTGCCAGGGCTTCGGAAGGGCCACTGACCACTGAAGACTTACGCAAGATGTCAGCCTATTCGGACTCTGTTAAGGAGCGGAGGGCGCAAGATTACATGGCCGAAAGGCGTCGCCGGAACAGTCCCAAACCCACGGACAAGCCGTAATGAAACTCCACCGAATTCGGTTTGCATTTCCTTGGAGGTTCGCGTTGATCCTGGCACTCCTTCCATGCCTGCCATTGCTCGGCTTCTGGGCATGGTTTAAGTGGGAACTTCCGCCACTTGAGCGTTATTATCTGGCGGCATATTGGCACAGTTCCGAGACTGCAAATCAACCCAACACGCTTACTCAAATCCGATGGCTCATGGAGACGGCTTCGGGCCGTAAGAGACATTGGCTGTTCGCCTTCGATGTCACCGAGGGAAGCCGGAATGGTCTCCCTTTGTCACTCTCGTCTGCGGCTGCTGAGCAAGGATGGACGGGTATAGAGAGGACGCCCGCAGAGAGCATGGATTCGACCGAGCTCGAAAGGCTCCTTCGCGAAGATTTCTATGATGGTAAGACGTTTCGTCAACTGATGAATGAACCGTTGCTCTATGGTGTTGCGACCTGGGTAGTCATCGCGTATCTGGCGTTCATGATGAGGGACGAGATTGGAGAAGAATGGAGACAACTTCGGCGAGAGGTTTCGGAGCCAAAGTGGGAATCGGATTATGGAGACGATTGGCCCGACAATCGAGACGGGATTGGCGCTCGAATTCAGTCGCGACTTGCCCATTGGATTGATGAGAGAAAAATCCAGCTCAGGTGGGCGAACTTCAGCGCTACAATCAGCCGTCGATCCAGTCTCAACAAGTCCTCCAATGCAGAGAGTCTTCGTGGGAGTTCTCGTCCAGTATCGAAGGAAGTTCAAGACGGGGTTCCTACTGCACGGGGACTTGCCACTCCACTCGCTTCGAACTCTGCAAAGCCACTATCCCAGCGACGGGCTATCTTCCCTGGATTGTCGGCATCGGATGCGGCACAGTCGCCGTCAGAACCGTGGGACGAATCGAAGTGGATTGAGTAGTAGTTTGACTTCTTATGTAGCGGGGTAAACCCGGTTCGATTGCCCGCCAATTTCGCATCTCTTTATTCAATGTCAAACAGCATAAATAGCCTTCGCGCTACTCTTCCTTCAACTCGTCTCAAAGGTCTGCTTGACGAGAGGTATTTGAGAGACGAAGTGTCCGTGTCTTGAGGGATGTACTCCACCAGTCAGAACGCATGAGAGGGTGTGGTTTCAGACTGCCCTCAAGCAAGGGATGGAGCCTCTATTAAGTCAGCTATAACTCTTCCAATGGACAAGTTATTGTTACTCAAATGACCGGTTCATTACTCCACTAATGACTTTGCTTAAGATGGAAATAATCAATAGCCATAGGGGTTTTAGCGATCAGGAGCAGAAAAAATAGTTTGCAATAACGACCCACTTATCCACAAATCTCGGCTACGATGGGAATCAAGACAGTAACTATCTGCTGTCTCACGGGCCAAGGTATGTTGACTATCTCTAAATCTCTATCTGCTGGACAAGCGCGAACGTATCATGCGCGCGAGTTCACCTCGGAACGACAGAACTACTGGAGCCGAGATCAGCAGGGGCATAGCGAGTGGCAGGGGAGCCTCGCCAAGGAGTGGGGCTTGCATGGCAACGTAGGGGCTGAAGAGTTTGCTCGATTGAGCGAAGGACGGCATCCAGCGAACGACGCGCAGCTCGTCAAGCATCAGCCCGCAAGGACCTACGAGAATCAGTACGGCAAGCAGATCACCAGCTCAGAACATCGCGCTGGGTGGGATGCGACGTTCTCAGCACCCAAGTCTGTTTCGCTTACGGCCCTTGTGGGTGGCGATGATCGCGTGCGCGAGGCGCACCGCGAGAGTGTTCGTGTTGCATTGCAGGAGTTGGAGCGGTACACACAAGCTCGCATTGGGAACGTCCATGCGCCGGAGACAACAGGCAAGTTCGTCGCCGCTACCTTCGAGCATGACACAGCGCGTCCCGTAGACGGTTATGCTGCACCACAGCTTCATACACATGCCGTCGTTTTCAACGTGACCGAGCGGGAGAATGGGCAGACTCGCGCATTGCAAGAGAGAAGCCTTTTCCAGTCGCAACAGTATGCGACAACGGTATACCGATCCGAGCTTGCGATGCGGCTGCAAGGCCTCGGCTACGAGATCGAACGCGGCAAGCACGGGCAGCCTGAGATCAAGGGATATTCGCAGGAGTATTTGGAGGCATCGAGCCCGCGTCGTGTGCAGATCAAAGAACACCTGCAGCAGATTGGAAGAGAAGGTGCGGGCGCGGCGCAAGTTGCCGCTCATCGTACCCGCGATAGTAAGGAACTCCATTCACCTGAAGAAGTCTTGCAACAGCACCGCGAGCTTGCTGCTCGGTTCGGCCATCAAGCAGATCGTGTCGTTGCAAAGGCACACGAACAGCGGCACGATGTGCAGCCGGAGAAGACGGCGCAACAGTCAGTGACGTATTCGCGCAACCATGTCTTTGAACGCTCCGCTGTTCAGGACGAACGCGCGATCCTACAGGCGGCTATAGACCGCAGCATGGGACAGGCTTCCTACAGTCAGGTGCGACGGGAGTTTGAACAGCGGGTGGCGCGTGGGGAGTTTCGGGAGATTACACGGACAGATGGCCGAGCAGCGCCACTCTATACGACTGCCGAGATGATGCGGATGGAACGAGAGATCGTTGGCCATATGCAGCGCGGCAATCAGTGGAGCTATAGCGACCCGATGTTGGTGTCGCCACAGTTGCGAATCTGGACAGAAGATCGTCACCCTGAGTTGAATCGTTCGCAACGCAAAGCGGTGGATGAGATCTTCATCAGTCGCGAGAAGATTGTTGGACTCGATGGTGTCGCTGGCGCAGGCAAGACAACGACGCTCTCCGTTGTCCGCGAGGGTGCTGAAGCGCAGGGCTACCGGGTGGAAGGATTCGCGCCGACATCTCGCGCAGCCCATAAATTGGCTGAGGCTGGCATGGAGACCTCAACTCTCCAGCGGCATCTTGCCAAAGGGACCCAATCCGACACTGGAGAGAGGCGCTTATATGTAATCGACGAGTCGTCGCTTGCATCCACGCGCCAGATGCACGAGTTCATCGAACGTCTCCATCGGAACGATCGTGTGCTGTTGGTTGGAGACAGCCGCCAACATGAGGCCGTTGAAGCGGGCCGTCCATTCGCGCAACTGCAAGAAGCAGGGATGCGGACGGCGACGCTGAATGACATCGTTCGCCAGCGCGATCCAGAGTTGAGACAGGTCGTCGAGCAGCTAGCAAGCGGCCACGTTAGAGCCGCAGTCGAAAGCCTTGACCAGCAGGGCCGTGTGCATCAGGTAAAGGGACACGATGAACGCATCGCCGCTATTGCGCGGGAGTATGCCAAATCACCTAGCGGTACACTCGTCGTTTCGCCCGACAACCGTTCGCGCAGCGAGATCAATCAGCGGATACATGATGAGCTGCAATCGCGTGGACTTGTGAGCAAGCAAGAGCATTCCGTGCGGACGCTTGTTCCACGTCAGGAGCTAACCGGCGCGGACCGCAGTTGGGCCCAACAGTACCAGGTCGATGACATCTTGCGGTACTCGCGTACATCGAAGGAGACTGGCATGGAGAAAGGAGAATACGCCCGCATCCTCGCTGTGAATGCCCAGGAGAACACTCTGACCGTGGCACGGGCGAATGGGGAACAGGCGACCTATGACCCGCGTCGTCAGGTTGGAGTCTCCGTCTACCGAGAGCAGGAGAGGAAGTTCTCGGTGGGTGATCGAGTACAGTTCACTGCACCCAGCCAGGAGTTGAAGATTGCGAATCGTGACTTGGGAACCGTGGAGAGTATCGAGCGGGATGGAACCATGCGGTTGCGGTTGGACAATGAGCGCCATTTAGATTTCAATCCGCAACACCATCCGCATCTTGACCACGGCTACGCCGTAACCAGCTACTCCAGCCAGGGCCAGACGGCGGAGCGTGTGCTGGTCAATGTAGACACGGAGCTTGCTGCAAAGGATTTGCTCAACAGCCGTATGGCCTATGTCTCGATCTCGCGCGGTCAATTTGACGCGCAGATATTTACCGACAGTCTGGAGAAGTTGCCGAAGGTATTGGGGCATGATGTTTCGCACCAGAGCGCCTATAAGCCGGAGCAGGCTATCGGCCTACCGCAAAAGACCGTGCCTCTGCCAGTGCAGGACAAGGAACTAAGCATGGGGTTCGGATTGAGTCTTTGACGGTAGGCACAAAACCGCGTAGGCGGAAAGTTCAGTATGCAGTAAGGATGCCACTTGAGGGCAGAAAAGTTTAGGAACGAGTACGAAAAATCGCAATAGGGGATGGGAATATGTCGGCAGAACGGTTTATTGATTTCGACAACAGTGTCATAGAGTCGTCAAAGCGGGAGCATACAGGGGCAGCGTTCAACACTGATCGCCGGAAGCCCCCACAACGAGTCAGTGTCGCACCCCAAAATAAGCTGCTGGTGAGCCGCGAAGAAGCGTCTCAGATGCTTTCCATTAGTCAGCGTGCGCTTGACTATCTCGTAGCAACGAAGAGATTGCCTGCCAGGAGAATTGGTGGCAGAGTCCTGATCCCGGTTTCAGACCTGCGTCAGTATGCACGCTTTGACCATCCCGAGCGGATTGCAGGCTGAGCGTCCTGAGAGGGAATTTTGTGTTCATAATTATGGACACAAGAAGCTATTGCGTTCATAATTGAGAACGTAATGGAGATGATGGAAACTCTACCCATTCCGGTAAAAAATGCCCTTCGGAAGCTCGGAAGCGACATCCGAGATGCGAGACTGCGTCGCCGCATTCCAGTGGCGGTCATGGCCCAACGCGCGTTCATCTCTCGCACAACACTGGTGAAGCTGGAAAAGGGCTCTCCCGGTGTAGCCATTGGAACGTATGCCGCCGTCCTGTTTGCACTTGGCATGATCGACAAACTCCGCGACCTTGCGGAAGCCAGATCGGACGAGGTAGGGCTTGCACTGGAAGAGGAGCGCTTGCCCAAGCGTATTGAAATCCGACCGAGGCGCACATCGAAGTCAGACGCGAGGAAGCAATAGTGACGGACCAACAAATCTTCGTCTATGTCGATCTCGGCAATACGCCCCACCTGGTGGGGCGTTTGTGGCTCCGCGTTCGCAACAGGACAGAGAGCGCCACTTTCCAATACGACCCTGCATGGCTTCAGAACCCGGAGCGATTTGCTCTGGAGCCAGCGCTTCAAATGGATGCTGCCCCCTATCACACCGCTGCTGGAAAGCGTCTCTTTGGCGCGATGGGGGATTCGGCTCCCGACCGCTGGGGTCGTGCCTTGATGATGCGCGCCGAGGCAAGACGCGAGAGAAAAGCCGGTGAGCCTCAGCGTACTCTCTGGGAGAGTGATTACCTGCTTCTGGTGGACGATGAGACGCGCCAAGGCGCTCTTCGATTTGCTGAGAAGGAAGGTGGCCCGTTCTTGCATCAAGTCGTCGATCACAGAACACCACCGCTGATTGAACTTCCTGCGCTTCTGGCTGCCAGTGAGCACGTCTACGACGAAGTAGAGACAGCCGAGGATTTGCGGCTCCTGCTTGCACCAGGGTCATCTCTCGGAGGAGCCAGACCGAAAGCCTCTGTGAGGGACCGTGACGGGGGACTTGCCATTGCGAAGTTCCCGCACCATAGAGACCTCATCAGTACCGTTCTCTGGGAAGCTGTGGCGTTACGGCTTGCTTCAGCCGCAGGAATCAATACCGCCGCCGGTCGGATAGAGAGAGTTGCCGGTAGACCCGTCTTCCTTCTGCGACGCTTTGACAGAGAAGGCACTACTAGGCGGCCATTCCTCTCGGCGATGAGTATGTTGGGAGCGGTAGACCACGAGACGAGAAGCTATCTGGAGATCGCCGATGCGATTCAGCGGTACGGTGCCGCACCCTCAGAAGATCTGCATGAACTTTGGCGGCGTATCGTGTTCTCGATTCTGATCTCGAATACTGACGATCATCTTCGTAACCACGGATTCCTCTATGAAGGGAATCGAGGTTGGAGCTTGTCTCCGGCCTACGACCTCAACCCCGTTCCAGTTCAGTTCCGACCGCGCATTTTGTCCACGCTCATTGATGAGCAAAATGGAGACGCTTCGCTTGAGCTCGCTCTGAGTGTTGCGGAACACTTCCGCCTCAGTCCTGCTCAAGCGCGTCAGACGGCATATGAAGTCGGCAGGGCCGTCTCGCGTTGGAGAGAAGAAGCCACAACTCTCGGAATTGCAGCGGCTGAGATGAATACCGTAGCATCCGCCTTCGAGCATGAAGATTTGACTGAGGCGCTAAGGCTGAAATCTTCCAACCGCTGAATCCCTCAAGAGATAGTTCCGCTTGTCCTGAAGGACGCTGTTAGTGACGCTGTTAGTATTGTGGCGTCCCGGAAGGTAGTCCGTTTCTGCGATAGTGAGAACGGATTTTGCCTAGCCACCGCATAAGAATGCGGTGCTGATAGAACCCTCAAATTCAGGGTCGAGAGGCGGAAAGACTGTTGGGAGATGCCAATTTCTGGTGGCTGTTTTGGTGGCTGTTGGTTTCCAACTTTTCTGCTTTTGGGTGCGATAGTCTGCGAGAGTGATATCGCCTTTACATGTTGCAATGAATAGAGTTATGCTGTCTGGTGCGATGCCATGCAACACGCTGCAAAAGCACTAAAATGGGACTCAAAATCCGCCGAGGGCAACCTCGTGGGGGTTCGACCCCCCCTCCCGGCA